>SVNP01000020.1 GCA_015066805.1 Ruminococcus sp. | reverse complement strand
CCAGCACCTTACCCAGACGACCAACAACGCCCATCATGTCGGGGGAAGCGATAACCACGTCGAAGTCCATCCAGCCTTCCTTCTGGATCTTCTCAACGTAGTCCATGCCGCCTACATACTCAGCACCTGCAGCCTGAGCAGCCTCGTACTTGTCCTCCTTACAGAAGACCAGAACGCGGACGGACTTACCGGTACCGTTGGGCAGAACAACTGCGCCACGGACCTGCTGATCGGCGTGACGGCTGTCAACGCCCAGACGGATGTGAGCCTCAACGGTCTCATCGAACTTTGCCTTTGCAAGCTGGCAAACGGTGCCCAGAGCCTCTGCAGGCTCGTACAGCTTTGCAGCTTCCAGTGCCTTGCGGCTATCTACATATTTCTTTCCGTGTTTCATGTAATTGAACACTCCTTATCATCAATCGTGGTGTACCGGTCTGCTTTTGCAGCCGGATAGCGGAATAACTCCTCCCACTGGCAGACGCAGGGGCAGGCTTGGGGAAATGGATCAGTCGGCAACGGTAACGCCCATGGAGCGTGCAGTACCGGCGATCATGCTCATTGCTGCTTCCAGGGAAGCTGCGTTGAGATCAGCCATCTTCTGCTCGGCGATCTTCTGGACCTGCTCCTTGGTGATGGTTGCCACCTTGGTCTTATTGGGCACACCGGAGGCCTTGTCGATGCCGCAAGCCTTCTTGATGAGAACGGGAGCGGGCGGGGTCTTGGTGATGAAGGTGAAGGAACGGTCTGCGTAAACGGTAATAACAACGGGGATGATGAGACCTGCATCGCCCTTGGTGCGCTCATTGAACTCCTTGCAGAAGCCCATGATGTTCACACCGTGCTGACCCAGTGCAGGGCCGACAGGAGGTGCGGGGGTTGCCTTACCGGCGGGAATCTGAAGCTTTACAAAGCCGACAACTTTCTGTGCCATGGTGATTAACCTCCAAATAATGTGGTATATGGCGGGATGCACACGGCCCTTGCCGTGCCATCTCTCCCACGACGGAGCGCATGGTTGCATGCGGCCGTCTTTCGGTGATTCAGTCCAGTCTTACGACCTGACTGAGGGAAAGCTCGGTAGGGGTCTCCTGACCGAACATAGAAACCAGTACATTGCAGGTGCCGTTTTCGGCATCCACGCTCTGCACGGTGCCGGTGAAGCCATCCATCGCAGTACCCGCGATGCGGACGGTATCTCCGACGCTGAGGTTGACTTTGACCACCGTACCCAGATCGACGCCCAGTGCGGCGACTTCCTTTTCGGAGAGGGGGACGGGGTTGTTGGGGTCTGCGCCGACAAAACCTGTCATGCCGCGGATGGTGCGGAGCAGATAGGCTGTCTCATCGGTATAGATCATCTTGACGATGACATAGCCGGGGAAGATCTTGCGGGTGACTTCCTTCTCCTTGCCATCGGTGATCTCACGGACCTGCTCGGTGGGGATCTGTACCTCCACGATCAGGTCGTGGAGCTTGTGATATTCCACCAGCTTCATGATGCTTTGCGCAACCTTGTTTTCATAACCGGAGTAGGTATGCAGCACATACCACTGTGCCGATTTGTTTTCGGTTTCATTCGTCATTGCGTTTCCACCGCTTTCTGCGCAAAAGCGCGTTTGATGTTGTTTCGGGCCAAACTGTTTGCCGCTTAACCGCTGATCGCGAATTCAAGGAGCCACAGGAAACCGCGGTCCAGCAGGAAGGTGAGCAGTGCGCAGAAAAACATTGCTGCGAATACCACCACGCTGTTGTTTACAACGGCTTTCTTGGAAGGCCATACGACCTTGCTCATCTCGATCTTCAGGTCTTTGAACCATTTGACGATGCCGCCGGACTTTTTGGATTTCTTTTCCTTCTTGCCCTTTTCGTCTTTTGCGGCGTTCAGCTCTTTGTCCTTTGCCATAGCTTTTGTTCCTTTCTGCGCTGTGCGGGGTGCTTTTTTCTGCTGTGCAGAAACCGCCGCATGGTGCGCGTTCGAGAAGCAGAACCGGCATCATAAGCCGTTATCCTGTATGTTCAGGAACGGATATCGGCCGGCAAGGGCTTCAGCTGCGTTCTTACTTGGTTTCCTTATGGATGGTGTGCTTGTTGCAGAATCTGCAATGCTTCTTCATTTCGATTCTGTCGGGATCGTTCTTCTTGTTCTTCTTGGAAACATAGTTCCGGCGCTTGCATTCAGTGCAAGCCAGGGTGATTTTCACACGCATTGTCGGCACCTCCTGTATCAGATTTTCCGCTTCCTCCGCTATTTGCACGGCGAAATGCGGAACAAGTTTGCCTCCCTCTATGATTGCTGCGGGGGTGGCCGCACTCTGCGCAAGCACAACGCAGGATACGCGCCTTTGCGCCCGTTGACAGGCACAAAAAAGACACCTCCGCAAAGAGGTAGTACAATCATACCACAAAAAGCAGGCTTTGTCAAGCCTGCTTTCCTGTTTTTTTATGATATGCGGCGGCTTTTGGCGATTTTTACAAGAATCCGCCGCAAACCTTCGGGCTGCCTTGTTGGCTTTGCGTCTTTCTCAGGAGGTAAAGTGGAAGGTGATAATATCGCCGTTGGCGACCTCATAGGTTTTGCCTTCCATGCGTACCAGGCCCTTTTCCTTGGCGGCTGCCATGGTACCGTTTGCCATAAAGTCATCGAATGCGATGACCTCTGCACGGATGAAGCCCTTTTCAAAGTCAGTGTGGATCTTGCCGGCTGCCTGGGGTGCTTTGGTACCTCTTGTGATAGTCCATGCACGACACTCATCGCTGCCGGCAGTCAGGAAGGAGATCAGACCCAACAGAGAGTAGCTTGCCTGAATAATACGGCTGAGACCGGATTCCTGCAGCCCCAGTTCTTCCAGGAACATAGCCTGATCCTCCTCGCTCATGCCGGAGATCTCTGCTTCGATCTGGGCACAGATGGGGAAAACGGCGGCCTGCTCGGCTTCTGCGATCTCCTTGATGGCACGATAGTGGACATTGTTCTCGTAGTCGGAAGAGAAATCCGCCTCGGAGAGGTTGGCGGCATAGATCACGGGCTTTGCGGTGAGAAACGGGGTTTCCGCCAGAACGGCACGTTCTTCATCGGTGCAGTCAAAGCTGCGGACAGGGCTGCCCTCGGTGAGATGTGCCAGCAGGCGCTCCATCAGGGTTACATCCGCAAGATATTTCTTATCGCCCTTGGCCAGCTTTTTGGTGCGGTCGATGCGGCGCTCCAGCAGCTCGATATCGGAAAAGATCAGCTCCAGATTGATGACCTCCACGTCTCTTGCAGAGTCAATGGAGCCATCCACATGGACGATGTTGTCGTCTTCAAAGCAGCGCACCACATGGATGATGGCATCCATCTCACGGATATCTGCCAGAAAACGGTTGCCCAGGCCTTCGCCCTTGGAGGCACCCTTGACCAGACCTGCGATATCCACGAACATCAGGGTTGCGGGGGTGAATTTCTTGGGCTGATAGCATTTTGCCAGTGCTTCCAGACGGGAATCGGGTACGGAAACGATGCCTACGTTCTTATCAATGGTGCAGAAGGGGTAGTTTGCGGATTCCGCACCTGCATTGGTAAGTGCGTTGAACAGCGTGCTTTTGCCCACATTGGGCAGACCGACCATACCGAGTTTCATGGGTAAAATTCCTCCTTGATTTGACAAAGCAACGCGCCGACGGTGCGCCGACGCGATGTGTTTTCTGTTGGATCAGCGGTTATTTCTTCCGGCGCAGCAGGCAGCCCAGCAAAACGGTGCCTGCAACGGCACCTGCGGCAATGGCGGCCTTCTTCAGCGTGGATTTGGTGATGTGTACGGTTTTCTTTCCGGTTTTCAGCACCAGAGCGTCGGGGTCGGGCTGTTCCCAACCGCCGGGGAACACGATGTTATGCCGCTGGGGTCGTTCAAAGCTGCGGGCATCGGGCTCCAGAGCCTCACAGGCTGCAATGTTCATATCGGGGATCCCCGCAATGGTGCACACGGCACCGCAGGCTACAAAGCGCAGCGTAAGAGCCTCGGTGGCTTCGGGAGCTACAAAGGGGATGGCATACAGCAGCCAGCCGTTCTTTTCCAGCAGGGGTGCGGTAAAATCACGGTTGAGCTTAAAGGTCAGACGCTCTTCCCAGTTATCGCCGAAGATCTCCAGATAGCAGACCTCGTCGTAGCGGTCGTTTTCGCCGCCGTTGAGCCAGAAGCAGAAGCGGTATTCCTGTCCGGACTCCAGCCAGCCGGCTTCAATGGGAATCTTGGATTGGATGGTTGTCCAGTTGTACCACCAATCGGCAAGCTGCCAGGCATCGGTGGGTTCACCGTGGAAGCCTTTGACGGAAAGACGCTGTGCCACGTTGGTGGAGATCATGGGATCCGGCTCCCAGCGTTCGGGGCAGAAAAACAAATCGGACATAAGATCGACCGCCTTTCTTCGCAGAAGATCATCTCTGCGTTTCTTTGTATCATTGTAGCATAATCATCATGGTTTTGTCAAGTATTTCCACCATATTCCGTTGAAACGGCGGAACGCTCCGATGTCATATATAATAGTATTTTTTTGCTTGCTTTGCGATGTATAATCTGTGCTGTGCGGTCAACAATATGTGCAAAGACCCGATTTCCATTTTTTCATCAGAAAGGCGTTGGCTTATGAACAACAAACATTCCGCCGGAATGACCGGCAAAGGCTTTTATGTAGCTCTCTCGCTCTGCATTGCCATGGTAGGTGCGGCCTGCTGGTATGCGTATTCCAAAACGGGCAAGCCCCAGACCGCCCCCGAGCCGGGTTATTCCTCCGCCGCAGAGGGCACGGTGCCATCCTCGGCGGTCACCACCACAACAACGGCCACCACGGCAGCAAGCACCACCCGCCGCACTTTGCCCTCTACCGAGGATGTATTGGCAGTGCTGCCGCCCCGCACCACAACAACAGCGACTACTACCGTGCCTGCCACCACCACCGCAGCCGCCGAAAAGCCTGTTTTCCCCGTGGAAGGCGAGATCGTGCAGCCGTTTTCTCATGGGGAGCTGGTAAAATCTGCAACCACAGGCATCTGGCAGACCCATAACGGCGTGGATTTTGCCGCTGCCCCGGGCGATGCCGTGGTTGCGGTTGCCGATGGTACCGTGACTGCCGTGGAGCGGGATCCTCTTTGGGGCGTATGTGTGACCATTCTGCACCATGACGGTTTTACCTCTCGTTATTGCGGTCTGAATGAAGGTCTGACCGTCAGTGCGGGACAGATCGTGGAGCGAGGCACCGAGATCGGCGCGGCAGGAGATACCAATGAATCTGAAGCCGCACTGGAATCTCACCTGCACTTTGAGATGCAGAGCAATGGCGTGTATATTGACCCCATTGCATGGCTGGAAGCCGAAAGCTGAAGAAAAACGCCTTCGATGGCTGACATCGAAGGCGTTTGCTTTTTTAGTTGTTTTCGTTGTTGGAAGGTGGTGCGTAGGGCTGGGTAAAATGCTCCAGATCTTCCTCGGTGATGGTGTAGTTTACGGTATCGTTGCTGTAATACTTGTAGGGGATGTAGCTCAGCACCAGCTCATCCATGGGAACAGGCACACGCATATACACATAACCCTTTACGGTCTCGCCGGGAGCAATGGGTGTGTTGAAGGGCATGAGATCGCTGCCGACGGTCACATAATACCGTCTTGCAAAGATGGATGCCGACAGATCACGCACAATACCTACATTCTTCTGGCCGTTCTGAATGGCGGTAAAGTGGGTAAGGATGGTGCAGTCGATGTTGGCGTCGCTGTTGTTGGTAATGGTCATTTCGGCAAGCAGAACCCTGCCGCTGGAGGAAGATGAATTATCCAGCTCCACGACCTTATCCAGCGTGGCGGAAACTTTATCCTTGTAATTGACGGTATCGCCTACTTTGGCTTCCAGTACCTCGCCCTTTTCATCGGGGCTTACGGGGTTGTCCGGCACGGTGGGGGAGTATGCGGTTTCGGCGGGCTCGGAAGCACCGTTGCCCTTGTTATCGTTGCAGCCTACAAGAAAAGGGCAGGTGCAGAGCGTCAGAGCACACAGCACTGCGGCAAGGGGCTTGCGGAATCTGTATTGCATGGGAAATATCCTCCTGATTTGCGTTTTGATCCTGGTGCGGCAAACGGAAACGGCGGCAGCCGGAGCTTGCCGCCGCATCTCGTCAGTCACGAATTATGCCTGCTGGGGAGCTGCCACAGGGCAAGCCTCTGCACAAGCACCGCACTCGATGCAAGCGTCTGCGTCGATCACATACTTGCCATCGCCTTCGCTGATAGCCTCAACAGGGCAAGCACCTGCGCATGCGCCGCACTGGATGCACTCGTCATTGATGATGTATGCCATTGGTTTGTACCTCCGTTTTGATATTCCGGATGCGGCGTTCCGTATCCGTTACCTCTATTGTACCATAAATCTGAAAAAATGCAAGTGTTTTTTCAAAAAAATCCATGGAAATGATACGGAGGCGGCAAAACGGACGAAAAACAGGGGGAGTTTTCCTTCGCTAACTTAAATTCGGTGAATATTGCATAAAATGCTCTCCGAAATGCAAGAAAATGCAATTTTCCTTGGTTAGTCTGATGAAATTATTTGAAAATTCGGAAAAGACTTTCTTGCATCTTGACAAATACGGCAAGATTTGTTATAATACTCTAATGTAGAAAAGTGTGGGCGAATGTCGTCCGCACAGCCGTTTTTGTTGAAGAAGCGGCGTTAAAATCTGCGGCAAAAGGCCTTTGCTATGCTGCGGGAAAGGTGGAGATTCAGTGAGAAAAAAGGCAACAGCTCGTTGGATGTCGGCGGTACTGACCTCTGTGCTGGCGGTAAATGCCGCTTTGCCGGTGGTGTGCAATGCCGCACAAACCTCTGAGGCAGGATCCGCTGCCGATGAGGATGCGCTGTACGAACTCTTCTACGAGCAGGAGATCAGCTACAGCGACTACTACGACGATCACCTCGGTCAGCCGTACCCTGATGTGGAAATTAAGGTGAACGGCGCAGAATATGATTCTGCCGAGGGCGGCAGCTTCTCTAAGGGAAGCTGCGGCGAAGGAAATGACAAAAAAGACGGTGTTCTTCTGTGGGAGAGCCCTGAAGGCAGCGTTACATATAAGATCAGCGTACCGCAGACAGGTCTGTATTCCCTGCAGATGAGCTACTATGCCATGACTTCCGCCTCCAATGAGGTGGAGCTTGCCATGGAGATCGACGGGAAATCTCCCTTTGAGTCTGCTTCCCGCATCTGTCTGAACAAGGTGTTCGTCAACAAAAACGACATCGTGACCGATTCCAGAGGCAATCAGGTGCGCCCCGCACAGATCGAAAAGCCCACATGGCAGACAGCGTTCATCTATGATGAGGACGGCCTGTTCAATGATCCCCTGCGCTTTTATCTGGAGGCAGGCGAGCATACCATCACCCTGAAGGGCACCAAGGCCAATGTAGCCATTGAGATGCTGCGGTTCTGTCAGCCGGAAGGCACAGCGGAGTATCAGGCGCCCACTCAGGCAGAGCTGGACAAAACACCTTCCACCCTCTACCGTATTGAGGGCGAAAGCGCAGTGTATAAATCCTCCTCCACTCTGTATCCAGCCTACGATAACAATAGCTACACCATTTCTCCTTCCGACCCCGTAAAGATGGTGTACAACACTATCGGCGGTGCCAACTGGGATCAGGCAGGTCAGGCCATTACCTGGGAGATTCCCGCAGATGCGCTGCAGGGTGACGGCTGGTATAAGATCGGCATTAAGGCCTGTCAGGATGTCATGCGTGGATTCTATTCCAACCGTCGTGTGCTGGTGGATGGCGAGCTGCTCAACAGCGAAATGGGTCAGGTGAAGTTCTATTACAGCACCGACTGGCAGCTGACACCCATTACCACCGATGATGACGATTATGTGTATGTGTACCTTACCGCAGGGGAGGCGCATACCCTGACGCTGGAGGCCATGCCCGGTGAGATCGGCGAATCCATGCGCCGGCTGGAGGGCGTTGTGGCAGATCTGAACGTCTGCTACAAGCAGATCCTGATGCTGACCGGCCCTAACCCCGATAAGTACAACGACTACTATGTGGAAGAAAGCATCCCCACCCTGATGGATGACTTCAAGCGGCTTTCTCAGGAGCTGAAGGATGCACAGGCGGGCATTGAGGCGCTTTCCGGCACCCTGGGTTCCGAGGCTGCCGCACTGCAGAGAATGTACGTTATTCTGGATAAGTGCATTGCAAAGCCCAGCCGTATCCCCAATTACGTTTCCCAGATCAAGGATAATATTTCCACCATTTCTACGTTTATCTGCGATTACCGCGATCAGCCCCTGGAGATCGACTACATCGAGATCGCTTCCGCTGACCGTGACTTTTCTTCTCTGAAGTCTAACTTCTTCAAGCAGTTTGCTTTCCAGTTCAAAGCCTTTATCGGTTCCTTTACCGAAGATTACACCACCCTTTCCGATATTGATGCGGATGCGGAGGATGTCATCACCGTATGGGTCAATCTGGGCCGTGATCAGGCTCTGGTGGTAAAAGAGCTGGTGGAAAACGAGTTTGCACAGCTTCATCCCGATATTCCTATTTCCGTCAACCTTGTGGTAGGCGGCGTTGTGGAAGCTACTCTGGCAGGCAAAGGCCCTGATGTGGCACTGTTTTTGGGCGGCGAGTTCCCTGTGAACCTTGCCTGCCGTGATCTGTTGGTGGATATGAAGCAGTTCCCCGACTTCGAGGAAGTCACCAAGCCCTATCACCCCGATTCTACTATTATGTATGAGTACAACGGCGGCGTGTACGGCATGCCTCTCACCCAGAGCTGGACGATGCTGTTCTACCGTACCGATATCCTTACGGAGCTGGGCTTTACACAACTGCCCCGCACCTGGGATAACCTCATTGATATGCTGCCCGGTCTGCAGAGAAACCACCTTGGCGTGGGTCTGATCCTGCCGGCAACCAACGTGGCAGCCGCAACCGAATCCGGTCATACCTTTGCAACCCTGCTGATGCAGTCCGGTCTGAACTATTATAATGAGGAGCAGACCCGTACCCAGTTTGATTCCGTTACCGCCATCCAGTGCTTCGAGAAATGGACGGACTTTTACAGTGAGTATAAGTTCACCCAGACCTACGATGCATACAGCTACTTCCGTACCGGACAGTACCCTATGGTGGTAGCCAATTACAGCTTCTACAATCAGCTTTCCGTTGCCGCCCCCGAGATCAAGGGTCTGTGGGACTTCACCGTAATGCCCGGTACGCTCCAGGCAGACGGCACCCTCAATCACGCCTCCAACTCCGGCGGCGCAGGCGCAGTCATCTTCAATAAGGTGAAGGATAAGGAAGCCGCATGGACGTTTGTCAAGTGGTTCTGCTCCGGCGATGTGCAGACCGAGTACGGCATGAACCTGGAAGGCCTGCTGGGTCAGATGGGACGTTATGAGGCTGCCAATGTGGATGCTCTGGCACAGCTCAACTGGTCCGGCGCAGAGCTGGATGTGCTGATGGCACAGTGGGAGGCTCTGGATGAGATCCCGATCCTGCCTTCTTCCTACGCAGTGACCCGTAACATCATGAACGCATTCCGCGAAACCGTCAACTCCAATGAAAACCCGCGTGATACGCTGATGTATTATAACGGCGATATGAACGATGAGATCCTCCGTAAGCGTGAGAATCTCGGACTGGACAACTGACAATTCTAAAATCTGAATGCGTAAAACGCAAAAAAGGAGGGTTCCCGTTTGGATAAGGAACAAATCGGCGTGAGATCCAAAGCGGAACAGCGGCGGCTGATGTGGCTGCAGATGAAGCAGAGCAAGGAAGCATATCTGATGATGCTGCCCTTTATGCTTATGTTCCTGATCTTCACGATCATCCCGGTTATCATGTCGCTGCCCATCGGTCTTACCGATTTCGACATGGTCAAGTACCCCCCCACCTATGTGGGACTGAGCAACTTCTATAACCTGTTCCTCAATGACAGCATTTTCGTCAAAGCCATCCGTGTGACATTGGTGTTTGCAATTTTCACCGGCCCCCTGAGCTATTTTCTCAGCTTCCTGCTGGCATGGCTCATCAATGAGCTGAATGCGACCCTGAAGGTCATCTTCACTTTGATCTTCTACGCACCTTCCATGGCATCCGGCGTGTACGCTGTCTGGCAGCTTATCTTCAGCGGTGACAGCTACGGTATTGCAAACTCCGCCCTGATGAACCTGGGCATCACCACTTCTGCCATCCAGTGGCTGACCGACTCCCAGTACATCCTGACAGTGGTCATCATCGTGCAGCTCTGGGTCAGCATGGGCGCAGGCTTCCTTGCAATGCGTGCAGGCTTCCAGAACATCGACCGCAGCCAGTATGAGGCCGGTGCCATTGAAGGCATTAAGAACCGTTGGCAGGAGCTGATCTACATCACCATCCCCGGCATGGGTCCTTCTCTGATGTTCGCAGCCGTGATGCAGATCGTTTCCGCCTTTACCGCAGATATCGTTGCGAGAAACCTGGTAGGCTTCCCCAGCACCGATTACGCCGCCCATACCATTATGACCCACGCCTTTGACTACGGCTGGATCCGTTATGAGATGGGCTATGCCTCTGCGATCTGTATGGTGCTGTTCGTCGTCATGTATGTGGCGAACAAGTTCATCAGTGGTCTGCTGGGCAAATACATGGATTAAAGGAGGCCGACGATGAAAGATCCAAAGAAGCTCAAAGCGTCTAACCGCAGAGCAGGACGTAAGATCGGCGGCTCCATTGCCATCTTTATTTTCCTGCTGCTGCTGGGCACCTTTATGGTGCTGCCCATCTGGCTGATGGTTGTTAACAGCATCAAGCCCGTGAACGAAATGTTCATCTTCCCGCCCAAGTGGTATACCCTTAACCCCACACTGGATAATTTCAAGGATACCTACCGTGTGCTGGGTGCCATGTGGGTGCCCTTCTCCCGTTATGTATTCAACAGTGTGTTTGTTACCGTGGCAGTTACCGTGCTTCAGTGCGTATTCGCCTCTATGGCGGCGTTCTGTCTTTCCAAGGTAAAGTTCCCCGGCAATAAGCTCATCAACAACATCATCGTGCTGGCACTGCTGTATAACAGCAATGTTATTTACCTGATGCAGTACATGGTCATGGCTGAGCTGAACATGATCAACGAGTATTCCGCACTGATCCTGCCCGCAGTGGCATCTTCCATGGGCCTGTACCTCATGCGTCAGAGCATGACTTCCATTCCCGATGCCATGATCGAAGCTGCAAAGGTGGATGGTGCAAACCTGTTTACCATCTGCTGGCGCATCGTCATCCCCAACCAGAAGCCCGCACTGATGACCATGGCGATCTTCGCCTTCCAGGGTGCATGGAACATTACGGGTGGCAGCCTTGTGTACGATGAAGCACTGAAGACCCTGCCAACCGTGATCCAGCAGGCAGCCTCCGCCGGTATCTCCCGTCAGGGCGTTACCATGGCTGCTGCGGTCATCCTCTTTGTGCCGCCGGTACTCTTCTTTATCCTTGCCCAGAGTCAGGTTATGGAGACTATGGCGCATTCCGGCATTAAAGAT
This sequence comes from Ruminococcus sp., assembly GCA_015066805.1. GTDB lineage: Bacteria > Bacillota > Clostridia > Oscillospirales > Ruminococcaceae > Firm-04. The sequence goes on along the minus strand of SVNP01000020.1, from coordinate 32,048 downwards.
TGATCTCCGGCAAATACATACAGAAAGGATGAGATACTTGTGAAGAAACACCTGTTGCGGCAGATCGCTTCTGCCGGTATCGCCGCTGTGATGGCGGCTTCGGCACTGGTTACAACTGTTTCTGCCGATGAGCCATATGATGTTTACAACTACAACTATCTGGGTGAAGCCGTGCCTTCTCAGGCAGGTTATCTGGCAGAGCGTTCCGTTTCCGGTCTGGATCTGGGCACCACTGCCCTGAAGGCGCCCTCGGATCTGTTCAAGGATATTGACAACAACTTCTATATCGTGGATTCGGGCAATAACCGTATCCTGAAGATCAACCCCGAGTTTACCGAGGTGCTGGAGATTCTGGATACCTTTACCATGCCCGACGGCTCCAAAACTACGCTGAAGAACCCTAAGGGCATCTATGTTTCTCCGGATACGGGTCTGATCTACATTGCAGACAATGAGAATTCCCGTGCGCTGGTGGTGGATGCCGACCTGAAGGTGCAGATGGAAATCGTAAAGCCCACCTCCACCGTGTACGATCAGGCATTGACCTTCCTGCCCCAGAAGATCCTCTGCGATAATGCGGGCAATGTGTACATCGTGCTGAACAACACCACCAAGGGTGCGGCAATGTTCGATCGTAATGGCGAGTTTATCGGTTATTACGGTGCCAATGCCGTTGCGGCTACCGCCGAAGTAATCGCAAACCATTTCTGGAACGCCATTGCCTCCGAGGAGGAGAAAAAATACCGCGCCAGAAGCACCCCCACAGCCTTTGATAACTTCGATATCGACATTACCAAGGGCTTTATCTATACCTCTACCTCTTCGGGCAGTACCGATACCGACATCGTGAAGAAGGTAAACCCGGAGGGTCATAACCTGTTCAGCCATATGTCTAACTTTATGTGGGGCGATCTGTTCTCCACATGGTACAGCGGTACCACCTACAAAACCAAGATCGTGGATATTGATATCGGCGATGACGGCTCCATCAACTGTCTGGATGCCACCACCGGCCGTGTGTTCCAGTACGATGAGGAAGCCTCCCTGCTGTTCATCATGGGTACCATCGGTGAGCAGGTAGGTGCATTCTCCTCCGGCGGTGTTGTTGCCGTGGAAACCATGGGCGAAAACTGTGAGTCAGTTCTGGTGCTGGATGCCACCAAGGGTACCGTGACCATCTTTGAGCAGACCGTGTTCGGCGGTATTGTACACGATGCCACTGCACTTTACAACGGCGGTTACTACGAAGAAGCACTGGATCCCTGGCTGGAGGTGCTCAAGCGTGATGGTAACTATCGCCGTGCGTATTTGGGTATTGCCAGTGCCTACTACAACATGGGTCAGTATCAGGATGCCATGGAGTACGCCAAAAAGGCAGATGCCTCCGGCAGATACAACAAGGCCTTTGAGCGATACCGTTCCGAGTTCCTGAAGGCCAACCTGACATGGATCCTTGTGGCGGTGGTTGCCTTGTTTGTGGTATGGCAGGTGGCAAAGCGTCTGCTGAAAAAACGCCGTGATGCAAAGCTTGCCGCGGCAGCCGCAGTTCCGGTGCCCAAAACGCCGGAAGAAGAGTAAAAAGGAGGTGCTTTCATCATGTTGGATTTAACACAGCCCCAATTTGTCAAACATGCGATCTTCCACCCCTTTGAAGGCTTTGAAGATCTGCGCTGGAAAAAAGCAGGAAAGCTCTCCTATACCTTCATCATCATCTTCTTCCTGTTCCTTTCCATGATCGCCTACGATCGCTGGTGCGGCTTCCAGTTCCGCCCCCTGCCCGATGCCATGTTCAGCGTGGTGCCCTACATCATGATGAGCGTTGTGTATTTTGGCGCATGGGTGATCGGCAACTGGTCGGTCTGCACCTTGCTGGACGGCGAAGGCACCATGAAGAATATCTGCATTTACAGCTCCTATGCGCTGATCCCCTACATCGTAGCAACTTTTATAGAGGTGGTGCTCTCTCACATCCTCATTCAGGATGAGCAGGTGTTCTTCACCACGGTGTATTACATCGGTCTGATCTGGTCGGGCATGCTGCTGTTCTCCGCCATTAAAGCGGTGCATCAGTATACATTCACCAAAACGGTCATCGCCATTGTGCTGACACTGATCGCTATGCTGATCATCCTGTTCCTGGCAGTGCTGCTGCTCAGCCTGTTCCAGAACTTCTATGTATTTGTCTACTCCATCTATACAGAGATCCTGTATCGAGTGCGCGTGTAAAGGCGGTGAACACATTGTTAATGAAACAAAAAAGAATGATCGCTTGCCTTTTGGCATCTGCGATGCTGCTGCCTACGGGTATCAGCGCACTGCCTGCCCTGGCCGATGACCCCGCCGATTCCGCAGCCGATTCCACTACGGGAACCGACAGCGACGACGATGAGGAGGTCTGGGTAGACCGCACCGAAGAAGAAGTTCTGCAGAAGATGAAGATCGTTGCCGAAAACGATAACCTTGCCCTGTATGCCTGGGACGAGGATAAAGTGGATGAGGACAACGACGAGAAGCCCGAAGACGTGTTCGCTTTGAAGAACAAGAAAAACGGCTATATCTGGTGGTCGTCGCCGATCAATGCCGCAGGGGATTCCATTGCAACACCCGTGCTGGCAAAGGGTCTGTCCTCCGGACTGATCCTGACTGCCGCCGAAATTGATGACCGTTCCACCACTACGGTGCGTTCCGGCGATACCTCCAAGACCTCCATCAGCTACAAGAGCCTGAGCAACGGTATTGAGGTCACTTACAACTACCGTAAGGTGGGCATCAAGATTCCCGTGCGGTATGAGCTGGGGGAGGATTATCTTCAGGTTACCATTGATTCCTCCGATATTACCGAGAAATACGGTCCCGATCACGAGGAAGGCCCTGTTCTTACACAGGCACTTTCCATGCTGAACGCATTTGGTGCTGCCGGCTCAGATGAGGACGGCTACTTTGTCATTCCCGATGGCAGCGGCGCACTGATCAACTTCAACAACCGCAAGTACAGCGCAAAAACCTACAACCAGCCCATCTACGGCAAGGATGTGACTGCTGTTCCCAAGACCAAGGGTGCGGTGACTGAGGGCATCTCTCTTCCCATGTACGGTATCGTCAAGGGTGAGAACGCTCTGCTGGCTGTGGCAACCTCCGGCGATGGCAACTGCAATATCAAGGCGGCTGTCAGCGGTACGGGTCAGTCCAACACCGAGTACAACATCTGCTACTTTGAGTTTGTGACCCGCAGTGCCGATGAATACTATCTGGGCAACGATCAGCTTACCCCCCTGGCGGTGTATCAGGAAAATATGCCCCAGGTGACCATGCAGGCGAGATATTATCCTCTTTGCACGGAGGATGAGGTCAACGCCGACGGCGGCAAGGAACTGGATTATGTGGACATCGCCGCAAGATATCGTGAGTATCTGCTGGAGGATGAAGGCGTGCAGGTCAAGGCACAGGCTAACAGCGCATTGTGCTATGTGGATGTGTACGGCGGCACCATGAAGCAGAGAAATATTCTGGGCTTCCCCGTGTTCATGAAAACCAGTATGACCAGCTACGAGGAAACACAGAAGATCCTGGAACAGTTAAAGACCGCAGGTGCGGAGAATCTGGTTGTTTCCATGAACAACTGGACCAACGCAGGCATCAGCGGCAAGGTAGATTACAAGGCAAAGCCCTCCGGTACGCTGGGCGGCAAGTCTGATTTCAACGATCTGGTGGATTACATGAACGGCAACAGCGTGCAGTGGTTTCCCACGGTGAATAACTACGCCTATTACTCCGGCGCAGGCTATTTCTCCCTGACCGATACCGCTGTCCGTGTTTCCGGTTCCTTCGCAAGAATCGTGGACTACGAGCGTGCCTATGGCGTGCCCTACGGCGAAAAGAAGACCATGTCCTTGCTTTCGCCCTCCACCTTTACCGAGCTGTACGAGAAGCTGGCCAAGAATTACAAGAAGGCCGGTCTTACCAGCGTAAGCATCGGTGAGATGTCCTCCCTGCTGTACGGCGATTACGGCAAAAAGTCCGCAACCTCCCGTGAGCAGACCATGCAGGCCATTGAAAACAGCCTGTCTACCCTTCGTACCGAGGTGGGAACCGTGCTTTCTCAGGATCCCAACGCCTATGTGCTGCCCTATACCGATACGATTACCGATATTCCTCTGTACTCCAGCGGCTTTGATATTCTGGATGAGGATATCCCCCTGTATCAGATGGTGCTGCATGGCGTGATTCCCTATTCCACCAGAGCAGTCAACGGCAGTGCCGACGCAGAGCGTCTGGTGATGCTGGCACTGGCATCCGGCAGCAACCTGCGCTTTGATATGCTCTATGCCGAGACCAGTGAGCTGAAGGATACGGATTTTGACATCTACTACTACGGCTACTACGAGTACTGGGTGGAAAATGCTGCACAGTATTATCAATTCACCAAGGATATTCTGGCAAAGACCAGTGATTCCTACATCGTCAGCTATGTGCAGGAGGACGATGTGATCTCCACCACCTATGCAAATGGCGTAAAAACTGTGGTGGATCTGGCAAACTGCTCTGTGAGCATTGACGGCGAAACCCGCTACCTGCGCGATTATGTAGAGGAAGGAGATGTGGTGTTTGAATGAAGATCCCATATGAACGCAGAAAATCCCTCTACGGATACGGTTTTATTGCGCTGTGGCTGGTAGGCACCATTCTCTGGTTCCTTAAGCCTATGGTAGAATCCCTTTGTTACTGCTTCATGGATAACGGTTCTCTGAAGCCTGAGGTGGGCGGCATGAACAAGGAGTGGCTGCCTCTGGCCGACTGGGGTTGGATCGCCAACTTCAAGTATGCCTTTGCAACCGATCCTTCCTATAAGCAGAAGCTGCTGGAGGTGCTGAAGGATACCGCCCTCACCACCCCCATGATCCTTGTGTTTTCTCTGTTCATCGCCGTGATCCTGAACCAGGAATTTAAGGGCAGAGGTTTTGCTCGTGCCATTTTCTTCCTGCCTGTTATCATTGCAACCGGTCCTGTGTACAACATTATCAACGGTGATATTGCCAGCACCGGTGCCGACAGCGGCGCACAGTTCTCCACTCTGTTCCAGACGGATATCGTGGATGAGCTGCTGGAGTTTCTGGGTGTTATGAACATCAGCGACAGCCTCAGTGAGATCATCAATACCGTGACCACCGATATCTTCGGATTGGTGTGGAGCTCCGGTATCCAGATTCTGATCTTCCTGGCTGCCCTGCAGAATATCCCCCCCTCTGCCAAGGAGGCTGCCTCCATGGAGGGTGCTACCGCATGGGAGTATTTCTGGAAGATCACTCTGCCCTATGTCAGCCCCATGATCCTTGCAAACTTCATCTACACTGTTATTGATTCCTTTACCGCAACCGATAACGGCGTTATGTCCAGAGTTCTGGAAAAGCAGTTGGAGTGGGATTACGGCTACGCAGCGGCCATGGCGTGGAGCTATTTTGCCATTGTCATGATCGTGGTGGGCATTATTACCGTCATCATCAACAAGTTTATCTTCTACGAAGTAGAATAAGGGGGTGCAGCTATGGAAAATGAAAACTTGATCACCCCGACCCCGCAGGAGCAGGGCGAAACCCCGCCTGTGGAGGTGCCTGCTGTGGAGGCTGCACCTGCAAAGTCCTCTTCGGATCGTCCCCACAATCTGCCGGAAGGCTATATTCCCGAATCCGCCAAGCCTGTTGTGCACGAGGAGAAGGAAGTGGGCAGCGGTATGTCTCCCAAGGAGGCAATGAAGATCCGCATGAAGAGCATGACCAAGCAGGAGATCGGCTACCTGCGCCGTAAGATGATCTTTGAAAAGGCGTGGCCCGTATTCCGTTTCCTGATTCTCTTTGGTCTGGGCTTTGTTATCCTTACCCCCTTGATGTTCATGATCAGCTACGGCTTCCGTGAAAGCGGCGATATGAACGACCCCACCGTTATGTGGATCCCCCGCAACCTGACCCTGAAGGTCATGAAGCAGACCATCAACGCAATGGGTCTGACCAATTCCATTGCCAACCGCCAGAATCCGCTGTTCAATACGCTGGTTCTGAATCTGGGCTGTTCTTTGCTGCAGGTGCTGACCTGTGCCATTACCGGCTACGGCTTCGCCCGCTTCAAATTCAAGGGCAGAGATCTGCTGTTCGGCATCGTCATTCTGATGATTCTGGTGCCTACCCAGATCCTTTCCATTCCGCTGTATATGACCTTCAAGAACTTTATGTTCGGTGCCGTTAACCTCATCGACAAGTTTGCAGTTATGTATCTGCCCGCCATGATGGCAAACGGTATCCGTTCCGGCCTGATGATCTTCATCTTCCGTCAGTTCTTCCGTGGTCTGCCCAAGGAACTGGAGGATGCGGCTTATCTGGATGGCTGCGGCCCCTTCAACACCTTTATTCGTGTTATGGTGCCCAACGCAGCATCTTCCTTCCTGACGGTATTTCTGTTTTCCATCGTCTGGTACTGGAACGACTTCTACGTTAGCAGCTCCTTCTTCACCAACACCAAGACCATTGCTCTGGTGCTGAAGAACCTGGATACTACCCTGAATCTGGCGATCTTCAACAACGCCAATGCACAGGTCAGCGCCCGTGAAAAGATCGTCTGGCTGGAATCCGGCTGTCTGATTTCCATTACACCGATGCTCATTCTCTATGCGTGCCTGCAAAGACATTTCACAGAGGGTATTGAGCGTTCCGGTCTGGTTGGCTGATTGCTTTCATCCATAAAAAACGAGTCTCACTTGATCGTGAGGCTCGTTTTTTGTTATTGACTTTGTTGATTCCGGTTCCAACGAATGAGATCTGCCATGGAACAGGAGCGCAGATAAACAGCAGCGGCAGATGGCAGCTCCGTGGTTGTGATTGTTGTTGTGGTTTCTGAGGTGGTTTCAGGCCAGATGCTTGCCGCTGTGCTGGATGTGAAGATCGGCAGGGACGCGGTGGTTGTGGTCAGCAATGTGGTATATGTTGTTCTGATAGTGGTTGTTGTGGTTGTTGTGGTGGTAGTGGTGGAAGTCAATCGGGAATAGGTGGTGGTGCTCTGGGGCGGTACCACACTGGTATAAGGCGGTGTTGTGGTGCTGAGGGGCGGCGTGTAAGTGGTGGCAGTGGTCGTGCTGGAAAGAACAGGCGGCGTGGCAGAGCTTGTAGTGGTCAAGGTGGTTGTGGTGGTAGATGTGGCAGAGGGAACGTTAGTGGTGACAGGGGGAACCGTTGTACTGAAAGTGGAATCGGTAGTGGTGCTGCTTTCTTCCGAGGAAGTGTCGGGGGTAGTAGCACTTGCACTGACGGAATCCGAATGCTCAGAGCCTTGAGTGATGGTGGTGGTGACTGCGGAAACAGTAGAATCCACATCAGAATCCTCAGGCGTTGATGCGGTAGTACTTGCAGTGGTGGTAGAATCCGAAGGGGGGGTGCTGTCCTGAATTTGCAGGCGCGGCAGATGCATCAGCATGGCGGCGGTGGCTGTGATCATCAACCCAAGGCAGGCAACGGCAGCCAGAGAATACCAATGCTTTTTCTTTGCGGAGCGGGGCAGTTGGTGGGTCAGGTGAATGGTTTCGGCAGATGTTGTTGTGTTAGCGGGCTGCATCTGCGCCTTTTGAAAAAAACGGGCCGCAATGCGCTGTTCCTCGGCAGCAGAGGCAGCGGGCAGTTCCATCGTGCCAAGAAGCTCTGCAAGCTGGTCATCATTTAAGTCATGAAGCATAGCAGACAGCTTTTTGTTTTCAGACAACATTGATATCACCTCCCAACAGTTTTCGCAGTTTGGTTTTCGCTCTGGAGATCCGCATTTCCACGGCACCTACCCGCATGGAAAGCCGTTCGGCGATCTCCGATGCGGTTTCTCCGAAGTAATACTTCCACATAATAAGGTTACGGTCTGTTTCACTGAGCTGTTTCATAGCAGCAAACAGCAGCTCACATTGCTCCTTGTGCAGGTACTGCTCCTCGGGATCGTATGCAGGATCTGCCGCCTCGGGCAGAAGGGTTTCATCCACCTGCACAGCCTTTGCCTGCTGTGAGGTGTATTGCCGATACCAGTCGGTGCAGCGATGCATGGTCATGGTGGCAAGCAATCCCTTGATACTGCCTTTTTCCAATTGGATGCGCTGCCGCCTGCAATAGAGATCAAACAAAATATCGCTGACCAGCTCTTCCATCTCCTGCGGACTGCATACGCCGCCAATGCGTTTTCGCACAATGGCCAGTACAAAGCCTGTATACTGTGTCAGCAGCACACGGCAGCCTTCTTCCGGATCATGCAGCAGCAGATCCAGCAATTCCGGATCAGACATCGCCATCACCTTCTTTCCTTTTCACATACTTGCTCTGTGGATGAATACGAAATTCCATATGATTTCCTCACAAAAAGCAGCGCAGAAAATGCGGATCTGCGCTGCTGTACACTATTCTTTTGCCGCAGCCTTGCCTACACAGCAGCCGGAAGCCCACGCCCAATCCAGATTATATCCGCCGCAATCGCCGTCAACATCCAGCAGCTCACCGCAGAAAAACAATCCTTTGGCCAATCGGGATTCCAACTGAGGGGTCACACATCGTCCGGAGATACCGCCTGCTGTGACCTGTGCCTGAGAAAAAGCAGCCATTCCTTTTACGGGGAACACCCAATGCTTCAGCAGTGCCAAGAGCTTTCTTCGGGTGGCTGCATTGGGGAAAAGCTCTTTTACCTTGCCCTGTGACTTGCCGGCAGCCAGCTTAATGCAAACGCTGCCGACCCGTTTGGGCACCAGCCCGATGAGCAGAGATTCGGCTTCGTCCTCGCTGTGCAGCGTGATCCACTGTGTCAGCAGGCGGTCTGCTTCCTCATCCTCCAGATCCGGCAGCAGATTCAAGGCAATTTGTGCCCGCTTGCCGTAAACAGCAGCCAAACGGCTGAGATTGAAAACACAGATACCGGAAAGCGCGGTATCGGCAAACTGTACCTCACCCCGCTCGGTTTTGCGTGGAGTGCCATCTGCCAGCAAAGTGACTTCTGCCTGCACACGCATTCCCTTCAGACTGCGTAAACAATCGGCTTGCACAGGTACAGGGCATAATGCGGGCAGGGGCTTGATCACCGTATGCCCCATGGATTCCAGCAAGGGCAGCAAATTGCCATCGGTACCGCAGTTGGGAGCCGCACAGCCCCCTGCCGCAAGGATCACCGCATCTGCGAAAAAACTGCGATCTTCACAAATCACTTGCCAATGACTGTTTTTCTGCTGCAAGCCTGTCAGCTTACAGTCACAGATCTCCTGTACGCCCCAACGGGCACAGGCCAGCCGCAAAGCATCCAGTACAGATGCCGCTGCACCGCTGGCAGGATACATTCTGCCTTCGCTGTCAGTGCGGGTGAGGATACCAAGCTCTGCAAAAAAGTCCTGCGTATCAAACTGCTGCAAAATGCTTTTGTATTGGGGCACCGTGCCGTGATACTTGGAAAAATCGCAGCCTGTATGCCCCAGATTGCATCTGCCGTTGCCGGTTGCAAGGATTTTCTTCCCCACACGGGGCAAACGCTCAAGAAGAATAACCTGTGCGCCCGCTTTGGCTGCGGTCAGGGCAGCCGCCAGTCCGGAGGCTCCGCCGCCTGCTACCAAAACACGCCGCTTCATGCCAAACGGCGGATCTTATACCGCGTTTTGTTGCTGCGGAACACACCGGGAATGGTCAGCAATGCGCCCACTGCTACGGAGAAAACACCCCAGAGAATGCTCTTAATCAACTCATTTTTCACGGAGCTGTCATCGGTTTCCATAATACGGAGACTGCTCAGCTCCCAGATGTTTAAGAAGCAGGCTTTGGTGGTGGGGTAATCCTTCATCAGCACCAGTGCTTCGTTCAGTGCGGTGCGTGATTCCTGCAATTCCGCACGGGTACCGCCAAAATTCTCTTGGATCTCACTGTCGCTCATGGTGGCAAGGCCTTCATCCACCAGCATGATGTATTCATTCAGTGCGGTAATGGTGTAGCCTTTGGATTGCATATCAGGGGTAAAATCCTCCCGTACAAATTTGGAAAGATCCTGTGCCATGGCAAAGCATGGGGTGATGTATGCCACCGCCAGACAAGCGACTACAGCCAGCAAGGCGGCGGGTACGGTTATCTTTTTGCCCAGCTTTTTCATGCAGAACAGGGAGATCATCACGCCGATATAGCCACTGATAAAATGCAGTCTGCCCAGTTGATGCAGCAGATAGGTCAGACCAAACAGAGCCGCCGCACCGATCAGGATGCCCAGCAGAATACCGCCCCAATTGGGCTTTGCAGTATCCTCCTGTGCTTTTGTTTCTTCAAAACTGTTTTCAATGCGTCCTGCACAGGAATCGCAGAGCTGCATCACCAGATTTTCATTGACCATATGGGGGGCGTAATATGTGGTATCGCCGCAGGTGGCACAGCAGGGGATCAATCCGTTATGCCGTGCAAAGGTGGTAATGGAATCCAGACTGATTTTTGCTTTTTCGTTGCTCTGCATACCGGGGATGGTAATGATACAGCGCAGCATATTGCGCTCATAAACGCTTTGAGAGATGCCCTGTATACTGCGTTCCCATTCCTTCAGAGCCTGTGCAAAGGCTTCTGCGTCGGGTACGGCAGCGCAGAGGGCAAAGGTGAAGTAGCTTCGCTGACTGTTATAGTGCAGGCAGATGGGAAAACCGTTGTAATCTCCCCAGAAGACGCTGTCTTTTTTTTCGTAGAACAGTTCTGTGGATTCGCTGAATTTTTGCGTGTTCAGTGCCATGATGCACCATCCTTTCACATAGATACTACTATTATACAAGATTCTTACAGGAATTGCAAGAGCCTTTTGATCTGTGAAGCACCTGCTGTCACAGAGGAGGCAGAATGTCGCAATATAGCGGAAAAAGGATAAAATTTGTGTGAAAAGCATCGGCTTACCCTTGACTTTTCGTGAAAGATGACATATAATGAAAAGGTAGCCGAATGTAAAAATGCGAGTTCGGCCAATGAGAGAAAGAACTTTAAAAATAAAAAACGGAGGCTCTTTATGACAAAAACAAAAGAATTTTTGCAGCAATCCTTCCAGCCGGGTGATCCTGTCTGTATTACTTACATCAACGGTCAGGAATGCTGCGGCATTGTGGATCAGTTTTTACCGCAGAGCGTTATTCTGCGCCGCACCGACGGGTCCTCTCAGTTTATTGATTACGGTATCATAGGAACCTTTGAAAAATCGGCGGAGCGTCAGTTGCATTATCGCCTGCGTGGCTGCCTGGAACAAAAAAAATCGGTGGTGCTGACTACCAAAAACGGCGTGCAGATCAGCGGTGTACCTGTGGAGCTGGATGAAAAAGTTATTTGTATCCGTGGGGCCAATGGATTGGAAACCATGGTCATGCTGGATTATATCGGAATGTTTACTGTGGGCACAGCAACGGCTGCTGCCCCGGTGTCTGTCGCCACACCCGCTGTGGTGCCTGCTCCTGCAGCAGCGGCACCTGCACAGTCCGCACCGGCAGAAAGCTCTGCCTTTGCTGCACCTGCTCCCCGTAAGCTGACTGCTGCCGATCGCCTGCTGGAGCTGTCTGCTCCTCTGGAACAGGCAAAAATGGCGTTGAATGCATTGCAGGCACGCCTGCGTGAGGACGGAACGCTGGCGGGAGAATGCAATGCAAAGCTGAATTCTTTGCAGAATGCCATTAAAATCAACGAGTATGAAGCAAAATATCAGCGCACGCCCCGTATTCTGGCAGAGCTGATCCAGGTGACCAATACCTATTATGCCAGTGTGCCGCTGCTGTCTATTATTGGTGAAGTGGCACTGATGGCAGGGGGCAATGAGGAGCGCAGTGCTGCTCTGGAGTGCTTTTCTGTTCATTGGGATCGCCTGTGCGCCAATGATGAGAATTTGCTGCGCCTGCTGGCTGTACTGTGCGAACAGCAGGGCAGTGCCGCTGTGCTGACCGATCTGACGGCAAAATGGTGCCGTGGTGCAGAGCTGCCTTATCTGCGGGCGATGGCTCATTATGCTGTTGCTGTGGGTGCTGTGGTGCCTGAAGATGTACTCAGCGACAATGACACGGCGATCTGCTGCCGTAAGCTGTTTGAACTGCTGACCAATACCGATTTTGGTGCGGCAGAAGCCGCAAAGCAGCCGGAGCCTGTACAGATCGAGGCGGATATGACAGAAGAAGCAGCCCCTCTGCCACCCCTTGCTCCCGGAGAACGCTGCGGTAAGATCACGCTGTTTATTCCTGCCAACGGCTTTGGTGTCATCACCGATACCGAAGGACATACTTATAGCTTTGTGACGCATAATATGTCCATTGAAGAAGCGGCACGGATCCGTTATGGTGCGGTAGTGTACTTCTACAAGGGCCTGCAGCCACGCTACAACAAGAAAAAGCAGCAGTACGTGGATATCGCAGAGATGATCCGTGTAATGGCAGATGCCGATGATGCAGAGCTGCCCAAGCCTTCCACTGAGCCGGAGTTCCCTGCAAACCGCTGCACAGCAGAAAATATGGCGGATAAGGAGATCGGCTATGTGATGCTGTTCCGCACCGCTGCCCGCAGTGGCTATATCTGCCATGAGATGAATTACGGCGTTGCCGAACGAGGCAATATCTTCTTTGAGCAAACGGATATGGATCCCGAAATGCCGCTGGATACCTATCACTACCACTATAAGGTGGCCTTTAATTATGTAAACGGCCTGCCGCGGCGTGCTACCAATGTGGTGGTGCTGGAGCGTCTGCCCAAGCCCGAGGCAGCACCGAAGGAGCCTGTGGTGCAGCCCTTGGCGGAAGACGAATATCATCGGCTGCAGTTCTGCCAAGGGGAAACCATGCTGGTAGAGCGCAAGCAGGATGAGAATGTATTCGGCCGCTTTGTGTCCTTTGCAGAGGATGTACTGACCTTAGAAAATGACGGACAGCAGACAGCCATTCCCGTCGGGGAGATCAAGGAGCTGTTCTTTGCGGGCGTTGTGACCCATTATATGACCGCCGCACTCAGCGGCAAGGTCAACGGGCAATACCCCTTCCGTATTCATAATGTGATCGGTACGGAGCCTGACCGCATTCTGAAGCAAGGCGGTGCGGCTTCCATGCCCTGTCTGTATTCTTTGCGGCTGCATAACGGTGAGCTGCGTGTGCATAAGCTGCGTGCCTTTGATGAGCCATTGCTGCAGCAGCTTCCCTGGCAGGAGGGTACTGTTGCAGGTGCTTACCGCCCCGGAACCTATTTTACCGTGGATGAAAAGATCCGCTGCCACGCAGGTACCTTTGGCGATGCAGTCACCACCGGCTGGATGCAGCAGCAGGATTTCCTGCGGCAGGCTGTGCTGTATCGCTGTGTGTATCATAAATCCGCAGAGCCGGGCGTGCTTGCCCGAAGCGCAGTACAGGTCATTGCCAAGCAGCAGCTTGCCGATGTGGTTTCGCCCTTAGGAGTGGATGGTCTGCGCTTGCAGTGCCCCATGGGGAATTTTGAAGCCCCCGGCGATCTCAGCGGCTATGATCTGGGGCAACAGCTTCGTGTGACCTTTGCGCTGGATGCCCAAGGTGCTCTGACTGTCACCGAGATGGATGCGGAAAATCTGACATTGCCTACCTATGCGGCAGTGATCGCAGAGGAAAAACATGCCTTGGAACAAGCCATGGCTGAGGCAGAAGCTGCACAGGATATGGCAAAGGTTGCACAGATCGGCTACACCATGCTGCGGCAGGCTATGCTGCCTCCCGATAAGGGCATGGAGCTGATTTACCACGCCTGCCTGCGCTGCAATGATGAAACCGTTTTCCGACAGGCTATGGAAAGCCACGGATATCTGCTGCCCAATGTGGTGCGCATGGGATATCGGATGCAGTTACAGTGTCTTTCCGGCGATCAGCAGGCAGCTTGCAGCACCGCATTGACCTATCTGACTGCCAATGCTTCCGATCCCAACACCATTGCCATTGCCAGAGAGCTTGCAAAATCCGCACTGGACAGAGAAGCTTTGCGAACCCATGTGCTGGAAAAAAGAGCCTTTGCCGATGACCGCTGTGCGGGACGGATCGGTTTGTTCAACCCCGTTACCCGGCAGGGTAATATTCAGTGGGCAAAGGGGAAGCTGAATTTCTCCTACAAGGATTTTACGGATCTCAGCGATGGCGATCTGGATCTGCAGCGGTACGATTATTTTGTTACATTCCGTGTAGATGAATCTCACCATGTACCCAAGGCAGCCAATGTGGAGCTGCTGTACCGCAAGGAAAAAACCATGCAGTAAATCAAAAAAGCAGTCCTGTTTCTATGGGAAACAGGACTGCTTTTTGTGTTTAATATCGCTGCAAAAACTGTTTGGTACGCTCCGAGGCGTTCTCACTGAACAGCACATCGGGGGTACCTTCCTCCACGATGATGCCGTTTTCCATAAAGATCACACGATCGGCTACATCTCTTGCAAAGGCCATTTCGTGTGTGACGATCACCATAGTCATACCCTCGGCAGCCAGTTCACGGATGACCTTGAGGATCTCACCGGTCAGCTCGGGATCCAGTGCAGAGGTGGGCTCATCAAAGAACAGCACATCCGGGTGCAGTGCCAGGGCCCGTGCAATGGAAACACGCTGCTGCTGTCCGCCGGAAAGCTCGCAGGGGTAGGCGTTTGCCTTGGCAGAAAGCCCCATTTTCTCCAGAAGGATCATGGCGTTTTTCTCCGCCTCTGCCCGATTCTGTTTCAGCACATGGATGGGTGCCTCCGTGATGTTCCGCAGCACGGTAAAGTGGGGGAACAGATTGAAATTCTGGAACACCAGCCCGATGTGCAGACGGATCTCACGAAGGGTTTTGGGGTCGGTGTAGGTCACATTGCCCTTAGGATTTTTCACCAGCATTTCCTTGCCGCATACGCAGATCTCTCCGTCAGTGGCTTTCTCCAACTGATTGATACAGCGCAGCAGGGTGGATTTTCCCGATCCGCTGGGGCCGATAACCGCAACCACATCGCCGCTGTTAACGGTAAACGAGATATCCTTCAGCACCTCAAGGCTGCCAAAGCTTTTTCGCAGATGTTTGACTTCCAGCATTGCCATGATCGTGCCTCCTTATTTGTAGTAGTTGAGCTTTTTCTCGACAAAGGACGAGAGCAGCGTGAGGATCGTTGCAAGAATAAAGTAGAATGCGCCTGCAATGAACAACGGTACCAGAGAGGAGTAATTCTGCATCTGCTCCTTTGCCTTCAGAGTGATCTCCGCATAGGCTACCACATTAGCAAGGGAGGTATCCTTGACCAGCGTAATGATTTCATTGGAGCTGGCAGGCACCACACGCTTGATCACCTGGGGCAGGATGATGCGGAAAAAGGTCTGCATTTTGGTCATGCTCAGTGCAGCGGCAGCCTCGTATTGACCTTGGGGGATGGACTCAATGCCGCCACGGAAGATCTCAGCAAAATATGCGGCATAGTTGAATACAAAGGCAAACAATACCGCACGGAATACAAACTGCTCCCCCTGGATCTGAATACCGTTGAGGAAATCCGATAAAAACGCAGGCAGACCCTCGGCACGGCGCAGCATGGGGATAGCAAAATAGGCCACAATGATCTGCAGCATAAGCGGTGTGCCGCGCATGACCAGTATGTATAGGTTAGTCAGCCACGAAATCGGCTTGAACCGGCACATCTTCAGCAGAGCAACCACCATACCCAACGGAATAGAGTATAGCAGCGTAAAGCCAAAGAGCTTCAGCGTGGGGCCTAAGTAGTTCAGTAGTATTTTTACTACGCCTAAGATTTCCGAACCGGACATATTTTCTCTTCCTCCACATATTTGATGGACTCGTTTTGACGCTTTATCTCATTATAACACAAAAGCAGCCCGAATGCAACCCCCATTGACATGCAATGCGATCTTTGTGGATGGATATTGGGACGCTGTCCCAAACCCTGCCAAAGGGACATTGTCCCTTTGGAAACCCATAACAAGCCCCCACATGAGTTCGCCAAGGGGCAAAAAAGCCGAGGAAACATAACGTTTCCTCGGCTTTGGTGATTGCCGTGATCAGTCAATGATCATGGAGGTGCCGGTCATCTCCTTAGGCTGGGGCAGACCCAGCAGACGGAGCATGGTGGGTGCGATATCTGCCAGCACGCCGGTTTCACGGAGCTTGCAATCGCCTTCCCCTGCCACAATAAAGGGCACGGGGTAAGTGGTGTGTGCCGTGAAAGGCGCACCATCAGGCTCGTACATCTTATCGGCATTGCCGTGGTCAGCGGTGATGATGACCTTGCCGCCCTTTGCCAGCACAGCATCTGCCACCTTGCCGATGCACTCGTCAACAGCTTCCACAGCGGCCTTAGCGGCATCGAAAATACCGGTATGACCGACCATATCGCAGTTGGCATAGTTCAGGATGATCACATCATGCTTATCGGCTGCGATGGTTTCCAGCACAGCATCGGTTACCTCATATGCGCTCATTTCGGGCTTCATATCAAAGGTAGCCACATCGGGGGACTTAATGAGGATTCTGTCCTCGCCCTCAAACTGACGCTCCTCGCCACCATTGAAGAAGAAGGTAACGTGGGCGTACTTCTGAGTCTCGGCAATACGAAGCTGCGTTTTGCCGCAGGCGGAGAGGTACTCGCCCAGGGTCATAGTCAGAGCCTCGGGGGGGAAGGCCACGGAAACATTGGGCATGGTAGCATCATACTGAGCCATGCACACAAAATTCAGGGGGAAGAAGCCCTTTTTGCGCTCAAAGCCTGCAAAATCGGCATCCACAAAGGCACGGGTGATCTGTCTTGCACGGTCGGGGCGGAAGTTAAAGAACACTACGCTGTCATCTGCACCGATCATACCGTTTTTGTCGGTAACGGTGGGCAGCATAAACTCATCGGTCACGCCGTTTGCGTAGGAATCCTTGATAGCCTGTACGGGGCAGCAGCCCTCAACGCCTTCGCCGTAAACCATAGCGGCATATGCCTTTTCCACACGATCCCAAGCATTATCACGGTCCATGGCGTAGAATCTGCCCATAACGGTAGCGATTTTACCCACGCCGATCTTGTTCATCTCGGTAACAGCCTGCTCCATAAACTCTGCGGCAGAGGAAGGCGGTACATCACGGCCATCCAGGAAAGCGTGTACATAGACCTTTTCCAGGCCGAAGCGCTTTGCCATCTCGCACAGACCGTACAGATGCTCCATATGGCTGTGCACGCCGCCGGGAGAAAGCAGACCCATGAGATGCAGGGCAGAGCCTTTTTCCTTGGCGTTGTTCATTGCGCTGACCAGTGCGGCATTCTCAAAGAAATCGCCATCCTGAATGGACTTGGTGATCTTCACCAGCATCTGGTAAACGATTCTGCCGGCGCCGATGTTGGTGTGACCTACCTCGGAGTTACCCATCTGACCGTCGGGCAGACCCACATCCAGACCGGAAGCACCGATGGTGGTGTTGGGGTAGGTTGCAAAATATCTGTCCAGATTCGGGGTTGCGGCAGCGGCAATGGCATTGCCGTAGGCATCCTTGTTGATGCCGAAGCCGTCCATAATCAACAAAGCAACAGGGGCTTTACTCATAATAACATTCCTTTCCGAATTGAATGGTGATGGGGCAAAACACAGGAGACCGCACGGGGTCTCCTGCATGATTTTGTGTAAAGGGGGCTGTGATTACTTGGAAGCCTCAGCCAGCAGCACACCGAACTTCTCGGCAACCAGAGATGCACCGCCGATGAGACCGCCGTCGATGTTCTCCTTAGCCAGCAGCTCAGCAGCGTTCTTCTCGTTCATGGAGCCGCCGTACTGGATGGTCATGCCATCTGCAACTGCCTGATCGTAACGCTTTGCCACAACGCCGCGGATGAATGCACAGACTTCCTCGGCCTGCTCTGCGGTAGCGGTTTTGCCGGTGCCGATGGCCCATACAGGCTCATAAGCGATGACAACGTTCTTTGCATCCTCAGCGGAAATACCGGTGAAGGCAGCAACGGTCTGCAGCTCAACTACGTCCTCGGTGATGCCGTCCTCACGCTCGGAGAGCATCTCGCCCACGCAGAGGATGACCTTCAGACCGGCGGCCAGAGCAGCCTTGACACGGCGGTTTACGGTCAGGTCGGTCTCAGCGAAGTACTGTCTGCGCTCGGAGTGGCCGATGATGACGTACTCCACGCCCATTTCCTTCAGCATATCGGCAGAGATCTCGCCGGTAAATGCGCCGCTCTTCTTGAAGTGGCAGTTCTCGGCTCCTACTGCGATGTTAGTGCCTTCGGTCAGGCGCAGTGCGGTCTCCAGATCGGTGTAGGGTACGCAGATGACCACGCCGCAGGTCTTATCGGCAGCAATGGGCTTCAGCTCGGTGATGAGCTTCTCTGCGCCCTTGCGGTCCATATTCATCTTCCAGTTACCGGCAATAATAGCCTTTCTCAGATTCTTGTTCATGATAAAACTCCTTTTTATTCGTTGATGGGGGTGACAGACACATGGTCGCCGCCGGAGCCATAGTGGAACTCACGGATGATCTCGTCGGTGTCGTAATCCACCAGCAGAACGGTACGATTTTTTTGGGCAGTATGCAGGGCGTAGGCTTCCAGCGCATCCAGAAATTCCTCGTATTCCTCCCTCTGCACATAGCTGCCATCGGAAAACATGACGATATAGCTCATGGTATCACCTCATGAATATACTGCAATTCGGGCGAATACAGTCGCATACCCGCCCGAATCGTATTGATCTTTGCTTATTTCTCAGCGATGACAGCAACGCCGGGCAGAACCTTGCCCTCCAGGTACTCCAGAGAAGCACCGCCGCCGGTAGAGATGTGGCTCATCTGATCGGCAAAGCCAAGCTGAATTGCTGCGGTAGCGGAATCGCCGCCGCCGATGATGGTGGTTGCATCTGCCTCAGCCAGAGCCTCGCAGACAGCAACGGTACCCTTCTTCAGGGTAGGATTCTCGAACACGCCCATGGGGCCGTTCCATACAACGGTTTTTGCAGACTTTGCAGCCTCTGCGAACAGAGCAGCGGTCTTGGGGCCAATGTCCAGACCCATCTTGTCAGCGGGAATTGCCATGGAATCGCAAACGTCAACTGCGATCTCGCCGTCAATGGGGTTGGGGAACTCTGCTGCGATCACGGTGTCGATGGGCAGCAGGATCTTCTTGCCCAGGGACTCTGCCTTTGCAAGCATCTCCTTGCAGTAGTCCAGCTTCTCCTCATCCACCAGAGAGGTACCGATGGAACCGCCCTGTGCCTTGATGAAGGTGTAAGCCATACCGCCGCCGATGATCAGGGTATCGCACTTCTCCAGCAGGTTGGAGATGACGTTGAGCTTATCAGCAACCTTTGCGCCGCCCAGAATGGCAACGAAGGGACGTGCAGGAACCTCAACGGCATTGCCCAGATACTGGATCTCCTTCTGCATCAGGTAGCCCACGGCGGTCTCCTTCACATAGGAAGCAACACCTGCGGTAGAAGCGTGTGCACGGTGTGCGGAGCCAAAAGCATCCATTACGAACACCTGGTTGTCAACCAGATCAGCCAGCTCGGAAGCGAAGCCCTCGCCGTTCTTGGTTTCCTCTGCGCCGCGGAAACGGGTGTTCTCCAGCAGCACGATCTCGCCGTCCTGCATCTCTGCAACGGCCTTCTTGGCGTTCTCGCCCACAACGGTGTCATCCTTAGCGAAAACGACCTTGGTATCCACCAGCTCTGCCAGGCGGGCAGCTACGGGAGCCAGAGAGAACTTATCCTCGGGGCCGTTCTTGGGCTTGCCCAGGTGAGAGCACAGAACCACCTTGCCGCCTTCGGAGATCAGCTTCTTGATGGTGGGCAGTGCAGCGGTGATACGGTTATCGTTGGTGATCACGCCGTCCTTCAGGGGAACGTTGAAGTCGCAACGGACAAGAATTTTTTTGCCCTTTGCCTGAATGTCGTCAACAGAGACTTTGTTCAAACCTGCCATATGAAAAAACATCCTTTCAAAAATAGAATTTTGGGGTGTAGTACAAACAGCTTGTGAATATTTTCACAACCACACTATATTATACACTATTTTCTGCGTTTTGGCAAGAGCTTTCACCAAATCCGCAAAGAAAATTTCGGGCATATCCGCCGTGTTTTTGTCCAAAGCGACAAAACCGGAGGGGGAGTGGCAGCGTGGTCGTTCAGCCGAAAAGGAAGTAGCCTTTTTCGGTCTGTATCATGATCATTTCGCCGCCCTGCACCACGGGAACAGCGGCTTTATCGCCCTTGTACAGAGCGAAAAGAGTAAACTCCACATCACGGATGGCAATGGCTTCCGCCTTGCAGTCTTCGGCAAATTGTTCATCGAAGACACCGATCTCCACCCATGTATCAAAGAAGTCATCCACGTCCTCATTGGGGTGGTAATTCAGTTGGATCTCGGTAAAGTCCCAGCTTTCATAGCCGTCCTCGTTAAACTGGTCTGCCATGGAGGAAAAAGAGGCTTCCAATGTTTTGCCCTTGCTTTCCAGATAGTTGCCGTAAACCTCGGCATAGGGGGCATATACCGTTTGCTTGTACGCTATGAAGTCCTTGTTCTGCACGGCTTCAAAGTAAGCGGAAATGCAATCGGCAAAGCCTTTTTCGAAGTTTGCGGCATCGTAAGCGGCGGCAATACCCTCAGCGGAGCCTTCCTTTTGGGAGCAGCTGCAAAGCAGCATAACGGCAGCGGAAAGCACTGCACCTGTCTTCAGGAATCTCATAGCGGTACCTCAGCTGTAAATAATGTACCATTCGTCCTTGCACTCAAAGACAAACAGCTTTTCATCGTACATTACCTTGTTGGTTTCCCCCTTGATGCCGGAGTCGGCATCGGTGAGATAACGGGTCACACTCAGCTCGCAGAACTGTGTGATATCCTTAGAGATCTTGGAGCCGTCCTTTTCTTTGGAAAGGGTATCCAGGATCTCCATCAAAGTGGCACTTGTGGTGTGCTCCTGTGCGGGGATGCAGTCTGTGATATCAATAAAGGAGAAAGCGAAATCGCCCTCATTGAAGGTGCGAAGTGCTTCGCCGCTGTTATCCAGAATATCCTCATTGGTGAACTTGCCGCCCAGCACTTCCTCCAGTTGATATTCCATATACAGGGGGTGCTGCAGCTCCGTAAACAGCTCCACATCGTTGGACTGGATGGCGTAGTAGTACCGCAGTATGGTGTTGAGCATTTCTTCGCTGACAAAGCGGTAATCGTACTGTACGGGGAGAATATAGTCTTCCCGGTTGACGGCAATGGTGGCGCCGTAGGGCATTTCGTCCTCGGTGATGATGTTGTCATCCTTGCAGGCAGTAAGGCTTGCCGGTATTGCGGCAGCCAGCAGAACAGCCGACAGGCGTTTGGTGAATTTGTGAGCCATGGTACATGGTCTCCTTCCCATTTGTAATCGTATTTAGGATACCACAAAACCGCCCGTATGTCAAGAATCTCAGCAATTTTCGCCTGTTTTTCACAGGATTTGGGTGACTTTGGGGCGCAGAGAGAAAATTTCCTGCCAAAGCCCTTGACAAAATGCGATGTATGTGCTATAATAATACAGTCGATTGCGGAGGCATAGCTCAGCTGGTTAGAGCGCACGGTTCACATCCGTGAGGTCGCGGGTTCGAGTCCCTCTGTCTCCATCGCAAACGCCCCATACTTTGGTATGGGGCGTTTTTGTGTTTATAGCATTTGCAGGCAGGCTTCCACATGGGAGCGTTCTGCCAGCCATGGTGCAAAAGCCGTGGCGGAGCCGGCAGCAATGCCCATACGCAGACATTCTTCGGCGGTACAGCCTTTGACATAGCCCGCAAGCCATCCTGCCAGCATGGAATCTCCCGCACCTACTGTGCTTTGGAGCTTTCCCTTGGGGGCTTCCATGCGGAAGCAGGTTCCTTCCTCGGTCAGCAGAAATGCACCGTCACCGCCCAACGAGATCAGTACGTTCCGTGCACCCTCTCTTTGAAGGAGCTGTGCATAGTAATACAGATCCTCATCGCCTGTGATCTGCGGTGCATCGAACAATCCGCACAGCTCAGGCAGATTGGGCTTGATGATCAGGGGACGGTAGCGCAGGGTGCAGCGCAGGGATTCTCCTTCGGCATCCACGGCAAATTGAACGCCGTTTTTTTGCAGTGCCGCCATGATATTTCCGTACAGATTTTTGTCTGCGCCCTTTGGTATGCTGCCTGCCAGTACAATGATATCCTTTTCGCCATAGCTCTGCAGTTTCCGCAGCAGAGCATCCTGCAGCTCGGCAGTCATGGTAATGCCACTGCCGTTGATCTCTGTAATGCCGTCGGCATCTGCAAGCTTCATGTTGATGCGGTTGCTGCTGCCGTCATTGAGGGGCAGCCAGCTTGCCTGTATACCCATATCGGCAATGGTGTGGCAAAGCATCTGCCCTGTCATGCCGGCAGGAATGCCGTGTATGACTGTGGGAACACCCAACCGATGCAAGATCACGGAAACATTGATGCCCTTACCGCCCGGAGTCAGACATTCAGCGGCGGTGCGGTTTACGGCATCCTTCCGTAATGTGTCGGCAAGCGAAACGGTATAATCAATGGCAGGGTTCAGGGTAACGGTTGCGATCACGGAAAAGGCCTCCTTCGCATTACAATATTACAGCAGTCTGGGCTGCCAGGAGCCATCTGCGTTTTCTATGTATTGGAATTCGGAGAACGCATCGTCCTCCATTACTTGGAGCAGCTCTGCAAAATGCTCTACGACAGGCAGTTTTGGCAGGTCGGCACGGCTGACCCAGTGCATTTCGCCTTCCGCAGAAGATCGGAGCGTGCCGCTGAACTGCTCGCTTTGAAACAGTGCAACGATGTATCTGCCGCCTTTTATGGGGAATTGCTTGATGCCCCGCAGACGGGGCTGATAAACGGTCAGTCCGGTTTCTTCCTGCATTTCACGGATGACCGCTTCCACAAAGGATTCTTCCGGTTCTACATGGCCACCGGGGAGCGTATAGCCCTGCCAATCGGTTTTTACCCGATTTTGCAGCAGGATGCGGTCGCCGTCCTTCAACAGACAGAGGACGGTAAATTCGGCTTGTTCTGTGGGACGCATAGCTGCCTCCTTATTTCAGAAAAAATGCTTCATGGCGAGATAAAACACTAAAAAAGCGGCACCGCAGCTCAGGAACCCCACAAGCAGTTCCTTCAGCAGAGTACGGCGCAGCAGCTTTTTCTGTTCTGCTGCGGGGAAGATATTGCGTGCGTGCAGCGGTTCCGGCGTAGTATCGGAGTATTCTCCTGCCGCAAACACCTTGGCACGCATGGCGATCTTAATGTTGTCATCTGGCTGAAGGCCTGCGGCACTCGGATGTGCTGTCAGAAAAGCCACCTTATGGCTCAGGCGGTTATGATCCTGAAACTGTACCACCAGCAGTGTGCCTTGGGGCGTTTGTTCTCTGTGGGTGCAGGTACCTCTGAAGGTGACCCACTCGGCAAAGGGGGTGATCATTCTGCCCAGAAACCGACAGAACAATCCCAGCAGCAGCACGGTGGCAATGCCTGTCAGCAGATATCGCAGGTATTCGGGTGCCTGCATTACAATCACAGATGCTTGCAGCATAGGTGACCTCCTTGGAATCAGATCGCGGCATCGGGCAGAGGATTTGCCAGCGGTGCGATTTTTTTCTTGTTCTGACGGAACAGGAAGAACAAAGCCAGCAGCAGATCAACTGCCTCGGCTATGGGGAACGCCCACCAGATCAGGTGCAGAGTGCCGGTTTGTGCCAGCAGCAGGGCGGTGGGCAGCAGGAATAACTGACGGATCACAGCAACCAGCAGGCTGATCAGACCATCGCCCAGTGCCTGGAAGGACGAAATGGAAATGATATTTACGCCTGCCACCAAAAATGACAGGCTGATGAGCCGCAGGGCGGGTATGCCGATGGCCAGCATATCTGCGGAGGGCTTAAAGGGCTTCAGCAACAGCTCCGGGGCAAACTGGAAGGCGCAAAGTCCCAGCAGCATAACGGTTACGGCACAGATCATGGCACAGCGCAGTGTGGATATCATGCGCTTGGGCTTGCGTGCGCCGTAATTATATGCCAGAATGGGCACCATGGCGTTGTTCAGTCCGAATACAGGCATAAAAACAAAGCTTTGCAGCTTAAAATACACACCGAACACCGCTACGGCGGTTTCGGAGAACTTGATCAGAATGCGGTTCATGCCGAAGGTCATAACAGAACTGAGGGCGGAAAGCAAAATGGAGGGTACGCCCACGGCGTAGATCCTGCCCACGGCAGCAGGGGAAAAACGGAAACGGCGGAAGCTGAGACGGATCTCCTTATTCAGCAGGTGGTTGAGTATCAATCCCACCAGTGCTGCCAGCCATTGACCCAGGATAGTGGCATAAGCGGCTCCTGCCACGCCAAGCTTCGGGAAAGGCCCGATGCCGAAAATCAGCAGCCAGTCAAAAAGGATATTGGTGGCTGCACCGGTAAGCTGCATGGCCATAGAAGCAACGGTACGGCCGGTGGATTGCAGCAGACGTTCAAAGGTGACCTGCAAAAACAGGCCGGTTCCGCCAATGGTGACCACACGCAGGTAATCAATGCCGTAGCTGCGGATGGTGTCGATCTCGGTCTGAGAATGCATGAAAGCGGTGGTGAAAAACACGCCGAACAGCAAAAACAGCAGGGAGGTGATGAACTCCAGCAGCAGACCGTGCACGGCGACCTGATTGGCTGCTTTGAAGTTTTTCTCGCCCAGATTGCGGGAAAGCAGTGCGTTGATGCCTACGCCGGTACCTACGGCAAAGGCGATCATCAGGTTTTGTACGGGGAATGCCAGTGAAACAGCGGTCAGGGCGTTTTCACTGATCTGGGAAACAAACACGCTGTCTACTACGTTATATAGAGATTGCGCCAGCATGGAGAGCATCATGGGCAGAGCCATCTGCAGCAGCAGGGGCGCAATGGGCTTGATTCCCATTTTGTTTTCGGCTGCGGGGACTTGTGCTTGTGACATAGCTTCTTTACTTCCTTTGTTTTGATGATACTATTATAGCATTTGCGCCTCCGCTTTGCAAGGGCGGCGAAAAATATCGGTGAATCACACAAAAAACGAGATGTTCCGAAGAACATCTCGTTTTATTTTCATCAGTATTCGGTCAATCCCAAGCGGGAACCACGAAAGCGTTGCGGAAGTTGGTGAAGAAGTTTGCATCGCTCATGAGCTGGTGGATGCTGTTTGCCTCAGTGATGCCTGCGCTGTCGGTCACGTCATCAAATGTCTCGGTGGTGCTGATGGGACATGCGCCTACATAGCGGTTGTTGTCGGCATCGGAGCAAATCACAGCCTGCACCTGGAAGCCGTTGATGTATGCGACCCAGGTGGTATCGTTCTGGCTAGCGAAAAGACGCTCCATGCGGTTCATAAAGGAAGAACGGGTGGTGTCATCGTTGAGCGTATCGGCCAATGCGGTATTAAAGGTTGCGCTTTCAGGGGTATCGGGGATGTTATCGGCATCGCCATCGGCGTTCTGCCATACCGTTACGGTAGCTGTGCCGTTAATGGAATAGATCAACAGGCTGCCGTCGGTGATACCCACAGAGACCTCTGCGCCGTTCTTGGTCACGGGGTTGCCGCTGCCGTCCAGCAGGGGTTCACCGCCGTAGAAGGTGGTCACGGGGTCGTTGCGCTCTGCAAATTCAAGCTCCTGGCAGATGGTCTGGATGGAGTTGAAGATCAGTCTGGCATTTGCGTTGGAGGACTTCAGGCGGCTGCGCTGCAAATAAGAGCTGATGGTGGGGATTGCAACGGTCAGCAGTACACCAATGATGCCTACAACCACGATCAATTCAATCAATGTAAAACCCTTTTGGCGGGTGAATTTCTTTCCGGACATAGTAAAGACCCTCCCTTGATGGATGATGATGGGGCAGCCTTTGACGTAACAATGAAAAACTGCCCATATTCCACTATCAGTATAACACAAACCACAGGGAATGTCAATAGAATCATGAACAATTTGTGAAGTGCAGGTTACACAAAAATGAAGCCGAATGTTCGTGCAAAACCACTAAAAGCGACCCATATGGCGATAATCCACCAAAGCGGATAGCATGATCTGCTCGGGAGAATACCTGCCTTCATCCACAGTGCGGTGGGGAGACTCAAAGATCAGGGTATCCGGCTCGGTCAGGGGCAGACGCAGAGAGAGCGTACTGCCTTTTTCTGTTTTATGCCGCAGCAGCGTGCCGTGATATCGGCTGCAGAAGCGGCGGAGCAGGGCTTCGTCGGACAGCTCGGTGGAGTCGGCGGGAGATGGGGCAGGTACATGTGCGCCTGTGCACCGGTGATCATCCTGTGGCTCTGTCTCCATGGAGATCACGCCGAAGGTGCCGTTTTCTTCACAGCGGATATGTACCGGGGTGTTCTCGCCGTTATAACGATGAATCAGCAGATACATAGCCAGCAGCGCAAAAAACAGGCGGTCTTCGTGGGCGCGCACCCACAGAGACACATGGCTTCCGGAGTAATGATGGGGCAGCAGATCACCTGCAATGCGTTGGATGGCAAGGCTCAGACGGCTGCATTGCTCTGCCAGATCCGTAACGGGGGCAGGTTCGTTTTCTTTTTCCTCTGCGTACCATGCAAGTTCCTCGCAATGCAATGCCTGGTGCAGCAGGCGATAGCAAGCCGCCAACAGGCGGTCTGCGGCTAAAAAGGCGGGTTCTCCGCAATTACTGCTGACGATGGAGCGGTGCAGATCGCCCAGTGCGTACAGGGCATCGCCTGCGGCAAGACGGTTGCCTGCGGCAAAGGCTTGCAGTGTTTCCGTGAAGGCAGCGGATCGATCTGTATAAGCGGCAGCAGGCTGAAATTGCAGCAGATAGAAGCTGCGGGGATCATCGCCCATCCGTTCAGCTGTGCAGCGTATGAAACCGCCGCTTTCCCGCAGATGCATTTCTGCCGGGGGATGAAAACCGTCATCCTGCGGCATCTGTCCTAAAAGCAGCAGCAGATACCGCTGCTCGTAGCAGAGATTCTGCCAAAGCAGTTGTGCATTGCTGCCCACGGCACAGACGGGCAGCGTTTTTTTTCCGTAAAGACAATCCAGTGCTTGCTTTTGTTCGTTTGTCAGTTCCATAAGCGTTCCTCCTACCAAAAATACTGCGATGCAAGCACTTCGCATTCGACGTTTTTCGACGTTTTAAACCATTCCCATTATACACGAAATTTCGGAAATATGCGAGGGCATTCCGAGAATTTTTTTCAATTTGTGATAATCCACAAAAAACGGCTTCTTTTCTATTGCAGGATGCACAAAATACCGCTTTTTCCGGCGGATGTGTTATTTTTTTGTCAAAGCTCTTGCAATTTGAGAAAAAATAGTGTAAAATAGGGGTATCACAATTATCAGGAGGTAATTCCAATGTCCGTTAAAGTTGCTATCAATGGCTTTGGCCGTATCGGCCGTCTCGCATTCCGCCAGATGTTCGGCGCAGAGGGTTATGAGGTTGTCGCTATCAACGACCTGACCAAGCCCTCCATGCTGGCTCAGCTGCTGAAGTACGATACCGCTCAGGGCGGCTACTGCGGCAAGATCGGCGAGAACCTGCACACTGTGATCGCTGATGATGAGGCAGGCACCATCACCGTAGACGGCAAGACTCTGACCATCTACGCAAAGGCAAATGCTGCTGAGCTGCCTTGGGGCGAGCTGGGTGTTGACGTTGTTCTGGAGTGCACCGGCTTCTACTGCTCCAAGGAGAAGTCCCAGGCTCACATTGATGCAGGCGCAAAGAAGGTCGTTATCTCTGCTCCCGCAGGCAACGATCTGCCTACCATCGTATTCTCCGTAAACGAGAAGACCCTGACTGCTGATGACACCATCATCTCCGCAGCATCCTGCACCACCAACTGCCTGGCTCCCATGGCTAAGGCTCTGAACGATTACGCTCCCATCCAGAGCGGTATCATGAGCACCATTCACGCCTACACCGGCGACCAGATGATTCTGGATGGTCCTCACCGCAAGGGTGACTACCGTCGTGCACGTGCCGGCGCAGCAAACATCGTTCCCAACTCCACCGGTGCTGCAAAGGCAATCGGCCTGGTTATCCCCGAGCTGAACGGCAAGCTGATCGGTTCTGCACAGCGTGTGCCTGTTCCCACCGGCTCCACCACCATTCTGACTGCTGTTGTTAAGGGCACCGATGTGACCAAGGAAGGCATCAATGCTGCTATGAAGGCTGCTGCTTCCGATTCCTTCGGCTACAACACCGATGAGATCGTTTCTTCCGACGTAATCGGCATGACCTACGGTTCTCTGTTCGATGCAACCCAGACCATGGTTGCTAAGATCGCTGATGATCTGTACGAGGTTCAGGTTGTTTCCTGGTACGACAACGAGAACTCCTACACCAGCCAGATGGTTCGCACCATCAAGTACTTCGCAGAGCTGGGCTAATTGCTCGTTCTTATACGAATACGCAAACAAAACGCTGTGTCACTTTCGGGTGACACAGCGTTTTTGCTTTTCTCCGTGACAATGGTATTATAACACATCACAGTTTGGAATGCAAGCAAAAATGCAAGTAAAAATACGATGCAAATATGATTCTTGTTTATATGGCGATTTTTGCGATATGATAACACTATCAAATACTACGGAGGTGCTGCACTTTGTTTCGCATTCAAAAGCCAACGGCTTCCAATAAAACCATTCGGATGCCCGATACGCTGATTGACACGCTGGAGCAACTGGCTGCCAAACATGATATCTCCTTTAACCGGCTGGTAATCCAGTGCTGTGAGTATGCTTTGCAGCATATGGAAATGGACAAGGATAGCGCAGATGTATCGGAAGGCAAGATGAAATAGACCATCCCCGTAGAGCATCTGCTGATTCTGGCGGATTTTTATGATGTTTCCGTGGATTATATCCTTGGGCGCACCAACTGTAAACAGCTTCGGAAATAAAAGACTCGCCGCAAATAGGAATGCAGCGAGTCTTTTTTTATCGGATGCCGTAAAGCCGATCCAGCAGGGCGGCCCACCATGATTGCGGCGGTGCTTCGTCGGTGATGGGAACGGTATCAGCGGCGTACAAAGGCAGCTCGCCAACCACCAGACCCTCGGGAGTGGTGTACTGCAATGTGCCCAGTATTTCTCCTTTGGCAATGGGCGCTGTCAGAAAAGGAGGCAGCAGCACGGTGGCGGAGATCTCCGCAGGCCTGCCGTTCCATGCGGTCAGGGTCAGAGGCTCCTTGGCGTAGACAAATACCCCTGTAACCTCTCCACCCTCAACAGGCAGGGAAAGATCTTCCGGCAGCGGTACGGTATACGGAGCCGCACGGGAAAAACCGTAATCATACAGGGCGAGATGATCTGCCCAATCGTTTTTATCATTTAGTGTTACGCAGATGAGCCTTGCGCCGTTTCTTTCGCAAGCACTGACCAGACAACGTCCTGCGGCATCGGTGAAGCCTGTTTTCACGCCAATGATGGTGTCATCCATGGTGAGCAGCTTGTTTGTATTATATAGTGTACGCACATAGGGCGGATTGCCGAACGAAAGCTCCATGGAGATGCTGCCGCAGATGCTTGCGAAATCGGGATTTTGCAGGGCGGTTCGGGTCAGCAGAGCCATATCATAGGCAGAAGAACCATGCCCCTCTGCATCCAGCCCCGAGGGAGAGGCAAAATAGGTGCGGGTCATGCCGATTTCTGCGGCACGGCGGTTCATCAGCTCTAAAAATGCGGGGATACTGCCTGCGACAGCCACCGCAGCGGCATTGGCGGCATCATTGCCGGAAGGCAGCAGCATACCGATGCACAGGGCGCGCTTGGTGACTACATCACCTGTTTGCAGCCCCATGGAAGAGCCCTCCACGCAGATCGCTTCCGCATCTGCTACAAAGGGTGTGTCCGGATCGCCGCTTTCCAGTGTCAGCAGCGTGGTCATGATCTTTGTAGTGCTTGCCATGGGCAGCTTATCATTGTGATGACTGCCGCAAAGCACCTGCCCGGTTTGGGCATCCATCAGTACATAGGCGGCTGCGGATACGGCAGGTGGCTGTGCCGATGCCCGAATGGGAAAAGACAGGGATATCAGCAGGGCGGAGATTGTGATGGCGGTGATACGCAGAAAACGGGTGTGATGCATGGTCCGGCTCCTTATTGTGATGTATGGATGCAACAGCTTATGTGATGTGGAGGGCAGAATATGACTCAAATGGGAAATTTTCAAGGCGGTAAGGGGAAATTTCCGTTTCTGCCTTGACAATCCCTGCGGGATGCCGTATAATATAAGGTAACCTGCCTGCGGGCGGGAATCTTTTATATGTAAACAGAAAGGATCTCTCTTGCTTTATGGATATTGATGGTGACCGATTGTGGCTGCTGCTTGCGCTGCTGGCCTGCTGCGTTCTGCTGCGGGCTTGGTTTTCTGCCTGCGAGGCTGCTCTGACCGAAGTCAATGATGCCAAAGTGCACGCTCTGGCAGAGGAAGACCCGAAATGGCGGAAGCTGGATCGCATGATCGCCGAGCCGAGCCGACTGCTGACCTGCTTTACCGCACATCGGGTGCTTTCCGCTGTGTGGATCGGTGTGCTGGCTTTGGGTATCTTCGGGGAGCCACTGGCTGCGTTGTTCCCCATACGGGACAGTGTGCTGCTTGCGGGGGCGTTGCTTGCGCCGGTGACGGCTTTTGTGCTGACGGTTTTTACCGATCTGCTGCCCAAACGCCTGATTCGCCGCAATCCGGAACGGTTTGCTCGTCATGCGGTATCTTCGGTGCGCTTGCTGCGGATCTTCCTTGCGCCCTTTGTATGGCTCTCCGGATGCATCGTCAGACTGCTCTGCCGGATGTTTGGCGTATCCGCTGCGGAAAACACGGAAGTGGTGACGGAAGAAGAGATCCGTATGCTGGTGGATGCGGGTAATGAAACGGGTGTCATTGAAGAAAGCCAGCGGGAGATGATCAACAACATATTTGCCTTTGATGATGTCACGGTATCGGAGGTCATGACGCACCGTAAGGATATGAGTGCGGTGCCCAAGGATGCTACGGTTTTCGCAGTGGCGGAAATGGCGAGAGAGGAGGGCTTCTCCCGTATCCCTGTGTATGAAGGTACCGTGGATACCATTGTAGGTGTTGTCTTGGTCAAAGATCTGCTGCGGTATATCGGCAAGACCAAGGACAGCTCTATCATTCCCTTGATGCGTGAGGTTGCCTTTGTGCCGGAATCTGCCAAGTGCAGGGATGTGTTCCAGCGGATGCGGCGTGAGAAGATCCAGCTTGTGATTGTTTCCGACGAATACGGCGGTACTGCGGGTATGGTGACCATGGAGGATCTGCTGGAGGAGATCGTAGGCAATATTCAGGATGAATATGATGACGAGGAGGCGGAGCTGACAGAGCTTTCCGAGGGCGTATTCTCCATAGACGGTGCTGCGGATCCGGAGGATATTCTGCCGATGCTGGGCGTGAAGCCTGAATTGGGCGAGGATTTTGATACCATGAGTGCTTTCGTGGTGAACCTGCTGGGACGTATTCCAGTGCCGGGCGAGAAACAATCCGTAGAGCATGAGGGCGTTTGCTATACACTGGTGGAGTATGAGGACAATTGGATCTGCCGCATTGAGGCGAAACGGATCGTACCTGCCGGAAGTAATGCGGAATCGGCTGAATAGTAAAAAAACGGGGTATTGCCAATGGCACACCTCGTTTTTTATGAGGAAATCCTCGAGAATGCGACAAAATGACCGCAATCATTTCTCATTTGCAGCGGGTATTTGTGCCATCCGCCGAATTGAAAAAAATCCCTTGACATTTCCCCCGAAGTGTGGTAAACTAAACAAGTCGCCCGCAAGGGAAGGACGGATCACAGAAGAGAGCGTCGAAAAACTTTTTGAGAAAAATTCAAAAAGGGGTTGACAAAGCTCACGAGATGTGATATAATAGATAGGCTGCTTGCGAGAGCAGCAGCAAGATCTAAGCAACGGCACCTTGAAAATTGAACAATGCTTTACAAGAAAAACCCTTGAAATTCCGATCTAATCGAGAGATTGGATCAAGCCAAGCACAGGCTATAAGAAGAGTTGAGAGCAAAAAGCT
>SVNP01000019.1 GCA_015066805.1 Ruminococcus sp. | reverse complement strand
AAGAGCATCTTCACGGCAAGACTGGTTTGTGAGTGTTGCGGCGGGTACTACGGCTCAAAGGTCTGGCACTCCACTTCTAAGTATCGCCGTGTGATATGGCAGTGCAACCACAAATTTCAGAATGGTGAGAAATGCACAACGCCGCATTTGTACGAGGAGCATATCAAGGACAAATTCATTCTGGCAATGAATCGGATTCTTGAAAACAAGGATGAAATCATTGAAAATTGTCTGCTGTTAAGTGAGAATTTCACGGTTTCCGATGATACTGCGATTGAAGCAGTGACGCAGGAAATGGACGTTGTCGCAGAGCTGACACGGAATCTGATACAGCAAAATTCCGTGAAGCCGATGAAACAGGAGCTTTACAAGTCGGAATATGAAAAACTAGTGCAGCGTTATGAGTCGCTAAAGGCAAAGCGTGACGCACTGGTTTCCAAAAAAGAAGCGATGGAAAGCAAGCTGAAATTCATCCTGCATTATGCTAAAACGCTGCGTGGATATGATGCAATCACAGAGTTTTCAGAGGACTTATGGCTGAAAGCCGTTGATCATGTGACGATTTGCAAGGACGGCGGTATGGTTTTCCTGTTTAAGGACGGGAGTGAAATTACAGTATAAAATGAGTTAGGGGCGCGAAATGCACCCCTTATTTTTATGCAAAGAAACGCTGAAAAACTCCAAAGAAACGGCTATTGAGGAAAGAAACGGCACTTATGCAAAGAAACGGTGAAAGACCAACGAAACGGTAAAATGCAACCCCCACCCCCTCCGTTTCTTTGCACTTTCATTTTGTTTCTTTGCTCTCTTATTTTTCTCCAAAGAAACGATAGGGGTAGATTCCCCATCTGCCAAACAGGGCAGAAATAACGCAGATACGGCATTTTTGGCATAAAGAAAAACGCAACGATTTTGTATCAATCGTTGCGTTTAGATGTGGTTGCGGGGACAGGACTTGAACCTGCGACCTCCGGGTTATGAGCCCGACGAGCTACCAACTGCTCTACCCCGCGATATATGCCGTCACTTGACTGCCTATATATGATACCACAAAGCGAAGGAAAAGTCAAGGCATCCATGGCAAAAACGGAAATTTCCATAAAAACGGAATGAAACAAGCTTTCTTTTCATAAACTATGCAAAAGGAGTGATGAATGTGAAACATCGAAATTGTCTGAAACACATTGTGCTTAGCAGTTTGTTCTGTCTTGGCACCGGAGCTGTATCTGCATGGCTGACGATAGATGGTCTGCGCAGCTTTTCTCAAGTGATACAACCGCCGCTGACACCGCCCATGATCGTTTTTCCTATTGTCTGGAGCATTCTGCTGATCCTGATGGGCATTGGCTCCGGCCTGATCCGATGCAATAAACCATCAGCAGAACCTGCCGCCTATGATTGGGCAGTCACAGCATTTTCGGTGCAGCTGACTTTCTTTTTTTGCTGGATGATCTGGTTTTTCGGATTGGGTTGGTACGGTTTTGCTGTGTTCTGGACCATTGGTCTGATTGCTTCGATCCTTGCCATGATCCGTAGTTATTGCCGCATTTCCAAAATAGCGGCATGGATGCAGCTCCCCTATCTGGTATGGTGCTGCTTTGCGCTTTACCTGACAGTTGGTGTATGGTGGCTGAATCACTGAAGCCTGCTACGGCTCTATATCTTCGGTTATCTCGAGATGACGGCACCGAACGGGAATCGGAGAGCATAGCCAGCCAGCGAACCTTACTGCAACAATATGCAGATACCCATGGATTTCAGGTCACAGCAATTTTTTCGGATGATGGCTATTCCGGTACCTTACGGAATCGGCCGGGATTGGAGCAAATGCTGCTTGCAGCACAGCAAGGCAGGATCTCCGTGATCCTGACAAAAGATCTGTCCCGTCTCAGCAGAGATTATATTCATACGGGGCAATTGCTGGAGCAATGGTTTCCTGCACACGGCATCCGCTACATCGCCGTAACCGACGGCATTGATACCGCACAAGGCACCGCAGCCAATGATTTTATGCCCATGCGTGCGGTCATGAATGATTGGTACGCCCGTGATATTTCAAGAAAGGTGCGTAGTGCATTATATGCCAGACAGCGAAAGGGCATCTGCACCTTGGCAACTATTCCATACGGATATCAACGGCAAGGAGAAACCGTCATCCCCTGCCCCCAACTGGTGCCGATCATACAACAAATTTTTGCCGATGCCGTACAAGGATACAGCTTACGGCAGATCGCCGCCAGACTGACCAGGGCGTCCATACCTACCCCAAGAATGCTGCAAACTCACAGCCAAGATGCTCACCCATGGAATGATGTAACAGTCCGGCGGATCCTGCAAAACCCGATCTACATGGGCAAACTGATGCTGCATCGCACAGAACGCATCAGTTACAAGTGCAAGCAAATGCGGCATTTGCCTGCAGAAGCCCAGTATTGTACAGAAGTCACCCCCATCATCACCTGTGAACTCTACCAGGCCGCTGCCCAAGCATTATTGCATCGCAAACGAAACCGCCCCCGTTCCCATTGGCTGTCAGGCCTTGCGGTTTGCGGAGAATGCGGCTGTACCATGACGCTGCGAGATACGGCAAGCACACAGGCAAGATTGCAATGCAGCGGAAGAAAAAAAGGCAGTGGATGCAAAAATCCTTCTATGCAGGCTGTTCAGGCGGAGCTTATGCTACAGCAGCAATTTCTGGCAGATGGTCTGCCCCATGACACCAATCTCTGGCGCAGTCTGATAACGGAACTACGCATCTATGGCGATCGTCTGGAGCTTTCAGTGATTTATCATGTATGAAACACAGCAAAAAGCTGCCCTTGCACACAAGGCAAAGGCAGCTTTTCTTTTGGATCACGATGCGATCACAGTACATACCGCAAAATGGCAACAGCTTGCAGCAGACTGCCTGCATTCACAAACAAATGGAATACACTATGCACATAACGACGCTTTTTTCCCAGACCATACAGCACTGCACCCACCGTATAGCAGATGCCGCCTGCCAGCAGCCATCCGAAGCCTGCGGTACCCATGGCCGCAATGGTAGGCTTCAGCACGGCAACAACCGCCCAGCCCATTGCCAGATAGCAGATCATGCTGAGCTTGGAGTACTTCTTCAGATCAATGGCAGTAAACACTGTTGCCAGAGCTGCACAGCCCCACTCAATTCCAAACACGACCCACGCTGCCACAGGATTTGTTTCACGAATGCCTGCCAGAAGCACAGGCGTATAGGTGCCGACGATCAAGAAATATATGGTGCAGTGATCCACAACCTGCATGACCCGCTTGCCCATGCCGTCTTTTAATCCGTGATACACACTGGAAACTGCAAACAAAGCGATGGTAGACGCACCATAAATACTACCGCTGACCACTGCCCACGGATCATGATGTGCCACACCGATCAGAATACTGAACACTAAAATCAGGATACCTACAGCACCACCCACAATATGTGTGGTCATGTTGGTGATCTCCTCACCTCTGGTATAGTCGGGCATTACCCGATCTCGTAAGGGCGTTCTTGCACACACCATTCTTCATCATCCTTTCTACATCTTGGGTGTTGCTCCGGTATTATCATACCCCATTTTGCAGCAGATGACAACCTACTCTCCCACAAATCACACTCCCATGGAGAGAAAAGGGATTCTACCGTCCAAAACGACGTATCTGCGTCTGTTCTACTTTTGGTGGAATCCCTTTGCCGCACGGTAGAATGCCCAATTCTACCAAAAGAACGCCGCATCTCCTCAGTAGAAATGCGGCGTTCTTCTCAGATTTTGTTCTTTTACGGAGCAGTCTTGGAAGCATCCTCCAAGGGCTCACCCACCAGAATCCCTAAAAGCATCCAAAGCATGGGGGTAACCGTCAGAACGGAAACGCCCACAAATGCAGTCAGCGCAAAGGCGATCACGCCGCCCAATGCAGCAAGATACATCCATGCCTTGGTCTTGCGGTATCGGCGAACGCCCATCCACAAAGCCACAGCCAGCAAAGCTACATACAGCAGCAATCCGGGAATGCCGCGCGTGGCAGCAATAAAGAGATAGTCATTGTAGGGACGGTCAATGCTGTTTGCATTCTGGAAGATCTCCATGCTGGACCGAAGCTGTGCATAGGTGAAATTATCGGGGCCGGTACCCACCAGCGGATATTTCCGTATCACACGGCGGCCTTCCTCAAAGCAGTAGGAAAGCACCGAAGGAGTATCGTAGATGTCAAAATCATGCTCTACATAGGAGGTATACGGACCGGAGGTTGCAAGACGGTAGAAGCTGTCATCCCAGACGATACCGCCATCATAGAAAGCATAACCGTTTGTCAACGATTCATCGTTATAGGTCTTATATGCGCCATTCAGCGAGGGGGAGATCCAGCTCCATCCGAAGGAGACCGCCAACGCACCTGCCAGCACCACAGGGGCCAGCCAATGCTTGCCTGCTGCCTGCTTTCGCTTCATGCACCAGAGGATCACCGCCAGCAGCACAGCCACACCGGCTGCGATCACGCCGGCAATGGTCTGGGTCTTCAGCACCAGCAAGCCGCTGCTGCCAATGCAGATCAGTGCCAGCACTCTCTGCTTGGAGGAACCACTGAACATAGCGCAAGGGATCGCCACAGCCAGCAGCATACCCAGCAGCATAGCAAAGGTAATGGGACTGTCAGTAAAGCCGGAAGGCAAATAAAGATTCTGGTAGAGGAGAGGATCCACCATACGGTACTCATTGGGGAATACCGGCAGCGGCAGACTTTGCAGCAGTCCCCAGAAGCACTGGACAATGCCCAAGCCCATCAGCAGGCTAAGGAGACGGCTGAGATTTTCCTTGCGGCGCAGCATAGAACCCAGATAGAACACACAGCCATAGATCAGCAGTGCCAGCAGGCCCTCATCACGTCCGTTCAGACCAAAGAAGGACATATTGTTATCAAAGGAATTGATCAGGGAAACAGCCCCCCAAAGCAAACCGCCCAGCACCAGCAGATAGGGCAATGCAGTGCTTTTCCCGAACTGGTGTCGCATAAGTCCCACGACCGTAGCGATCATAGCACCCACGCCAACCACTGAAAACACCACAGAGATGCTTCGCAGAGTAATGAGCAGCATGGAGAAAACAGAAGAAAATCCGCCTTCTCCCAATCCCACAGAAAGATCGCTGTTGACGGAATAGGTCAGCTGAAAGACCATTGCGGATGCCGCCACCGCCACAGATAATGCAAACAGCAGCTTTACACAAAAGGCACGGTAGCGGTCCAGATCCAGATTCAGGATGAAATTAGACTTTTCCGTGGTATTGAATATGGTTTTTGGCATATCACCACTCCTTTACAAAAAATGCGCATGACGGTTTCCGAGGAAAATCATGCGCATTTTGTTTGCAGATTATTTTGCTACTTCCACAGCGCGGCTTTCACGGATCAGGTTCACCTTGATCTGACCGGGATATTCCATCTCATCCTCGATCTGTTTTGCGATCTGCCGTGCCACCAGGATCATCTTCTCATCGTTGATGATCTCAGGCTTGACCATCACGCGCACCTCACGGCCGGCCTGCATGGCAAAGCACTTTTCCACGCCCTCGTAGGAGGTGCAGATCTCCTCCAGCTTCTGAAGACGCTTGATGTAGCTGTCGATATTCTCGCTGCGGGCACCGGGACGTGCGGCAGAAATGGCGTCGGCTGCCTGCACGATACAGGCGATAACGGTCTTGGGCTCCACATCGTTGTGGTGCGCCTCAATGGCGTGAATGATCTCGTTGGATTCCTTGTACTTGCGGCACACATCCACACCGATGGCAACGTGGGAGCCTTCGATCTCGGCGGTCAGGGCCTTACCGATATCGTGGAGCAGACCTGCACGGCGGGCCATATTGGCATCCACGCCCAGCTCGGAGGCGAGAATACCGGAAAGCATAGCTACCTCGATGCTGTGGTTGAGAACATTCTGACGATAGCTGGTACGGAAGGTCAGGCGACCCAGCAGACGAACCAGCTCGGGATTCAGGCCATGCACATTGGTCTCCAGAATGGCACGTTCGCCCTCCTGCTTAATGCGCTTTTCTACCTCACGGCGGGCCTTATCCACCTTCTCCTCAATGCTGGCGGGATGGATTCTGCCATCTACAATGAGCTTTTCCAGCGCCAGACGTGCAACCTCACGGCGCACGGGGTCAAAGCAGGAAAGGGTAATAGCCTCGGGGGTATCGTCGATGATGAGATCCACGCCTGTCAGCGTTTCCAGTGTGCGGATATTTCTGCCCTCACGGCCGATGATACGCCCCTTCATTTCATCATTGGGCAGGGGCACCACAGAAACAGCAACCTCAGAAACCTGCTCGGCAGCACATTTTGCAATGGCCAGAGCAACATGGCGTCTTGCGATCTCGTCGCAGCCGGTCTTCACCTGCTGTTCAAATGCGGTGATCTTCAAAGCCTTTTCGTGGGTCAGGTCGGCATCCACCTGGGTCAGCAGATACTCTCTGGCCTGCTCCCGGCTGAACTCGGAGATACGCTCCAGCATATCCAGTTGGCTTTTCTTCAGCTTTTCCAGCTCCTCGGCACCTGCCTTCTTAGCGGCCTCTGCCTCTGCCAGACGAGCATCTGCAGCGTGCATTTTTTCCTGCAGAGCCTCTTCACGGCGTTCATACTGGTCAGCCTTTTTGTCCAGATTTTCTTCCTTCTGCTGCACGCGGCGCTCCTGACGGGACATTTCCGCGCGACGGTCCTTCAGTTCACGCTCCGCCTCGAAACGCAGCTTAAAGATCTCGTCCTTGGCTTCCACCAAGGCAGCTTTTTTGCGGTCGCCCGCCTCCTTTTCGGCTGCGGTACGGATGCGCTCTGCTTCCTTTTCCGCACTGCCGATGGCAGCTTCCGCTTCCATTTTACGATGGGCAACGCCCTCATCAAAGCCCTTTTTGGAGGCTTTTTTGGCTGCAACCACACCGCCGATACCGCCGCCGGCGATCAATGCGATGAGAATTGCCACCACTGCAATGGGGTCACTCATTGCCATCATGAGTGTGCAAAACAATTCAATTTCCTCCTGTCATAATCAAAATGCCGGTACTCCGGCAGTATCTGTATGATACACCCGATCATGCGACAGGAACAACACCGTTTGATAAATTCCCTTATGTTCTTTGCAATATGAAAGATGAACCGGCCCCCAACAGGCAAGCCGCAATATCAACAGCCGGCTGCCTGTACGCAGCTTCGGCACTGAAAAAAGAATAAGAAAATGAAATCAGATAAAACGGCGCGTCCGCGCCGCATAACACCATGGGTACGCATACCCTGTGGGGTGCAATGCAAAATACATAATACTATTATACTATACTCCCATGGGAAAGTCAAGGTTATTTTGCCCATTCAAACAAATTTTCTTCTGCGCAAAAGCGGACAGAGCATCATACTCTGTCCGCCATGGCTGATTTTTTACTGTTCAAAGCCATCAATGGCACTTCGCACCTCATCTGCGATGCTTTCCATGGTATCATGGGAAAAAATATCTGCAAAGCCGCATTCCTCCAAGGCACCGCGGATGCGGTATTTGCCGTCATTGGAGGAAATATCCGCAATGGCCTCATACTTAGCCACGGCAGCACCAAAATCGTCCTGCATGGTCTGATAGATCTCCATAGCAGGAATGGCAGAAACGGCATAACTGATATAGTAGCCGGGCTGCTCGTACAGATGGCTGATGTCCTTCAGCACATAGCCGGTATTGCAGGCCTCGTTGATCTCATAGAACAGCTCCACCACTTCCTCGGGGGTGATGTCATCCAACTGCTGCATCACACGGTATTCAAACTCGCCTACGGCCAGACCGCAGACGATAGAATCCACCAGATCATACAGGGTCACCAGTTCCAGATACTCTGCCGCCTCACCGAAGATCTCATCATAAAAGGCAGTATACAGCATGGAAAGCCCCTGTGAATGCACCTCAGCGATATCTACACAGTTTTCCTGGAAGAACAGAGGCGTATCATCCCGCCATTCGGCATGAAAATGCCCGAACTCATGGACTGCGGTGTACAGATCATAATACTGCTCACTCTGGTAGATGTACAGCAAGGCTTTCTCCTGACCGGGAATGGAAATGCAATAGCTGCCGGTGTAGCATGCATCCCCCTGACCGATCATATACCATTCTTCATCGATCAGCTTCTTTGCCGATCGTTCCAGCTCCGGGGAGATCTCCCCGGTATACTTCTGCACGGTACCCAGCATATCCGATACACCAAAGGCATCGGTATACAGGTCTTCGTAATAGGGATGCTCCGCAATGAGCGTATACAGCTCGTCATACAAAGGCTGCAGCTCTGTCAGCATCCGTTCATACAGGGCAGATGCGTCCGCAGCTTCATAATCACGGGCAAAGTAATCATACAGATAGTTGCTGCAATCATAGGTTTTCAGGTTATCCAGATACATCTCCGCACATTGCAGATCCGCATCCTCCTCATCCATGGAGGTGTCGCCCGAAATCTCATAATAATCATCCAATGCACCGCTGTAATAAGAGCTGTCGGACTGACCATAACGGATAACCAGATCAAGAGAAGTGGTGGTATAGTAGTTCAGCAGGTCCTTGTTTTCCGCATCCGCCCCAAGATATTCGGCAAACAGTTCGTCATAGGCAGATTTGGAATAGCCGTTGCACAGCACCCAGTAAAAGATCTCAAAGGCAACATAATAATCCTCGTAGGTCTGGCCGTACATCGCATCCTTGGAGGGATTCTCCCAATCGGCGTAATATGCCATTTCATGGGTAAAATACACCTCTGCCACAGCGTCCAGGTCTGCCACCATGGCATCCAGCTCCTCCCGCAGCTCGGCTTCCTTTTCCGGTCGTGTCCATGTATCGGAGAGCGCCTCCGCCTTCTGCTTCAAGCCATCTATATCAAAACGGGCTGCCTGCTGCTCCTCTGTCAGGGTATGATCTTCTATGCCCAGCAGCTTTTTCATGATCGTATCGCCCAGCTCACAGCCGGTACAGGTCACGGCAACTGTCAGAGCCACAGCAGCCGCCAGATATCGTTTCAACTTCATGGTACCATCCTCTTTTCTATGTATTTCCCCTAGAAAATATTCTACCACAGTTCCGCTGCCTTGTCAACCGTTTATGCCTCATGGATCCCTGCATTCTCATAAGCACGGCGGAGCTGATGCAGCGCACGCTTTTCAATACGGGATACATAGGAACGGCTGATGCCCATTACATCCGCAACCTCCCGCTGTGTTTGCGGCCCATAGCCCAGCAGCCCGTATCTGCGTGCGATCACCGTACGTTCTCTGTCACTGAGCAGCTCTTCCAGATATCCGTACAGTTCTTTGCAGCGCATGGATTGCTCCACGCTCTCTTCCAGGTCCACATCATCACTGATGAAATCCATCAGGGTCAGTGCATTACCGTCCTTGTCGTACTCCAGCGGCTCCTCAAAGAATACCTCCCCCGCATATTTGCGCCTTGCCCGATAGTGCATCAGGATCTCATTTTCAATACATCTTCCTGCATAGGTGGCAAATCTTGCACCCTTATCGGGGTCAAAGGAATCCACCGCTTTCATCAGCCCAAGGGTACCAATGGAGATCAGCTCCTCCTGTTCCCGATCAGGCGAATAGAATTTCTTTGTCATATGGGCAACCAGCCGCAGATTGTGGGAGATCAGCTTTTCTCTCGCCTGCCGATCGCCCTGCTTCAGTCCCTCCAGACAGCGTAATTCCTCCTCCTTACTTAATGCAGGAGGAAACGCCGCCGAAACATCCACATGAAGCAACAGCAGCATCATTCTACCAAAAATTCCGGATAACCATTGCATTGCAATCACCGCCTTCTCTCCAGTATATGCGGCACAGCTTGCCCTTGTGACGGCTTACACGAAAATAAAAAACCACTTTCGGCATACACCGGAAGTGGTTTTTGTGTAGATAGGCTTATACGGTAACAGGTTCTTTTTCGGCAATGGGCTCTGCATGATTCACAGGCTCATCCCGCAGCTCCATGGCCTTATGCTTGAAAGTAGGCACCAGATCCTCCAGAAGGGCTACCGTTTCCTGCGCCTTATTGGCATTGGCGGCATCCCGCAGGATATCCAGCTTCTTCATAAATACCAGAGAATCAATGGAGATCTGCTGTCCGATGAAGATCTTCTTGTGAGCGGTATTGGTCAGACCCTCCTCGTCCATCAGCAGCTCCTCAAAGAGCTTTTCACCGGGGCGCAGGCCCGTAAAATGGATCTCAATATCTTTGTAAGGCACCTTGCCGTACATACGGATGAGGTTTTCTGCCAGGGAAACGATCTTGACAGGCTCGCCCATATCCAGTACAAAGATCTCTCCGCCGTGTGCCATGGCACCTGCCTGCAGCACCAGAGACACCGCCTCGGGAATGGTCATAAAGTAGCGGATGATATCCGGATGTGTCACCGTAACAGGACCGCCGGATTCGATCTGACGCTTAAACAGGGGGATCACAGAGCCGTTGGAGCCAAGCACATTACCGAAACGAGTGGTAACGAACTCGGTATCGGTTTTGCTTTGTGCCATATACTGCACGATCATTTCGCAGCAGCGTTTGGAAGCACCCATTACATTGGTAGGATTCACGGCCTTGTCGGTAGAGATCATCACAAACTTCTTCACATGGAAGAAATCTGCCAGCGTTGCAACATTCAGGGTACCGATGACGTTGTTCTTAATGGCTTCCATGGGAGCATATTCCATCAACGGAACATGCTTATGGGCAGCGGCATGGAACACGATATCGGGACGGTAGCGGTCAAAAATCTGGCTCATGCGGTGATAATCACGCACAGAGGCGATCAACGTGACCAGATTGAGAGAATCGCCGTAACGCATGGTCAGCTCTGTCTGGATATCGTAGGCGTTGTTTTCGTAGATATCCACAATAATGACCTGGCTGGGAGAATACTGTGCGATCTGCCGCACCAGCTCGGAGCCGATGCTGCCGCCGCCGCCGGTCACCATACAGACCTTACCCTTGATCAGCGCACGGATATCTTCCTTATCGAAGGTAATGGGCTCTCTGCCCAGCAGGCCTTCCACATCAATATCACGCACCTGAGAAAGCAGTACACGCTCCTCAGGGGTATCGCCCAACACAAGCTGAGAGATAAAAGGCAGCACCTTAATGGGCTTTTTGGTTTCCGAACAGATATCTAAGATCCGCTTGCGGTCGCTTTCTTCACTGGAGGGAATGGCAAGAATGATCAGGTCGATCTTCTCACGCTGGCAGATGGCAGGGATCTCCTTGGTAGAGCCCATGACCTTTACGCCCTTGATATCGTTGCCCACAATGGTCAGGTTATCGTCGATCATACACACCGGGAGATAGTGGTAAGCAGGGTGTTCGGGGTCAGTACGGGCATTTTCGATATCCGTAAGCAGCATGGTGCCTGCAGTACCCGCACCTACGATCATAACACGTTTTGCGTTGCTATCCACACTGACCACCGTTTCGGT
Organism: Ruminococcus sp.; assembly: GCA_015066805.1. Taxonomy (GTDB): domain Bacteria; phylum Bacillota; class Clostridia; order Oscillospirales; family Ruminococcaceae; genus Firm-04. The sequence continues at coordinate 34,373 of SVNP01000019.1, read as the reverse complement.
CGCGGCAGGCAAAAATGCTCTGCGGAACAAAAAGCGGAATGCGATCAGTGCGATCACGCCGAAAAATCCGAAGGAGATCCAGAAGGCCACGGGCATGGCGTGAGCGGTCGCCAGCATAATACCGGCGGAAATCATCACACCGCCTATCAGGCCGTATACACAGCGCAGGTAGTCCTTACCGGTAGAATGCCGCCACAGCTTGGCATAGGCACCGCAGATCCACAGGGTAAGAATGCTGACAATGGAGGCGATCGCACCCACCACAGCCACATCATCCGGCGGTGTCTGTGGCAGTCCCAGCAGCATAGTCATATAATGCCCGATGATCGCACAGACCATCAGCATAATAAAATCCGCAATCAGCAAAACGACCTTGCGGTAACTCATTCGAAACATAATGTATGTATTCTCCCTTTTTTATTTTCCCCGATTCGCATTACATCCTGCATCCTGCCGCACAAAACGGTGCAGCACAGCAAATCACAGCCTGCTGCCCGGGGCAAAAGGCCGTGATGCCGATTTTTCATAATTCACTTCCTTTGATTATACCATACCGGACAGCAGAATTGCAAGAAAACACGCAAACTTTGTCTGCTTGATGGTATTTCATCGGAAAAGAGAGAAGATTTCGTGCAATTTATCGGCGGTCGCTGAGTACATCTGCCAAAATACCCGTTGCGGATGCAATTCCCAGCTTGCCTGTATTCAGCACCATATGGTAATTGGAGCAGGTACCCCAATCCATGCCGGTGTAGTAGTTGTAGTGGCGGCGGCGTGCCTTATCCTTGCGGTTGACCACCGAAACAGCCTTCTCGGGTGCAATGCCATATTCCTCCACGGCACGCTTCACACGGGAGTCAATATCCGAGGTGATAAACACGCTGAAGAGGTTGGGGTTCTCCCGCAGGATATAATCGGCGCAGCGGCCCACAAAAATGGCAGAAGAATGCTGCTCTGCCAGGGTTTTGATGATACGGCTCTGGGTCAGGAACACATAATCCTGGGGCACAGATTCCGCATTATGGGCATGATGAAAGGGTGTGTAATTGCCCGTTACGGCAATGTTAAACAGGAAGGAATTGGTCATCCGTTCCTCGTTTTCCTGAATAAACTTGGTGGAATAGCCGCACTTGTCGGCAGTCATATCAATCAGCTTGCGGTCAAACACAGGGATCTCCAGCAGATCGGAAAGACGCTGGGCAATTTCACGGCCGCCGCTGCCGTACTCACGGCTGATGGTGATGAGGATTGGATTCATATACGATCGCCTCCAATGAAGGTTCTGTCGCAGCACAGCAACATGATTTGTTGTTGAAAATACACAAAAAACATCTGCTTTTCAACACAAGTTTATTATAACAGACTTTTCCTCGTTTGTCAATTGCTTTTGAGGATTTCTTCCATGGAAAATCCAGTCATTGCATCAAAGCTCCTTTTCACCATGGTTGATTGCATAACTGCAAAAAGCCGCACTTCGTACATAGCTCGAAATGCGGCTTGGACATTCAATCTTCGTCTACGGTAACGCTGGCACCGGTAATGAAAATCTCATAAATACGGCGGACAGCTTCCTCAAAATCGCCATCCAGCAGACCGATGATGATATTCAGCTCACTGGAGCCCTGGTCGATCATCTTGATATTGATACGGGCATGGGCAAGAGCAGCAAAAATTCTTGCGGCGGTACCACGGGTACGGCGCATACCTCTGCCTACCACAGCCAGCAGGGAAATACCATGCTCGATCTCACAGCGATCGGGAGAAACTGCCTTGCGGATACCCGAAAGCACAGTCTTTTCCTTGCCACGGATCGCATCCTCGGGCAGGATCAGGGTCATGGTATCAATACCGGAGGGCATATGCTCAAAGGAAATACCGTTATCCTCCAGCACAGTCAGCACCTTGCGACAGAAGCCCAGCTCGGCATTCATCATAGCCTTTTGAATATTGATGGCACAGAAGCCCTTCTTGCCGGCAATACCGGTGATGGTGTAACCGGTCTCCACATCACTTTCTGCGCTGTCATCGGCAACAATAAAGGTGCCGGGAGCCTCCGGCTCATTGGTATTGCGGATATTGATGGGAATGCCTGCTGCTCTTACCGGGAAGATCGCATCCTCATGCAGCACGGTAGCACCCATATAGGAAAGCTCTCGCAGCTCCTCATAGGTCACGGTGTTGATGACGGCAGCATCAGGCACAATACGGGGATCTGCCACCAGCACGCCGGAAACGTCCGTCCAGTTTTCGTAGATATCGCTGCGGGTCGCTCTTGCCACCAGAGATCCGGTCACATCAGAGCCACCGCGGGAGAAGGTGATGATCCGCCCGTCATCGGTTGCGCCGTAAAAACCGGGGACCACCGCACGCTCCAAGCCCTTCAGACGGGCACGCATCTTCTGCATGGTGTCATCCATACGGAACACGCCTGCTTCGGTAAAGCAAACCACCTCTGCGGCATCCACAAAGGGGAAGCCCAGATATTCGCTCAGCAGCATACCGTTGAGATATTCACCGCGGCTGGCAGCGTAATCCTTGGAGGCACCCGCCTTCAGATCTGCCTCGATCTTTTCCAGTGCTGCGGTGGGATCAAAAGATACCGACAGCGTATTGGCGATCTCCATATATCGCTCACGGATCTGTGCAAGGGTCTGAGAAAAATCCTTTCCCTCCGCCGCAAGCTGCTGGCACTGATAAAGCATATCGGTGACCTTCACATCCTTGCTGTGACGCTTACCGGGTGCGGAAGGCACTACAAAGCATCTGCCGGGGTCGGATTCGATAATTGCCTTTACCTTGCGGAACTGTGCCGCATCTGCAAGGCTGCTGCCGCCGAACTTGACGGTCTTCAACTGTACTGCTGCCATAAAAATCGTCCTTTCCTCTTGTAAAAGATCCTATTATGATTCTATGATAACAGTATACCTGATTTGCCTCAAAAAATCAATTGGCCGCTTTCACAAAGTTTTCGTCATCAAAACTGTACTTTTCGTGAAAACGGATGTACGCCGCTGAAGTACAGTCAAAATATGAGGGCGTGCAGACAGATTTTTTATGATTATTGAAGAATTTCTTAAAAATCACGGAAAACACTGGACAATCACGGCGCATTATGATAAAATGATAGGGACGCAAAGCATTACATCTATAATGTTATATACGGGAGGGATATTGCAATGAAACAGCCCAAGTCTCAATACGGATTTGCTTTACTGGCTGCCGGTTCCGTATTGCTGCATACGGCAGCTCTGCCCTGTACCGCTGCGGAAGATGAGATCCTGACAGAAAACGGGTTTGCCTACGCACTTACCGCAGAAGGCGCAACCGTCACGGAGTATGTGGGTACTGCCGCATATGTTACTATTCCCGATACACTGGGCGGCGCAGCCGTTACCGCCATCGGTGACTACGCATTCAGTCCCGACCAAAACGGCAAGGCTTCGCTGAGCGTTACCATGCCCGATACCGTCACTTCTATCGGTGACTACGCCTTTTATGACTGCAATGCGTTGAAAACTGTTACCCTTTCGCCCAATCTTACGGAGATCGGTGCCTATGCCTTTGCGGAAATGGCCTCCCTGACCGAGCTGGAGCTGCCCTCTGCACTGGAATCTGTGGGAGAAGGCTGCTTTACGCTCTCCGTCAAGCTGCAATCGCTGGTACTGCCTGAGGGCATTACCGAGATCCCCGCACATTGCTTTAACGGCTGCAAGGCTCTGACAGAGTGTCCGATCCCCGCAGCAGTCACAAGCATCGGAGAATCCGCATTCTTCGGCTGCAGCGGACTGACAGCGATCACCGTTCCCACCGGAGTCACGGAGATCGCTCCAAACGCATTCCGAAGCTGCTCCGCTATGACAGAATGCACTATATTGGGTACTGTAACTTCCGTCGGGCAGCAGGCCTTCAGCGGATGTTCTTCCATGACCGCAATGCCCGATCTGACACAATGTACAGTGTACGGAGCCGCCGCATTCAGCGGATGCCGTGCCATGGCCACTGCTTCTCTGCCGGAAGGCACTGCGGAGATCCCCGATCAGATGTTTAACGGCTGTGCCGCTCTGGCAGAACTGAAGATCCCATCTACCGTAACATCTATCGGTACAGGTGCATTGCAGGCCTGTACCGCTCTTAAGGAGATCCATCTGCCCAAGGGGCTGGTCTCTGTGGGCAGTATGGCGTTTGTTTATTGCTCCTCCGTCAAAAAGCTGCTGATTCCCGCATCTGTAACCTCACTGGAATCCGACGCCTTTACCTTGGGCAACCAACTGGTGGTCTACTGCTATGAAGGCACCGTTGCGGAGGAAGTATGCAATCACGGCAATATGCCCTTTGTGGTGCTGCCCATTCTTCAGGATTACAACGCCGATGCCGTTTGCTCGGTTGCCGATGCCGTATTGCTGACAAAGATCATCACCGAAGCCGACGGCTCCGCATCCGTTGCCGCCCCTGCCTTGGACTGCAACAGCGACAGCCTTGTGGATATAGACGATGTTACTGCCTACCTGAAAGGTCTGGCCTTGTACGCCAAGGCCCCTATTGAAGCATAATGAAACCGACAAATTCCAAAAAAACGCTGCATGAGACCCTTTGCAGCCTGTTTCTGCCCCATAGCAAGCTGCATCTGGCAGAAACCCTTTTGCTGACATTCTTTACCTTATACCGCATTCTCTGTGAATGGGGCATTACCGATGCCACAGAGATCTACAAGGAATTTACCGTCACCTACGCCACCTGGTTTGATGTCAACAAAACAGCAGAGCTGCAGGTAATGAATCTGCTGATGCTGGGTGTGCCCGTGTGTTTTTTCCTGTTCGGATTTTTGCTCAACGGCTGGAAGCCCGTATGCGAAAAACTACCGGCAGCAGAGCTGCTCCCCGTTTTCTGCATGATGATACTCTGGCTGGGAAGATACTATGTCTCCTTGCTGTGCGTAATCGGCGGAGCTGCGGCAGCCATGTACTATCTGGTGATCTGCCGCAATGCCCACAGCAAAACACTGAAGCAGACCGTGCTGCTGCTTTTGCTGCACCAATACATCGCCCAGATCATCGGGCAGGGAATGTTCTGCTTTTTCCCCAAGCTGTGGACAGCAGAAATGACACAGACCGCAGGTCTTGCCCTGCTGATCGCAGATATGCTCCTCATCCTGTGCATCAGAGCTTTGCCGCAGTTCTTGGAAAAGTCCATTCACTTCACGCAGTTGTTCCTGCCGCTGGTATTTCTGTATCTGTGGCGGTTCCCGTATCGTCAAAGCGATGATACTGTAGTATTTTATCACCACTCTCCCCTGTGGATGGTGTTTTGTCTGGTGAGCTTCGGGCTGATGCTTTTTCTTGCCGTCAGGAGCTTCCGCAAAAAAACAGAGGTCCTTTGGCTTTCTTCCGTGATCTGCATGGCCGCCATACTGGGATACTGCATCCCCAATTACGCCATGCTCAGCGATTGGTTCCACTACGGCGAATACGCTGTTACAACGCAGCAGCTTCTTTCCTACGGCAGCCTGCCATACTTCGATTTTTATCCTATCCACGGCCTGTGCGATTATGTTTACAGTCTGACGGCTGCCTTGTTCTATGACGGTTCCATGGCTGCACTTTCGGGCGGAGTGGTCATTGGCAACACCTTGGCCATTTGTGTGCTGGCTGCCGTGGTATGGCTGACAGCCAAACAAAAAACGGCGGCTTCTCTGCTGATGCTGCTTCTGCTGCACCCCACGGTATTTACCGCATACGGATACAATTACATGATCCGCTGGCTCATGGCTTTTGTCGCATGGATGATCCTCAACAGCAGCCGTGTACGGGAAGATGCCATCAAAAGTGCATATCTGTGGGTGTGGCTCTCCATGGCCGGCGTTCTGTGGAATCCTTCCATCGGCGGAGTTATGGCCATTGCCTTTCTTCCGGTGCTGCTGCGGCGCAGTCTTTCCGCGGCGGGCAGAGCACAATGGCTTGCACTCAAAGCGCCCACTACCCGCAAATATTGGCTGATGTGCTTTATTCCCCTGCTCATCTGCGGATTGTGTTATATTCCCGTTTTCCTGCATATCGTACAGTATATTCTGGAGAATGCAGGTACCACCGCTTCGACAAATGGCAGTGCCATGTTCGCGGAAGGCGATCTGGATGCAGCATCTGCCGCACTGCCTTGGCTGCGAAAATTCGCAATGCCCTTGTTTATCGTCTTTTTGCTGGTGATGTGGTGGCAGTATCGTCACAAGGCAGACCGATACCATATTACGGACAGCCTGCTGCTGACGCTGTTTGCGGCTCCCCTTACGGCAAATTACATCTTTGTGCGCTATGATGACGGCGACCGTGCAGTGTTCTTTTATATGCTGCTGGCGGTGTGCGTGATGCTCCCCATGCTGGCAGCCCTATACCGACACAGTGATTCTTCTGCCGGCAAACGCACCCTGTGGAGCATAGGAAGTGCGGTCATCGGATTTACCTTATGCCTTTGCGATGTTCTGCCGGTGATGACCCCCATGCTGCAAACAGAATGGGGCGGTATTCCCACCGATCAGATCACAGTCAGCGGAGAAGACATGGGTCTGCCCAAGCTGGGTGAGGGTCTGCTGCCCGAATACAAGGCAAGGATCGCCGCCGATTATGCCGCTGTCTGCAATGCGGTCTGTACCGAAGAAACCGATACCGTATTCAACGGCACCCTGCATATCGGGTTAACCGTTGCGGCAGATCAGAAGCTTGCCACAAAATACACCTCGCTGTACAATATCAGCAACCATACCATGCAGCAGCGTGCGCTGGAACAGCTCAAAGAGGCTCCGCCCAAGCTGGTGATCCTCCAGAACGGTACCCTCATTGACGAAATGCCCACCTCCATGCGCTGTTTTCCCATTTACAAATGGCTGCTGGAGGAAGACTATCTGCCCTATACCTGCGGTACGATACTGTTTATGACCAAGGGCAGTGATCTCCCCGCAAACGCAAGACTCAACTGGCTGCGGTTCTTCCAGATGATGACACCTGAGGATCTGCAGCTTCTGCCCAAGGTATGGGCAAAAGCAGAGGCGGCAGAAGATCTGCTGCCCTGTACCACCTCCTTGCAGACAGATACAGGCGGCAGGCTGGGCAATACCATAACCTGCAAATTGCAGAGCAGCCAAGCCGTCAACGGCAGCAGTTGCGATTTTCTGAAGCTGACTGTCACCGATATCGCCGAAGGCACGAAAGGTACTCTTTCCTTCACCTACGATGCCTGCGGACTGCAAGGCACCACAGATGTGGACTTTATTGTTTCTCAGGGCACCATGCTCATTCCCCTGAGTGTGATGCCTCAATGGTATTGCAGCGATGCCATCACCAATATCCGCCTGCTGTTCCGCGGAGAGGATGCAGGACAATTTGGTAAGGCTGTCGCTGTGGATGCCGCCCTTTACGCTTACCCGAATGCCTGATGGAATGCAGGCGCCCCAGACCGGAATAGAGGAATGAAAATGCAAATCACAAAAGAAAAAGAAACTACTGTTACCCCCGCTGCCGAAGGCTCCCAAAGCCGCCTGCAGCAAATCAAAGCCGCCCTGCAGGAGCGTTACCGCAAAATGCAGGCGGAACGTACCGCCAATCAGCAGCGTGACCGCAGGCTCAATGCTGTACTGACATGGCTGTTCCCCGTGTTTATCGTTTGTCTGGCAGAGCTGAATCAGTTTGTGCAGATCTCCGAATTTCTGGAATTCTGCATCAACCGTACCAGCGTGCTGATCTTCGATTTTCTCATGGCATACCTGATGTACTGCTTCCTGCTGCTGCTGACCAATCGAGTCTGGGTGGCAGCATGGCTGCAGGGCTTGACCTATATGCTGCTGAGTGTAGTGGAGCTGTTCAAATTCAACACCAACGGCAACCACCTGAAGCTGGTGGATATCAGCCTTGCCCCCAACATCAAAAATCTCTCCAGCTTTGCTTACATCCAGATCAACCTGCCACTGGTGATCTATGTGCTGCTGCTGATCGTGGTGCTGGGTGTTATGTTCTGGCAGAACCCCGCCTTTACTGCCCACGGCAGAAGGCGTGTACTGCCTGCCATGGGCTGCCTTGCCATGTATGCCGGCATTGTCTGCGTGCCCGGTATCTCCGAAACGGTTTACGGCTTCTTTGATGTGGATACCACTGCTTCGGAAAATGCGTTTTCCATCAACGAAAAGTACGATAACAACAGTCTGCTGGCCTTTATTGTGGAAACCACCTCCGAAAAGATCGGAGCTGCACTGCAGGAGCCGGAAGGATACGATCAGCAGATGGTGGAGGCTGTGCTGAAGGGCGGTAAGGAAGGCTCCGGAAGCGTAAAGCCCAATGTGATCGTGGTCATGTCCGAGGCCTTTGCGGATTTCCGTGCGCTGGAAGGCCTGAAGCTGGATACCGATGCCTATGATGCCTTCGATGCAGTGGCACAGCAGGGCACACAGCTTACAGTAGCTGTCCCCACCTTTGCATCCTACACCGTGCGTACCGAGTTTGAACTGCTGTTCGGTCTGCCTGTACGCAGCCTGATGGATACCATTACCCCCCAGGCTAAGCTGGATGTGGACACCCCCTCCTCCTTTGTATCCTATTACAAGGATATGGGCTATGATACCGCCTATGTCCATCCCTTTACCCGCACCTTCTACAATCGGGATACCATTTACAGCACCTTCGGCTTTGATACCATGATCTTTGACGATAATATGACCGTTCCCGCCGAAACCTTCGGCAACGGCTATATCACCGATGCCGCGGTATTCTCTCAGGTGGCACAGCTTATCAGCCAAAGTGATGCCCCCATGTTTATCCACACCACTACCATGCAGAATCATCAGCCCTATGACTGGAAGGAAAACAACTCCGAGCTGACGTTGTATCTGGAAGGCATACGGGAAACAGGCAAGGCACTGCAGCAGCTTACCGCTGCGCTGAATGCCTGCGGCGAACCGACGGTTCTGGTGTTTGTAGGTGACCACTTCCCCTCCATGCGCGGCGAAGATAATCTGTATGATGCCATCGGCATTGACAGCGCAAATTGCAGTGTGCTGTATAATCAGTCCGCCTTTATCTGGAGCAACTATGAACTGAATACCGCCTGCCTGCCCGATGAAGTGTTCTCCGTGTTCTACCTCAACAGCCTGGTGCTGGAGATGACCGGTGCCCCTGTGGATGATTTCCACGCTGCTGTACTGGCACAGTTGCAGGAAGATCCCATCTACACCTCCGTGTTTATGGAGGAAAACGACCGCAATGCGGTGCTGGATCTGCTGACCTATGACCGTGTGGCAGGTGAGGATTATTCCGGCACAAGATCCCAAAGCGGAAAATAAACGGCAGCTTATCTAAAAATTTCTGTTTTCCTATTGCAATTTCTGATGGTTTCTGATATAATATTCCTATCCGTACGAATCACGGATAGGAATATTTTTTTGGAGGAATCCTGTTTATGAATGAGATCGGCAGCAACGGCACTCCCTTTCTGGAAGAGCCGAGTTATACTCCCAAGCCCCAGCGTACCGGCCCTGCACCCGTAGATGCAGCTGCTCTGCTGGGCGATATGGGCGGCGATACTTATCAGAAGCCCCAGCAGACCCAGTCCCGCTACCAGCAGCTTTCCGATGAGCAGATCGCAATTCTGCAGCAGCAGCGTGCGGAAAAGGGTCAGCCACCCTATACCGATGAGGAAATTGCCGAGCTGAAGGCAGAATATATCGAGCGTCAGCGGCTGCAGGCACAGCAGCAGGCTTTTGCACAGCAATCCGCACAAAGCAGTGTGCTGCTGGAGGAAGCCACCTATGTGGCTCCCGAAAAGAAAAAGCCCGAGGCATTGCCGCAGGTAGATGCATCCGCATTGCTGGAAGAAGCCGCACCCCAGCCCGAAAGACGGGTCAGCTTTGACCAGGCGGATATTGAAGCCGCCAAGAAAGCCGCTGCCAAGCGTGCTTCCGAAAGCCTGAAGGAAGCCCCCCCTGCCAAGGATCCCGCAGAGGCCCGCCGCCAGATGGAAGCCCTGCGTCAGCAGCAGTTGGCTGATCTGGCACAGGCCGGCTTCCCGGTTTCCATTATTCTCACGGTGGTGGGTGTGATCGCAGGTCTGTTTATGGCATTGTTTGCATCCCGTCCCTTCCCTGCGGATATGGAAGTCAACGCATTCTTTAACATTGCATCCAAATTCTATCTGTATGGCGGCATTGTGCTGGCAATTCTTGCCATTACCATTGTGCTGCGTGTGCAGGCATTGAAAGGCTTTACATCCTTTATGTTCGGTGCATCCTCGGTGCTGCTGCTGATTCCCGGCATTGTGATCCTGCTGAACAAAAAAGCTGCCGAAGGCTTCGGCCTGACCTGCGGTTTCTTTATCATTGCCATTGTCTGCTGCTTTGTGGTCACCTTTGTAATCTCCACCAGCGATAAACTCAACGCTTACTACGGCAAAAAAGAAATCATGTACGACTGAACCCGTTGCAAACGCTCCCGTGTCATGGATACGGGAGCGTTTTTTTCGGCACAGATCTCCGTGCAAAAACTGAAAATCATCGCAAAAAGAGGTTGAAATTCTCTGTGGACTATGCTATAATAATATATGTATCGGGTGTTGCGGATACAGACAGAGCATACACCCCTAAAAACAGAACGAAAGGGGCAGAATCATGGCTGACTTCTTTTTGAATATGTTCCATTCCATCTCCAACGTGGTACAGTCTATCCGTATCGTGGATATCATTGACATCCTGCTTCTGACCTATCTGATCTACCTGGCATTGAAGTTTATTCGCGAGAGCCGTGCGGTTCAGCTGATGAAGGGTGTTGCGCTGCTGGCCATCGTCTATTTTATCAGTGATTTTGTAGGCTTGAAGTCCATCACCTTTATTACCGAACAGGTTCTGGGGGTTGGCTTGCTTGCTCTGGTCATCCTCTTTCAGCCGGAGCTGCGCCGTGTGCTGGAAAAATTCGGTACTTCTGCATTTCATGGCTCGCTGTTTGCAGAATCCGGCATAAACAGTTGGGAAAAGGCAATTCCCATTATCTGTGAATCCGTAGCCGATCTTTCCAAAAACAATACCGGTGCGCTGATCGTTATTGAGCGCAATACAAAGCTGGGAGAACAGATCTCCGGCGGTACTGTGCTGAATGCCATGCCCAGTCTGCAGTTGTTCGGCAACATCTTTTACCCCAAAACACCGCTGCACGATGGCGCAGTCATCATGCGTGACGGTCTGATCGTTGCCGCAGCTTGTTTTCTCCCCCGCCCCCAGAAGGATGAAGGCATTGATAAGCGTCTGGGCACCCGTCATCGTGCCGCCATTGGTATGAGTGAGAACTCCGATGCCATTATCATTGTGGTTTCCGAAGAAACCGGACAGATCTCCGTAGCGGAAAATGGCAAGCTGACCCGTGATTATAACGGTCCTTCCCTGCAGCAGCTCCTCCGCAGTGCATTGATCCCCGCTGAGGATGATGAAGGTGCGTGGCGCGGCAAAACCATGAAGCTGCCTTTCCTCCGCAAAAATGATAAGGAGAAAAAGAAATCTACCCATCAGAAGAAGGAGGGACAGTCATGAATTTTCCTCCGAAATCCATAAAAAAGAACTTCAAACGCTTCCGCAGCAATATCAAGGCAAACTCCAAGTCCCTGATCCTTTCCATGATGCTGGCACTGATCCTCTGGTTTTATATTGCGGTAACGGTGTATCCGTCCTATTCTGTGCATATTACCGGTGTGCCCGTGCAGATTGACATTAAAGACAGCACGGCCGCAGGCTATGGGCTCAGTGTGCTTTCCCCCGAAAGCGGCTCCCAAACAGTAGATGTGGAGATCTCCGGCGACCGTACCTCCATCGGTGGTCTGACCCGGGATGACATCATCGCCTATGTGGATTTTGATACCAACGTCACCGATGCCGTGGGCACCCAGAAGCGACCCATCCGCATTAAAACCACAACCGGCTTGGAACTGACGGATTATGAGCTTTCCGTTTCTTCCATGGATATCAAAATGGATCGCTACGAAAGCGCATCCTTCCCTGTCAGCGAGGTACTGTACCCTAACCTGAGCGTTTCCGATGAAACGGTGGTGGTGGATGAGGACGCTATTGCCTGTGATCCCTCAACGGTGACCATCTATGGCCCGTCCTCCGCACTGGCGCAGATACACCACATCCGTGTTACCGTAGAAGACTCCATGATCCTGTATGAGACCCGCAGCTTTACCGATTGCACCAACTTCGACCTCATTGATGCCGAAGGCAATGTGATCTCCGAAACCGCGTTCCAGGTACAAGCTACCAATTTTGTGGTCAAGGTACCTGTGTTCTACACCCACACGCTGCCTGTTACCATTCAGCTTTCAGGTGTGCCCGCAGGATTTGACAGCACAATGCTGCTGAAGCGTCTGCGGCTGAATACCGATCGTGCTTACCCCCTGCCCGGTTATGCCGAAAATGAAGACTGCCTTTCCATTACCATTGAAACCGGCAGTGCGGAGCTGCAAAAGGCTCTGAAAGAACGGGATGCATGGAATCTGGGTACTGTGCCCATTTCCTCGCTGACCTTAGGCGGTACTCCCATTGAGGTGCCTGTGACCATGCCGGAGGGCTATACCGATCGTTCTAATCTGCAAAGCGTTTATGTTACGCTGGATGAAACCGATCTGGTCGCTGCAACCAGATGGATCAGTGCCGGAAATATCCCCATTATCAACGGCCCGCCCAGCTATGATTTTGCGATCCAGCGGGGCAGATTCCAGATCACCATTATCGGTACGGCCGATGAGGTAAGCAAGATCTCTGCCGATGATATTACCGCTACCATCAATCTGTATAATGCGGTCATCACGCAGGAGGGTACCTTCTCTCATGCCGTGACCTTTACCCTGCCCGATACCGCCGAAGGTGTCTGGGTCAGCGGTGTATACAAGGTCAATGTAACAGCGGCTCTGGTAGAAGATACCGGCGCACCCACAGACGAATAGCACAAAAAGCCCTCTGTTTACACTGACAGAGGGCTTTTTCTTGACAAGACAGATCATGTATGATAACATAGTAGTAACAAGCTGTATCCGCCTAAAAACATAAAGGAGGAACCACATGAAATCGTTTGTATCGCATTGCACGGCATTTGCTCTTTCCATCATTCTTTTTTCTGGGTTAGCAGGAGCTTTTCCTATGGAAGCACAGGCGGCTGCCATCGGCTTCTGCGGTACTGCCAAATGGACTTACGAGGACGGTACTCTGACCATTTCCGGTGGAATCGCTTATGCCTACACTAAGGATGGCACAAACCCCTACGGCTGGGATGTGTATCGGGATGAGATCACAACCGTGATCGTAGAAGAAGGTATGCAGATCCTTGGCTGGGACACCTCTGCGGGAATCAGCACGGAAACACTGACAGGAAACTGCTTCCGTGATTATATCAATCTGAAAACCGTACAGCTTCCATCCACCCTGCAACTGATCGGGTATGGCTGTTTTGCAGGCTGTACCGCTCTGACAAAGATCATATTTCCCGAAAACATTCAGCTACAGCCGGAATGCTTTATGGGATCCGGGCTGACTGATGTGGTTTTGCCAACCTCCGTTGCCGTGGACAGGGACGTGTTCAGGGATACCCCTTTTCTGGCAACGCTAGGTGATTTTGTAATGTTTCGGGAAGGTAAATTGTATGCCTACCAAGGAACCGAACGAACTGTTACGATCCCCGAAGGCGTTACTTCCATCTATCCCTTTGCTTTCCAAGATAACACTAACATGACCCATGTCAGGCTGCCCTCTACCCTCCTGCTTTTCAATGCAGCTATATTTGAAGGTTGTACCAATCTGTGCCAGCTTACCATCCCTCCGGAGATCAACACCTTTGCTGCGCCTGCACCTTCTCTCAGCCTTCCGGAGATCATATACGGTGAAACCGGATCGGCAGCAGAAGAGTTTGCAAAGCAAAACAATCTTCACTTTATAGATCCCAACGACTATACCGATCTGGGTGGGACAGATATGACACTTGACTTTTCCAAGGATGTTTGGAGCTTCGGCAACAGCAGTGCCATATTCGGTGATGGGTATTCTCTTACCGAAGAAGCTGCAGCAAAAGTAGTGGAACAATGGCTGAAAGACAAATCTTATCTGGAACGTGCATGGAACGGTTCCTGCTACGGGCTATCCGCAACAGTGGTGCTGGCAAAAGCCGGCATGCTGCCCATTACAAAATTACAGCCGAACGCCGTATCTCTGATAGACGTGGAACCGAATACAGAGGTTTTATCCGTTATCAACTATTATCACTACCTGCCATTTGATAATGCCATTATAACAGCAGATGATATGCATAATAAATCCCAACGGACAAGACTGTGTCAACTGATCTATGACATGAAAGCCGTTCCTACCGGAGGATCACCCTCTGTAGTCAGCTATGAAACAAGCTCCGGCGGACAACACGCAGTCGTCGCCTACGGATTAGAGGAAGGCAATTGGACATGGGATGGTGTTACCTACCATAATCGTATTCTGATCTGGGATTCCAACTTTCACACCACTTTGGATGACCGTGCCTGTCTCTACTATGACAGTGACACACTGAATTACTGCATCCCCTATTACGGCGTTATGTATGCCAAAGGCTTCACCGAAGATAAAGGAAAGATCATCGGTATCTGCAACCGTGTGGATCTGATGAACGCTTACCCGTATCCATATCCTTCCGCAGAGATCATTGCAGGAGACGCCAACGGCGATGGTGTGCGCTCCGTGGCAGATGCCGTTATGCTGGCCAAGTTTCTGACCTGTCAAGGGAACGTGTTCTATCCACAATCTGTGGATCTGGATGGAAACAATCAACTGAACGCCAACGATCTCTCCTTGCTGAAACGGCTGCTCCAAAATGCGGGATAAATCGGGAAAAAGCCTTGCAATTCACAGGAAAATGTAGTATAATAGAGGTGTCTGCATGAAGATCATGCAACTGCAATACCAGAAAGGAAGATGAATCTATGGACGAACTGATTCGTCGGCAGCTGCAAATCACAGCCTGCCATGTGCGTATGGGCATCATCGAGGGTGTCTACAACGCAAAGTCCGGTCACCCGGGCGGCTCTCTTTCCATCGCCGACCTGCTGACCTACCTCTATTCCGTTATGTATGTCGATCCCAAGAATCCCGATATGCCCGACCGTGATCGTCTGGTGCTTTCCAAGGGTCACACTGCACCCGCACTGTATTCTGTGCTGGCAGAGCGTGGCTTCTTCTCCAAGGAGGAGCTGAAATCTCTGCGTCACATCGGCGCATTGCTGCAGGGTCACCCCTGCATCCATATTCCCGGCGTGGATATGAGCTCCGGCTCTCTGGGTCAGGGTATCTCCGCTGCCTGCGGCATGGCACTTTCCGGCAAGCACCGCAACGAGAACTACCACGTCTATGCCGTTCTGGGCGATGGCGAGATCCAGGAAGGTCAGGTGTGGGAGGCAGCTATGTTTGCCGCGCATTATGGTCTGGATAACCTGACTGTCATTGTAGATAACAACGGCCTGCAGATCGACGGCAAGGTGACTGAGGTCTGCTCCCCTGAACCCATTACCGATAAGTTTGCTGCCTTCGGCTGGCACGTGATTACCATGAATGCCCACGATTTCGACGATATCGAGCGTGCATTCCGTGAGGCTGAATCTGTCACGGGGCAGCCCGTTGCCATTATTCAGCGCAGTGTAAAGGGCAAGGGTGTGTCCTTTATGGAGAATCAGGTGGGCTGGCACGGCACTGCACCCAATCAGGAGCAGTACCAACAGGCTATGGCTGAGCTGACCGCTGAGCTGAACAGATTGGAGGCACTGGCATGAGCGAAACCATCAAAAAGGCAACTCGTGAAAGCTACGGCGAGGCACTGGTTGCTCTGGGCGAAAAATACGAGAATCTGGTAGTGCTGGATGCCGATCTGGCAGCCGCCACCAAAACCGGTATGTTCAAAAAGGCATTTCCCGACCGTTTTTACGATTGCGGTATTGCCGAGGCAAATATGATGGGTGTTGCAGCAGGTCTGGCAACCACCGGCATGATCCCCTTTGCATCTTCCTTTGCCATGTTTGCTGCCGGTCGTGCATTTGAGATCGTACGCAACAGCATCGGTTACCCCCACCTCAATGTAAAGATCGGTGCAACACACGCCGGTATTTCCGTTGGTGAGGACGGTGCTACCCATCAGTGCTGTGAGGATATTGCTCTCATGCGTACCATCCCCGGTATGGTCATTCTCAACCCTGCCGATGATGTAGAGGCAAAGGCTGCCGTGGAAGCCGCCATCCTTTATGATGGCCCTGTGTATTGTCGCTTCGGTCGTCTGGCAGTACCTGTCATCAACAATAACCCCGATTATCACTTTGAGATCGGCAAGGGCATTACTCTGCGGGATGGCAAAGATCTGACACTGGTTGCTACCGGTCTGATGGTCAATGAGGCTTTGCAGGCTGCAAATATGCTGGCTGAAAAAGGCATCTCTGCACGAGTGCTGAACATTCACACCATTAAGCCTCTGGATACCGAGCTGATCACTGCTGCCGCCAAGGAGACCGGTTGTCTGGTCACCTGCGAGGAACACAGCATCATCGGTGGTCTGGGTTCTGCTGTTGCAGAATGCACTGCGGAAACCTGTCCTGTGCCTGTTTATCGTGTGGGTGTAAAGGATATGTACGGTTATTCCGGCCCTGCTGTACAGCTTTTGAAGGAATTTGGCCTTTGCGCCGAAAACATTGCTGCTGTAGCTGCCGAAGCCTACGCCAAGAAGAACGGCTGAGCATCATAACCATAAAAAAAGTCCCATTTCGCATGGAAATGGGACTTTTTTGTTGCATATTCAGAATCACTCGCTGCGCAGGGCAATGACAGGATCCTGCTTGGCAGCCATGTGAGAAGGCACCAGACCGGCGATCAGCGTCAGCACAATGCTGATGAGCACCAGAATCAGTGCATAAACAGGCCGCAGGAAGGCAACATCCGGTACACCGGAGACCGCCTCGATGATCATGTTAATGGGAATATCCAGCAGCACGGTGATCACCACACCAATGAGACCGGCAACCAGACCTACCAGGAAGGTCTCGGCATTGAACACGCGGCTGACATCCTTTTTGGAAGCACCGATGGAACGGAGAATACCGATCTCCTTGGTACGCTCCAGCACGGAAATGTAGGTAATAATGCCGATCATGATGGAAGATACCACCAGAGAAATGGAAACAAAACCGATCAGCACATAAGAGATCATGTTGATAATGGAGGTAACAGAGGAAAGCATAATGCCGATATAGTCGGTATACTCAATGACACCGTCCTCGTTACCGCTGTCCATCTGCTTCTGGTTGTATTCCTCCAGGAAAGCCTCAAAGTTCTCTTTTGCCTCAAAGCTGTTGGAGTAAATCTGGATGGCGTTGGGGTGTTCGGGATCATGCACACCCAGCACACCCAGGTTACCCTCGTAGGTGTTCTCGGTGGAAGCATTCAGCACCTGCTCCTTGAAGATGGTCAGCAGAGTATCCTCATCCATAGTGGTCAGCATATTCTTAATGCTTTCGGCATCGCCGGCAGGATTCAGAGCAGCGGCCAGCGCGTTCAGCTCATCATCGCTCATGTTGGCAATGTTGCTGCGGATCTGATCTGCGGTAATACCGGAGATCACGATCTGCCGGTAAGCCGCAAGAAGCTGCTCATCGTTCAGGGCATCCACAGCGGAGAAATCACCGGTTGCGGCAGCATCGGGAGCAACCGCCATAGCCAGAGCCATTCTGCCCTGATCCGTAGCTGCAAAGGTCTTAGCGTCCGCCACGGTCAGACCGGCAACCATCTGGGGAGCAAGTGCAGCCACCAGTTCATCATCGCTCATGGAATTCAGTGCATCAATCACATCATCAGTGGTAAAGGAATCACCGAACATGGAACCGAACATCATCTGCATCTGCTGCAATTCTGCCTGGCTCATGTTGTCAATGTACTCATACACATCCTCGATGGTCACATCCTCATCGGGCTCCTCAAAGGGGAAACCGGTGAACACATCCACCTTGGGATCTGCCTGCTGCTCCTTTACGATCTCAGACTTTGCGATTTCGGCAACGAGATACTCGGTCAGCTCCTTGGTGTAGCAAATGGTACCGGGAGCCAGTGCAGCCGCAGCGGTTCCCTCCTTGGCACGGACAATACCGCTGATCTGCAGGGTCTCACCGTTCTCGATGACTTCCCGCATGAAGGTATCGTTCTTGCTGCGGTCCACCCAGCACTCGCTGGCTTCATCGTACTCGTAGATATCGGTGTTCAGAATCAGCTTAAAGCGCAGATTCTTCAGCTCCTCGTAATCAAAGCTGTCTGCCTGAGATTCCAGCGTACCGCCGCCCATGATAGTAGCAAACATATCGGGGATCTCGTCGGCATCCCGCAGGCCCAGACCGTACATGGTCAGGTCGGTGATCTCATTGCGGTCATCCACGACCAGAACCACATCATGATAGCTCTGGGGCCAGTTGCCGGAGATCAGATCATACTGCTCCTCCAGCAGATCGGTATCGCTGTACATGGTAGTCCACACGTCCATCATGGAAGTGCTCATGCTCATCATGGAAGCATAACCGGAGGATGCGCTGCTCATGTCATAGCCCAACATTTTATAGTAGGCATCCACCATGGGGTTGGGGTTTACCACGGTGATATCATCGGTGGTATCTGCCAGATAGATCTGCGGGGTGATCTGGTAGAAATACTCGATGTGCTGATCCTCCAGCTCATCGGCGTGCTCCTCCAGATATTTCTTCAGGGCAGCCATATCGTTTTCCTGCACCTCGGAAACCATGGCATTGAGCATAGAGGCAGCAGTATCGCTGATATAAACCTTATCCAGCTCGTGTGCATCATCCTTGGGGGCAGTGTTGGCAATGGATTCCATCAGGCCGGAAAGATCGGCAGCCTGTTCCTCGATCACCAGCGGGTAGGAGGACAAGGCGTTCTCCTGCACTGTATTGATGTAGGTCTGGAAGCCATCGGAAAGCGAAAGGATCAGGGCAATGCCGATGATACCGATGCTGCCTGCAAAGGAGGTCAGCAGGGTACGGGCTTTTTTAGTCATCAGGTTGTTCAGAGAAAGAGAACCGGCAGTCAGGAAGCTCATGGAAGTATGCTTCTTTTTCCCCTTCTTCTCCTCGGTTTTTTCAGGCTGTTCTTCACCGCTGTAAGGATTGCTGTCATCGGTGATCTTGCCGTCCTTCAAGCGGATGATACGGTTAGCGTACTCCTCGGCAAGCTCAGGGTTATGGGTAACCATCAGCACCAGACGATCCTTGGAGATCTCCTTCAGCAGATCCATGATCTGCACGCTGGTTTCCGTATCCAATGCACCGGTAGGTTCATCGGCCAGCAAGATCTCGGGGTTATTGATGAGCGCACGGGCAATGGCTACACGCTGCATCTGTCCGCCGGACATCTGGTTGGGCTTTTTATGGAGCTGATCGCCCAGACCCACCTTTTGCAGCATAGCCTTGGCACGCTCCCGACGCTCCGCTTTGGAAACGCCCGAAAGGGTCAATGCCAGTTCTACGTTAGCAAGTACGGTCTGGTGGGGGATCAGATTATAGGTCTGAAACACAAAACCGATGGTGTGATTGCGGTAATCATCCCAGTCACGATCAGAGTATTTCTTGGTAGAGATGCCCCGGATCATCAGATCGCCCTCGGTGTAGCGATCCAGACCGCCGATGATATTCAACAGTGTGGTTTTACCACAGCCCGAAGGACCCAGCACCGCAACAAACTCGTTTTTACGGAATGCTACGTCGATTCCCTTCAAAGCCTGCACCATCGAATCACCCGACAGATAATTCTTGGTAATTCCTTTCAGCTTGAGCATAAAACACAACCTTTCCCATTCATCATACCGCCTGCTCTGCGACGGCTGCCTGTATATCTTACCATAGCCTGCCTGCAAATGGCAAACCGCATCTCCGCCGGCGATGGGCGAAATGCAAAGAAAACCATGAGATATCTCCTGTTTTCTGCCGTATCCTTGTTTTTTCAAAAGGCTTTGAGTTTTGGACGATGAAAGCCCCAAACAATCGCAAAAAGGAAACCAATGGGCAAAAAAACGGTTTTTCTGAGGGAATCTCATTTTTCACAGGGCAAAAAGGGCGCAGAACCGCCGATTTCGCAACTTATAGCTTATCACTCTTTTGTGTATATTCTGTGAAACCGCGGAAAGATTTCCGATTTGCAGCAAGATTACAGACCATCGCCCGTGATTTTGTTTATTTTTCCAAAATTAACCGCAGATATCCCCCGAAATACCGCCCTGCATCTTGCATTTTTCCATGCTGCGTGCTATAATATCGGGGTAAGGAGATGAAAACAATGGGATGTTTACCGCGTGTTGCCTGCATCAATGATCTTTCCGGCTATGGACGCTGCTCTCTGACCACTGCGCTGCCTGTACTTTCCGTACTGGGCGTTCAGGCCTGCCCTGTACCCACTGCGGTGCTTTCCAAGCATACGGGTTTTTCGGGCTATGCCTTTACCGATCTGACCGATGTCCTGCCTGCCTATCTGAAAAGCTGGGCAGACCTGCATTTTGATATGATTTACAGCGGATTTCTCGGTGCAGAAGGACAGATGAATGTGGTGCGGGATTTCTTTCTCACACAAAAGCAGCAGAACTCAAACTGCACCATTCTGCTGGATACGGTCATGGGCGATGACGGCCGCCTGTATGATACTTACACGCCCTCTTTGTGCAACGCTATGCGCCAACTGGTGGCTTATGCAGATATCATCACCCCAAACGTGACCGAAGCCTGTCTGCTGACCGATACGCCTTATCACGGTGAGGCTCTGCATACCGCTGAAGCAGTACAGCTTGCACGGCAGCTTGCTGCACTGGGCTGTGGTGCTGTGGTCATCACAGGCATTGTACGGGAGGATATGATCTGCAACATGACCTATATCAATGGCGAGTACACCTTTGATACGGTTCACCGCACCAAATGTTTGTTTTCCGGCACGGGAGATCTGTTCGCCTCGGTGCTGTGTGCTGCACTGGCAAGGGGCAGCCGCCTGCCCGATGCCGTACAGACAGCCGGCAGTTTTCTCTCTGCTGTTACGCAGCATACGCTGCAGCGGGGGGCTCCCGCCGAAGAAGGCCTTTTGTTTGAGCCTTTGCTATGTACATTGGAGGAATACTTATGAATCATGATTTGCACGAAAAGCTCCGTCTTATGGCAAAAACTGCCATGATGACCGCTTTGATCTGTCTGCTGACAGCTACTTTGCATATTCCATCGGGGCACGGCTACATTCACCTCGGTGATGCCATGATCTATCTGGCTGCTGCCTTACTGCCTGCTCCTTATGCCATCTTTGCGGCGGCTTTGGGCGGCGGTATGGCAGATCTGATCTCCGGCTATGCTATGTACATTTTACCCACCATGATCATCAAAAGCCTGCTGGCAGGTACTTGTTCTCTCATCGGCGGCAGCCGCTTATGCTGCCCTGCACGGATTATTTCTGCGTTGATCTGCTGTGTCATTACTACAGTGGGCTACTGGATCACCGAAGTGCTGCTGTATCAGGGCGATATCTGGGCACAGTTCTGGATCACGCTGCCCGGCAACCTGACACAATCCATCGGCTCTGCCGTGGTATTTGCGGTATGCGCCGCTGCTTTGGATCGCCTGCCGCACCGCACCGTATAAAACAATCACTGCTGCTTCTCATAAACGAGAAGCAGCATTTTTTTATGCTTCGGCAGCAGATTTGTTTTTACGATACACCGAAGGCGAAACGCCCATAT
Source organism: Ruminococcus sp. (assembly GCA_015066805.1). Lineage (GTDB taxonomy): Bacteria > Bacillota > Clostridia > Oscillospirales > Ruminococcaceae > Firm-04. Next base: position 12,576 of record SVNP01000019.1, on the reverse strand, counting down.
GCTTATGAAACAGCCGGCTGAAATACAGAGGATTCTCATAGCCCACAGCGGCTGCGATCTCTGCAATGGGGTAATCAGTATTTTCCAGCAGGCTTTGGGCATTGGCCATACGCACCGAAAGAATATACTGCATGGGGGTCATATGCACGATCTGCCGAAAGCTGCGGATAAACCAACAGGTACTCATATGGCAGGAGGCTGCATAGGCATCTATACTGAGCTGCTCCTTATAATGAGTGCTGAAATATCGGGTTGCTTGGCGGATCTCATCCTCCAAACGGCTGCTGACCGCAATCCCCTCCAGCATATGCCGTTGTGTCAAAATCAGGATCTGTTGCAGCTCCAGCATCAGGATATCTTCAAATCCAAATCGACAAAGCTGCAATTCCTGTATCATACGGTCAAAAAAGCAATGGTACTCCGCCCATGCACCTGCCGCAAACAGATTCTCCCCAGCCGAGAACCCCTGACGTTCCAGAAGCTCCCCTGCTGCGCTGCCTGTAAAATGTACCCAGTAGACCTCTGTGCCATCGGTGGCATAGTAATCATACAACTGGGGTTCTCCGGGACGAAACAGCACCATATTGCCCTCGGTCACAAGCCGTTCTCTGCCCTGAAGGGTAAAATGCCCCTTACCCTTGGCCACATACAGCAGTTGATAGTCTTTTCTGCCGGAGGGTCGGCGTGTAGAAACCACAGGGCAACTGTGAATGCGGTAGAATCCACAGCTTGTTACGATCAGCGGTGCGGATTCATCGGCGGCATCCGGAAATGAATTGTGCAGATAGGCAACATTGGCAAACATGAAAGATCCTCCTTTTGCATTTGAGCTTATTATAGCACAGTCCATTCAAAACTGCAACAGGATTATATCATTTTGTGCATATTTTGTTTGATTGCGTGCATTGATTTTTCTCTGCTGCTGTGCTACAATGATGACAGAAAACCACATCAAAGGAGGTTTATCCATGGAACCTACACTGAACTGGCTTGCCGACCCCGAAGTCTTTGCTGTCAATCGGGAAACGGCACATTCCGACCATATCTGCACCGTAAACGGACAGCAGCTAAAGCAATCTCTGAACGGTACATGGAAGTTCCGTTACACGCAGCAGCCCGCCTTGCGCCCTGCTGACTTCTATCTTCCCCAAATGGATTGCGCCGATTTCGATGACATTCAGGTGCCGGGACATATACAATTGCAGGGCTACGGTAAGCCCCAGTATGTTAACACCCAATACCCGTGGGAAGGCTATGAACAACTGACTCCGCCGCAGATCCCGCAAAAGCATAATCCCGTAGGCAGCTACATCCGCTATTTCAATGTGGATACAGCACTGCTGGGCAAGGAAACTTTTCTCAGCTTTCAGGGCGTGGAGACCGCCTTTTTCGTCTGGCTCAACGGGCATTTTGTAGGCTATGCCGAAGACAGCTTTACGCCCTCGGAATTCCGCATTACGCCCTATTTGCAGGAAAAAAACAATAAGCTGGCCGTAGAAGTATATCGCTACAGCACCGCAAGCTGGCTGGAGGATCAGGATTTCTGGCGTTTTTCGGGCATTTTCCGTGAGGTATATCTGTATGCGATCCCCCGTATTCATGTGCGTGATATGCACGTTACCGCCGATTACAACTATGAAAACGGCTGCGGAACACTTTCGGTGCAGACAGATATCATAGGCGATACCTCTTATCAGGCACAGCTTACCCTTACCGATGCAAACGGACAAACGGTTTTGCAGGTCAATGCAGCAAATGGCACCTTTGCACTTCCAAAGGTTCATCCATGGAGCGCGGAACGCCCTTATCTGTACACACTGCACATCACGCTCCTTTGCAAAGATACCATAGCAGAAACCGCCGAAACCATGGTGGGCTTCCGACGCTTTGAGCTGAAAAACGGCATCATGTGCCTCAACGGGAAGCGCATTCTGTTTCACGGTGTCAATCGTCACGAATGGAACGCACATCACGGGCGATGTATTACCGAAGCCGATATGTTGCAGGATATTCTTACCCTGAAGCAGAATAACATCAATGCTGTGCGTACCAGTCACTACCCCAATCAGACACAGTGGTATCGTCTGTGCGACGCCTACGGCATTTATCTCATTGATGAAACCAATCTGGAGACTCATGGTGCCAACACACTGGTGCCCGCATCCCGCCCCGAATGGCTGGGCGCTGTGCTGGATCGGGCAAGATCCATGTTTGAACGGGATAAAAACCATCCTTCCGTGCTGATCTGGTCGTGCGGCAACGAATCCGACTGCGGCGATGATATTGCCGCCATGGCAGCCTATTTTCATGAGGCTGACCCTACTCGGCTTGTGCATTATGAGGGGCTTTTCTGGCGGCGGGAATACGACCACATCACCGACATGGAAAGCCGTATGTACGCCAAGCCCCATGATATCACCGCATATCTGGAGCAGCGCACCGGCAAGCCCTACATCAGTTGCGAATATATGCACGCCATGGGCAATTCGCTGGGCGGTATGCATCTGTACACCGCTTTGGAGGACGCTTATGAGGCATATCAGGGCGGATTTATCTGGGATTATATGGATCAAAGCCTATACAAGGATGGTAAATTAGTCTACGGCGGCGATTTTGATGATCGGCAAACAGACTACGGATTCTGCACCAACGGTATTGTTTACGGCGATCGCCGTTGTTCTCCCAAGATACAGGAAGTGAAACAACTGTACAGCAGTCTTCGTATGGAGCTGAAAAACGGCTTACTGACCATTGATAACCGCAATTTATTCACCGATACATCGGGCTATGTATTCTGCATCACATTGGCACAGGAGGATCAGGTTCTGGGCAAGGAAAACCATCGGCTGACAATTGCTCCCGGCATGAAGGGTACAATTCATACAAGCCTGCAGATTCTCGAAGGAGACGGCGAATATGTGTTCACAGTATCTGCACAGCTTGCAGAGGACACCCCATGGGCAAAAGCCGGACATGAGCTCGCATTTGCACAGGAAATCATCACCCGAAAAGAAAAAAAAGCCACCCCTGTTTCCGCTGAAGCAGAGGTTGCATGGGGTGGATTCTGTGTTGGTATCCATGGCAAGGATTTCTCCATGCTCTTTGATTACAAAGAAGGCGGATTGTCCTCTCTGGTTTACAAAGGCGTGGAATACATCACCCGAGTGCCGAACATCAGCTTTTTCCGTGCTTTTACCGATAACGACAGGGGGGCGGGGTATCCCCACGCTATGGCACAGTGGCAGATGGCCGGAAAATATCCCAAGCTACGGAGCGACGCCATTGAAAAACAATTGCTGAGTGACCGTCTGGAGATCACCTTTGTATTTGATACACCCACGGTACCGAGCTTTGCATACAAGGTCAGATATACCGCATGGTTTGATGGCCACTTAGACGTGGAAGCTCAATATCCCGGTGTAAAAGGCCTTGGATCTATACCTGTATTTGCCATGGACTGGAAGCTGAAACAGCAGTTGAATGCCTTCACATTCTACGGTCTGGGGCCTGATGAAAACTACATCGACCGTTGCAGCGGTGCAAGGCTGGGCGTATTCAGCTCCACAGCCAAGGAAAACCTGACTCCATATCTCAATCCCCAGGAATGTGGCAACCGCACGAGTGTGCGATATGTTCGGGTTTACGATGCAGAGGGCAAAGGACTGCAGTTTACGGCTGCAAATCAGCCCTTTGAGATGAGTGTGCTGCCTTACAGCGCGTACGAGCTGGATCACGCGCTGCACCTTGAGGAGCTTTCTGCTCCAACGTACACTTGGCTGCGGTTGGCTGCCAAACAAATGGGCGTTGGCGGAGATGACTCCTGGGGGGCACCTGTACACGAGGAATTCCTTCTGCCATCGGAATACCCCATGACCCTTGCCTTTACGATCACGCCACTATAAACAAAAAAACGGTTGATCTCCGAAGAGATCAACCGTTTTTGATTTGTGATTACTGGTTGCCCAGCTCGCTGTAAGGTACCAGACCTGCGATGTACTTAACAATGATAGTAGCATCTTCAGGAGTCTGGCCGCCGTCGTATACGCAGTCAGCGTTCAGCAGACCCTGGGAAGTAACATTAATGGTAGTATCCTCAGCCAGGAAACGGTTCAGCAGGATAACGTCAGCGATCTTAACCTCGCCGTTGCAATCCACGTCGCCCCAGTTTGCCTCAACAGGCTGGGGAGGAGTGACATCAGCGTTTGCCTCATCCTCGATGAAGCTCATGATCCATGCAAAAGGAGAGTTCCAGTTGATGGTAACCTCGTTAACAGACCATGCCTCGATGGAGTCAACGTAGCACTTCTGAGAAGCAACCTCGCCGCGCTTGTAGCCCAGACCGCCTACATAGGGATCCTGCAGACCTGCGCCGGGACCACCGGACATAACACCGGAAGGTGCATAGGGGAAGGAAGCATCCAGCTCGTGGCTCCAGAATCTGTGGTGGGGGTTAACCAGGTGGTAGGTGCCGTAGCCGGTAACATAGGAGAAGTCCATAGCGTTACGGCCGAAGATGTAGTCCAGGGACTCGGATACGCCGTTCAGATAAGTAGCATCGCCGGTGATGATGTAGGCATATGCCATAACGATAGCGTTATTCACAACGAAGGAGTTGGAACCCCACTCATAACCCTCGATCTCGATGGGGTTGCCATTGTCATCGTAGCCAACGTTGATAGGATCGGTAAAGGTAGTGCCGCGGTAAGGAATACCGAAGCCCTGCTTTGCCTGCTCTGCCAGATACTCATCGGCAGAATCAATAATAGTATCCTCGATGGTGGACAGGTTGGAGCCTGCAACATCATCATTCAGGTACAGGGACAGGGAACCCAGAGAAGCAGTGTTACCCCAGTTGAAGGAGGTGAAGGAACCGTTGTTCTCACCGCCATCCAGGCTGTAAACTACCTTGTAAGCGTCTGCATAGGTTTCCATATCGGTCTTGTAAGCTGCATCGCCGGTGCTGATGTACAGCTCGCAAGCAGCCCAGTAGAAGTCATCCTTCACATTGTCGTCGCCGTAAGCGCCGCCGCCGATTGCCTGATCCAGAGGAGCATACAGCTCGGGGTTAGCCTTTGCGGCTGCGTAGGTGCGCTTTGCAATGTCGAGGCACTCTGCTGCGAATGCAGAATCGTACTCTTCCCACAGACGAGCAGCCTGTGCAGCGGAAGCAGCAACGTTCAGGGTTGCAGCGGTGGACGGAGGCTTCACGATACGGGTGATACCTGCCCAGTCCTTCTGGTCCTGGTAATCCCAGCAGTGAACAGCCAGACCGGTCCACTTGGAGTCGTGCAGCTTGTGGAATACCATGTCGGTATACTTACCGGTGGTAGAACCTGCATCATTGTTATAGGTCATGGTGTAGCTGGAGGGAACGAGCATCTTGAAGAACCACTCAAGCTCAACACGAGCCTCGTCCAGGATATCGGGAGCGCCGTTGCCTGCCTCGGGAACGACAACAGTGCCGCTGCCATCAGCAAACTTATCGGTAGGCGAATTGTTGCGGTCATCCAGGGACCACTCATACATGTTCTGCAGGGTCCATACGGAGATACCGCCGTTAACAACGTACTTACCGTGGTCACCGGCATCGTACCAACCGCCGGTACCTTCCAGAGTACCATTGGACTTCTGAACGTCGGAACCGTCGTTCTTGTAGGCCTTGATCCAGGTGTTCTGCAGGTAAGCAGTATCGGGGTTATGACCGGCCTTATCAGCCAGTGCGGACTTGTTAGCATTCTCGCCGGTGGAGGTGATGTATGCCTCTTCGGTGGGAACACCGGAACGGTTCTGGTAGAAGTAGTTGACAGCGTTGGTCAGAACGCCATCGTAGATGTCATCACCGATGGTGAAGTCATAGGAATCACGGGTGGTACCGGAGGTTGCGAAGTAGTAGGTACCGGGGGTGGTGAAGTCACTGAAATCAAAGACTGCGGTGTAGTAACCGGAATCCTTATCCAGAGTGCTGCCGCCCTTTGCGGTGCCGGTGTAAACAACAGCGCCGGTAGAAGCGTTGACGATGGAAACTTCCTGACCATTGAAGGAAGCATCTGCGTGGTAGGTAGCCTTCTTGTTCAGGTTGGTGTAGTAACCTACCTGGTTGCCGTGCACGGAGTACTCGGGTGCAGGCTCTTTTGCAACGAACACACCGCGGTCATCGGTGTTGTTGGTCAGGCTCATGTTGTCGAAGGTCAGCACGGTACCGTTGGGGAAGCAGTCGGTAGACTGGTGCTCACCGGCACCGCCGAAGTGGAATGCCCACTCAGCAACTTCCAGAGTCTGAGAAGCGGTAAAGGTGGAATCGAGCTTCAAAGTCTGGTTTGCAGTCATAGGAATGCAGTTCCAGGTCTGGTTGAAGTCGTTGGGCCATCTGCCCTGATTGTCGCCCATACCGTTGTGCCACAGCTCGGTAGAACCGGACAGGTCACCGATCTTGGTGTAGATCTCACCGGACTGGCTGGCAGTAATCTCTGCCTTAACGGTGTAGCTGTTACCGGAGTAGATCTCCAGCTTTCTGTGACGGAACTGTGCGTCCCAACGGGATGCGCCGCCTACGTCCACGCCGCCGTTCTCAACGATCTCGACACGATAAACACCATCTGCGATCTCGAACTTGAGGTTTGCGGGCTGTGTGACACAGGTATGCCAAGGCAGACCAATGCCGTCATCAAAGTTTGTCATACCCAGCATTTCGCCCGCTGCAGAAGCAGAGAACATCATGCCCGGTAAGACTGCAACGGATGCACTTGCCAGCATTGCTGCGGAAACAAGTCCACTCGTTACGCGTTTGCCGATTGTTTTTTTCAGCATGTGTAAAAACCCTCCCATTTTTTGTTTATATAACCGTTACTTTCTCAAGTCACGGATTATACCATGGTTTCCCATGAAAACCGGTGAAATCCGTGCTATGTGGCGGAATCTTTCCGCTCCTCCCGTGATGGAACTTCAAGATTATACAACCTGTAATATCTTTACCGATTTTTCCGCATAGCTATCACGCAATTTTCACTGTTATTATTATAATACATCTTTTGGAAGTTGTAAAGAGAAATCGAAAACTTTGGAAGATTAGCCAAATTCCGTGTATAGATTTTGTGCAGGATGCCGAATATGAATTCTCTTTTCACGGATTCCGCCATAACACGCCTCTGATCCCAAAGACAAATCACAACATAAAACCCAAGCAGCAACAAAATACAAAGAGTTTACATTTCCGGTTTTCGGCACCGGATTCCGCAGAAATCTCGATTTTTTTCGGGAATGTACTTGACAATCCTTTTGTAATGTGCTATAATCACTTTGTTGCGTTAAAGCTTTACAGTGATGCAACTTTGCATCATAAAAGCGGTCGCTATACTATTTCATATACATAAAGGAGTTTCCCATGTCCAAAATCATCACCATCATCATCGTGCTGGTGTACGCTGCCCTGATGATCGGCATCGGCATCATCACCTCGCGCCGCACAAAAACCGTAAACGACTTCGTGTTCGGCGGCAATAAGATCGGCCCCTGGATGACCGCCTTCGGCTTTGGTACTGCGTATTTTTCCGCTGTTGTTTTCATCGGCTATGCGGGCCAGTTCGGCTGGAGCTACGGCATCTCCGCCGCCCTCATTGGTGTGGGCAATGCGGTGATCGGTGCGACTCTTGCATGGCTGGTACTGGGCAAGCGTACCCGTCTGATGACCAAGCATCTGGAAGCAAAAACCATGCCCGATTTCTTCATGAAGCGTTACGGCAGCACCTCTTTGAAGAATGTTGCTGCGCTGATCGTTTTTCTGTTTATGATCCCCTACACCGCATCGGTTTACAACGGACTTTCCCGTCTGTTTGCCATGGCATTTGATCTCCATTCCGAGAATTCTTATCAGTATGTGATGATCGCCATGGCGGTGCTCAGTGCGATTTACGTTGTGCTGGGTGGCTACTCCGCAACGGCTGTCAACGACTTTATTCAGGGTATGATCATGCTGGTGGGCATTATTGCCGTGGTGGTTTGCGTGCTGAATCACAACGGCGGCCTTATGGATTCCATTGAAATGCTGAAGAACGTAAAGGATCCCGCAGTTGAAAGCGGCAAGCTGGCTTCTCTCTTCGGACCGGATCCCATCAATCTGTTCGGCGTGGTGATCCTTACATCTCTTGGCACCTGGGGTCTGCCTCAGATGACCCACAAGTTCTATGCCATCCGTGATGAAAAAGACATCAAGCGCGGCATGGTGATCTCCACCGTGTTCTGCCTGATCGTTTCCGGAGGCTGCTACCTGCTGGGTGGCTTCACCAGATTGTTCAACACCACCGAGGCAGGCACCGGTCTGGGTGAGAACGTCATCACCAAGCTGCCTAACGGCAAGCTGGAGTTTGATGCAATGGTTCCCGCTATGCTGCAGGAAGCCCTGCCCTCTGTTCTGATCGGTTTGGTTGTGGTACTGGTACTGAGTGCCTCTCTTTCCACCCTTTCTGCACTGGTTCTGACCTCCTCCACCACTCTTGCTCACGACCTGATCCGTCCTGCAACCAAGGGTAAGATGGATGACAAGAAGGAATTCTTCGCCATGCGTATTCTCATTCTGTTCTTCCTGCTGATCTCTGTTGTCATCGCCATGAACAAGAATGCAGCCATCACCACTCTGATGAGCTATTCCTGGGGCGCACTTTCCGGCTCCTTCCTCGGACCTTTCCTGTGGGGTCTGTATGGCAAGCGCATCAGCAAGGCTGCTGTTTGGGTCAGCTTTGGCATGGGCGTTGTACTGACTACCACTCATATGATGATCTTCTCCTTCTTCCCCGCCCATTTCTCCGGTCTGATCAGTTGGGCAGCATCTCTGCCCCTGAATATGGCATCTCCCATCAATGCAGGTGCCGTATTGATGATTCTTTCTATTCTCGTTACCCCGCTGGTTTCTCTGTTTACCAAGCCCTGCGACAAGGAAGTTGTGGATCACGCATTTGCAGCATACAACAAGTAATACAAAAGCCGAAGAAGCGATGTGCTTCTTCGGCTTTGTTTTTATACAGGAGCAAACAGGCGGCGGCTGACAGGCACCCGCAGCAGGATCCATGCACCGCAGGCAGTAAAGATGCTTTCCGGCAGCATATAGGCACCGTTGTAGCAGATGGAATACACCCAGATATTCCAGCCCTCCCAGCACCACTGAGAGAAGAAGATACAGCCCGAGAGGGTATGACAAACAAATCGCAGGGCAACCGCCAGCATAACGCCTGCAAAGGCTCTGGCACTGTTTAAGCCCTTCTTCTGCTGCCAAGGTTCCTCACTGCTCCGGCGGATGCAGAATACACCTGCCACACCCAGCACGCCGAAAGCGAGCAGATAATCCAGCACCAGACTGCCCACAAAAGCAGTGGGCGAAATACCTGATCTTGCCAGCGCACCGCCATCCAGCAGGATCTGCAGCAACGCATGGATCTGGCAGGAAAACACGCCCCATTTCACGCCATAACGTATGGAGATCAGACACAGGGGCAGCATACTCAGCAAAGTCACAGAGCCGCCCATAGGGGCTTCAAACAGCTTTACAAAGCTCAACACGGTAGCCAATGCGATCATCATGCCGGTAACTACCATGCGATCGGTGCGGGTGCGGGTCATATCCGTTCATCCTTTCTGCACAAAAAACGCCGCAAGACAATGCTTGCGGCGTTTCCATTCCCTTTGTATGGGTATTTCCCTCCGTCGGCATTATCCGAATCAGGTTATGGGTCGGTGCGTATACGCACCCTCTCAGCCTGTTACACAAGCTCCCCTGTTACGTTCAGAACGGAATTATTATAGCATATTCCGCAGGATTTGTCAACCCTGCTGCTTCTGATCGGTAATGCCCTGCAATGCGCCTGCCAGACCTGCCAGACCCTGGATCTCGCTGGGAATGATGATCTTGGTAGCCTTGCCATCGGCAGCCTTTGCAAAGGCCTCCAAAGACTTAAGCTGGATGACGCTGTTGTCCGGAGAAGCGGCATTCAGCAGCTTCAGGCTTTCTGCCAGTGCAGACTGAGTGAGCTGAATGGACTCTGCCTCACCCTGTGCCTCCAGGATCTTCTGCTGACGAACAGCCTCTGCACGCAGCAGCATGGCTTCCTGTTCTGCCTGTGCCTTCAGGATCTCGGATTCCTTTTGTGCCTCCGCACGGAGGATCTGGGACTGCTTTTCACCTTCTGCAACCAGAATAGCGGACTTCTTTTCACCCTCTGCCTGCAGGATCTTTTCACGACGCTCACGCTCTGCCTTCATCTGCTTTTCCATGGCATCCTGGATCTCACGGGGAGGCAGAATATTCTTCAGCTCCACACGGTTCACCTTGATACCCCAACGGTCAGTAGCCTGGTCGAGGATCGCAGTGATCTTCGTATTGATAACATCACGGGAGGTCAGGGTAGCATCCAGCTCCATCTCACCGATGATGTTACGAAGGGTAGTTGCGGAAAGGTTCTCAATAGCGGCCATGGGACGCTCCACACCGTAGGTGTACTGCTTGGCATCGGTCACCTGGAAAAACACAACGGTGTCGATCTGCATGGTAACGTTATCCTTGGTGATCACAGGCTGGGGCTTGAAATCCACGACCTGCTCCTTGATGGAAACGATCTTTACCACACGATCAAAGAAAGGGATCAGCCAGTGGGGGCCGGTGTGCCATTCCTCATGGAAGGAGCCCAGACGCTCTACCACATAAACCTTTGCCTGAGGCACAATACGGATATTTGCGATGATAACCACCAGCAAAAATGCGATCAGCAGCAGAGCGATCACCCAGCCGCCGGGGCCTGCCAGCATGGCAGCAGTTGTAATTTGAGTCATAATACATTCCTCCTAAAAATTATGTGTTGTACTTTATGATTGCACGTTGTACCAAAATGGGTATCAGCCTACGGTCTGTTCGGCAGCAGCCTTTTTGACCAGCAGTTTTGCGCCCTGCACCTGAGTAACGGTCACCACCGTATCCACAGGCAGCACCGAACCATCTTCGGAAACAGCCATCCAATCCACGCCATTCAGGCGCACACGACCGGTACCGGCTGCACCGTTGACCTCCTCGATGATGACCGCCATGCAGCCGATCTCTTTATCTGCATTCATGGGCACTACATTCTTCACTCGTAGCTTTTTCAGCAGAGGCCGTGTAGCGATGAGCAGCAGCATGGAGACCAATACGAAAATCGCAAGCTGTGCGGTAAATCCAAGATCAAACATAGCAGCAAAAAATGCGCCCAAGGATCCCACAGCAAACCAGATGCTGATGAGCTGCATACTGGCAAACTCCGCAATCACCGTAAGGACGAAAACAACGCCCCAGAAAATCATCATACTTGTCATGGAAAAATCCTCCTTTCCGATTATTTGCCATGAAAGAATCCGCAAAGCACTTTGTTGCTTTAGCGTGGTGACTATGGTATTATTGTACCACACTCCCGCCAGAATTGCAAGTTACAAATTGATACAAATCCGGCTCCGTCGTCCAAATACGGGCAAAATCGCAAAGAAACCACGGGTTTTCTCTCATTTTCTCTGTTTTTCTCTGGATTTCATACTATGTCAAAAGGCACGAATTTCGATGAAAAAAACGCCTATCCATGCGATTTTATGATCTTATGCCATTTATGCATAACACGACTTGCACAGCGCATACTATGACTATGCCGGCGGGACAAACTTCGCCCCGCTGTGCAGAAAACATTGGAGAAAGGAGCTTCTTTCGTTATGATGGATCGTAAGAAGAACCCCAACATTCACTGCACCGTTGAGCAATGCCGCTACAATATGTGCAGCGAGAACTACTGCACTCTGGATGTAGTCAACATCGGCACCCACGAGAACAACCCTACTATGAAGGAATGTGTAGACTGCAATTCCTTTGAAAAGAGATCCGGCTGCTGCGAGTGATCTCTTGGGTTTCAAGGCTCTGTGTATATTCTATGCACGGGGCCTGTACATATCGCACAAATAACCACCTATAATTATGGCATTCTATACAAAAATATGGAAAAGTGCTTGCACTGGCAACAAAATTGTCGTATAATAGATATGTAAGTATGCCATTCCCCTACGAAAGGAGCTTTGCGATTATGTCCGATAAAACAATCACCTTTTCGATCCCGCAAGAGAAAGAGCTTGAGATGAAGCGTAATTTGCAGCATGTATATGATGCGCTGGTAGAAAAAGGCTACAACCCAATCAACCAGATCGTAGGCTATATTCTCTCTGAGGATCCGACCTACATAACAGTTCACAAAAATGCCCGGAGCCTGATCCGCCGCATTGATCGCGATGAACTGATGCAGGCGCTGGTCAAATCCTATCTTTCCGAGTAAAAAAAGAGGGTGTCACGGAATGTGACACCCTTTTTCAATACAGTGGGCCATCGGGGACTCGAACCCGGGACCGACCGGTTATGAGCCGGGAGCTCTAACCAACTGAGCTAATGGCCCGTAAATACAGGAAAAGCCAGAGAAGTGAATTTCTCTGGCTTGTGCCGGCATCGATTTATCTTCCCGGGACGCTTCCATCCAAGTATTGTCAACGCGAATGAGCTTAACTTCCGTGTTCGGAATGGGAACGGGT
>SVNP01000018.1 GCA_015066805.1 Ruminococcus sp. | reverse complement strand
GAATGTCGCCTGTTGAATACCGTCTCTCAACTGCTGCATAATGCAGCAAAGCGACCAAGCCTGCCGCTTAATCGCTTTGCACAATGTTTTCTATTATTCTTTGTCTAACTTTTGGGTGTCAGTTCAGTATCGTTCACTGCGTCGGGTTTTGTTTTAAATGGTATTCACATCAGCCGCGGGGCTTGATTACGTCACAGCCCATGAAGGGACGAAGCACTTCGGGAACCACTACTGTGCCATCAGGCTGCTGATAGGTCTCCAGAATCGCTGCAACCACACGAGGAGTAGCCATGCCGGAGCCGTTAAGCGTGTAAGCGACCTGCTTCTTGCCGTTTTCATCCTTGTAGCAGATCTTGGCACGGCGAGCCTGATAATCGCTGAAGTGACCTACAGAGGAAACCTCCAGCCAGCGCTGTGCGCCGGGTGCCCAGACTTCGATATCGTAGCAGCGACCGTACTTGTCGCCCATATCACCGGTGCAAAGGTCCAGAATTCTCCACTGCAGCTTCAGATCCTGAATGATACGCAGGCAGTCAGCCAGCAGGTCATCCAGTTCTGCACGGCAGTTCTGGGGCTCAACAACCTTAACCAGCTCTACCTTGTGGAATTCGTGAACACGCTGCAGACCACGGGTATCCTTGCCTGCGGAGCCTGCCTCGCGGCGGAAGCAAACGGTGTAACCGCAGCGATACTGAGGTAACTGACCCTGCTCAAAGGTGGTTTCTGCAAATGCACCGGTCAGCGGAACCTCTGCGGTGGGGATCAGCCACAGGTCATCGCTCTGGCACTTGTACTGTTCCTCTGCAAACTTGGGCAGATGACCGGTAAAGGTCAGGGTCTTGGAAGAAACCATGTGGGGAGGAATGATCTCCAGGTACTTGCCGCTGTGTAGGGACAGTGCATAGGAAACCAACGCACGCAGTAGCTGTGCGCCAGCGCCCTTGTACATCGCAAACATAGAGCCGGAAACCTTACTTGCCAGTTCGGTATCCAGAATATCCAGATCGGAGCCTACCTCCCAGTGGGGACGGAAGCTCTCAACAGCGGACTTGTAGTAGTCCTCGCACTCTCTGCACACAACATTCTCGGAAGCATCCTTGCCTTCAGGAGCATCCTCATCAGGCAGGTTGGGGATATCCAGATGCAGTTCACGGATCTGTGCCTCCAGTTCTGCCAGAGCAGCTTCATCGGCGGCAATGTCATCACGGAGCTGACGCTTATCTTCTACGGGGATAGACTGATCCTTCTTCCACGCATTGCGCTTTGCACGCAGATCGTCCAAAGCCTGCTGCTTGCCCTTCTTCTGCTGCAGCAGATCAGCCAGTGCATCCAGCTTGGATACATCGTAACCTTTTCTTGCCAGTTGCTTTTTGAGCATTTCCGGCTCGGTGAGAACGAGATTCAGATTGATCATTGTAAACACTCCTTATTTTGTTATATGATTTATTTTATCTGCTCCAACGCAGCGATCTTCACGCAAAGGCAGAACAGCTCCATAGTCTTCCGCAGTGCATCTACAGAAGGATAAGTGGGGGCAATACGGATGTTGGAGTCGTCGGGGTCGTTGCCGTAAGGGTAGGTTGCACCTGCGGGAGTCAGGGTCACACCGGCCTCCTTGCAAAGCTGAACAATACGCTTTGCACAGCCCTTCGGTGCCTGGTAGGAGATAAAATATCCGCCCTGAGGCACATTCCAGCTACCCAGTCCCAAAGGCTTCAGCTCCTGCTCCAGCATTTCGATGACCACATCGAACTTGGGCTTCAGCAGAGCAGCGTGCTTCTTCATATGCTCGGTCACACCCTTGGCATTCCCAAAGAAACGAACATGGCGCATCTGGTTGATCTTATCAAAGCCAATGGTCTGAATGCCCATTTCCTTGCTGAATTGTGCCATGTTTGCCTTGCTCATGTTTACGGCAGCAATGCCTGCACCGGCAAAGGTTACCTTAGAGGTGGAAACAAACTGGTAGATCATATCCTCGGAGCCGAACTCCTTGCAGGCATCGGTGATGCGAAGAGGAGTCACAGGATTCTCCACAACGTGGTGGATGCAGTAAGCATTATCCCAGAATACACGGAAATCCTTGGCAGCGGGCTTCAGAGCAGCAATGCGGCGAACCACTGCATCGCTGTAAACCACACCCGTAGGATTGGAGTACACAGGCACGCACCACATACCCTTTACGGAAGGGTCGTTTTCCACATACTGTGCCACCATATCCATATCGGGGCCATCTGCCTGCATAGGAACGGGGATCAGCTTCAGCCCGAAATAATCGGCAACAGCAAAGTGGCGGTCATAACCGGGTACAGGGCAAAGGAACTTCAGATCCTCCTGCTTGCACCAGGGGGTAGATCCTGCAATGCCGTGGGTAAAAGCAATCTGGAAGCAATTAAACATCAACTGCAGACTGGAGTTACCTGCTACGAACACCTCATCCGCAGGTACGCCAAGCAGCTCGCCAATGAGCTTTTTTGCCTCGACAATACCATTGGGGACACCGTAGTTACGGCAGTCCTCGCCGTTTTCGGTGATAAGGGAATCCTCGGGGGAGATGGTATTCATCATGGGCATAGTCAGCGCAAGCTGTTCGGGAGAGGGATTGCCTCTTGCCATATTGAGCTGCAGCTTCATTGCCTGAAATGCTTCGTATGCCTCGCGGGTCTCTTTCCGCATAGTCTCAATGGTTTCGGGGGATTGCAACTTCAGATCCATCGGGGGATACCTTCTTTCTGTCTTAAAAAGTATTGCATGCGCCTTCGCACACAATTTAACAGCTTATTATACCATATTTCGCGATAAATTGCAATGGTTTTTTTCATTCTCCGCGAAAATTTCCCGAACCTTTGCTTGACACCGCAGGGGAAAGGGTTTATAATTATAAGGGGAAATCTGTCAAAAGAAAGGAGATGCCCGAATGGAAGAAAACAACGGGTCCGGTTCCCTGCTTGGCAAGCTGTTCTGGATTCTTGTGGTGCTGGCCATCATATGCTTTTCACTGGTCAATTATGCGGTATCTTCTCTGCAATATGAAGAAACCGGAGTGCGGTACATGGTCAACAGCGAAGCTCTGTATGAGGATGAGGATGTGCGGAATATCCTCATCATTGGCAGTGATACCCGTGTCAGTGAGCAAAGAGGCCGTGCCGATTCTGTGCTGCTGATTTCGGTCAGCGAGCATAACAAAACCATAACCGTAACATCTCTTATGCGGGATTCCTATGTGGAGATCCCCAAATACGGCTGGAATAAGCTCAACGCCGCTTACGCCTACGGCGGAGCCTCGCTGCTGCTGGATACGGTGGAAGCGAACTTTCATATTGATGTAGACGAATATTTCATTGTGGATTTTATGGCGTTTATCGCCATTGTAGATGCGCTGGGCGGTGTGGAGATCACCATGAGCGATGCCGAAGCCGCAGGCGTAAACGATGTGCTGGCTGCCGGCTTGAATGAGCTTGTGGGCGATGACCGCAATGCTGATTTTCTGGAGCAGGGCGGTACCCTGCTGCTTTCGGGCAAGCAGGCGCTTGCGTATTCCCGTCTTCGTTATGTGGGTAATGCGGATTACGAACGCACACAACGCCAGCGAAAGGTTTTCTCTGCGATTACAGAACGTGTCGCAAGCTTTAATCCTGTGGGCTGGTTCAAACTGCTGCGGGATGCCATTCCCATGCTTGTGACCAATATGGAAGAAAAAACCGTTATGGGCTGGGCGCTGGAAGTACCCTTCCTGCTGACACAATATGAGATGCAATCGCTGCGTATGCCTGCCGAAGGCACCTATCGCAATGATATGACCACAGGCGGTGCTGCCATTCTGCGGGTGGATTTTGACGAGAATCTGACGATTTTCAAGGATGCGGTGCAGAATCCTATTGAGGAAGAAACGCAGTCTTCCGGCGGCAAATAACTGTTATCCCAAGAGAAAGGAGGTGCAGGCATGCAGCCAACCAATGATCGTGCCACAGCCCTGCTGGGTACTGTGGATGATGTGTTGTTTTTCAACGAGAGCAACGGCTATGTGGTTGCCGAGCTGGAAACAGAAGATGCTCTGGTGACTGTGGTGGGAGAGTTGGGTCGTCTGGAACCGGGCGAGGAGCTGGAGCTGACCGGTTCCTTTGTGAATCATCCCCGCTTTGGAGAGCAATTCCATGCGGAAAGCTGCGTGCGTGCCCTGCCCTCCACTGTCATTAACATCGAACGATATCTGGCAAGCGGTGTGATCCCCGGCATCGGTAAAGCACTGGCAAAGCGGATCGTGGCGGAATTTGGCGAAATGACCCTTCAGGTCATGGAGCATACCCCCGAAAAACTACAGCGGATCAAGGGTATCTCCGCAGGCAAATGCGAGGAGATCGCCGCTGCTGCCAGAGAGATCTTTTGTCTGCGGAGCCTGATGGGGCGACTGAGTGTATACGGCATCTCCGCCGCTGTTGCAATGCAGGCCTACCGCCGCTGGGGTGTGTCTGCATGGGAGGTCATTGAATCCAATCCTTATCTGCTTTGCGGTGTGGGGCTGGATCTGGAATTCCACATGGCAGAGCGCATTGCCCGTGATCTGCAAATCCCCGAAAGCGATTATCGCCGCCTGAAAGCAGGCTTTTGCTGGCTGCTGCAAATGAATGCCACGGAGGGTCATACCTGTATGCCCTTGGAGGCGTTCCGCAGTCTGGCGGTGCGTGCCCTTGGCGTTTCAGCAGAGGATGTGGAAAAAAGCTATCATCTTTGTCTGCTGGATGAAATCCTGATGGAATATCACCGCAAAGACGGTGTATATGTATATGTGGAGGAGTATTTCTGCGCCGAGGATTTTATCGCTACCCGCATTGCGGCTATGCTGGCATTTTCTCCGCCGGAAGATTTTGACTGCGCCAAAGCCATTGCCCAAGAGGAAAAGGATACGGGTATGTGCTATGCAGAGCTGCAAAAAAAGGCCATTGCCTGTGCCTTTTCCCGAGGGATTATGGTGCTGACAGGCGGCCCGGGTACCGGCAAAACCACCACACTCAACGGAGTGATTGACTTATGTGTGAAGGCAGGCAGTACCGTTTTGCTGGCTGCTCCTACCGGCAGAGCAGCCAAGCGCATGACAGAGCTGACCGGCCGGGAGGCAAAAACCATTCATCGGCTGCTGGGGACGGACTATGACGATGCAGGGCAACTGGTATTTCAACATCATGAAAAGAACCCGTTGAAGGGTGACGTGCTCATTGTGGATGAGGTTTCCATGGTGGACGTACTGCTGTTTGAAAGCCTGCTGCGTGCGGTGCGTCTTTCCTGCCGTGTGATACTGGTAGGCGATGAGGACCAGCTTCCCTCGGTAGGCGCAGGAAATCTGCTGCACACACTGGTGCACAGCGGATGCCTGCCTACGGTGCGGCTGACAGAAATTTTCCGTCAGGCACAGGAAAGCTGTATCGTTCGCAATGCTCACTGCATTGTAAAGGGCGAAATGCCTGATCTGCAGGAAAAACAAAGCGATTTCTTCTTTTTTGACCGCCGCAATGCACAGGAAGCGGCACAGTTTTTATCGGAGCTGTACCGCAGCCGCCTGCCCAAAGCCTATGGCTTCCATCCTCAGACGGATATTCAGGTGATCTCACCTACCCGAAAGGGCGTGCTGGGCACCGTGGAGCTGAATAAAATGCTGCAGGAGGCGGTGAATCCGCCTGCCTACGGCAAGGCTGTGCTGAAAAGCCTGCTGTATACCTTCCGCCAGGGAGATAAAGTCATGCAGACCCAGAATCAGTATGAAATGGAATGGACGAAAAACGGTGAGCGTGGCGCAGGCATCTTTAACGGCGATATGGGCACCGTACAGTATGTGGATAAGATGACCCGCAGCCTGCAAGTGGATTTTGATGGAAAAATTGTCAACTATAACGCCGACCAACTGGAGCAGCTTGAGCTTGCCTATGCGGTAACGGTGCATAAAAGTCAGGGCAGTGAGTTTGAAGCGGTCATTCTGGTGCTGCCCGAAGGCAGAGACCGCCTGAGCTACCGCAGTCTGCTGTATACGGCGGTGACCCGTGCCAAGCGGCTGCTGATCCTTATCGGTTCCCCGCGGAAGGTGCGGGAAATGGTTCAGAATTATCAGCGTACCCTGCGGCATTCCTGCCTGCTGGATATGCTGCGTGAGCAGTGTCCCATCATCATGCCCGTGGAGGAAATGCCCCATGAAGATGCGTAACATCGGTGCCTATCTGCTGGATGCCTGTTTCCCCAATGTCTGTGATTGCTGCGGCAGCTATATGGCACCTGCGGAATCGGTCTGCCCTGCCTGCAAGGAGGCTTTGGGGCGGCTGCGTGCCGATTACGGCAAGTGGCTCAGCGACCGTACCGACAAAAAGCCCTTGCCCTGGGCAGATCTGATCACCGTCTATGCTTATGAGGGCTGTGCCCGTACCGGTGTGCTGCATCTGAAGCAGGGCACCCACAGCTTTGGCGCACATCTGGCCCATGAGCTGGCTGATGCCGCCCGAAAACAGCTCCCCCTGCAAACCATAGATTTTGTCACATGGGTGCCTCTTTCTGCCAAACGCCGCAGAGAATGCTACTGCGGACACAGTGAATATCTGGCAAAACGGCTGGCAGCAGAGCTGCATCTGCCTGCAAAAGGTGGCCTGCTGACAGAGCAGCACTCCGATGATCGTCAGCATCGTAAAAAAGCAGCGGAGCGAGCCGTGTTTGTGGAACGCTTTGCTGCCACAAACCGCCGCTGTGACGGAGCAACAATATTGCTGTGTGATGATATTCTGACCACAGGCAGTACCATGGCACGCTGTGCACATCTTTTGCTGGAGCAAGGTGCAAAGCGTGTGTATGCGGCCGCGGGTCTTTGTACCGACCGTGACAGAGAACGCAGCACAACAGAGAAGGAACCATCCGAGCAAGCATAAGGGAGAAAACAAATATGGATATTGGAATTGATCTTGGCACGTCAAATATCATCATTACCACCGATAAAAAGGGGATCATTATCAATGAGCCCACGGTGATCGCCTATAACAAGCGTACAGAGCGTGTGGTGGCAGTGGGCACCGAGGCCTACCGCATGGAAGGCCGTGCGCCGGAGCATATTGCTGTTGTGCATCCTTTGCAGGATGGTGTGATCTCCGATGATATTCTGACCCAGGCTTTGATCCGTGAGTTTATATCTGCGGCGGCAGGCCCCGCCATCATCAAACCAAGGGTGGTAGTTTGTGTGCCCTCTTTGATCACCGAAGTGGAAAAACGTGCCATTCTGGATGCCGCAAGCGGTACGGGTTCCCGCAGGGTACAGCTAATTCGCAAGCCGCTGGCTGCTTTGCTGGGTGCGGGTATGCATATTAACCGTCCCGAAGGGCATATGGTAGTAGACATAGGCGGCGGCACCACCGATGTGGCAGTGGTTTCCATGAACGGTATTGTGGCAGCCAGGTCTGTGAAAATCGCAGGTGACCGTATGGATCGCTCCGTGATCCGCTATGTGCAGAACAAATATCAGCTTTTGCTTGGGAAAAAATCCGCGGAGGAGCTGAAAATGGAGCTTTGTGATCTGTATGATCCTGCCGATGATGTATGCCGTACCGTTAAGGGCAGAAACTTAAGCCGTGGCCTGCCCGATCAGTGTGATCTCAGCCAGACTGAGCTGCTGGAGGCCATTGAGGACGATATCACAGCCATTACCGATACCATCCGCCGTGTGCTGGAAGAAACACCGCCGGAGCTGGTGGGTGATATTTATCACAACGGTGTGCTGTTTACGGGCGGCGGTGCCTGTCTGGGGGGGCTGGAAAAGTATTTCCGCCGTACCTTGGGCGTGCCCTGCCACATTGCCAAGGATCCTCTGACCTGTGTGGCAAGAGGTACCGCAAGAGCATTCCGGTATAAGGGCGTGCTGCAGGATGGCTTTGAGCGTCCCGAAAGCTATGAGATCCCTGTGGAATCCTGAAAGGAGCAGGTAATATGGCAAAGGTTTTTTGGAACGGCAGTGCGTTGATGGGCCCTGTACCTGCTGCCCTTGTGACCTGCGGCACGGTAGAGCATCCCAATGCGGTGACCGTTGCCTGGACGGGGATCACCTGTACGCATCCGCCCATGACGTATATTTCGCTGCGGCCTTCTCGTTATTCCTATGAGATCATTGAAAAAAGCGGTGAATTTGTCATTAACCTGACCACCACGGCCATTTGCAGGCAGGTGGATTTCTGCGGTGTGAAAAGCGGCCGGGATCTGGATAAGCTGAAGGCCTGCGGATTGCACGTTGCAGCAGCAAGAGGGGTCTCCGCACCGCTGCTGGAGGAATCCCCTTTAAGCCTTTCCTGCGTGGTGAAACAAAAAATACCGCTTGGCACCCACGATATGTTCCTTGCGGAGATCGTGAGCGTAGCGGCAGATGAAAAATATATCGACAGCAAGGGCAAGCTGAATTTACAGCAAAGCGGCCTTGCTGCCTATGCCCATGGCGAGTATTTTGCGCTGGGCAGAAAAGTAGGCAGCTTCGGATACTCGGTGAAGAAGAAAAAAACGCACCCGAAGCCGCAAAAGTCTAAGAACGGTCGCTGATGGCACGGGAAAGTGCCAGCAGCGTGGGCATATCCAACTGTTCAAAGCGGATATTTTCCGCCAGACCGCATGCGCCGAAGGCATCGGCAAGCACCGCCTTGGAGCAGCCCAGCCCGGAAGAAAGTGCATTCATAGCGGTTTTTCTGCGCTGTGCAAAGCCTGCCTTTACCATTTTCAGCAAAGGAGCAATTTCTTCGGGCGCACAAAGCGGCGTGGCATGGGGCGTAATGCGGATGACTGCGGAATCCACATTGGGAGCCGGATAAAAGCTCTCTCTGGGCACATCCATGAGGTATTCTGCCTTGCCCCGAAGCTGTACCGCCACGGTCACCGCACCTGCGGCACGGGTGCCTACTTCTGCACAAAGACGCTCTGCGGCCTCTTTTTGCACCATAACCGTCATGGAAACAAAGGAAACATCGGATTCCAGCAGATACATGAGGATGGGTGAAGTGATGTAATAGGGCAGATTGGCGCAGAACGCTACAGGCATCTCACCAAACTGCTGTGCAAACAGCGTTTGCAGATCCAGCTTCAGCACATCACCCCAGAGGATCGCCGCATTGGGCAGCTCCTTAAGGGTTTCTGCCAGCACAGGTTCCAGTCTGCGGTCGATCTCCACTGAGACCACTTTTTTTGCGTGCAGAGCCAGTTGTTGGGTCAGCACACCAAAACCGGGGCCTACTTCCAATGCGGCACAGGTTTCGTCAGGAATGCCGTATTCGGCAATGGCAGGGCAGACGGCAGGGTCAATGAGGAAATTCTGCCCCAGCCCCTTGGAAAAGGAAAAATGATGACGGTTCGCCAGAGAGCGAACGGTCTGCATATCGGTCAGATTCAGCATATCTATCTCCCGGAAAAAATACTTGCAATTTGCAGGAATATCTGCTATACTGTAACAAAGCGGAACTTCCGCTTGTTGCGAAAAAAGGAGGATGCGTGATGAAACGCAGGGATAAGACCAATTATTATCTGGATATTGCCGAAATGGTGCTGGAGCGCAGCACTTGCCTGCGGCGTAAATTCGGTGCGATCATCGTAAAAAATGATGAGATCATCTCCACCGGCTATGTAGGTGCGCCCCGCGGCAGAAAAAACTGCTGTGATATTGAATACTGCCGCCGTGAAAAGCTGGGTGTGCCCAAGGGTGAACGCTACGAGCTTTGCCGCAGTGTGCATGCAGAGGCAAATGCCATCATCAGTGCCAGCCGTGCCGATCTCATCGGCTCTACGCTGTACCTTGCCTGCCACGATGCCAAGACCAATCTGCTGGATGGCAATGTGGAGCCTTGCTCCATGTGCAAGCGGCTGATCATCAATGCGGGTATTGAGATGGTCGTGATCCGTCAGACCAAGGACACCTACCGCCACATCTGCGTGGAGGACTGGATCGAGAACGATGAATCTCTGGCAGAGGTGCTGACAGGCGGCTACTGAGCCTGCAAACCCCATCATAAACCGAGGCACAGGATGAAAACCATCCTGTGCCTTTTTGTTTGGAAATTACTTGCCGTCCCAGTGGGCACGCTCCTGCTGGATCTGACTGAGCAGAGAAGCGATCTGTGCCTCGGTGTTGGAAAGGGACTGCAGCACATAGGCAGCAGTGGCCTCCTTGGTTTCGTCGCACTTGGTCTTGGTCTTGGCCAGCAGCTCATGGGCCTTGCGCTTGGTTTCCTCCAGAATTGCGCTTTCAGCCACCATGCTCTTGGCACGGGCCTCGGCGGCACGCACGATCTCCTCTGCCTCCTGACGAGCCTCGTTGAGGTAGCGGTCACGATCGTACATGACCAGCTTGGCGTGCTTCAGCTCCTCGGGCAGCTTCAGGCGGATATCGCTGACCAGCTCACGGAGGCGGTCGCCATCGATGACCACCTTATGGGCAGCTAGGGGAAATGCTCGGGAATTTTCCAGCATTTCGTCAATTTCTTCCAAGATTTCGTCTACGTTCATGGGAATACATCCTTTCTGTTATTTGATGTTTGGGGTTACTTTCCGCTGAGCCGTTCTTCGATCAGCGGAAGGATCTCTAGTGGTACAAAGCTGGAGATATCCCCATTGAGAGAGGCGATCTGCTTGACCACGCTGGAACTGAGGTACATATTCTCGGCGGAGGTCGTCAGAAAGACGGTTTCCGCCTTGGGGTACAGCTTTTTGTTTGCCAGTGCCATCTGGAACTCGTATTCAAAGTCACTGACAGCCCGCAGGCCTTTGACGATAGCAACGGCATCCACTCTGCGGACGTAATCTGCCAGCAGCTCGTGGTCAAGAATATCAATGATGACATTCTTGTAGGGTTTGGTAACGGTTTCGATCATCAGCAGCCGTTCGGTCAGGGTAAAGGAGGGGTTTTTGCTGAGGTTGGTGGAAACCAGAACGATGACCTTATCAAACAGCTTGCTTGCACGGCCGATGATATCCAGATGTCCCAGCGTGACGGGGTCAAAGCTGCCGGGGCAAACCGCAACACGGCGAATGGGTTCGGACATTGTGACCTCCTTGGGCAATGGTTTTGCAGAGGAGTTACTCCGCGGCTTCGGAATATTCCTCACCGCGATAGATAGTCACAGATATTTTACCATACTTTTTGCGTTTTTTCAAGTAGTATTCGCCGATTTTTTCAGGTAATTGCAATTCCGGCTCATGTTCGCAGATGATAACGCCGTTTTTCTGCATATGGGGCAGCAGCGCAGGGAGGATCTCCGGCAGGATGCCCATATGGTAGGGCGGGTCCAGAAAAGCAATATCAAAGGTTTCACGGCACCGCATCAGGAAGGCGGCGGCATCGGTGCAGAGCATCTGTGCCTGTGGGCCAAAGCCGCAGGTGTTCACGTTTTGCTCCATCACACGGAAGGATTTGCGGTTGGATTCTACCAAAGTGGCCTTTGCGGCACCTCTGCTCAGTGCTTCAATGGCAAGCTGACCGCTGCCTGCAAACAGATCCAGCACATTGGCACAGGGAATCTCAAACTGCACGGCGGAGCAGACGGCTTCCTTCACCAGATCGGTGGTAGGGCGG
Source organism: Ruminococcus sp. (assembly GCA_015066805.1). Lineage (GTDB taxonomy): Bacteria > Bacillota > Clostridia > Oscillospirales > Ruminococcaceae > Firm-04. The sequence continues at coordinate 35,197 of SVNP01000018.1, read as the reverse complement.
GTATCCAGACCCTCCGGGGCAAACAGCTTTCTGCCGCGGGCAGAGCCGGTAATCACACGCATGATATGTCACTCTCCTTTAGGGGCTGCAGCCGGCGTACCGAACTGCTTGGTGAAATCCTCCATGGTGCCGCAGTAGGCATTCAGGTCAATGAACTGCTCATCGCCCTCGTAGCCCTCCAGCAGTCCCCTTGGGTTATACTGCCAGAAGCTCCATGCAGGCTCCAGTGCAGAGGAAGGCGGTGTAAACACGCTGCGGATCCAGAGGATGTATTCCATATCCGTATCCTTCAGGTATTCCTCATAGCACTGGTTGGTGGTATAAATGATAGGCGTTTTGCCGTAATATCGGGTCAGCGCATCCAGCATGATCCGCAAATTCTCCTGCACGGTTTCCGTTGCGGGCAGATCATGGGAGCGATAGTATTCCAGGTCGATCACAGGAGGCATGGCGTCCTCTGCAAAGGGCACGGTGGCGATGAAGTTTTCCGCCTGGGTATCGCCGCCGCTGTCAAAGCTGAAGAAATGGTAGGCACCGGCATATATGCCTGCTTTGCGGGCGTTTTCCCAGTTGGATGCAAAGCATTCATCCACTGTGCCGGAGCCCTCTGTGGCCTTGATAAATGCAAAGGTCATATCCTGTGCGGCAATGGTTTCCCAGTCAATGGTGCCCTGATAGTGGGAAACATCCACCCCACGGACAGGGTAGCGGCTTCTGGATGGCATATTGAACCATAATCTGCCGGAGATCACCAGCAGCACAAGCACCATGCAAACCGCCAGCAGACCGCACCAAGCCAGTATGGTACGCCGCATTTTTCGGGAAATCTGCTTCATGAAGCCAAATCTCCCATAACGATACCTCTGCCGTTGGTAGCAAAGTATACTCTGCCGTAGATGGAAGCATCACCGGTAATGGAGGGGGTCAGATTGCCGAAGCCTTCATCGTCGGTGGTCAGCTTCTTCCAGTTTTTGCCGTGGTCGGCAGTGGAGTAAATGCCGCCGCCCTGCTGTTGGATATCACCCATAACATACAGCACCATGGGGTCGCCGTCCTTTTCGCCCTTGCCCACGCCGATGGCGTTGACAGAGAGATCCTTCAGGTAGGTAACGGTGGTGCCGTAATCCTCGGAGTAGCCCAGCATGGTTCCGGAACGCACCCAGATAAAGCCCTGCTTTTCGGCAGAAGGCACGATCTCACAGTTTTCGGAGAGATTCACGCCGGTGGCAATAAAGTTTGCGCCGCCATCCTTGGAAACATACACCGTACCGCCGCAAACGCCGTAGAATACGTTTGGCTCCAGCTTATCGGCAAAAACGGTAGCACCCATGCCCATGCCCTGGCTGATATACCAGGTGGCACCGAAATCCTTGGTGAAGTATACTGAGGATTTGATATTGCCTGCGATCCACACCATAGTGCTGCCATCTGCGGAGATAGCTACCTTGCCGCCTGCGGTGGCTTCGGGCATACCTGCACACTTGTTCCAGGTGGCACCGCCATCGGTGGTGTAGCGCAAAGGCTGCTTCAGATCATCATTGGTGTAGGCTGCAATGTTGCCGTTGTTCCATGCCACAGCCAGATCATCAGCGGTACCAACCTTCATGAAATGGGCATCATCGGGGCGTTTGGTCACATCCAGATGAGAGAAGCCGGTCAGGTCGCCCATAATGGAATAAAGCTGAGGTGAGCCGTTCTGCACGGGGGTAGAAACCACCTTGAAGATTGCAGTTTCCTCCAGACCGTGGGCATCAAACTTGACGGTAACAGGGGTTCCGCTGCCCAGATCTGTCAGGTTGGTGGTGGAATACAAGGTAGCACCCGTACCCCAGCTTACCACATTGCTGTCAAAGGGGTCGATCTCCACATCGGCCATCCACCAGCCGGTCTGTGCAGTTTCTCTGCCCCAGTTCAGCCAGGGAGCCTCGGTTACATCCATGACATAGTGATCGGCGGTATTATCAAAGAAAGGTGTCCAGGTAACGCCGCCATCGGTGGAGCGATACAGGTTTTCGCCCTTTTTGGACCAGAAGCCCAACGTGCCGCACACAATGGTATTGGGGTCGGAGCCATCTACGGAGATGCCGGAAAAACCGCCGTATCTGCCGTCATTGCACTTGGGGGTGATGTCTTCAAACTTGCCGTCTGCAATGCTGTAACGGCAGACCATACCATTCTGGGTGGCAGCATTGGGGCCGCAGCTATCGCCGTAGCAGAGGTACAGATAACCGTTTTCGGAAAATTCCGCCTGCATGGGATACATACCGGCAGTATTGGCAGGCAGAGCCTCCCAGCTTGCGGCATTGTCGGAGGAACGATAGATACAGGCACCGTCCTTCATGGCAACACCCACATAGATATCGCCGCTGCCGGGCTCAAACTCGATCCACATAATGCCGATCTGGTTTTTCTCCTGAAAATAGTTGCCCTTTACGGGGAAGGATGTGACCTGTTCCCATGTTTTGCCGTAATCATTGCTGACGTACAGGCCATCGCTGCGGGAGCCGTAGAAGATCTGCTTGTTGTTTTTAGGGTTGACCATCAGACGCTCGCCTACACCTCTGCCGGACATATTGCCGCCCATGGGGAAAGGCATATCTGCCTGTGTCCAGGTCTCGCCATAGTCTTCGGAGCAGATAATGGCACCGTTTGTGGTGGAGTATGTACCGCAGGCGATATACACACGGTTGGGCTCCACGGGGTCGGTAGCAATGCTTTCAATGCCGATGAGATTCCAGTCTGCGGCATTGACACCGCCAAAGTGATCGGTAATGGGTACCCACTGGGTATCACGGCTGCTCCAGCGGTAGGCTCCGCCGATATCGGTTCTGGCATAGCGCAGGCCTTCTTCGGTATCGCTGTATACGATACCCGTAACATAGCCGCCGCCGCCGATGGCAACATTACTCCAGTTGTAGGCGGTTTCTTCCACACCGCCGCCACCTTCGCAGGCACAAAGGGAGCCCGTCAGGACTGCGGCAAGCAGCAGGGCGGCTGTTTTTTTGTATTTTGTGATTTTCATATGGTAAACCTCTTTCTCAATCTTTATCTTCCCTCGCATTTTTGCAGATACACCTGTACGCTTTTCATATCGCCCCACAGATTGGGAATCAGCACGCCGCAGGTATTCAGCACGGCACCGGAGGTGACTTGCTTTTGACCGTTCAGTTCATATGTATACAGTGCATCGGGCAGCAGGCCTGCCAGCCGGATGCGGCGGGAGCGCATATTGGGCTCTGCGGAGATCTGTACATAGGTAAACAGAGCCTCCGAGCCATCCTCTGCGACATAGATCCAGCCATCCCAGCCTGCGTGGCTCTGTGCGGCACAGGCTGCACCGCCGAAGGGATCACCCAGACGGTATTGCAGGCCGCTGCGCACCAGATGTCCGTAGCGGTGGTACCGTGCGATCTGTTCGGGGATCATGGATTTTTCTTCCTCGGAGAGCTTGGTCACATCCAGCTCGTAGCCGAAGGTGCCGTTCATGGCTACATTGGCACGGGTGTCAAAGGGGGTATTTCTGCCGGTGGCGTGATTGGGACACACACTGACATGGGCACCCATGGCAGAAGGCGGCATAAACAGCGATGCACCGTACTGGATCCGCAGTCGTTCTCTGGCATCGGTATCATCGGAGCTCCAGATCTGGGGGCTGTAATAGAGCATACCCGCATCAAATCTGGCACCGCCGCCGGAGCAGTTTTCCAGCAGCAGATCGGGGTACTGTGTCACCAGCCGTTCCATCAGATCATACATACCCAGCACATAACGGTGCCACAGCTCTTTCTGGCGGCCTGCGGGCAGCACCGCAGAGCCAAGCTCGGTAAGCTGACGGTTCATATCCCACTTGATATAGGAAATAGGATGGTTATCCAGAATGGCTTTCATCTGTGCCCATACAGCATCTCTGACCTCCTCACGGCTCATATCCAGCACATACTGGGCGCGGCAGAGGGTCATGGGGCGGTGGGGGATCTGAATGGCCCAATCGGGGTGGGCACGGAACAGATCGCTGTCGGGCGAAACCATTTCCGGCTCAAACCAAAGGCCAAAGCGCATACCAAGATCCGTCACGGTATCCGTCAGGGGCTTCAGTCCGCCGGGCAGCTTGCGTTGGTCGGGAACCCAGTCACCCAGGCTGCAATTATCGCTGTCACGGTGGCCGAACCAGCCGTCATCCAGTACAAACAGCTCAATGCCAAGAGCAGCAGCCTCCTTGGCGATGGTTTGCAGCTTTTCCAGGTTGAAATCAAAATAGGTTGCTTCCCAGTTATTGATCAGCACAGGGCGATCCTTGTCCTTCCACACACTGCGGATGAGATGCCGATGGAACAACCGATGGAAGCAGCGGGACATACCGCCCAGACCCTCGCCGCTGTAAACCATAACGGCCTCGGGTGCCTGAAATTCCTCGGTGGGGTTTAACTGCCAGGAGAAATCCTCGGGGTTGATGCCGATCTGGGCACGGGTGGTGCAGTGCTGCGTCAGCTCTGCCTGTGCAAAAAAGTTACCGGAATAGATCACGGTAAAGCCGTAGGCATCGCCTTGTTCCTCGGTGGTGTTGGGGGAAAGCAGCGCAAAGAAGGGGCTGTACTGATGAGAAGATTCTCCCCGCAGACTGTCGATGCGCTGCTTGCCGTGGCGGATGGGCAGGCGGTTGACCTGTCGTTCTCTTGCCCAGGAGCCATACAGCGTCAGCATATCAAAGCGGTCTTCGTCCATATCCACAGAGCAGGAAAGCACCCGTGTCAGAGTACAAGGCTCGGTGCCGTCGTTGCGTACCTTTACGCTGCGGATAATGGCATCGGAATCCGCAAAAACGGTGTAGCTCAGCAGCACCGTCAGGCCGGAATGCTTGTCCTCGGTGGTGATCTCCAAGGTTTCCATGGGAGTATCTATATGAGAAAATGTATGGGGCAGGCCCTTCAGTACAGGCTTGCCGCCGTAAATGCGGTGGCTGACATAGGTCAGATCGCAGGCACGGTAGCCGCCTGCATCCTCAATGCCAAAGGCTGCTTCCCGATAGTCACCGGTGCCACCGCAGGGATATTCAAAGGGCACGGTATCAAAGAAGCAGGCACGGTCACGATCGTTCTTTGTGGGTGTAAAGGGATTCTCGTTAAGCCGCAGCAGGTAGGTCAGATCGGAAAAGGGCAGCTTTTTGCCCCAGTAAATATGCAGCAGATAGCTGTCATCGGCAATGCCGAAGGCATAGGTCGTGTTGGGGGTATTGAGCTGAAACTGCTTTGCCTCCTCCAGATATTGTATCATCATATGGAAATACCATCCTTTTTACGATATGTCTGCACTGCCATCAGCAAGATACAGACACAAACATTATATCGTAAAAGTGCCCAATCGTCAAGGGTTTTCACCTATTTTTCGCCGTATTGAGAGATTCTCATGGGGAATGGTGCCGAATACTTGCACTTTTGATGAAAATGTAGTATAATAAGGCTGTAAAATGTTTCCGTACAGAAAGGAGTGCTTTTCCCTATGACCGAACAGGAACGGCTTGCTTTGCAGGAGAAATTCATCCGCATTTATAAAGAAAACATCTTCCGTAAGGGTGCGGATAAGCTGCTGGAATATCTATGCTCCGAGGAAAGCGATTTCTTCACCGCACCTGCCAGCACCCGATATCATGGTGCCTATGCAGGTGGTCTGCTGGAGCATTCTTTGAATGTATACGCCTGTCTGAAGGATTATCTTTCCCGCCCCAGAGTGCAGTCCATGTACGGCATGCAGTATTCCGAAGAAAGTATTGCCATTGCCGCTTTGCTCCATGATATCTGCAAGATGAATTTTTACACTGTGGATTATCGCAACGCCAAGAACGCACAGGGCCAGTGGGAAAAGGTCCCCTACTATAAGATCGACGATCGTTTTCCTTATGGGCACGGTGAAAAATCCGTGTACATGATCCAGTTTTTCATGCATCTGCGGAAGGAGGAGGCCTTTGCCATCCGATGGCATATGGGCTTTTCCGGCCCGGAGGATGCCAATACCGTTGGTCGTGCGCTGGAGCAGTATCCGCTGGCATTTGCACTGTGTACCGCCGATATGGAGGCCAGCTATTTTATGGAGGGCGAGGCTGCCATGGCGAAAAAAACCGCCGAAGGCGGAGCGCAATCCTTGGAATAAGAGCAGTTCTTCAGTCTGTCGAAAAAGTTTGATGAGAGCTGGGCTTTTTTGCATTTTGTATACACCGTGGTAACCCGCAGAGGTATACCATCGTATCCAACAGAAATACGATTTCATGAAAAAGACCTGTTGACATACAGCCGTTTTCACTGTATAATAAGCACAAACAGCACTTAAAAAACATTCAATAATTGCAAGGAGGTAAAAAATGAAAAATACACTCAAAACAGCGGCAGCCATAATGGTAGTGGTGCTTTCATCTGTGATAGGCTGCATAATTGCTGCATATGTCTACCTGTGTATCGCCAGCGCATTTTATTGGACGGAAGGCAACCCTTTTGATATATACAACATCTCGGCCTTGCTGATGGGCATGTTGCTGCCTGTTGATTTTCTTTTCACTTACATGATTTCCATGGTTTATCTCTGCAAGCGGATGTACCGGATCAGAAAATGGATGGTCTGTATTCCTATATTGGTGTCACTCCTGATTGTTTTCCTTAGTATTGTATTCATATGGCGGGATTATCAAATCATATAAGCACAAAAAGAGCTGCCCGATGTAATATCAGACAGCTCTTTTTGCATTGGGTGTGCATCGGTATGGCAAGATTCAAGGGGTTTCCGTCATCAGCTCCGTGGATTCCACATTCCGCAGCTTGCGGGTCATTTGTCTGGTGCGTACACCCACCAGCTTTTCCAGATCTTCTTCTGCCCGCTTGATATGCTTCTGGGTTTCCGCCAGCGCAGAGGAGAAGGTTTCAAATTCGCTTTTGACCTCGCCGAGGATCTGCCAGACCTGATCGCTGCGCTGCTGAATGGCAAGGGTACGGAAGCCCATCTGCAAAGCATTGAGGGTTGCTGCCATGGTGGAAGGTCCTGCGATATTTACGTTATACTGCCGCTGGAGCAGCTCAGGCAGACCGCTGTTGACCACCTCTGCGTATAAGCCCTCAAAGGGGAGGAACAAAATGGCAAAGCGGGTGGTATGGGGCGGCATAATGTATTTTTCGCTGATATCCTTGGCACATTTTTTCAGAACGGTTTCCAGTTGTCTTTTGGCTGCGGCGATCTGTTCGGGATCGCCTGCGGTATAGGCATCCTGCAGGGCGGCGTAGGTATCGCCGGGGAATTTGGAATCAATGGGCAGATACACGGTCTGATCGGGTGCATTGCCGGGCAGACGTACAGCAAATTCCACATGGTCACGGCTGCCGGGGATGGTTGGGATCTCGCAGGCGTATTGTTCCGGTGCAAGGATCTCATCCAGAATGGCACCAAGCTGCAATTCCCCCAGAATACCCCTTGTTTTCACGTTGGAAAGCACTTTTTTCAGATCCCCCACACCGGCAGCGATGGTCTGCATTTCTCCAAGGCCCTTGTACACCTGCTCCAGTCGGTCATTAACCAGCCGGAAAGATTCATTCATGCGGGTGGTCAAGGTCTGCTGCAATTGTTCATCCACTGTGGTGCGGATATGCTCCAGACGGCGGTTGTTATCGGTCTGAAGTTGCTCCATGCGCTGCTGCATGGTCATACGCAGGGCTTCCATCCGCTGATCGTTTACAGTCTCCAGGGTGCGGAAGCGTTCTTCCAGTTGATGCATCTGTCCCATGACCGAGCTGTGGGTCAGCTTTTGCTGTTCTTCCAGATTATGCTCCATGGCACCAAGGCGTTCGCTGATGCGGTTTTGTCCGGAGGCATCACCGGCCTGCTGCTTGCTGAGCTGTACCAGCACCAGAATGCTGCAAAGCATAGCCACCAGAGAACAAAGTAAAGCTGCAATTTCCATTGTATTGTTTCCTTTCTGTGTATCAATATAACAGGCAACATATGTTCTTTTGATATGCTTATATTATACAGGATACATCGGAGATTGTCAAGTACGGTATGTTCCCATCCATAAAAGCAAGCGGCTTCCGAGAGAGTTCGGAAGCCGCTTTGTATATGGGATTTTTCAAAGCCCCGCCAAGGAACGCAGCAATGCGGAGGAATCATCACCGTTAACACTGCCGTCGTAGTTGTAATCGGCATTATGGGCGCAAAGTGCGGAGGTATCAATGGTTTCATCCTCACCGATATAACGGTTCAGCAGGATCACATCATTGATCTTCAGCAGAAAATCACCTGTCATATCGCCCTTGATAATGGAAACGCCGTTTTCATCGGCGGTTTCCGCCTTGGTGGTCACAGTGGTAGTAGTGGTGGTGGAGGTCGTGGTCGAGCTGTAAGAAGTGGGAACGCCGGAAAGCACTGTGCCTGTGGTTGTGGTAGAATAGGTGGTAGGCAGCGTGGTGGTCATAATGGGATCGGTGGTGGTGCAGATAAACTCATCGGTCACAGTGATATGATAGGTCAGCACCACATCGGTTTTTGCTTCGCCGCAGGTGTAATCGGTAGATACATACACGGTGTACTGACCGGGCGTATTGGGGTCGCAGTCTGTTTCGATATGCAGGACCTCGGAGACATCATAATCTCTCTGGTTATAGTTGCGGTACTCGATCATATACACCTTCAGTCCATCGGTATTGAAGGCTTCACCCAGTGCAAAGGTAGTCTGGGGGTACTCCATGATCTTCAGCACGGTTTCCCGGTAGGCATTGGTGCCTGCATAATACTGGTTGCCGGCTTCATCGGTGATCCAGGGGTTATACTCGGGGTAGTAGGGAGATGTGGTAACGGTTGCTGTGGGAGAGGTGGTGCAGGACATCAGTGTGGTAGTCTGTTCCGGCTGGGTAATGTCAATTCTCTGAACGACTCTTACATTATACCGTGCAATGATACCGGTAAACATTTCCGTGGTGCAGACCTCCAGGCTGTATTCACCCGGCTGCAAAGCGGTAATGATACCGTCTTCGTAGATGCAGCATTCGCTGTTGATTTCGATGTAATACAGATCAACATATGCCGCATCCAGTTGGATGGTTTCGCCCACATAAGCGTAATACTCATAGGTAAGAACCCCATCCTCGTCGGTATACATATTGGTAGTAAAGGCAACGGTGGTCTGCTCCGGATTGCAGGTGGTAACAATGGTGGTTGTGGAACCGTCAACGTCATCACCGCCGACGGCAGGCGTAGTGCCGCCGGCTCCCGCAGCCTTGCAATCGGGGCAGATAAACAGCCCGAGAGGTGTTCTGACACCTTCTCCTTCGGGAATATCCGCATCGCAAAGATCGCAGTACGATTGGGGTGCCAAAGTAACGGTGGTAGCCAACGGCGCAGAAGTCGTCAGAGAGAGCGCATTGACGGGTGTGACATCCTTTGCGGCGAGCACGGTAGCGACAGCACTGACCCCCAGACCCATACAGGTCAGCAGCGCAGCAATTCGGTTCTGTTTCATAATGATCCTCCTTTTGTTGTATATCGGTGGTGGTTTGTAAGGCTTTCTATTATGGAATACGAAAACCGCAGGGGAATCCTCACACACATCATAACATTTTTTTCATCTGTTGTCAAGAAAAAGCAAAAACCGCCGTTTTTCTGCAAAAACGACGGTTAATCGGCTAAAAACGTACTTGGCTCCGCACCGGAAAGCAGCATACGGGAGTTGCCCTTGATGCGCTTGTAGCGTTCCAGCGGCAGACTGCGCTTTAGGGCGCGCATGGCCTCGGGAAGATCCATGGGGCTGTTGCCGCTTGCCACAAACTGTATTACACCATTGGCAATGAGGTACAACGCCAGCTTGCGGTATTCGGGATTCAGCAAACCCGTTACGGAGATCTGCGTAAGAATGCCCATTTCCCGCAGGGAAAGCAGCTCTTCCAGAGAATACAGCGTGAAATAGCGGTCAATATCCGCAAGGATGGGGTATAGCCGCAGGGAAATCTCGGTTTTGCGGAAAAAATCCGGCAGGGATTGGTCAAAGGGAGCTTCCGGCGGGGCAATGAGGATGTAGCGGGTCTCCGCCAGCGTAAACCGCTGCGGTGTATGGAAACGGAACAGGCAGTCATCCATGGGAACTACTGCGCCCGCCACCACACGAACAGGCTTAGGCAGCGTTTCTGCGAAATCGCACATACCGCCCACAGCAGCATCCCGTTGGGAAAGAAAAGCGTTTTCGGTAGTTATCTGCGGCTGAAACAGAGGTGCAGCCACAATGGTTTTGCAGTATTTTTCCGCACAGGCTTCCAGCCGGTTTATGGCCTGTATGGCGGTAACTGTATCCGAATAGCTGTGGGGCATATCTGCCAGAATATGTCCGTGGATATCCACAAAGCCGTTCACGCTGTTCTCTCCTTTCCGTGATGTTAAAAACGCAGAAGCAGAGGTGCATGGGGACACCTCCGCTTCGGACTATGATCAAATTTGTGCGGAGTAGTTGGGAGCTTCCTTGGTGATATAAATATCGTGGGGATGGCTTTCCTTCAGGCCGGCACCGGTGATGCGTACAAACTTTGCACGCTCATGCAGGGTGGGGATATCGGCACAGCCGCAGTAGCCCATACCGGCACGAATACCGCCGCAAAGCTGGAAGACGGTATCTGCCAGCAGCCCCTTGTAGGGTACACGGCCTTCCACGCCTTCGGGAACCAGTTTTCTTGCACCCTCCTGGAAATAACGATCCTTGGAGCCGCACTCCATGGCACCCAGGCTGCCCATACCGCGGTAGACCTTGAACTGTCTTCCCTGGTAGATCTCGGTTGCGCCGGGGGCTTCATCACAGCCTGCAAACAGGCTGCCCAGCATAACGCAGCTTGCGCCTGCTGCCAGTGCCTTTACGATATCGCCGGAATACTTGATGCCGCCGTCGGCAATCACGGGGATACCACGCTTCTGTGCCACGCAGGCAGCGTCATAGATTGCAGTGATCTGGGGCACGCCGATACCTGCAACCACACGGGTGGTGCAGATGGAGCCGGGGCCGATACCGACCTTGATGGCATCTGCGCCTGCATTGATGAGAGCTTCTGCGGCCTCTGCGGTAGCGATATTACCTGCGATCAGGGCGGTTTCGGGGAAGGCCTTCTTGAACTCACGGACAGCACGCATGATGTTTGCGCTGTGGCCGTGGGCACTGTCCAGCACCAGAACGTCTACCTTGGCATCCACCAGAGCAGCGGCACGATCCAGCATATCGGCTGTCACACCGATGGCTGCACCGCAGAGCAGTCTGCCGTTTGCATCACGGGCAGAGTTGGGGTACTTCACGGATTTTTCGATATCCTTAATGGTGATCAGACCACGGAGAATGCCGTTATCGTCTACGATGGGCAGCTTCTCGATCTTATGCTTGCAGAGGATCTCCTGAGCCTGTGCAAGGGTGGTGCCCACAGGTGCGGTCACCAGATTTTCTTTGGTCATCACATCGCTGATGCGGAGATTGAAGTCGGTGAGGAAGCGCAGGTCACGGTTGGTGATGATACCCACCAGCTTGCCGGCGGCATCCACAATGGGCACACCGGAGATCTTGTACTTGCCCATGAGGTTATCTGCGTCATAGACATAGCAGTCCTCGGTCAGGGAGAAGGGATTGACGATAACGCCGTTTTCGGAACGCTTGACCTTATCCACTTCCTCCACCTGCTTCTCGATGGACATATTCTTGTGGATGATGCCGATACCGCCCTCACGAGCCATGGCAATGGCCATTTTAGACTCGGTAACCGTATCCATAGCGGAAGTCATAATGGGGGTATTGAGCATGACATTGCGTGCCAGACGGGTGCTGAGCTTGATCATATTGGGAGTCACGTCGGATTCGCCGGGGATCAGCAGTACATCGTCAAAGGTAAGGCCTTCTTTGCCGAATTTGTCGACATTCTCAAACATACTTCATTCTCCTTTTCGCATCATTGGTTTGTCAGCTTCTCGCAGAGGGCCTGCAAGTCCTCGCGGTTATAGAACTCCAGCGTCAGTGTGCCGGTTTTCTTTTTGGATTGCACCTGTACTTTTCTGCCCAGCAGGTCTGCAAGCTGGATCTCCATCTCCTCGTAGAAGATCTGGTCTGCGCTGCGCTGCTTGGGTGCGGCGGGCGGCTGATCCTGCTTCTGAGCAAGCTGTTCGATCTCTCTTACGGTGATCCTGTCCTCGGCGGCACGTCTGGCACACTCCAGCAGCAGGGCTTCATCCTTGATGGCGGCCAGCGCCTTGGCGTGACCCACGGTAACGGCACCGTTTTCCAGGTAATCCTGCACGGGCTTGGGCAGATTCAGCAGGCGGAGGGCATTTGCCACGGCGGAACGGGAGCGTCCCACGATCTTTGCCACATCCTCCTGAGTCATATCGTAGTCCTGCATCAGCGTGCGGTAGCCCACGGCTTCCTCAATGGGATTGAGGTTCTCACGCTGCAGGTTTTCGATCAATGCGATCTGGTAGACTTCACTGTCGGTAAGGGTACGGATAATGACGGGGACTTCTGTCAGCCCAATGCGCTTTGCGGCACGCCAGCGGCGTTCGCCTGCGACGATCTGATAGCGGCCCTCCCCTGTGGGTCTGACCACAATGGGCTGCAGCATACCGTGCTGCTGAATGGACTTTGCCAGCTCGGTAATGGCTTCGTCATCGAATTTTTTGCGGGGCTGTGTGCGGTTCTGTTCCAGCTCGGAAAGACGCAAGGTCTGCGTGCTTTGCAGCTCCGTTGCGTTTTCCTGAAACAGCGAATCCAGACCTGCACCCAGACCGCCTTTGGCTCTTGCCATAGCAGCACCTACTTTCTGTGGAATAGGGAGTGCTTGCGCTGGTTTTCCACCACAAGCGGTTCTTTGAGCAATTCATGTCCCAGCAGCTCATAGGCCTCCGCACCCTTGGAGAGACGGTCGTAATACTGGATGGGTTTGCCGTGGCTGGGAGCCTCCGAGAGGCGCACGTTGCGGGGGATCTTGGTTTGCAGCACCAGTCCGGGGAAATACTTTTCCACCTCTGCCACCACCTGAAGGGAAAGGTTCAGGCGGGCATCGAACATGGTGAACAGAATGCCCTCGATCTTCAGGGCGGGGTTATATTTTGCTTTCACGATCTTGATGGTCTCGTTAAGCTGGGAAAGGCCTTCCAGCGAGAGAAACTCTGCCGTCATGGGGATCAGCACGGAATCGGCGGCCACCAGACTGTTCAGGGTGATCAGGCTTAAAGAGGGGGGGCAATCAATGATGATGAAGTCGTAATCGGTGCGGCAGGTCATCAACTGCATCTTCAGACGGCTCATACGGTTTTCCAGCTCGATGAGGTCGATCTCCGCACCTGCCAGTGCGGAAACGGCGGGGATCAGGCTGACGTTTTCAAACTGTGTTTCCACAATGGCTTCCTGGATCCGCACCTGACCGGTCAGCACCTCGTAGCAGGAGCAGGGCAGGTTTTTTTTGCTGACGGAAAAGCCTGTTGTGGTATTGCCCTGTGCGTCGGTATCTATGCAGAGGACACGCTTGCCCCGCTGCCCCAGATATGCCGAGAGGCTGACAACGGTAGTGGATTTTCCGACGCCGCCTTTCTGGTTCGCCACTGCAATGATCTTTGCCATGCTGTCGCCTCCTTTAATTCCTACCATTATATCATATTCCACCGCAATTGTAAAGCGGATTTTTCATTTTCGGCATTGTGCGAATACTTCAGCGGTTGTTTTTGTTGAAATTCGGCACTGTGGTGATGTGCTGCGGGGAAAACGCTTTTCATTTCACTCCTTACAGGTCATCAAAATCCACAAGCAGCGCAGAAAACCTTCGGCAGGGCAAAAAAACGGCAGATTCCGTCTGCAAAAGACATATGATTTATCTATCTGTGTCGGATCCGGTCAAAAAAACAGGGAGAACCGACTGTTCTCCCTTGGTTTTGGTTATTCGGAGGCTTCTTCCGGCGGTGCGATATGCTTCTGCCAGGTGCCGCCGGCGTAAAATATCGCAGAAAGCACCGTTGCAATGGCCCAACTGATGGGCCATGCCAGCCAGATGCCTGTTGTTCCGAGGAATTGCGAGAAGATCCATGCAAGCACCACACGCAGCACCAGGTCCACCAGGGTGGCGGTCATAAAATATCCCATGCTGCCGCTGCCACGCAAAACGCCGTCTGCCAGCACCTTAATGCAGATCACGGAAAAGCAGGGTGAGGTTATGCACATGAAGGTTCTGGCGGTTTGCAGGGCAAGCTCGCTGCTGTCTTGATCCAGAAACAGCAGCAGCAGCCCGTTGCCGCCCAGCAGATAAACTGCCGTAAATACCAAAGCAATGGCACACACCATTTTGACTGCCGCACGGAAGCCCTGCCGTACTCTTTGGGGCAGACCTGCGCCCAGATTCTGGGCGGTAAAGCCCGACATACCCGTGCCTGCGTTATTGAAGCAGGTAATGGCAAAGGTGTTCAGCTTAATGGCGGCGGTGTAGCCTGCGATCACAGCGGAGCCGTAGGGGTTGATGAAGGTCTGGATGATGAGATTGCCCACCGAGATGAAGCTCTGCTGCAAAATGCCGGGGATAGACATACCGATCATATCCCGCAGGTCCCGCAGAGAAAACAGCGGAGATTTTTTGCTTTTGGGGAGCTGTCCCAGCCGCCGCAGAATGAGGATCAGGGCTGCTGCACAGGCAATGCCCTGGGCGAGAAAAGTCGCCCATGCCAGACCTGCCACACCTTTTCTCCACACGATGACAAACAGCAGATCCAGTGCAATGTTGCCCAGAGAAGAAGTCATCAGCAAATACAGGGGCGTTTTGCTGTCCCCCAGACTGCTGAACAGGGCTGTGATGATATTGTACAGATAGACAAACACAAATCCCGCGGTATAGATCCGCAGATAGCGTTCGCCTTCTGCGAAAATATCGGCAGGGGTATGGACCAGTTCCATCAGTGCCGGGCTTGCCAGAACACCGACTGCGGTCAGCACCAGAGAAAGCACTGTGCCGCCGATGAGTGCGGTGGTCATACAGGATCGCACCCGAACAAAATCCTTGCGGCCGAACAGATTACCCAGCACCACGCCCACGCCGATCTGTGAGCCTACCGCCACCGCCATAAACAGCATGGTAATGGCGTAGCTTGCTCCGATGGCGGCAAGCGCTTGTTCTCCCACATATTTTCCTGCAATGGCGGTATCGGCAATGTTATACAACTGCTGAAAAAACACACTGAAGAACAGCGGCAGGGTATAGCGGATCAGCACCTTGCCCGGTGCCCCCTGCGTCAGATCCTTTACGGGCGGCATACCTATGACTTCCTTTCTGTCATCCAAAACAAATGATTATGAGCCTTTGCGGCGTTTGATCCACGATTTCAGGCGGCTGTACTGCTTCCGCACACCGGCGGCGATCTGCTTCTGCTTGTCCTTCAGCAGGGCAAGGGTGCGGGTATCCTCCGGAAACCACAGTCGCAGCAATCCGATGGCGATACCTACGGTCAGCAGTTTTTCGGGGGTACCGGGCAGCCAGAGCAGCCCGAGATACACCGTTGCCAGATTCCGCAGCCAGTGGATCTCAAAAAACACGCCTGCACCCAGTGCACAATATGACCAGCCGTTGGTGAAAAACCATCCGACGGCCAGACAAAACAGCAGCCTTGGGTTCGTCAGCGCACTCATCCACTGCCGCCATTTCCGGCGGGTCTCCGGCTTCATGGCTGATGCTCTCCCGCAGATGTCTCCGGTTTGGTCACCACGGGAATAAACGCTGCCGCAAGCCGGTTTTTTCCTCTGCGGGATATATA
The DNA here is from genome assembly GCA_015066805.1 of Ruminococcus sp. Lineage (GTDB taxonomy): Bacteria > Bacillota > Clostridia > Oscillospirales > Ruminococcaceae > Firm-04. The sequence continues at coordinate 19,423 of SVNP01000018.1, read as the reverse complement.
GATCCAACCGACGACGCAGAACACCACCGCACCGATGAAGTTTACAAACAGATCTTCGGTGGTATCCACCAGGCCCACATCCAGATAGCCGTCAATGACATAGATGCTGCCGTCAGCGGTTTCGATGGTGGTTTTTTCGATCTCATGTACGGGGATGGGGATGTTGCTTTCCGTGGGGTCCAGCGTTACAGACTGGAATTCGGTGATCACGCGGTCTTTCTGCATATCCAGCCCCAGCAGATGATCAGCACCGAATTCAAAAAACTCCCATGCCACACCGATGGTCATGGAAAAGCAGAACGCCATGACCGCCTGGAACATAGGCGAAAGAGCAAAGCGGAACCGCTTGTTCTCGTTGAGCAGATCCACCAGACAAAAGCCGAAGGCCGCAAATAAAAAACCGTTGGCGGTGTGCAGCATCTTATCCCAGAAAGGATACTGGATATAAAAACAGGCGATCTCGCCTAAGATCTGGGCGCAGAAGATAAACACCAGCACGGAGATCTCCAGTGCGGTGGGCAGCTTGATCTGCAGCTTCTTTTCCACAAAGGAGGGTGCCATAAACAGCAGCAAGGTCAGCAGGCAGCTCAGAAAGCTCTCCCACTGGCGGCGCAGTACGCACCATACCGCTACCAAAATCACGATGACACGCAGTACAGACCACACTACAAAAGCAGGCTTGTTCTGCCGGATCTGCTCCTTCAGCTCTTTCCAGCCGGCGCGCTTGGCGGGTGCAGATGATCTTCCTTTGCTTTTGGCCATGATGTATTCCTCCCCGTTTCGGTGATGCACGGAAATGTCGTGCAGATACTACAATTATATGTCACTTACGGGATGTCATGCGATATGATGGAAATAAAAAAGACAGGATAGATACCCTGTCTTGCAAAATAAGATGAAATCAATGTGTGTAGAACAAAAGAAAGGAGACAACAAAACGAGTGTAAATACAACTATTTACACCATCGTCATTATACACCAATTTCAGGAAAAGGTCAACCATTTTTTGCCATTTCGGTCTTTTTCCTCTTGATTTTCGTCAACCTGCACAAAATCTTGCAGAAAAATTTGTTCCGTCTTACGTTGCTTCCCCACAACCGACTAAGCAGCAGCCGGAAGTTATGGGAAATTTCGTCGAAATTCGACCGAATCCCTTTACAAGTTGCGCGGAATGTGCTATAATAGATGCGTGAAGTTCTGCGCGCACGCCCCTGCGCGGCGTTTGTTGTGTGCAAATGCCCGTAAAAAAGGATGAGCCGCAGGCCCCATACTATAATATTCTGTTAGGAGGATTTTTTCTCATGGCACCTATCATTCGCAAGAAGAAGACCATGGACGGCAACAACGCTGCAGCGTATGTCTCCTATGCCTTCACTGAAGTGGCCGGTATCTACCCGATCACTCCCTCCAGCCCTATGGCAGACTACGTTGATCAGTGGTCCGCACAGGGCGTGAAGAACATCTTCGGCACCACCGTTCAGGTGGAGGAGATGCAGTCCGAGGCAGGCGCAGCAGGTACCGTTCACGGCTCCCTGAACGCAGGCGCTCTGACCACCACCTACACCGCATCCCAGGGTCTGCTCCTGATGATCCCCAATATGTACAAGATCGCCGGCGAGCTGCTGCCCAGCGTGTTCCACGTTTCCGCACGCTGTGTTGCTTCCCACGCCCTGAACATCTTCGGCGACCACTCTGACGTGTACGCCTGCCGCCAGACCGGTTTTGCAATGCTGGCAGAGACCAACCCCCAGGAGGTTATGGATCTGGCTGCTGTTGCCCATCTGGCAACCATTAAGAGCCGCGTTCCCTTCATCAACTTCTTCGATGGCTTCCGCACCTCCCACGAGCTGCAGAAGATCCAGGTCTGGGATTACGAGGACCTGAAGGAAATGACCGATATGGATGCTGTCAAGGCATTCCGTAAGCGCGCTCTGAACCCCGATCACCCCACCATGCGCGGTTCCCACGAGAACGGCGACATCTTCTTCCAGCACCGTGAGGCATGTAACGCTTACTACGATGCAGTTCCCGGCATTGTTGAGGAGTACATGGGCAAGGTAAACGAGAAGCTGGGCACCAACTATCAGCTCTTTAACTACTACGGCGCAGAGGATGCAGACCGTGTCATCGTGGCAATGGGCTCCATCTGTGACGTTGCCGAGGAAGTTATCGACTACCTGAACGCTCACGGCGAGAAGGTTGGTCTGGTGAAGGTTCGTCTGTATCGTCCCTTCGCAGCAGACAAGTTCGTTGCTGCTCTGCCCGCAACCGTGAAGAAGGTTGCTGTTCTGGACAGAACCAAGGAGCCCGGCGCTCTGGGCGAGCCCCTGTACCTGGATGCCGTTGCAGCTCTGGCAGCAGCCGGCAAGGAAGTCAAGATCGTCGGCGGCCGCTACGGTCTGGGCTCCAAGGATACTCCCCCTGCAAGCGTGTTTGCAGTATTTGCTGAGCTGGCTAAGGATGCTCCTAAGGCACAGTTCACTCTGGGCATTACCGATGACGTGACCATGCTGTCTCTGCCCGAGACCGAGGCACCCAACACCGCAGCAGAAGGCACCATCGAGTGCAAGTTCTGGGGTCTGGGCGGCGACGGTACCGTTGGCGCAAACAAGGACTCCATCAAGATCATCGGCGACCACACCGATAAGTATGTACAGGCATACTTCCAGTATGACTCCAAGAAGACCGGTGGTATCACTATCTCCCACCTGCGCTTCGGCGACCAGCCCATCAAGAGCCCTTACTATATCAACAAGGCTGATTTCGTTGCCTGCCATAACCCCTCTTACGTTCTGAAGGGCTATAAGATGGTCAACGACGTAAAGCCCGGCGGCGTGTTCCTGATCAACTGCCAGTGGACTGCCGAGGAGCTCTCCCAGCACCTGAATGCCGAGACCAAGCGTTATATCGCAAAGAACAACATCCAGCTCTATATCGTGAACGCAATCGACATTGCAGCAGAGATCGGTCTGGGCAAGCGTACCAATACCGTTCTGCAGTCTGCTTTCTTCTCCCTCTCCAAGGTTCTGCCTGCTGAGGAGGCCATTGGCTACATGAAGGAAAAGGCCCAGAAGTTCATGAAGAAGGGCAAAGAGATCGTTGAGATGAACGAGAAGGCCATTGATGCCGGTGCAACCGCATACGTTAAGGTTGACGTTCCCGCTGAGTGGGCAGATGCCGTGGATGAGGCTGTTGCTGTCAACGAGAACGGCCCCGCAAAGCTGGTCAAGATGGTCAACGGCATCATGAACCCCGTTGGCAAGATGGACGGCGACTCCCTGCCTGTTTCCGCTTTTGTGGATCACGCTGACGGTACCTTCGAGCAGGGTGCTTCCGCATACGAGAAGCGCGGCGTTGCAGTGATGGTTCCCGAGTGGGATCCCACCACTTGTGCAAAGTGTAACCGCTGCTCCTTCGTTTGCCCCCACGCTACCATCCGTCCCTTCGCTCTGGATGAGAACGAGGCTGCAAATGCTCCCGAGATCACCAAGATCGCAGAGAAGCCCATCGTAAAGACCAACTACAAGTACACTCTGGCTATCTCCCCCATGGATTGTATGGGCTGCGGCGTCTGCGTAGGCGTATGTCCCACCAACTCCCTGAAGATGGTCAGCAGAGAGTCCCAGGATGCACAGCAGGCTGCATTTGATTACTGCGTTGAGAAGGTTACCGAGAAGGCAGAGGTTGCTACCAATGCTACTCTGGTCAGCAGCCAGTACAAGAAGCCTCTGCTGGAGTTCTCCGGCTCCTGCGCAGGCTGTGCCGAGACCTCTTACGCTCGCCTGATCACTCAACTGTTCGGCGACAGAATGTATATCTCCAATGCAACCGGTTGTTCCTCTATCTGGGGCGGCCCCGCAGCAACTTCCCCCTACACCACCGATGCCAACGGCAGAGGTCCCGCATGGGCTAACTCCCTGTTCGAGGACAACGCCGAGCACGGTCTGGGTATGTACCTGGGCCAGAAGGCCATCCGTGCACGCCTCATCGAGAAGGTCAAGAACATTCTGACCGCCTGCGAGGCTTCCGATGAGCTGAAGGCTGCTGCTCAGAAGTACCTGGATACCGTAAACGACGGTGAAGCAAACGGCGCTGCTACCGAGGCTCTCATCGCTGAGATCGCTAAGGTTGCCGATAAGTGCGAGAACTGTGCAGATATCTACGAGAACCGTGAGTACCTCTCCAAGAAGTCTGTCTGGATCTTCGGCGGCGACGGCTGGGCATATGATATCGGCTTCGGCGGTCTGGACCACGTTCTGGCAACCGGCGAGGATGTGAACATCATGGTATTCGATACCGAGGTTTACTCCAACACCGGCGGTCAGGCTTCCAAGGCTTCCAACATCGGCCAGGTTGCACAGTTTGCAGCTGCCGGTAAGGCCATCGCAAAGAAGCGTCTGGCTGACATCGCTATGAGCTACGGCTATATCTATGTTGCACAGATCGCTATGGGCGCTGACATGAACCAGACCCTGAAGGCAATCAAGGAGGCCGAGTCCTACAACGGTCCTTCCCTGATCATCGGCTACGCACCTTGCGAGATGCACTCCATCAAGGGCGGTATGCAGAACTGCCAGAAGGAAATGCAGCGTGCTGTTGAGTGCGGCTACTGGAACAACTTCCGCTATGATCCCAGACTGGTTGAGCAGGGCAAGAATCCCTTCACTCTGGATTCTAAGGCTCCTACCGCTTCTTACCAGGACTTCATCATGGGCGAAGCTCGTTACAGCGCACTGACCCGCTCCTTCCCCGAGCGTGCCAAGGAGCTGTTTGCTCAGGCAGAAAAGACTGCAAACGATCGTTATGCATATCTGACTGCTCTGGCAGGCAAGTAATTCTTAGCCTGAATACAACAAAACCCGCATGGAAGATTCCATGCGGGTTTTTTGTACATCAACATCGGTAAAATACAAAATCCGCAAAGCCTGTTGCCTTGCGGATTTACGGAAAATATGTGGGGTTATCGGTGCGTTCCAATAGATAATCAATGGAAACCTTAAAATAATCAGCCAGTAAAATCAAGGTGTGATAGTCTGCCTCACGGGTGCCGTTTTCGTAGCGGCTGATGGCGTTTTGGTTCAAATTCAGGGCAAGGGCAAGCTGGAGCTGCGTGATGCCACGTTCTTTTCGCAAATTTTTCAATCTCATAGCACAAAACCTCTTGACATTATTATACCATTCTGGTATAATAAAAATATCCCAATTCGGGATATTATATGATGACGGAGGAATTATTATGAGCAAACAACAAATTATGGCAATACTCTCTGCTACTGCTTTGCTTTTGACTTGTGGCTGTAGTATGACCCCACCGCAGGAATCCACCGCAGATGTGGGAATGTCAACCACTTCCGGCATCACAACGACTACCACAACCATAATAACTACAACCACTACGACGCAGGAAGGGACTACTACCGGTTCAGAAGATGCAAACACAACCACTACAACAACTACAATTGAAACAACAACCTCCTCCTCTGCGGAGATTCGTCCTGAAATGAAAGCAGCAATGGACAGCTACGAAGAGTTTATGGATGAATATGTGGCGTTTATGAAAAAATACAACGAGAACCCAAGTGATCTAAACCTTCTTCTGGAATATGCAGATTATATGAGTAAGTATGCCAAATTTGTTTCGGATTTTGAAAAATGGGAGAATGAAGAAATGAATAACGCAGAAATGGCATATTATCTCGACGTAGTAAATCGAGTCAACAAAAAGATGCTTGAAATAGCAGAATGAGGAAATGGGTTATGAGAAGTAAGGTATTGCTTGCAGCAAATCTGCTTTCGTTATTGTATGGCGGATATCTATTGTGGTATTTTGGCTCCCCTATTATCAAATACGGCATAACTGATTTTATTGAAAGCATGAAGTTGACCTATGAAGTTCTGTTTGATATGCTCAACATAGAATCATCCACATTCTTAGTACTGAATATTATTTTGATTTTGCTTTGCCTTCATATAGTTGCATTTGTATTGGGCTGTTTGAATGGTTGGCTGGGCTTTGTATCGAAAAAAAGCGGATTTGCCAAATTTGCTGCAATCCTCTATTTGCTTGGAACGCTCTGTTTCCCAATATACTTTATATTCGGACTGCCGATTACCGTCATGGGCTTTATTGGTGCTGCTAAACAAAAAAGAATGAGTGCAGTAAGTACATCGAGTTAAACAAAGGTCGATACCTTTAAAAGGTATCGACCTTTTTATTATAAGTTTACAGCCCCTTTACCCCACAAGAGGTAGTATGGGAAACCATGGCAAAGGGTACCCCGGCGGATGCAAGCTCCTCCACACAGGCCTGTGCAGATGCAAGGTCACTCATACCGCAGAACACTGCCGCACCGCTGCCGGAAAGCACCGGATTTGCGCCGTGCTGCCGCATGATTCTGCGGATCAGGCGGATTTCCTCATTATCTGCAACGGCATCAAAGGCATTGCCGCAGAAAGAAAACAGATCATCACACCCCAGATGCGCCAGAACATTCTCGGTATAGGTGGGGAGCGGTTCTGTCAGGGCGTCAATCTGTTTGTATGCCACAGGTGTGGAGATACCCTCATTCCCCTTGGCAATGACTAAGATTCGTTGGGAGATGGGTGCAAGAGGGGTCAGCACATCGCCGATGCCCTGTGCAAGCACAGTGCCGCCCACCAAAAAGAACGGAACATCCGCACCCAGCTTTACTGCCATGGCATGGAGCATCTCATCGGTAACCGGCAGCGCAAGCAGCTTGCGGATACCCAGCAGGGCCGCTGCACAATCTGCACTGCCGCCGCCCATGCCTGCCTGTGAGGGAATTTGCTTTTCCAGGTGGATGCTCACGCCGCAGGGGGATTCTCCAAGCAGAGCCACGGCAGCTTTTGCCACCAGATTTCTCTCATCGCAGGGGATGCCATCCACATTGCAGGTAAGAGAAAAAGGCGTTTCTGCACCGGTTTTTGTAAGTGTCAGAGTATCATACACCGAAACGGTCTGAAATACGCTGCTCAGGGTATGGTATCCGTCTGCACGTCTGCCGGTAATATCCAAAGAGAGATTGATTTTGGCAGGCACCTGCAAAACCAGCGTATTTCCGATCATTTTGCGCCGTTCTCCTTTACATGACGCCGGATGAACCGTTCCATACGGTCAGCAGCCTCGGTCAGATGCTTGAGAGAATAGGCATAGGAGATACGCACATGATCCTTGCCGCTTTCGCCAAATGCCGTACCGGGCACCACTGCAACCTTTTCTTCATGCAGCAGGGCTTCGCAGAATGTCTCGGCATCCATACCCGTTGCAGAAATGCAAGGGAACAGATAAAATGCACCGGCAGGGGGGAAACAGGTCAGACCCATTTCCGAAAAGCGTTTGAGCATATAGCGGCGGCGATGATCGTATTCCTCGGCCATGCGGCTGACTTCCTCATCGCAGTGCGTCAGTGCTTCAATGGCGGCGCGCTGGCTGACCATGGGGGCACACATAATGCCGTACTGGTGGATCTTCAATGCCTGCTGAATGACAGGCTCGGGGCCTGCCATCCATCCCAGCCGCCAGCCGGTCATGGCAAATGCCTTGGAGAAACCATTGACCACAATGGTACGCTCGTGCATTCCTTCCAGAGTAGCAATGGAGCAATGCTTGGTGCCATAGGTCAGCTCAGAATAGATCTCATCGGAAAGCACCATCATATCGGTTTTGCGGATCAGCTCTGCCAGGGGGCGATAATCTGCTTCGGTCATAATGGCACCCGTAGGATTATTGGGGTAAGAAAGCACCAGCAGCTTTGCATTGGGGTGTGCTTCCAAAGCGGCTTTCAGGGTATCGGCAGTCAGGCGGAATTCATCCTCGTGGTGGGTTGGCAGAGCCACAGGCACACCGCTTGCCATAGAAACCAGCGGTGCATAGCAGACAAAGCAGGGCTCGGTGATGAGCACCTCATCGCCGGGGTTCAGCAATGCACGGAAGGTCAGGTCCACAGCCTCGGAGCCGCCTACGGTAATAAACAGCTCATGGGCGGGGTCATAGGAAAGACCATGTCTGCGCTCCATAAAGCGGGCAACCTCCTGGCGGAGCTGCAGCAGGCCGCTGTTTGCGCCGTAAACGATGGTCTGACGTTCCAGCGTGTTAATGGCAGCGGAACGAATGGCCCATGGTGTGCGGAAATCCGGCTCACCAACGCCCAGAGAGATCACACCCTCCATGGTTTCTGCCAGATCAAAGAAGCGGCGGATGCCCGAGGGCTTGATCTCCTGTGCGCGCTTGGAAAGGATCCGGTCGTATGAAATCACGAAACAACGCTCCTTTCGTCATCCGGCTCCTCAATGATCAGGATGCCTTTTTCCTTATAGTGCTTGAGTACAAAGTGGGTGGCGGTGGAAAGTACGCCATCCAGAGCGGAAAGACGCTGTGCCACAAATGCGGCGATATCCCGCAGATTGGAGCCGCGCACCGTCAGACCCAGATCATAGCCGCCGGACATGAGGGTGACAGATTCCACCTCCGGGTAAGCGGTAATGACCCTTGCGATCTCCTCAAAGCCACAATCGGGCTTGGGAGTCACCTTCAGTTCGATATAGGCACTGACCATATCATGGTCTGCCAGTTCATCATCTACAATGACACTGTAACCGCGGATGATGCCTTCATGCTCCATTTTTGCGATCATGGCGGCTACTTCCGCCTCGGTATGACCTGTCATAGCGGCCAGCTCTGCGTTGGAAAGCCGGGCGTTCTGCTTCAAAAGTGCTAAAATTTCCTTCATGATGATAACTCCCTTCACTTGTTATCGGGTCAGATGGGCAAAGCCCTCATCCCCGTAGCGGATCTCGCCATCCACGATGGTAAGGCGGTTTTTGCCCTTCAGGGTCATGCCCTTAAAGGCGGTATTGCGGGATCTGGAACGGAATGCGTCTGGTTCGACCACCCATTCCTTTTCCGTATCCACAAGGATCAGATCGGCAGGGGCACCGACTGTGAGGTCATACACAGGCAACCCCAGGATGCGGCGGGGATGATGGTGCATCATGGCAACGATCTGCTGCAGGCTGACAAGGCCTGTATGATACAAAGCGGTAAGGGTTGCCGCCAAGGAGGTTTCCAGACCGACGATGCCGTTGGGTGCTTTTTCAAAATCGGCTTTTTCTTGGGGGGCATGGGGTGCGTGGTCGGTGATGATGCAGTCAATGGTGCCATCCAATACACCTGCAATGATGGCCCGGCGATCGGCTTCCGTACGCAGAGGGGGATTCATGCGGTAATCCGCATCCCGCGCCAGCAGCTTTTCATGGGTGAGCATAAAATAGTGGGGTGCAGTTTCACAGGTGACTTGTACACCTTCGGCCTTGGCGGTACGGATGATCTCCACACTGCCTTCGGTGCTGACATGGCAGATGTGGATGGGCACACCGTTTTTCTTCGCCAGTGCGATCTCACGGGCGGTAATATTGTCCTCGGAGGCACGATCCATGCCCTTGACACCAAGCTGCTCGGAGATCTCGCCCTTATGGATGATGCCGCCGTCAATGATCTCCAGATCCTCACAGTGAGATACCACGGGGATTCCCATAGCGGCGGCACGGATCATTGCCTGCTCCATCAAAGCCGTATCGGCAACGGGTCTGCCGTCGTCGGAAAGTGCAGTAATGCCTGCTGCCTGCAATGCTGTATAATCGGCAAGGGCTTTGCCCTGCATTTTTTCCGTCAGGCAGCCTGTCTGGTACACATGAATGCCGCAGTCTGCTGCACGGGAGAGGAATTCTCCCACGGTTTCCGCAGTATCCATGGGGGGTGTGGTGTTGGGCATACAAAGCACACCTGTAATACCGCCTGCCAGAGCGGCGGCGGTGCCCGTTTCCAGATCCTCCTTGTGGGTCTGGCCGGGGTCACGGAAGTGAACGTGCATATCGAACAGACCGGGCATTGCTGTCAGGCCGCTGCCGTCGATCTCCACATCGGCAGTTACGGCAAGATCCTGACCCAGTTGCGCGATCTTGCCGTTTTCCAGCAAGATATCGCATTGCAGATCACGAACAGCATCCACGGCTCGTACATTGCGGATACAGACAGTACGCATGATGGTTTACTCCTTCCGGCTGCATGGGGCAGCGGTCATTTCTTGTGGCGCAGAATATCTTTGAGCTTGCCTATGGCGTAGCTTTTCAACTGCGATTTTAACGTGTTTACAGCTTTTTTGCCCACACGCCTTGTCACTTCGGTACGCAGAGGAACCTGCTCATCCTGCCCGTCGTTACGCAGTGTGCCGTAGCCAAAGCTGATAAACTGCCGCTTTTTGGGTGATTTGAACATCCATTGGGGCATGGCGGTTTCCTCCCTGCAAATGCATTTTTTATGCTTTTTCCTCGGTGCCCTGTGCTTTTGGGGGGACTGCAATGAGGAATTTGATGGTTTTTCCTTCAGCAGAGAACATATTCTCATGCTCGGTACGGATGTTGTCTTCCGGCTCATTGGCGTGGAGATCTTCGGTACGATAAAGGATCGTCCAGCCGCTTTCCTCAAAATACTCCACAGATTCATGGAACAGATCGTCGTCATCGGTTTTGAAATGCAGCTCACCCCGCAGAACAGCCTGATACTGCACAAGCTGTCTGGGATGCGTCAGGCGGCGTTTTTTATGGCTTGCCTTGGGCCACGGATTGCAGAAATTGATGTAGATGCGGTCTACACCGTCTTCGGGGGCAAGCACCTCGGAAACACGCTCGATATTCAGGATGGCAAGGCGGATGTTGTCAGGCTCTCTGCCTGCCTCGGCAAAAGCGGCTTCGGTTTTGCGCTTTGCCATACCCAGCATCTCATTTTTGATATCCAGTGCAAGATAGTTGTTTTCGGGTCTGCGTACTGCCGCCTGAGAGACCCATCCGCCCTTGCCGCAGCCAAGCTCTACATAAAAGGGCTGTTCGGGTCTGGCATAGCATTCGCGCCATTTTCCACGCAGGGCAAAGGCGTCATCCATGCAGAAAGGCGATGCGGCAAGCTCGGGCTTTGCCCACGGTTTGTGTCGGATTCTCATAGCACAATACTCCTTAATTTCAATCAAATGGATGGTTTCTTACCATTATAGCATATTTCTGCGGAAAATGCAACTTGACAGAGGATATCTTTTCCAGTATAATGAAATAAATCATCCGAAAGGTGGTACTGATATGAGCAATCAACAGACAAAGAATCCCGGCAAGTTCAAAAAGATCAGCTTGATCATCCTGATCGTCGTTGCAGCGGTGGTCATCGGCACCGCACTGATGGTTTTGTATCTCCGAACCTTTCAACCCGAGCTTTTTGATTCCCTTTATTATGGCCGCGTTTATTTCGGCAACCGAAATATAGGCACCGTAACCGTAAATGTGGACGGTCAAGCCTATACGCTGACCGAAGACAACTTCACCATGGCAGGCTGTGATATATTCCGCTTGGGGAACAGCGGCTGGGATGCGCTGACTGTCCGAGAGGACGGCTCTGCCAAAGTGGAGCTTGCCGCCGGCGACAAAGGCTATTTTGGCTATGCTATGACAGTGGATGGCTTGGAATATCCCTTGGTTTTTAAATTCGGGCATAACCCCTGTTGGACAGTGATCACCTATGACCTGACTGTGAATGTGGACACTACGCAGAATATCGTTACCTGTGAAGGGTATTGCACTGAAAACGGAGACAAGGTGACCATCAGCGAAGAAGCATGGAGCGAAACCATTGTCGATGAGGATCAAACCTACTTGATTCTGGATATTTGTTCGGTGGCCTGAAGGCCGTTTATCATCTGATAAAAGGAGAACCCTGATTATGGATACGATCGCATTGCAAGTCCCCTATGAAAAAGCAGGCTTGCAGGCACCGCAAACGCCTGCCACACTGACTTCGGTCTGTGTTGCTTTTACGGAAGAAAACCATATGCAGAATCGTCCTGCGGTGATTATTTGCCCCGGCGGCGGCTATGATTATTGCTCCGAACGGGAAGCACTGCCTGTGGCGTATCGCTTTGCAGGCTACGGCGTACAGGCCTTTGTACTGGAATACAGCACCTATCGCAAGCCTTTCCCCATGGCCTTGCTGGAGCTTGCTGCTGCGGTGGCCTATGTGCGTGCCAATGCACAGCAATTGCAGGTAGATCCCGACCGCATTGCCGTTTGCGGATTTTCTGCGGGGGGACATCTGGCGGCAAGCCTTGGCGTACACTGGAATCATGCTGTGGTGACCGATGTGCTGGGAGATCCTGCCGCATACCGCCCCAATGCCCAGATCTTATGCTACCCTGTTATTACTGCGGGCGATTACACCCATCAGGGCTCCATTGATAATCTCATTGGTGAGAATCCCACAGAGGAACAGAGGAAAATGGTCGCGCTGGAGCAGCAGGTCAGTGCCGATACACCCCCTGCTTTTCTCTGGCACACCAGCGATGACGGCTGTGTGCCCGTGCGGAACAGTCTGGATTTCATGCAGGCATTGGCTTTGCAGGGCATATCTTTTGAGGCGCATATTTACCCCATGGGGGGGCACGGGCTTTCTCTTTCCGATGAAACCACCATGTCAGGCCCTTGGCATGATAATCCTGCCTGCGCGCCTTGGTTTGCATCCTGCATTGCCTGGATCAGACGGGGATATCGGTAACGATCACATAGAGATTGACACGGCGATCTGCACAAAAGATCGCCGTGTTTTTTGTGCAATCATCCAAAATAAGGCAGCGGATGCACCAAATGGCAGGGCTGATTCGTATTCCATAGTAGAAAGGCGGTGAAGATGCCGCCTTCGGAAAGGAGATATAGTATGAATACCCGTTACAGAATGTTGTGTTTGTGTCTGCTGTGTGCGCTGTTGTGTGGCTGCACAGAGGGAGAGAGCAGCTCGCCCTTATCCTCTGCCGATGTCGTTTCTTCTGTGGATACGGATGAAAGCAGTACGGTGCAGCCCATTGAGAAGCCCGATTTTTCTCAGATCAAGATGAATAAGGGCAAATACAGCAGCTACGAAAACCCCGTAACCCTTTACTCCGATGGAGAAATGCGTGATATCATTGCGGCAAATACGGATTTTACGGTAGATGCTCACTTCTTCAGCAAAGTGCCGTCTGCCATAGATCATGTTAGCGTTATGCACAAGTATATCCCGGAGCAGGACGAGCTCATGGACTTTTACCGCAGCTACCTGGAAACCTTTGCTTACCTTTTCCCCGATGAAGTGCCCGATGAGAACTGCCTTTTTTACTATGGCAAAAATTCCAATATCTCCGGTGACAACACATACGACGATGTGAAAACCATCGGTGCAAACTGGGAGGATTTCTGCCGTGAGAAAAAGGAGGATGTTTACTATATGTTTTACAGCCCCTATTTTCATGAGGGACAGGGTACGCCCCCGGGCACAGAGAATCGTTTTCTGGAGCTGCAATCTCCCGTTGGTGCAGGGCTGACCACCTTCAATAAGGGAAAGCTGGCGGCATTTGTCAGCGAGCTGAACCATGAAACCGATGATCGTTTTCTGGAAACATATATTATGGTGAATGCGTTTTCTCCTTTTGATTCCACGACCGGTTCTTTTGATGCATGGGATGCGCAGTATTATTCCGTCGATTCCGAAGAAACTGTTCTCATGACAGACGGAAAAGAGATCGCCATTTGCGATGCGGTACGGTTTTATGAGGATTACATCAACGCAATGCCGCATCCTGCGGATGCTCTTGTGGATTTTCAGGTGATACGGGTACACGCCATAGAAGTTGCCGACAGCGGAAGGTATTGTCTGCAGTTTTCAACTACGCCTGCGTTTGAAGGGATCCCCTTTGATTATGAGCCTTACGGGGTCAATTCCAACAATTCGGGTGCCGGCAGCTATGAATTTCTCATCAGTACAGGGTATATGGCTGTAACAGATGATGTGGATGCCGCATACGGTGTCGGCAGGGTGGCCGAATTTTCACAGCGGCAGGATATCAAGGAGATCGTACCCGTTGCCGATGCCCTGCGCTGCTGTGCAGAAAAAATGAGCCAATATGTGGAGTGGGAGATCCTTTCGGCGGAGCTGGTGTATTGTGCAGGCAATAAAAAGGCAGCAGAGCCCCCCTTGCAGGGAGATCGCTATGATGTCCGCCCGTGCTATCGCTTTGTGCTGCATAATCCTGCCGATGAAATCGACTATCTGACCTATGTGGATGCGGTAAGCGGGGAATATGTCCGGTATACTACGGCACAGGGATACAAGGTGCAGTAATGCTTTTTTCTATGAAGATTCTCTGAATCCTGTTGCAAAGTGCGGAGCAATCTGCTATAATGAATAGGAATTGAAAAAACGGAGGGATTCTTCATGATCCGATTACAAGTAACTCCCGCAGCCGAAGAAAAAATCGTGCCTGCGGCACAATACGGCCATTTTGCGGAGCATCTGGGCAGATGTATTTATGACGGCATCTGGGCAGAGGATGACAGCACCAAGCGTTCCCCCGAAGGGTACCGCACCGATGTGCTGGAAGCACTGCAAAAGCTGCAAATTCCCGTGCTGCGCTGGCCCGGCGGCTGCTTTGCCGATGCCTACCACTGGCGGGAGGGCATTGGTGCTCCGGAAAGCCGACCTGTCCGTGTGAATACCGTATGGGGCTGGCCTTTGGAGAACAACCGCTTTGGCACCCATGAGTTTTTCCGACTGTGTGAGCTGCTGGGCTGTGATGCGTATCTGGCGGCAAATATGGGCAGCGGTACGGTTCAGGAAATGGCCGATTGGGTGGAGTATGTCACATCCGATTATGACACCACCCTGACCTGCGAGCGTCGGGCAAACGGCAGAGAGCATTCCTGGAAGCTCCCCTATCTGGGCATCGGCAACGAGGTATGGGGCGGCGGCGGTTTTATGTCCCCCGACCATTATGCAGATCTGTACCGTAACTGGCAGAATTTTGCAAAGCCTTATAATCAGACGCCCCTGATGAAAATTGCCTGCGGTGCCAGCGGAGAGGATTACAACTGGACAGAACGCATGATGGCAAGAGTAGAGCCGTGGATGATGCAGGGCCTGAGCGTGCATTATTATGTGGTGCCCAGCGGCAACTGGGATGCCAAGGGCGATGCGGTCCGGTTTACCGATGAGGAATACAAGGAAACCATCCGCAAGGCACTGGTAATGGAAGAATTGCTGACCAAGCACAGTGAGATCATGGACAAGTATGACCCCAAAAAGCAGGTGGCTCTGATCGTGGATGAATGGGGTAGCTGGTATGATGTGACCCCGGGAACCAACGGTGCGTATCTGTATCAGCAGAATACCATGCGGGATGCGGTGCTGGCGGCTTGTACGCTGCACATCTTCCATCGCCATACCGATCGGGTAAAGATGGCCAATCTGGCACAGACCGTAAACGTGCTGCAAGCTTTGATCCTGACAGAAGGGGATCGGATGCTTTGCACGCCTACTTATCATGTGTTCGACCTGTTCCGACCCCACAAGGACGGTGTGCTGCTGGATATTGCAGGTGAAATTCCCGTAGCCGAGGGTCTGCCTGCGGTTTCGGTGATCGCCACTAAGAAGGATGGGGAGATCTGCATCAGCCTGTGCAACCCTGCTTTGCAGGAGACCGAGCTGACATTGGATGTGGGTGCTGTGGCAGGCGAGGTGCTTTCTGCCCGCATACTGGCAGGAGATTGCCACGCCCACAACACCTTTGATGCCCCCGATGCCGTATGCCCTGTGGAGTATTCCGGTGTGACCATGGAGAACGGGCTGCTGCATATGACGCTGCCTGCCTGTGCGGTGGCTGTGGTCGCTTTGCGATGAATAAGACCGGAAAAGGGGAGCAGCTTCGGTTGTGGGCAGGTTTTTTTCTGCTGGCCGTTGTGCTGATGACCTTTGGTTCCATGACATCCTTTTTGTTTCCGCTGCATACAGGTGTGGATCAGAATTGCTTTCTCACGGTGGCAAAGGCCATGGCAGAGGGTAAGGTGCTGTATGCGGATATCTATGAACAGAAAGGCCCGTTGCTGTATGTGCTGCATCTGCCGGCGGCATGGCTGCCGAAAGGTGGGTTTTTCGGCGTATACGCAGTACAGATCCTTTGCTGGGTGTGGATCCTGTTTGGAATGTACCGTCTGGCAGAGATGTATCTGCCCAAAAAAGAATGCTTTTTTGCCGCCGCAGCCGGTGCTGTGGTCATTGTAACGGCCTTTTGTTACAGCCGCGGTGACAATGCCGAGGAATACTGTCTGCCATTGGTGCTGGCATCGCTGTATGATTTGTTATATGCGGTGAATGCCGGGGATGGAAAAGATGGTCTGACTGCGGGACGGATACTGAAAAACGGAATATTTGCAGGCTGTGTGTTGTGGATCAAGTTTACCATGCTGGGGTTTTACATCGGCTGGTGCGTAATGATCGGCATATATCTGTGGCGAAAGAAAAGCTTTTGGCAGGCTTGCCGTGCGGCAGCTCTGGTAGTGGGCGGTATGCTGCTGGCAACGGTGCCGTGGATCATCTATTTTGTTGCCAAGGATGCGGTATCGGACTGGATGTATGTGTATTTCTACTCCAATATTGCACTGTATCCCCGCAGTGTGACGCTTTGGCAGCGGATCTCTGATTTTTTTGCCAAGGATATCCTCTGGAATCCTGTAATGATGCCTGTGGTGCTGCTGGGTGCTGTATATTTTGCAAGAGCCAAAGAAATGGCTGCTTCCCGGTTTGCAAGGTTGGGGGTAGCGGTTCCTTTGATCTTCACCTATGTGTTTGTGTTCATCGGCGGCGTGCGGTATCGGTATTATCTGCTGATCCTTGGTGCTTTTGTGCCTTTTGGCATCATTGCTTTGCTGCGTATGACTGCGGCAGTGCGAAAGAATATCACAACAGATGGCTACGGCAAGGCTGCTTTGGCAGGCGGATATCTTGCCGGACTGCTGGGCGGAAGCAACTGCCTGTATTTTATGGGTAAGGATGTATCCTACTATCCGCAGGTGCAGTTTGCATCTGTTATGGCGCAGACACCGGATGCCACCCTGCTCAACTATGGTTTTCTGGATGGGGGATACTATCTGATGAGTGGTTCTCCACTGCCGGAAAGCGTGTTTTTCTGCAGGCTGAATATTCCCAGAGAGGCACTGCCTCTGATGTATGAGGAACAGGAACGTCTCATCGCACAAAAGGCTGCCGATTATGTGGTCATCCGTTGGGAATTTGATGAGATCATGGAAGAAAAATACGATTACGCTGGGCTGTATGAGAATTATCGCATGGTGGCGACCTCCGCAGAAGCACATGACGAATACTACTATGCACTTTGGGTGAAAAATCCATAAAAAACAAACCCGTGAGAGATATTTGATGATCTCTCACGGGTTTTGCGTTATTCTTCCAGATTTTTCTTTGCGGCATCCAGCATTGCCATCAGATCACTGAAATCGGTTCCCGAAGATGCGGGCTTTGCAGCGGGCTTCTTCGCAGGGGCAGCCTTTTTGACCGCAGGCTTTGCTTTGGGGGCTTCTGCCTTAGGTGCTGCCTTGGGAGCAGCCTTGGGTGCTGTGGGCTTGCTTTCTGTCACTGCCACAGGCTCGGCTTTGGGCACTTCCACAATTTCAGGTATGGGCTCTGCTGCGATCTCCTGCTGTGTTTTATCGGCAGTCAGTTGTGCGATCAGTGCATCGGTGCTGTCCTCTATGGCAGATGTCTTGGCGGCTTCTGCCTGCTTGGTGCTTCTGCCTGCAATGAGATCCATCAGCTCCGGATCCGGTGCGGGCATTTGCTTGGTAACCGATACGGCAGGGCGGCTGGCAGTAGTATACAGCGGGATCTCCGAAGTGCTTGCGTTGGTGCGGCGACCTTCAATATTCTTACGAATGGCCGCAAACTTTTCTGCACGACGAATGGCAGCCTCTGTTTCGGCAGCTTCCTGTTCCACTGTTGTACGGGAATCGTCATCGGCAGATTGATCCTTGTTTTCCGCAGCCTGCTGCTCCAGAGCCTTTTTCTTTTCCTGCAATGCCTTTACAAACATCAGGTCGGTGTCGTCATCATCGTCATCATCGGCTTCTTCTCTGGCTGCCACAAACAATGCGGCAATGTACAGCAGCACGGCAACGCAGGGCAGGATCATACCCAGTACCAGACCTGCCGTTCCTGTCAGGAATCCCACTGCGGCACCCAGCTCGGTACTGCGCTGGCGGCAGATGCCGATGATATCATCTTCGGTTACTGCAATGGCAGAAGCATTCTTGGCTGTGGTCAGATAGTATACTGTCTGCTTAGCAGTGTTTTCTTCTGCTGTGGCATTCAGCACCAGACTGACCTGACCGATGCGGCAATCACCGGTAGTGCTGCGGTACAATACGATCTGATTGACCGCAGGAGGCAGCAGATCTTTGTCATCCAGGATCACCATGGCTCCCTTTGGAATGGTAGAGCCTTCATCGGCGGTTTCCATGTCATCATACTGATAGACATAGTACCGATGCCCGAATAATTCCGGCACAGTAGCGGCATCCTTAAATATCAGATTGACAGACAAAGTGGTGATGGTCAGCAGCAAAAGAAATACCACCAGTACAATGCCCAGCACAGAGGCTTTTCCTGCACGGGGCGGATTGGTTTTTGAATCACGCATGGGCTCATTCGCAGTTCTGTTTGAGGTACAGACTGCACTCCTTTCCAATACATTGCTTCTGCCTGTCATTGCAAAGGCAGAACTTTCCTCATATAGTATAGCACACTTTTTCGGAAATTACAATTCTTTTTGATTTTTTTCTGCTTTTGATTTTTTATTGCGATTTTCCCTTGACTTTTCGTTCATTTTGTGGTATACTAACTGCTGTCAGCGTGCTGTGCGGCTCATGAAATAGGATGCGCGCCATCCCAGCAGCTTACAAAATCAAATATGCTAGTATGGCTCAGTTGGTAGAGCAGCTCATTCGTAATGAGCAGGCCGTCGGTTCGAGTCCGACTACTAGCTTAAATGGGAAAATCCCTCGGAAATACGTTGTTTCCGAGGGCTTCCCTTTGTGTATGCTGCGAGATGCCTTGGGTTGTCGGTAAAGCGACACCACAACGGACTGCTAAGCCTTGCAAAATTAAAACTGAATATCAAATGCTTGTGTGGCTCAGTCGTGTAGAGCACGTTAAGCTTCGCTGAACTGGCTCATGTCGTAATGAACGGGTCTTGGGTTGTCAGTAAAGCGACATCACGGCGGACCGCTAAGCCTTGCGAAATTAAAACTGAATATCAATGCTTGTGTGGCTCAGTCGTGTAGAGCACGTTAAGCTTCGCTGAACTGGTTCATATCGTAATGAACGGGTCGTGGGTTGTCGATAAAGCGACATCACAACGGACAACGCAAGCCTTGCAAAAATCAAAACTGAATATCAAATGCTTGTGTGGCTCAGTCGGTAGAGCAGTTCATTCGTAATGAACGGGTCGTGAGTTGTCGGTAAGGTGACATCACAACGGACACAGCA
>SVNP01000017.1 GCA_015066805.1 Ruminococcus sp. | reverse complement strand
AGGTTGAGGACACTCGTCTCGGTCAGATCACTGACTACGATAAGCTCACGATTGAAGTCTGGACAGACGGCACCATCTCCGCAAAGGAGGCGCTGTCCCAGGCGGCCAATCTCCTCAACGAGCATCTCCGACTCTTTGTGGATCTCTCCGAGGAGTCGAGCATTGAACAGGTTCTCATTGAGAAGAACGATGGCGGCAAGGAGAAAATCCTTGAGATGACCATTGAGGAGCTTGACCTGTCGGTGCGTTCCTTCAACTGCTTGAAGCGCGCCGGCATCAACACCGTAGAGGACTTGATCAGCAAGTCCGAGGACGAGATGATGAAGGTCAGAAACCTCGGTAAGAAGTCCTTTGATGAGGTGAAGGAGAAGCTCAGATCCCTGGGCTTTGACCTCAGCTCTGAAGACAATGACTAATCCCGTTTCGGTGCCGAAGTTCGGCTACCGATGAATTACAAAGGAGTGAAGAACAATGGCGGGTTCCAGAAAGCTCGGCAGAACATCCGATCACAGAAAGGCAATGCTCCGCGGTATGGTAACATATCTGCTGGAGAACGGCCAGATCGAAACCACTGTGACCAGAGCAAAGGAAGTTCGTGCAATGGCTGAAAAAATGATTACACTGGGCAAGGCTGTTCAGGGTAACGATGCCGCTGCCGATCTGCACTGCAAGCGTCAGGTATTTGCTTATGTCACCAAGGAGAGCGTCGCTAAGAAGCTCTTCGACGAGATCGCTCCTCGTTACGCAGAGCGCAACGGCGGTTACACCCGACTGGTAAAGGTCGGCCCTCGCCGCGGCGATGCTGCTGAGATGGCGATCATCCAGCTCGTTTAATCGAGAGATAAAAAAACCGGCATCCTCGGGTGCCGGTTCTTTTTTTGCTTTGCGGTGATATGTATGATCAGTGCCGGAAAAGAAAAACAGCGGTTGCAAGAGCAACCGCCTGTACAAAAGGAATTGAAAATTGAGAAATTGAAAAGGGGGGCTCCATATGCAATGGAGAGTCACTATGAAATCACACCGGCTGCAAACATGCAGCGGAGCGTTCATACAAGATCAGAAGCTTGGCAATAAAGGTGAATTTCTTGCCGAACTACGATATTATTTTACCGCAAAATCGCATTTCTGTCAATGCAGTTTTGTGCTGTTTTTATTGCCGATTGATGCAATCTGGCTTGAAAACGTACGAAACTTGTTGAATTGTGGTGAAATCTGTTATTTCCGTAGCACAAAAGACTAAGCAACATTCTCTTATAATCATAAACGATGAGCCGCAAAATTGTTCTAAAAAAGCGCACCCGCAATTGCGAGTGCGCTCTTTGATATCTCTTGGTATGCCAATCAGCAGATTAGTAGCAAACGCCCTGCCACATCATGGCCTGTGCAACCTTCAGGAAACCTGCAATGTTGGCACCTGCAACCAGGTCGCCCTCCATGCCGTACTCCTTAGCAGCATCGTAGGAAGCCTTGTAGATGTTCTGCATGATCGTCTGCAGCTTTGCATCTACTTCCTCAGCAGTCCAGCTATAACGCATGGAGTTCTGAGACATCTCCAGACCGGAAACTGCAACGCCGCCGGCGTTAACAGCCTTGGAAGGAGCAACCACAACGCCGTTCTTCTTCAGGTAGTCGATAGCTTCGTTGGTGGTAGGCATGTTAGCAACCTCAACGTAGTACTTCACGCCGTTTGCAACGATCTTCTCGGCATCCTCCATGCGAACCTCGTTCTGAGTTGCACAAGGCATCAGGATGTCAGCCTTTACGCCCCAGGGCTTCTCACCGGGGAAGAAGGGCACGCCGAACTTATCAGCATAATCCTTAACCTTGTTGCGGCAGGAAGCACGCATCTCCAACATGTAGTTGAACTTCTCTTCGGTGGTTACGCCTTCCTCATCGTAAACGTAGCCATCGGGGCCGGAAAGGGTAACTACCTTACCACCCAGCTCTGCAACCTTCTTAGCGGTACCCCAGGCAACGTTACCGAAAGCGGAGATCGCAACGGTCTTGCCCTTGATGGACTCGCCAAAGCTCTTGAGCATCTCAACAGTGTAGTAAACAGCACCGTAGCCGGTAGCCTCAGGGCGGATCAGAGAACCACCGCAGGACATATCCTTACCGGTGAGCACGCCGGTGAACTCGTTGCGCAGTCTCTTGTACTGGCCGAACAGATAGCCGATCTCACGAGCACCAACGCCGATGTCACCTGCGGGAACGTCGGTATCAGGGCCGATGTGCTTAGACAGCTCAGTCATAAAGCTCTGGCAGAAACGCATCACTTCGCCGTCGGACTTACCGGTAGGATCGAAGTCTGCGCCGCCCTTACCGCCGCCCATGGGCAGAGAGGTCAGGCTGTTCTTAAAGGTCTGCTCGAAGCCCAGGAACTTCATAACAGAGAGGTTTACAGAGGGGTGCAGACGGAGACCGCCCTTGTAAGGACCGATGGCAGAGTTGAACTGCACACGGTAGCCGCGGTTTACCTGTACGTTGCCGTTGTCATCCACCCAAGAAACACGGAAGGAAATGGAACGCTCAGGCTCGACCATACGATCAATGACGCCTGCCTTCACGATGTCGGGACGACGCTCAACAACGGGTACCAGGCTGGAAAGCACCTCGTATACGGTCTGCTGGAACTCAGGCTCGCCGGGGTTGCGCTCACAGACTCTCTCGTAAACGCCCTGCAGATATGCATTGTTTAAAGACATGGTAAAAACCTCCTTAATCTGGTTACCGAAGATTTCGGTTACTGGAATATTATACTGCATTTTCGGCGTAAATGCAATAGTTTTTCCGCAGAATTGTGATTTTTTTTGAAAATCGGGGAGGAAAAACTGCAATAACTGTCATTCTGTACAGTACAGTTGTATTTGTACGGCGGTCTAATTTCAAAAACTGTCCACGAGATATGGGGGCGCGTCTGTTCGGATAAAACGCAGGGTCTTTTTCTCTTGAACAATATGATATATTCTGCTTTATTCACAGGATATATCATAACAGAATTGCAACAATGGCAATAATATACCAAAAAGCGGAGCGTTGTGACTTGTAAAATACGGCAAAGGGATAATGTATTATGAAAAGCGACGAAATCTGCTCTCACCCCTTGACTTTTCGTCATAAAAGGAGTATACTAAATAACGTGGTAAGACTGCGGTTTTACGCAGTTTTTTCAATATCGTGAGAGGAGCTTCTGCTTCATGAGATTTGCTGTTGCCCAGTCCGGTGGCCCTACCTGTGCCATCAACGCTTCGCTGGTGGGTATTTTTACCGCTGCTGCCGAAATGAGCAATAAAGTGCAGAATAGCAATAAGATCGAGGTTTTCGGCGTGTTCAACGGCGTGCAAGGTCTGTTGGAGGAACATTTCGTGGATCTCTCTCAGGCTTTGGCTGATCCTGAGGACGTGGATCTTCTGCGGAAAACCCCCTCTACGGCGCTCGGTTCCTGTCGGTTCCGTATGCCGTCGGCAGAGCAGGATGACTCTCTCTACCACAAGATCCATCATATTTTGCAAAAAAACGCCATTGATGCGTTCTTCTACATCGGCGGCAATGATTCCATGGACACTGTCGCCAAGCTCTCCGCCTGGCTGGAGAAGCAGGGGAGTCCTATTCGTGTCATCGGCGTTCCCAAGACCATTGACAACGATCTTGTCGGCACAGACCATACCCCCGGCTTCGGCTCCGCGGCAAAATATGTGGCCATGACCATGCAGGAGGTTGTGCGGGATTCCTCGGTATACCGTGTTCCCTCTGTGACCATCTGCGAGATCATGGGCAGAGATGCCGGCTGGCTCACTGCCTCCACCTGTCTGCTGCGTTCCAATGGAGAGGTCGCTCCCCATCTGATCTATCTGCCCGAAAGTGATTTTTCCGTCGCACAGTTCATCCGTGATGTGAAAAAAGCCATGGAGAGCCATCGTTCCGTCATCTGTGCCGTTTCCGAGGGCATTACCCTGGACGGCTGCGATTATCGTTCCGGTGCCAATGATGCCTTTGGCCATGCCTATCTTTCCGGAATCGGCCGTTTCCTGGAGGATCTGGTACGGAAAGAGATCGGGTGCAAGGTGCGTTCCATTGAGCTGAATGTTATGCAGCGTTGTGCCGCGCATCTGGCTTCTGCAGCCGATCTGGAGGAGTCTGAAGGCGCAGGCAGGTATGCAGTGCAGCTTGCTCTGGAAGGCCTCAGCGGTCAGATGGTGACCTTACAGCGTGATACAGGTTCCGAGGAATATCGGATTGCCTATTCCCATATGCCGGCAGCGTCGGCTGCCAATGTGACCCGTACATTCCCTGCCGCATGGATCAACAGCAGCGGGAATGACGTGACGGAGGAAGCGACAGCCTATTTCCTGCCGCTGATCCAAGGGGAGGTTCTCCCCACCATGCGAAACGGAATGCCTGTGCATTTTCGTTTTGCCACCTAACTTTTGCTGGTAACCTCTTTCCTTCTGCCGGGTGACGATCCGTCGTCATCCGGACTTTTTTTGCCTAAAAAGGCGTGAGATCTCAGTAGAATCTCACGCCTTTGTTTGTTGGATTTACAGCCCACGCTGCTTCAGATCCGCCACAAGCTGTACATAAAACTCCCGTACATCAAAGCCGGGAATGTTCTCACGGTTCAGGTCGATCATATCCCCATGGGAGATTCCCCGTTTTCCGGGCGGTACCAGAAAACGATAGTTTTCACCCCATCGGAAGGATTCCGCAGCCACCAGACCGTCATTGGGGCCATCAAAATAGCCTACCAGCGGCTGGGAGAAATTCAAAGGGAACCGTCCCCCCGCAGAGCCTTTCAGCATAGAGCCTACACTCTGAATGAAAATGCCCTCCGGCTCTGCCAGATGTTCCATCTGTGCCTTGCAGCGTGCTGCCGTCAGATCTCTCACAGCAGCCATAAAATCAGGGGAGGTATCGCCCAGAACCGCAGCAGCCTTGTTGTAGGTGGCTGCCAGCCCGTCACAGACGTTCTGCGGTGTTTTCTCCAGCAGATATTCCGCAAAGCCGCAGCCTTTGTGCGGGGTATTTATAGTGGTCAGAGATGCCACATAGGGGGCAATGCCGCAGTGTGCAAGGGCGTAGCGGCAGTCCAATCCACCTTTGGAGTGTGCGATGATATTCACCTTGCCGCAGCCTTCCTGCTCTACCAGCGTGCGAATGCGTGCCGCCAGCTCCTCTGCACTTTGTGCAATGGAAAGTGCAGATTGATGCTCGCCGTAGAACAGCGTGGCACCGTTTTCAATCAGTTGTGCGGGTACTCTGCCCCAGTAGTTAAAGGCCTTGCTGTCACGGAAGAAAACACCATGCACCATCAGGATAGGGTACTTGGTTTTGCAGATCTCCAAGGAGCGTCTGCTGTCGTTGAGACAGTGCTTTTCCACCTCCAGATGCAGCTCTGCCCGCACGATTTGAATGATGCTGTGCAGCGCAAATAGATGAGCAATGGGGATGGGCCCGCAAATGGCACCAATGACACGATGCTTGACCCCTAACTGCGAGGAGGTGCAGTACACAGAGATGATGCCGTTCCAGAAGAACACAGCGTTGGTGATAAAAGCCCACAGTGCGCTGAACGCCCAAAGCTTCCAGCCTATGCTTGCGATGTTTGTCAGCAGCAATAGCTGTGTGATAACGGAGATCACGGCAGAAGCAGAGAAGATCAGCAGGCATTCCAGCCCGTGATTGCAGCATTTCAGCCGCAGCGTGGGTATTTTGAGATCAGTAAACCCTGCCAGCACATTGGGAATCAGCATAGCAGGCAGCGCAGCAGCAAGGAGCAGGGGATGGCGGTAGATCAGCAGAAAGCTGTTGGCCCCAAAGGCGAACAGCAGCAAAAACAGAATGCGGAACAGTCTGCGATAGCGGCTCATAGGCGGTATCCTTTCGTGGTTGATAACAGAAAAGACGGCCAGCAGAACCGACCGTCTGATCTCTATTCAAGGTACTGTGCCATCTGATCTCAGGCAGCAGTGGAAGTTGTAGTTGTGGTAGTCGTAGTGGTGGTAGTGGTTTCTGCCACCGCAGGCTGATACACAAACTCAAACTTCGGGGAGCGCAAACCGAGTACGGAGCGGAGGGAATTACCCTTGACCGTTACGGTTCCGCCGATGACAACGCTTGCGATATATCCGCCGTCACCGTAGGTGATCTGCATCCAATCGTATGGGCTGCCGCTGAGGCTTACGCCGTAGGCAGATTCCAGCAGATACTTCAGACGAGAGGTGGTAAATACAGTGGCTTCACTGTAATAGGGATCGCAGGTATCGTCGTGCTCCACGGGGACGCTGATGAGGTAGGGGATATCCATAAAGAAGATATCCTTACAGGAAGCGGTTGCGCCGCCGCTGGAGGCGTAGAACATAGTCAGAGCAGGAGCGTCATTGTAGTAGACAGCAGTGCCCAGCACCGAGCGTACAGCATCGATGATGTTCTGAGAGGGGTTGGCCTTGCCCCGCAGACCGGAGCCGTGGCCGTGGTAGAGATAGAAGCTGTAAACAGCGATGGCCTGTGCCTTCAAAGCTTCGGGAGCCATGCTGGGGCCCATCTCAAGATTCACGATCTGAGCAATGACGGAGACGATATCTCCGGAGCAATTGCCGATGGTGATCTGTGTATCTTCGGTCACACCGGTATTGACCAGCGTAGTGCCGGGGTAGTAGTGCGACAGAATCTGTTCATAGTTCCAACCGTCGTACCGGGCGTAGAAGTTTGCGCCATTCTGGCTCATACCCACGCCGTGGCCGAATCCCGATGAATAAAAGACGACAGTATCGGGCTGTGCCTGGATGGTGGAAGCGGCAGTCAGTGCCGGCTCCGGATAAGTGGTAAGCACGGTGGTAGTAGTGGTTTCCATGGGGGTTGTTGTCACTGCAGTTGTCGTCAAAAGCGGGTCCTGCTCAGTGGGCGTTGCCTCGTAGCTGATGAGAGAAAGGCTCTGATCATACTGAGAAAGATCGGCCTTCCACCAATCGGTCACGTTGTAGTCGTTTACAGCGGCAGAAAGCTCTGCGGCCTGGCCTACCGTCAGCGGTGAGTTCCCCGGTACAGCATGTGCGCCGGTATCGGTTCCGTTCATCGTGGTGGTAGCTGCATACGCTACATCGGCAACGCTCGAGCCATACAAAGCGTCCGGTCGAATGTCGGTAACACCTGTTGCGGTGAAAGCCATCATTCCGGCAACCAGAAGCGCGATGCGGTTTCGTCGCGTTCGAACTTGCATAGTTTCTCTCCAATATATCAATCTCACCGGCGCATGGCCGGCTTTATTTCCCCAAGATTGCATGGGGATTTTGTCCAGAAACCGTTTGTGTCCTCCTATAAGAGCCGTCCGTGACTGTCCTCTTGCCCGGACGGACACGCCGCAGGAATGGCGTGTGCTTATTCTGCCTTTCTGTATCTTGTGGATTTTTTGCTGCATGGTGCCGTGTTTGTCGCCGAAGCGACGGAACAAAGGTCGGCTGTGCGCCGATCACAGGGGACACGGGCGCAGCGAAAAGCCGAAGCAGCCGTCGGTAAGCGTCATCCGGAGAAACCGTCCGTTCCCGGGTGGGCCGCCGCCGGTGGTTCGGGGACCCTCATCTCAATCGTAGGGGACAAAGAGTTCAGGGTCAAAGTGGGAATATCTTCCGTATTCATAGAATGCTTTGGGCCAAAGGACGTTATCGTTTGGCTCACTGAACTGTGTGCCGTCGGTGGGGTCCTCGTCCTCCCGCATCATACGCGCCATAACGATGAGCTTTGCGTCATCCAGCATACCGTTGCAAGTGTAAAGCGTCAGAAGCTGGTCGCCGTAGGTCACATCGACCTCGTTCTTCATCATGTTGCGTTTTTTGGCGTTGTTGACATATGCAAGGAACTCCTCCTCGGTTTCAAAGTCGAAGGTGTTCCAGCAGTCGAAAGCGTACTCGGATGTGGTATCTGCGCCATCTACAATAAAGATCGCAAAGATCTTATAGTAGTAGGTCTTGTACAGGGAATCCAGCGTAATAATGGGGTGGTTCTTGTAGTAGCTGTAATCCGTGTAGTAGTTTTTCAGGCTGCCGAACATGGATTTGTTGTTCATGTTGTGCCCGTAAACCAGCAGATTCTCGGAATTATCCACAACTCTGCGGTTGCCCACCACTTCATCAAAGTGGCAGCGATAATCCATGAAGATACATCCGGCTCTGTTTTCGGAAAGGTCAAACGCCCGGTAGAGGTAATAATCGTTGGTATTGATGTTAGGGTCTGTGGATTTGCGCTGTACGACGGGGTAGCTCACGGGGGTGCCTTCGATGGTAACGTAGCCGATGAGATCGGAGTTGCGCTCCAGGAACATATCCGCAATGTAGTTGTATTCGAGGTACTCGTATACTTCACCCTGCGGGGTCGTTTCAATGATCGGCTCCATAGAGGAGTAGTTGTCACGGAAGTCCTGCACCTCACCCTGAATGTCCTCATACAGCCGCTTGTTCAGATATCGCTCGATGTAGTAATCGGCCACCAGATACAAGCAGACTGCGAACACGATGAGTGCGACAAGAAAGATGATTTTTCTGACAACATCGAAAGCGGAGTCACCGCGTCTTGGGAACAAATCGCGCATACCCTGTGCAAAGGAATTGCGCTTGCGCTTTTTCTTCTTCCGCTTCTTCTTTTTGGCGGATTTCTTCTTCGGCGGGGTAACAGTTTCCGCCTTTGGGATCTCCGCAGAAGGAGCATCGGAAGCTGCCTGTTCGGGATCTGTTTCCTGCGGGGTGTGATCCGTCACGGGCACATCGGCGTTCTCACGGGCAGCAGGCTGCTGACGCTTTGCGTCCACCTCTGCGAGGATTGCGTCGATGTCATCCGTTTTCTCACTCACGGCTGCAAGAACCGCAGCGGCTTCTGCGTTGTCTGTCGGGGAAGGCGAGGCCTCTGCGTGTACCGCAGATTGCGACGCTTCCGGGTCAGCCGCCGTAGATGCAGTGCTGTTCATTGCTCCGGATTCCTCTGCCCGTGGGGGCAGCGAGGAAAAAACGGGTTGGTCTGTCCGCTGATGGGGACAGTTTTCGTGCTCTTGCCTGGGGTTGGGGTTTTGCTGAAGATTTTCACTCATGGGAAGAACGCCTCCATCATTCACGGTAAGGGTTGACTGCAGCAGACCTTCCAAGAAGAAGGGGGTCGTTGCGGTCTGCCTACCGTACAGGTTGCTCCCTTCAGCGGATGTACTCCGCCTCCAGCAGTTGTTTTGCGATACAAAACACACATTTTGCGGTATAGTGCCGGATGCCTTCTCTGTCAAGCTCCGGAAGTTCCCAGAGCCGCAGCAAGGTTGCAGCTACCTGCTCCTGAAACGCAAAGCCTGCGTAAACAGTGCCCACGGGCTGTGCATCACTGCCGCCCCCCGGCCCTGCAATGCCTGTCACCGCCAGTGAGAGAGCCGCGCCGGAACGGACAGACAATCCGTGTGCCATGGCACAGGCCGTTTCTCTGCTGACAGCGCCGTAACGCTGCAAGATCTCGGGTGGGACTGCGAGCATATCCCGTTTCATTCTGTCGGAGTAGGTGCAAATTCCAAGCTCAAAAACCTGCGATGCGCCTGCCACTGATGTAATACGCTCGGAAAGGAGTCCGCCTGTCAGGCTTTCGGCCGTAGCGACAGAGAAACTCCGCTCCCGTAACAATTTTACTACATCCGCCACTGTTTTGTCAAGGTCGCCCGCAAAAACTTTGGAATCTTTACCATACTCCGCCTGAATTTTCATGATATTCTTCATAACTTCACCAAAAAATTTGATGGCATCTGTGAATGGATTGTAAACTTTTGGCGGAATGTCTCAGGCTTCGTCGCCTTCTGCCACCCGCTGTGCAAAGATCTTTTTGGTGGTATTTTTCACGGCTTCGTCAATCAACGCCGAGAAATCCACAGCACTCTGCACAGCCTCCACCTCCTCCAGACGGGGACGCAGCTTGGGGTGACGGGGTGTAAACACCGTGCAGCAATCCTCGTAGGGGAGGATAGAGGTTTCATAGGTATCAATACGCCGTGCAATATCCACGATCTCGGTCTTATCCATACCGATCAGGGGGCGCAGTACGGGGATCTTGCTGACAGCATCGGTGCAGTTGATGGCCTGCAGGGTCTGGCTTGCCACCTGTCCCAGGCTTTCGCCGGTGATGATAGCGTAGCAATCGTTCTGGGCTGCAATGCGCTGTGCGATCTCCATCATCAGGCGGCGCATAAGGATGGTAAAGTATTCTTCGGGGCATTCACGGCGCAGCACCTCTTGGATCTCGGTAAAGGGCACGCAGTAAAAAGCCATGCTGCCGCACCAGGGGGCCAGCTTTTCCACCAGCTTTTCCACCTTCATGCGGGCACGCTCGGAGGTATAAGGAGGGCTTTCAAAATGGCAGGCCGTGATCCGCAGACCGCGCTTTGCCATCATCCATGCGGCAACGGGGCTGTCAATACCGCCGGAAAGCAGCAGCAGACCGTTTCCTGCGGTACCCACAGGCAGACCGCCTGCGCCCTTCAGTTTGGCAGCGTGAATGTAAGCATTGGTATCACGGATCTCCACGGTTACGGTGATGTCAGGCTCATGCACATCCACGGTAAGATTGGGGAATGCCTCCAGCAGAATACCACCCAGCTCGGTGCAGATCTGCGGGGATTTCATGGGGAAGGCCTTGTCCGCACGCTTTGCCTCTACCTTAAAGGTTTTGACATAGGGCAGAACCTCCTGCAAATAGGGTACCGCCTGCTTTGCGATGTCTGCAAAATTCTTTTCGCATACACGGGCGCGGCACAGGGCAGCAATACCAAATACCTTATGCAGACGAGGCATAGCGGCATCCAGCAGCGCAGCGCAGGCTTCCTCCGTATCGGCGCAGGGGGTGATGTAAATGGTAGACTGTGCCTTTGCATAGGCATAGCTGCCGATATGCTTCAGGCGGTGGCGGATGTTTCGCAGCAGCATATCCTCAAAGCTGTTGCGGTTCATGCCCTTCAGGGCAAGCTCGCCGTATTTCAGCAGAATGATCTCTTGCATGATACAACCTCTTTTCTATTATAATAGTATGTTATCGCTTGTGGATCAGTTGTTGTTGTGCAGCCGCAATGCCCTCTGCAAGGCATTTGATATCATATGCGGTGTTTTCTGCACAAAAGCTGATGCGTATGGTACTGTCGGCCAGTCCATCGGGAATACGGAAGGCACGCAGCACGCCGCTGGGTTTTCCCTTGGAGCAGGCAGAGCCGCTGGAAACATACACCTGACGCTCCGCCAGAAAATGCAGCAGCGTCTCGGCCCGCAAGCCCTTTATAGCTGCACTGAGAATATAAGGGGAGCAATCTTCCGGCTGATGCAGGATCACATCCTCCATGCTGCTTAGCTGTCGGATGCATTCATTCCGCAAGGCCGTTACCCGTTCCGTGCGCTGTGCCATAGATTTCCGCATGGCTGCCGCCGCTGCACCAAAGCCTGCGATCAACGGTACAGATTCGGTACCGGGGCGCAGCTTTTGCTCTTGTTCGCCGCCGTACAGCAGGGGAGTCAGCCGCACGCCTTTTTTCATGTATAAGGCACCCACGCCCTTGGCCCCGTGGATCTTATGACCGCTGACAGAGATTAGATCGGCATTCAGCTCTGCAGCCGTAAAACCGATCTTCAGAAAGCCCTGTACCGCATCGCAATGGGTGATGAGCTTGGGGAATTTCCGCTTAGCGGCATAAAATGCACGGCGTACCGGCAGAACAGCTCCCGTTTCATTATTGACCAGCATCATGCTTGCCAAACAGGTGTTTTCGTCGATCTCTGCAAGAAAAGCATCCGGGTCGATCTCGCCATTGGTGTTGGGGGATATCCGCACTACCTCAAAACCCTGCTTTTCCAGTTGATCATAAGCCGCCCGCACAGAAGCATGCTCCACAGCGGTGACCACTACCTTACGCTGCCGCTTGCCGTAAGCTCCTGCCGCACCAAATATGGCCAGATTGTTGCTTTCGGTGGCACCGGAGGTGAATGTAATGCAACCCGGCTCGCAGGCAAGTGCCGCCGCGATCTGCTTTCGGGCATCATCCACCACCAATTGTGCATCCAGTCCCATGCGGTGCAGTGAGGACGGATTGCCGTAGGTATTCTGCATGGCATCGGTCATCGCCTCAATGCATTCCGCACAGGGTTTTGTGGTTGCTGCGTTGTCTAAATATGCAGCCATTGATTCATCGTCCTTTCCGTAAATTGCAATCTCTTCTATTATAGCATACTTTGTCGGAAAATGCAAAACTTTCCCGCAAAAATCTTTTGAAAATCGGCTCAGCGGGTGAAAAAACGAGAGAAAACACCACGCATACCATTTTATCTTCCCTATATGATGGAAAAAAGACGGTAATGTGAAAATCACAGGAGATATGTACCGCCCCTTGCCACCGCCCGGGAAAATTTTTTCACCGTAAAATCACCGTTTCAAGCGGAAATTTGCAGCTCTGCACCCTTCTCACGAAAATTTTTTTGGAAAATTTCAAAAAAGTGCTTGACAAACGGAATCACTTGTGCTATAATAATAAAGCACTCGGGAGAGACACCCGATGCGGAATACGAAATGCGGATATGGCGGAATTGGCAGACGCGTATGGTTCAGGTCCATATGAACGCAAGTTCATGGAGGTTCAAGTCCTCTTATCCGCACCACAAAATGGCGCACCTTTTGGTGTGCCATTTGTGTATGCAGGTGTAGTTTAATGGTAAAACATCAGCTTCCCAAGCTGAGGTCGGGGGTTCGATTCCCCTCACCTGCTCCAAAGTGAAAACATAAAGAAAACGACGTATCTTCACAATTACACGAATTTACGTCGTTTTTTATTTTCATTGCCGATAGCAGCAAACTGTGTTTTTTCGTTGAAAACTGCTATTTGCAACACGAAACTGAGACAAATGCAACACGAAATGCAACACAAAAACCGGCAGAGGAATCTCCCCTGCCGGCTTTTTTGTCCCTATTCAGATTCCGTCACAAAGGCCTCAAAGCCCGCCTCCTTGATTTTCCGCACCATAGCTTCTGCATTCTCACGGATGCGGAATGCGCCCACCTGCACTCGGTAGAGCTTGTCTACCTTGGGCTTTTGCAGCCCGTAGTGCTTGGCGATCACTTCCGCCTCCGCTTGGGCAAGCTGCCGCAGATTGCTTTCATCCATGAGCCATTTTGCGGAGCGTTCGTTGGTGTGAAAGCTATGCTCGATCAGCAGCCCCGGCACACCCACCGCAGCAGAGCCACGAAGCACGCCGTAATAATCGCCGTTGTTTCCCTTGCGATGCCCCACTCTGCCCGATTGCTTGGTCTGCATGACATCTGCGATGCGGTTTGCCAGCTTTTCTGCCAGAGCATCTGCCACGCCCGAAATCTGACCGTATACGATGGGATAATCAGGCGATGTTGCCCCATCTGCCGTAGCATTGGAATGCAGAGAAATGAACAGATCACAGCCCTGTGCAGCTTTGCCACGCTTGGAAACCTCCATGTCCTTTGCCTGATCGCCCCGTGTAGTGATGACCTCGCAGCCGTAGCTTTCCAGCTCCGCTTTCAGCAGCAGATGCAGCTTCCAGGCCATTTCCGCTTCATAGTAGCCCTTGACGATAGGAGAGGGATTATACTTGCCAAAATGCCCGGCATCCAGACAGATCTTCATTTTGTATCCTCCTTTGATTTGACGTTGCGCAGCTTACCGATGACCGACCGCACCCACCATGCATCGGGGCAGATGGAGCTGTAATTTTCCAGAATAGAGATCAGCTCCATGACCACGATATAGCCGAATATCAGCCCTGCGGCCACTTTACCGGCAACCGCTGCCAGCTCTGCTGCCTGATAGTAGTGCCCAAGCTGCTCAATGCCGATCTCCAGACCGCAGGCAGTGACCATAATGATGAGCTCACCCATTTTATTGAGTCCGCCTTTTCGCATTTTGGCACTGCATACGTCATCCTTGATGTAGGCTTTGATCAATCCGGTGAGGAAATCCGCACCGGCAAGCCCCAGAACGATCAAAATCATTATAATATACTTCATGCGGATGCCTCCTCTGCCGGAATGATCTCCTCGCCGGCAAACTTGAACCAGTTAGACCAGCCGGCGGAAAGCAGATTTCTCATATAGAAAACGCCCTTGGCGTTGGGATACACGATCTGCATATAGCGGCCGGAGATGATCTCACGCACTTCAAGCCGGAAACCGTAAACCTTGGTCGGGCTATGCACCAGCGTGGCAGATTGTGCGCCTGTGGGCGAATGGAACACGCCCGGTGTGGTATAGCTGTCCAGATCTGCTCCTTCGGGGATGGCCGTGCCTTTAGAGAGAGTTTGAATCTTTGTTACAGCCAGCACCTCCAGCAATGCAGCGCTCACATTATTCGCTGTGATGCCTTCTGCACTGACCGGAACCTGCTCTGCGGTGACGTTGTGCGGATTATTGGCTGCAAGATAATGCGCCAATGCCGCAAGGATCTCTTCATCGGTCATATTGGTATTCAAAACCTGTGGGTTTGCCATTATGTACCACCTTTCCACATAATAAATTTTCCGGCTGATGTGATCAGCCATTTGCCGTTTGCTGTTGCAATGGGGTGCGTCACGATCATTTCAAGTGACAACGCATCCAACTGTGACTGCGTTGCTGCCAGCCGTTTTTCTGCTGCTGTCTGCCCTGTTGAAATGGTATTGCTGTACGGACGCTTACGGGTAATGCTGCCCGGCAGGTTACCCAGACGAATCTCCAGAACCTTACCGGTGAGTGCATCTGTGCGCTTGCTGATGATCTTCTGTGTAGTGGAGATATCCAGCAGCTCATGATACACCGTGCCCATATCGCCCACATCGAACGCTTCCAGTGCCAGAAAATCCTTGTAGAGCTGTGTGTGTGCAAGATCGGCCAGGCAGACACGATAGGAGATCAGAGGCGTACTGACAGATGCAAAGTAGTTCTCAAAATCCAGCTCAAATGCGCTGTCCGCTTCTTCTTGGGAAGCATAGTTGAACTGTACCTTTCTTACCGCATGATGGGGACGCAAAGCCGAAAGCTCCAGCAGATACCGTACTGCACTGTGCCCGAAGTTGTCCGATGCCATAACATAAGTAGCATAATCGGAATAATTGATGTCTTCTTCCAATTCCGTCATTTCTACGCTATAAGTGATGGCAAAGGCGTGATCCAGGCTGTTTTCCCGACGTTTACAGATGCTGAAGTAGTAGTTGTCCCGATACAGTTCACCGCCCCAACGATGAATGAAACTGTTATCGGTGCCGATCAATGCTGCGGTGATGGTACTGCCGCCATAGGTGATGCTGCGCTGCTCGGTAATATCGCTGTATGCAGTAAACCATACACCGGGGTTTACGCCCGGCACCAGATCAAATCCTTTCAGCACATGGTTGATCGCTTCGGTACCGGGCAGATCGGTCAGCGATGTTTCTTCCATCCAGGCATCATTCAGATCATAGAAAATATGGCGGAGATAAGCAGTCCGCCGTTGTTCTCCGTTGGAGGACATGGCTGTTACCGCACGATAGATCCGAAACAACTGCGGGTGGAGCTTTCCTCTGCGCCAACATGGGATCTTCACGATATTTTTGGTTTGCAGTGCTGTCCAGTCACCATCCGCATCAATGGGGTGGGTGATGACTGCATCCCAGCTTTCGCCCTCCTCGGTAATGCAGCTGAGGGGCTGCAGGATCCGCAGACCGTTGGAAGTAAAGCTGTGCTCATTGGATGCATATACGATCAGCGGTTCATGAATGGCAGGCATGGGGACCGGCTCTTTTACATTGATCTCTACGATATATGGGAATCCGTCATTGATGTAAGGGGAGAATTTCCACGGTGTATATACCGCAGTCAAATCAAAGGCAATAGGAGCCGATGCCCCCACAGGATATGGAAAACCGCCGTTTACAGCATCATCCTGCTGCCAGTTGGTGTCAATCCATGATGCCATTTTTACACCTCCTTACGGCAGAAAACCGATGCTGTACAGGTAGTCACGGTCACGGAGCTGATCGGGTGTAACATCGGTGATATTGGTGTTCTTTGTCAGCGTGTAGCTTCCTGTGGTTTCTGTGATACACATGAGGCATTGCGGATTGGACGAATACAGTCCGCAGCCGATAGTGGTGTTCATAATGCTGCAATCCACCATACCTGCAAAATAGCAGTACCGGCAGCCATCGAACAGATAGGTGCCGGAAACGCTGGTGGAAATTTCGCCCACGATTCCTACATGGTCACCGTTTTTCAGCAAAGGTGTGGTCTGATATCCATAGCCATGTACAGGACCTTTGTAGCAGATGGAGCAGTATTCATATTTGAGGGATGTATCAAATACGGTACCGCTGCTGTCACCAACCGCAGCCGTTGTGTCCCAATTGATGGAGCAATGGCTGAAGCGTACTGCATACATCGAAAACCGAATATCACCGCCGGAACGCTTGATCCCCGAAAAATCGCAGTTTGAAAAAATCGTAGGATAGAGAGTGTTGGATAATCCGTATATAGCCGGATATCTGCCCTTGTGAATCAGGCTCATAAACTGAATATTCTCAACGGTATGTGTAATACTTCCGCTGATTTGAATACAGTAATCTGTATTGATGATCAGTCCCGAAACCTTTACCTTTTCATCTGCATACAGCTTAGCTGCTGCTATGGTGATGGCATGGCTGATGCCTTCACGGTAGGTCACACTTTGGGCAGCGCTGATGTCCTTCGTCAGCTTGATGTATGCAGATGGGGTTACCAGAGCATCCAGAAGGTTCTGCAGGTTTTGCTCATGGTCGCTGTCACCGATGATCCACGGATTATCTTCTGTTCCCGTGCCGATCATCAGACGATCGGGGTATTCTGTGCCGATAGTCAGTGCAGTCTGCATTACAACCACCTCTCATTCTTTGTCACCGATACCTGCGCTACACTGCCTGTCCAGGATACCACATTCTTTGCGGTTGCGGAAGGTACCAGAACCATGTTCCACAGCTTGCCCGTGGTATTGCCCAGCACAAGAGTCATGCTGCCGTCTTCGGCGATCTGATAGGCCTTGCGCCGTTCCACATCAATGCAGAGATCTCCCGTAATGCCGGTGATGGCAAGCTCCACGGTATTGACTGAAAGCACCACATCTCCGCTGATGCCCGACAGACAGATCAGCGGTTCGGAATAAATACTGCCTTGCGTTTCAAACTCCATAGGGCTTTTCTCAGCAATGATGGGTGTGTTTTCCACGGCATAGGCAAACGGCAGCACTGTAAAGCTGACACTTAACTCACGGATGGTGTTTGCAGCTCCGACACGCTTTGTACTGATGACATCACAGGACAGCACACGGTAATACAACTGCGGAGTATCGCTGCAGATCAGCTGACCCTCTCCCGAGAGCCAGCTGTAAATCTGCCGCAGATCGGCGGTATTGCACAGCACCAGCACCGCAGTCAGCTTACCGCTTTTGTATTGTCCCATTCTGAACGGGATGGGTGACAATCTGCCGGGGATCTGCTGCATTTCGTATTGCTCCGCAGCCCTTGGGGGTACCTGCAGATCCTTGATCTCCACACCGTACTCGGTGTTGGTATGCCCTCGGTAGATGATATACATATTCATTCTCCCTTTCCGGCATCTTCCCGTGCCTGCAAATGATTCAGTTCACGGGAGATACGCTCGATGTCACTGTCATCCCGCACGGAAAATTCGTTGTTGTTGGTGATATCTGTAGTGTTATAGTAGTTGTTGACAGTATGCTGTGTGCCGGCAGAGCTGTCTGCGGGATATGCCATGCCGTTTGCCATATCAAACAGCATTTTCTGCTGTGCCTGTGTCAGCACCATTTCGCCGTCTTTTGCCATGATGGGTGCTTCATACCGCCCCTGCAGATCTACAATGCCGCCTGTATGGAATCTGGGCAGCGATACTGTGGAGATCTCGGGAATCGCTGTGATACCAACCGTGCCTGTTATAGCGTTGATGCCGCCGATGAGTCCGTTGAGAATACCGATCATACTGTTGATAACAGCTTCTGCCGCTGCGGGAATGAGGTTGAACGCCTTTTTGAATGCAGATACAATGTGATCCCATGCAGATTCCCAATCGCCTGTGAAAACATCCTCGATGAAGCCGAGCAGGTCGGTCAGTACATCAATGATGCCTGTAATCAGGGGCATGATGACCTCTACCGCATCCGCAAGCGATGTACCCAGCTTTTCGGCCAGTATGCCCACAACAGGGGCAAGAGCTTCCAGGGCGGGCTTCAGGGCTGTGATTAGGCTTTCCAGTGGTGGCAGTAATTCCTCAATAAGTGTTTTGATAGGCGGTAATAGTGCCAGAAACACCTCGATGAGAGGGGGCAGCAGCTCAGACGCAAGCTGACCGATCACCGGCATGATCCTGCCGAAAATTTCCAACAGAGGCGGTAATGCTTCGTTAATCAGCGTTTTGATAGGCTCTGCAAGCGCACTGAATACTTCTTTGACTTCTTGAAGGACCGACTTCATAGTAGCCATCAGATCAGTGTTTTCGCTCATGGGGTCAAAAAGCCCACTCAGCCATGTCACAAGCTGCGGCAGTGCATCGGTAGCCAGATCAAGCACAGGTTTCAGAAGTCCACTGAAGCAGTCAATGACAACGGGTAAAGAATCCTCTACCGCAGGCATGACATCTTCAATGATCTGTTGGAAAACGGGAATGAGCTGTTCCCCCAGAGGGATCAGCAGCAGCTCAACCGAACGCTTTGCACCCTCAAACATGGATGCAAGGTCGTTATATTTGACCTCCTGAATGCCTTTGAGTGCGTCTTCGGTGTCGTATGCGCCCTGGGAGATCTCTGCCAGAGATGCCACAGCATCCACGCCCAGATCTTCCCACATGGTACCAAACAGTGATACACCCGCTGCATCTCTTGCCAGAGGATCCTCCATGGCAACGAGAGCAGATACGGTCTTTTGGAAGGCTGATTTGGCGGTATCTCCACCCTTGGCAAAGGCTGCGGACATTTTCGCCGCATCCAGACCGATGGCAGCAAAGCCTTCGGCAGTGGCATCGGAGCCGTCAATGGCACGGATGGAAAACTCCTTGATGGCATCGCCTACCTTGTCCAGATTCCAGGCGCCGTTTTCGGCACCCTGCTGGAAGATCTTGAACATATCATCGGCAGTGAAGCCCAGCTTCCCGAACTGCACCGAGTATTCATTGATGCTGTCGATCAGCTCACCGGAGTAGTCCAGCCCGTTCTGTGCGCCCGCTGCGATCAGCGACATAGCGTTTTCGCCGGAGATGCCGAAGTTATCCATCATGGCTTTGGCGGCTCTGGTAGATTCGGCTACATCATACTCAAACGTGTCCCGCAGGGTAAATGCAGCCTCGGTGACGGCTTGCAGCTCTTTGTCCGAAAGATCGCCCAGGTTCTTCTTGACCAATGCCATGGAATCGGCAATGTCCTGAAAATTCTCACCGTAGTTGTTTGCGTAGATGCTTTTCAGCACCGATTCATAGTCATCCAGCTTGGCAGCGGAAACACCTGTGGATGCCGCAAAGCTGTTCATGGCCTGATCCAGATTCACCGCAGAGGTAGTACCCTGAATGCCGGCTGCCAATGCTGCAGAACCGATGGCGGCAAAGCCCGCAGCCGTTACCTTGGTGGCAGTAACAATGCCGCTGCCCACAGCTTCTGCCACCGGTTTGATGGCTTCAATATGCCCCGATACCTTTTCCTTGGCGGCTTTGGCGTGCTCTACAATGGCGGCTGCAGCTTTCTTGGAGGTTTCTACCGGATGAAAGATGAAATCCACAACGCTTTCGGCACCCTTTTCCACAGTGGCTTTTACCTTATCTGCGGCTGCGGATACACTGCTTTTGATGGTCTGCAGCGGATGCTTCACCGCATTGCCGATCTTATCGGTTGCCTTGGAAAAATGCTCCTTGGTTTCCGTTACCGATTGCTTGACATGGGATGTGAATTTCTTCCAGTAGCCCTGCTTCCGGTCAGCGGATTCTTTCTCATCCCTGACCTGTTTTTGATTGTTCTTCTTGATATGCTGGGTGGTTTGGTCGGAATCGGAACGAATGACCTTGCTTGCTGTTTCCGATTGCTTTTCCACCGCCTGTGCGGTATCGGAGGCTGCATCGGTTACCTTTTCTTTGGATGCAGCCAGATCACTGTCCAGCTTGCTGTCATCCGCCCGTATTTCATATACGACCTGACCGTCGGTATCCGGCATATGCATCACCCGCCTTTCTCAGCACGGTATCGCAGTGCGCCTGCCAGATCGGCCAGCGCATTCTGCATCTGTTGTTCCCGTTCCTCCTGGGATACGGTCAGCGCATAGTAGCTTTTCAGGCGCATCAGCTCCTCGATCTCCTTTGCGTTGTGCTTCGTGGGTTCGGGGATGGGTCGCTGCCGGATGGACATGACCTCCCGCATTTTGGTGCGGGCAGAAAGCCCCTGAAACATGGCAAGGAACTTCTGCCAATGCAAACGGCGCTGACTTGTAAACAAATCAACGCCGTAATCCATCAGGAAGGAGGAATATAAATAGCTGCTGTCTGCCTGAAAATCAAAAGACTTTGCACTCTGCCGCAGGGATTTCTTCCCTGTAATGCTGATATGCTCCTTGAATACAGGCGTGAGAATGGCTGTGGGAGCCTTGCGCCTGACCAGTAATGCCACAGCGTATTCTGCCTGCTCTGTTGAAGAAAGCTCGGTATTTGCGTAGACTGCAAACACCTTCAGCACCGTATCATAGGAGAGATCCAGGGGGTACCGTCTGCCCTCAAACACAATAGCGTTAGGCAGTGGGTACAGGATATTCATAACAGGCCCAGTCTTCTGCGCTGAGAACGGCTCAGCCGCAGGTTATTGGCGATCACTTTCCGCTTGCTTTGTACAGCTCTGTATACCGCAGGCTCGATAACGTCATACAGAAAAGGCATGGTCTGCAGAACCATATCGGTTGTTTTGCCGTCAAAGTAAGCAAGGATCCGCTGGGTATTCTCCACGCCGAATACCAGCTCATAGGCCTGCACAATGGCTTCGCCGTACTGTGTCAGAGCCTCCGGGTCACCGTTTTTCGCTGCCTTCTGCGTCTCGGTCAGATGCAGCATGGCCATGCGGTAATCACGGGCAATGCGGTCAACGTCAATGTCCACATGAATGGTCAGCGCTACGCTGTTATCATCACCAAGCAGCTCCAGATCTTCCGTGATCCGTTCTGCTTTTTTAATCTGATACGCCATAAAAGTTCCTCCTTATTATTCTGCTATCAGCCTGCTGTTGTGACAACAGGCTTGCCGTTAAAGTGCAGCTCCACCGAAACGGCTGTTGCATTGTTGGCGGCACCGCCCGTGCGTGCAATCTTGGCAAGGGTCACACCGCAGGTGATGGTGGAACCATCGGGGCAGGTGAGCTGGGCATCGGTCTTGCGGTTTTCGCCAAAACCGAAGTATACCGCATCCCCGAAGATGTAGTCCTGTGCGGCATCACCGACAACACGCACACCGGAAAGGGTAAGGATCAGCTGGCCGCCGGTGACTTCCGAACGGCCCCAGCCGCCGTCCCCCAGAAAAGAAGACTGATACAGTACCTCATTCAGCGATTCGGCGATGTTATCAAAGCCTTCGGCCACAGGTGCCATGGTAGCGGTCTCACTGTCGGGGGTGGTGTTGATGCTCAGTTCATAGTTGTAATTGGTCTTGATCATACCTGTGCTTTTTGCGCTCATACAAATAACCTCCTGTTATGAAAATCCGTTTGGATCGTAATATCTGCAATGGATCATGCAGGAATAGACCCAGCTCTTGCCCTCTCTGTCCACATAGTTGGGCTGAGTAGCAACGCTGAGCCGGTAGATTCCGTGAGGGTGTGCTTTTGTTCGGGTCAGGGTGCTGCAGATCTGTTCCAGTGTGGAGAGTGCTGTCTGCTGATTCTCGTTGCGGCACAAAAAAAGCAGCGACAGATCGTCACTGCTTGTACCGCTGAGATATTGCGTACCCTCCGAAGACGGAGCAAGCTGCACGCAAAGAGCATTGCCCTCGGGGAGCTGCCCGATGACCGCACCGGTCAGCTTGGAAAAATAATCCAGCAAAGTCGATTGCATATCATCGCTCCTTTGCATATTTGGTAAATGCCGTCTGCAT
The DNA here is from genome assembly GCA_015066805.1 of Ruminococcus sp. Taxonomy (GTDB): domain Bacteria; phylum Bacillota; class Clostridia; order Oscillospirales; family Ruminococcaceae; genus Firm-04. The sequence goes on along the minus strand of SVNP01000017.1, from coordinate 25,957 downwards.
CCGCAGCAGCCATTCTGCACCGTGTACGCTTGCGGCATGATGCGCCCACATCTTACGGGCATTGGGGTTCGGTTTCTTTCGTGCCGCATCCAGATAATACTGACGGCGGGCGTAAGGCGTTTTCCATCGGAGAATACCCTTTTCGGGCTCGCTGTGTATCTGACTGCTTGCAATGAGCTGTCCCTGATCCTGCTTGCAGTAGTAGTTGCAGTCCTTCAGCGCTGCCATAGCAGTATCGGCTACTGCCCGTTGTGCTGCTTCCTGCAGCCGTTCTTTGACTGCTGCCATATTCAGTGTGATGGTTACTCCTGCCATGTCGTCAGCCCCAATTCATAGTGATGCAGCCGTCTGCCGTCATACATCGGCTCGATCAGCTCTATGGTATATTGCTTGCCGTCAAACAGGATGCGCTGCCCCTGAGAGAACTGTACGCCTTTCGGACGGCTGCTGCGGCAATCATAAAGCAATGCGGCGGAAAGTGTGATCTGCCTGCCCTGTTTGTCGCTGACCAGCTTGGCAGACGGCTCTACCCTGATTTTTGTCAGAGTGACGGTATTGGTGATCGTATCCGACTGCCATGCATCCTGTGTAACGGTTTGCAGCGTCGCTGTATGAAGCAGCAGCTCTTTCGGGATGGGCTTCATACGACAGTCACCCCCCGATACAGCAAGCCTGTGGGTACAAGGTAGCTCTGCGCCAAGGGGCAAAGCACCTCCGCAGATGTGCCTGACGTGTTCTCAGAGGCGTTTGATGCTGCCTTGGTGTAGCTGAACTTCCCGAGAGTCACGCTGCTGTACGCGCTTTCTGTGAGGCTTTCTGCACCGCCCTGTGCTTCAATGAAATCCGCTTGCGCACAGACTGCCTTGTATACTCTGTCATGCCAGAGCTGCGGCACGGTCTTCACCGTATAGCCGCTGATGCTGATGGCATTGTCTACAATATCTGCGGCACGGAAGAGGAGAAGCGCAAGCTCCTCCTCGGTGCCGTCAAAGCTGCCGTTCCATTGGTTATGATAGAATCCGGTCACTTGTCCTCACCCTTGCCCTTGGGTTTCGGCTGTTCAGGTGCGGGAGTGGGTGCAGGCTTGGGATAGGTAATGCCTACGATCTTGCCCATTGTAATGCCTCCTTATCAGGTGGTAGCCTTGTGCAGATAGATACCTGCGCGCTTATTCTCGTACACATCGGCAAGGCCGTATGCACGGTAGAAGAAGCGCCATGCATCCTTATCCTGGTTCTCTGCGGGAGAAATGACCTTGTTTACCGTGTGCTTGGGGTACTGCATCAGGGCAGAGGGATGAATGATCATGAAGTTGATATTCGCAGCATCGTCTGCCTTGGTGTAGCCGCCTGCCTCTTCGCCGGAGGACTTACCATCCATCAGCTTGATAGCGGTATAGAAGCGGCTCTGGGGCATCTCCACAATGCGGGAGAAGCCCTTGAATACCTCACGGGACTTGGTGGTATCCAGATCATCCACCATGCCCTTCTTGGTGGGCGTGATGTACAGGATTCTGCCTTCCTTGGGCACTTCATCCTCATCCATCTTGCTGACTGCGGCACGGATGGCAGCAATCACAGCTTCACCGGTAGTCAGATCAGCGGGAGCAGTGGTAGAGATATCTTCGGTGCCTGCGTAGGTGGCCATACGGAATGCGTCCATCTCGGGTACCACACAGGTACGGATGAACTCTGCGGACAGCTTGCCGAATGCCAGACCGGCAGTCTCTTCGTTGTCCATGTTATCCACATCGAACTTACGGCCACGGTCGTAGTTATAGGCTACGGTCTCATAGACCATGGTGACATTGCCTGCCACATAGCCGTCGTTTCGGCTGTAATCGGCAAGGCCGTCCATGCTCAGCTTGGGAATGACGATCTCGTTTGCATTGGCACCGGCACGGGCCAGCTCGGGGTCACTGTCCAGACAGGATGTGAGAGATGCCTGTGCATACACCTCATCCAGCAGGTCAATGTACTTCTTGAAGAGTGTGATAACGTTTGCCATAGTTGTTTACCTCCTGATTGATTCATCGTTACTTAAGGGGCGGAAGGCCCATGATACGGCGTGCCTTGGCTTCGTCGGTACCGGTGGGCGGCGGATTGTTGGGGGTAGCTGCTCCGGTGGTACCGGATGCTGCCCCTGCTGCGGAAAATGCGGGGTACTTCCTGATGATCTCATCAATGGCAGCTTCAGCGGTCACCTTGTCGGTGATCTTGGTTTTTGCCAGTGCGATCACATCATCCAGTGCATCTGCGGGTACACCCTTGCGCATGGCAGTGAGCTTCAGCTCGGCAGCGGCAGCCTTTGCTTCGGCAGCGGTACGGGCTTTTTCTGCTTTGCTGATGGCAGCAGCCTGTTTTTCCGCCTCGGACTGCTGCGATTCCTTCCATTTGCGGAATGCCTCCAGCTCATCGGCAGAGGGTGCATACTCCTTGGGCTCTGCCGGTGCAGGTGCGGGGGTTTCCTGCGGCGGGGTCTGCGGTGCAGGTGCAGGAGCAGGTGCAGGTGCAGGCTGCGGCTCGGTGGGCGGTGCCTGCGGTGTGGTCTTGGATCCTTCATCCATGGGAAATAGCCTCCTTTGTTGTGATTTGGGTATGAAAAAAGCACCTCTTTCGAGATGCTAGATTCCGTATTTATTTCTGCTCTGTGCCAAGCACATTGCGTTCAATGCGATCTTCAACACGCCGATTCATCCACATCAGCGCTTCTTCGATGTGAGTTAATGCGCAGGCATTCTCACGGCAAGCGAAAGAACCGCTTTGGAAACCTCGCAGACGGTCACGAACGATCTCCAAAAGGTCTGTGTCAAGAACGCCGTGTGTACTGGCTGCTTCTTTGCGTGGACCGTGCTGGAATTGGATGCAAAGAAGCGGTTCCGTGTTTTCGTCAAAGCCTTCGGCAGGGTAGATGTCATACGCATGGTTCGCATTGCCGGAGCCGGTATCATCAGCGGCAAATACACGGTTCAGCTTCTCTCGCTTCTGGATGGTGCTCAGTTCTCTCATAATAAATTCCTCACTTTCTTGTTTTGGGTATGAAAAAACCGCCTGATTATTCAGACGGTTTTTGACTGCTTTGCAGTTAATTCTTCTCGTGTTAATGCATCAGCATATCTAGGGTCAGAAGGGAAAATGATTTCGAAAGGATTGAGCAGATAACGAGGAAATTGTTCACTGTGAATAAACTCAGTATTCTCAGGATAATCACTAAAGTCTCTCTCATCCGAAACATCCGAAATACTAATCATTATCAGCTGCCTCCCATCTGAATATTAGGCCAAATTCCTTACTAAACATATCCATGGCATCCTCATCCATTCTATCGAGATAGTAAAGAATGCTCCTACCTTCCTGTGCTGCAATGTCTTTATACTTTTCGCCTGCTTCGGCCATGATGCGATCATAGGCGGAACGTATATCTTCAAGACTGGAAAGTTCCTTTGGCCATGCACCGGGCGTTTGTAGCACATAAGTGCCAAGACGGTTACAAGCACGAATCTCCGCGAGCTTTCCTCGCCGAAGCATATTGATGTCTTCTGCTGAAAAAACTGAACCGTTGGGATGATTGTGAGTCAATATACCGCCATGCATCAACTTCATTTCTTTGGCAGTGAATGTCACCGAGTCTTGGGTTCCTTTTTTTCGGAATATCTTCTCACCGTTCGCATTATACAGAGATGCAGTCTCATATGCATTGCCTGAGATGATACGCTCATCACGAAACAGCTCAGTGCGTGCTTCTTCACTAAAAGTATCACTACCAATGCGCTTTGTGGTATCAACCTTTGAAGGTACGATTGGTGCAGAAAGACCGCCTGCTTTTTTGTCCCTTGACTCCATTATACCACTTTCCGCAGATTTGTCAAGGCGTTTTCGGGTCTGTTCGGCAAGTTTTCGCTTGGCAGCAGCAGAGGCCTTTGCAGCGGTGCTTCTGCCATAGCCCACCACGGCGGTGCGGTCGTTTTTATAGTCAAGTCCCTCATCGGCGCAATACTGCTTCAAAGCCTGCTCCCGCTGTTTCAGCGTAACAGATGCCTTTGCAAAGCCCTCGGTATCACCGGTAGTCTCCAGCATCATGCATTCCCGTTTGGAGCGTCTCACACGGCGTTCCAGCTCCCGCTGATGCTGCATCTTCTGATACAGCGCATCATTTTCCTTTTCGTCATAGGGGAAATACCGCTGCACATCAATACCGGGTGTGAACGGATAGACATGATGCCCGCAGTTGATACCAAGCAGCCCATCCGGCTCACCGTAGGAGCTGTCCTTCCAGGCATAATAGCGGATCTTCCTGCCGTGGAGATCGGTGGTATAGCCGCCGCTGCCGTTGCGGTTGAAGATCTTGCCCTGATCCTTGGCACACTTAGGGCGGGCTCCGGCATGGCTGCTGACCTCCAGCAAGGTAAGATCGTAAGCGTCCATGCGGTCAAACTGTACCTGATGTGCCACGTTGGACATGGTAGTACGCAGATCCATGTTGATATACGCTTCGGGAGTCCACTCTCTGCCCAGCTTATCCACAAAGGCGGGAATGCCTTTTTCCGTCATCTGATGAATACAGCGCCGCAATGCTGCCTGACGGCTTTCCCCACCCGTTACCATGGAGCCTGCTGCTTTGTTCAGCATAGCAAGGAACTCAGGTTTATCAGCAAGCTCTGCGGTATCGTTGATGAGCCTGCGGGCAGCCGCCTTTGCCTTGTACTGCATTACTGTATTCACCATATTCAGCGCATCCTGTGCCTGTTTGCGATAGGCTTTCAGGACTGCTGCGGTGGTCACATCTACGGGAATGTCGGTATCATTGATGAAGCCTTCACGGGCAAGCTGCCGGAAGCCCGGCTCCAGCTCCTCTATGGCTGCCAGAGCCGCAGTTTCCAGAGCAGCCTGCATTTCTTCCGTGATGATATCCGAATAGGAGAGAATGGTCTGCAGGTTCTGCCGGTTGAGCGCACCCATCTGTGCAAGCATCTGCAGCTTCCATTGTGCCGTGCTGCTGTCTGCGCTGCCCTTTGCCAGATATGCCGCAATATTGGCGATGAGGTCTGTTTCCAATCCCGTGTAGAGATCGGCAAGGCCCTCACTCCACTGCATCAGTTCCAGAGGTGTCATCGCCTTCGCCCTTTCTGCTGCTCAGAAAATCATCTACCGCAAGACCGCCGACCGATTGCTCCTTGGCGATACGTTCCAGCTCTGCCAGTGCTTCGGCTTCATCGCACTTCTGCACATCCATTATGGCCTTTACCTTGGATTTCAGACCTGCATCCACCAGCTTGATGTTGTTATCAATGAGGGTGTTGTCATCAATGACGATGTTGTCCTGCCAGCCTACCGTCACGGTGTATTCGGCTTGGGGGATCAGCTTCAGAAAGACACCCACGGCGATTAGCGCATGAATGATCGTTTCAATGGTCTCTGTCAGCAGGTTTTTATTGGATTTGACCGTGCGTGCGGTCTTGCTGTCCTGGGAGATGATCTCCGTAGCCGTTTTCAGCCCCTGTACCGCATCAAAAGAGAGGGAGCCGGGCGAAAGTCCCACCTGAAAACAGAGGATATTCAGCAGCGCATTGATGCCTGCAACGTGCTCCTCGATTCGCAGAGTAATGGTGTTGTCTGTGATCTTCATTTCCTTGGTGTCGTCTGCTTTCAGCGCTACAAACGCTTCATCATCGGCATCAAAATACCGTACCAGTTCTCCGGAAGTGGGGTCCACTACCGTCTGGATGGCAGATGCCGGCACGATGATCCGCTTTTTACCGAGAAGAAACTCCCGCACAAAGCTGTCAAATGCAATATCCAGTGCCTCCAGCGTGGAAAGAGCATTGGCATAGATGCTCATGCCCAGCGGTGTGTCATACTCTGCATTGTTGGAGACACAGGGCTTGAAATAGGCAAACATGGGGGTATCCGTCTGATAATCCGTCTGCTCGGGGAACGCATACAGGGTGCTCAGCGGACAAGGCGTGCCCACTTCTCCGTTGGAGCGTGCCTGAAACAGCTTGTGGGTGATCCTGCCCCGCTGATGCCGTTCCACAAGGGTGTAATAATACTCCTTGCTGCGGGTTGTGGATACAAAATCACCGGCCAGGACTGTCTTGGAGTCCCAGCCGGTGGGGAGAAACTGTTCTGCATGGATGTAGCTGAGCTGCGGCTGCTTTTGGTCTGCATATACCTTGACCACACCACCTCCCAGAGCATAGGCATCGGTCAGAAGCAGGGGCATATTGTCCCAGAAGCCGTTGCGATCCAACTGCTGATCAATGTAGCTTTGATATTGCTCATTGCTGACAGTGATGCTGCACTGCTCCGAAAAGGTGAGTGCAGAAAAGTGATCACACAGCACCTTGGCAGTGCTGAGGGTATATCGGCTCCTGTCACCCTTTTTGTACAGACCGCCACGCTTGACCTTCAGCCAGGGGGGATTGTTTTCAAAGATATCACGCCACAGTCTGATCCGTTCACTGTAATAAGCGGATACATCGGGGATGGGATCCTGCGGAAAGGCCGCTTGTATGGCCGAAAGATTCATGACTGTTTCATACCTCCTGTTTCAACGAGATCTTGCATATAAGGCTCGATGCTGTATTCCATGGCATCCAGACTGTCAATATTGTAGTTGCCGTCATCCAGCCGCACGTCCTTGGTAATCTGCTTGCTGTCCCAGACAGCCGTCTGCATGGCTTCAATGAGATGCCTGCAATGCTTCATCACGAAAAAGCGATGCTGTGACAGCAGATGATCCGTCAGACGGATGCGTCCAAGGATCCCGGACTTTTTGGCGTTGTGAATGTTGATCGGGACACGGGCTTTTACCGCTGCCGCTGTCACGCCTTTGATCAGTACCTGTTCTGCGGAATCGAAATAGGCATTATACACTCTGTACTGCTTTTGACAACGGCGGATAAATGCAAGAATATCCTGCTCCAATACGGATGGAGAGATCACTTCCTTGCGGTAGTATTCCTCCAGCACCACTACCCGCTGTAAGGATCGGGAAAAGCCTGTACAGATGCCTGCATGAGCGGAGCCGTTGCCGCCGAAGTCAAAGCCGATATTGGCAAAGAGAATATCATCGGGCGGTGCATCCAGCAGATAATCTGCTGTGTTGTTTGCAAATGCCCGATAGATCAGGCCCTCTGCATTGCACCACAGCCCCTTGATATACCGATCATGGAATACACCTGAGAAGTTCTTTTCGGCGTGTGCCAGTTGTTCCGGTGTCAAAGTCGGATTATCCGACATGAGAAAATGCAGGTGCAGAGCGTTTCGTTCCTTTGCCTTACAGATCCACTCCTTATAAAACCAGTGAAACTGATGCTCCGGGTTGCAGTTGAACCACAGCTTGGCATTTTCTACCGAAAGCGTTCTGGTAATAGCCTGCTCCACAAAGCTGCGGGGCATCAGCGCTGCTTCATCAAAAAGGACACCACTCAGCGTGATGCCCTGAATCAGCATATAGGAGGATTCATCCTTACCGCCAAAGACATAGAAATGATTTTTACGCCCATTGCCCTCTACCGTCAGCAGATTGATGGAACGGGTATAGGTCAGCTTGAAATATGCCGTAATATCTGCAATGCTTTGTAAAGGCATAATAATGTTGCGCTCTGTCGAACGAACGGTTTTGCCGCAGATGCCAAAGGTCGCTCCGTCAAACTCATGCATTGCCCACAAAATAAAGGCAGCGATCATGCATACAGTCTTACCGGAACGGACAGCACCGTCGCAGATCACTGCACGGTAAGCATGGCCGTAGCACCATCGGAACAATTGCTTCTGCTTGGAAGATAGCTTTGCAAACGTCATGTGTCATCTGCCCCCAATGCCTGATACAGCAGCGGTGTTTCTGCAGCAGCCGAAGGAGTATCCCTGACAGCTGCATCCTTCTTCAGCTTCAGCTCCTGCCGTTTCAGCTCCAGTTCCGCTGCGGCAATATCCTTGCCCAGAATGCTGCGGATCTCACGGAAGGCTTGTACGTCACCGGCAGCGGCCTTCAGAAATAATGCTGTCAGCAATACCATCTCATTGTCGGTATCTTCTTCTTCCACACCAAGCGCATCCAGCTGTTCTTTGTCATTATCGCACGGAGGGAGCGAAAGGAGCAGCTGCAGCTTTTGCTTCATAGACTTCTTTCTGCGTCTGGCTGCTGCCGATGCCTTGCCGCCGTTCGACTGTTCCTCGACTGTCAGCTTGTGCGCCGCAGGGATTAAGTTATGATCGTTCACTGTTTGCTGCTCACCACCCTCCTTCATGCGGAGACGAAAAGCACCGTACATCCTGTGTGGGGTGTACGGTGCCGAAAAGCCTGTCTCATGCTCCGCTGCTTTTCTATTCTACATTATATCACAGGTTGTATGTTAGATTCAATTAGATGTTTGACAGCCCGCAGAGATTCCGGATGCAGCACATGAACGGTATGCTGATAGCTGTAATGCATCTCCACAGCGATCTGTTCAAACTTCATGCCGGCAAGATACCGATAGCGGAGCAGCTCACGGTGATGCTGCTGCGGTACTGCGTTGATGACTGCAATGATCTCTGCTCTGACCGCATCCAGCGTATGGGTAAGCTGCTCGGTCTGCGCTTCCAGTCGGAGCAGTTGCTCTGTGATGCGGGGAATGCGCTGACCATCACCGGTACCACCGCTTTCGGAATCAAAGCTGACGGTACATTTCTCTGCCAATGACCGCAGACAGATGGCTTCCTGTGCATTGGCTTCGATCTGATGCTGTATTTCCCGGTATCGCAGCAAAAAGGCTTTGGGGTCCATTGGCGTTGCTCCTTTCTTCAAGGGTCGTAGTGCAGAATCTCACGGTCAATTCTTTCAAGCTGCCGCAGCTCCTTGCGGTCGATCTGCTCGGTGATGGCTGCATCGGTGATGCCGTACATGGTCTGCACCTGCCGCAGCATGATGTAGCAATCTGCCAGCTCCGAGGTCACATCCTCACAAAACTGTGAAGTGATCTGATCGGCACGGCGGGTCAGCAGCAGGATCAGCTCCGAAAGCTCCTGCACTGCCTGGATCTTCTGATTCTCCGTACCGTAGTGTGCAAGGATACGGTCGGCAGTTTGGTTGTGTAGCGGGGTCAGCATGGGGATTCTCCTTTCTCGGTTTCTTCGGGTGGCTTTAAGTCCATCTTTGCGCCGCAGCAATTACAGAAAGCGCCATAAGCACTTCGTATTTTGTCCCTATGGTAGTAGTCATTGTGTGAAATCGGTCTCGGCTCTCCACAATGGGAACATTCTTCATACGGGTCACCGTAGGGCTCGGTCTCTCGCTCTATCCATCGAGCGTGGATTACTTCTGCTTCACCGCACTTCTGCATCTTCCTGATCTGCCTGCCGTAAAAGCCGTTGTCACCGGTCAGCAGACCGATCACCGTGCAGGCTTTTTCTGCGATCTCATAGACCGACTGTGCTTTCTCGATCTCGGCGGTCAGCGTGCCCACCGTGCGGATGGCATTCTGATACTCGGCATAGACCTCCCGTGCACGGTAAATCTCCTGTACCTGCCGCTGATAGTCTTTCAGGAGCAGCCGCTTTCGGTTTTCGGCATCCTCCTTGGCCATTCCGTCAAAACGGAAGGCACGGTACACGGCAGTCAGCTCGGCAAAATACTTGTAGGCGGCGGGAGGCAGAGGGAGCAGGTTCACAGTGCCGTTATACGCCTGCCGTTCCAGTGCTGCCCATGTCTCAGGGTTTCGCAGATCAATTTTCATAGTCTCGCTCCTTTTCGCTTGAGGGTTATGGAGGGTTGGAGGGTTTACCATAGAGTATATATATAATTTCACTTCAATTTTTCATATGATAGAATAGGAATAACCCTCCAACCCTCCAGTCCATCCATGAATTATTGGTTATATTCCGTTTGCTCGAGCGATATGCCCGTATAGAAAATGAATCCTTGTGCTTTCTTTTTACCGATGCCATCTCGTTTGGTCAACTCCGTGCCAAACTTTGTGCTGGACATCAGGTATTCATTGTGCTCCTCTGCCCACTTTGCGTAAATGGCATAGAGCTTGGAAGCCTTGGTCTCACCCTCTCCCATCACACAGCAGGCATCCAGGAATGCGGAGATCACATCCATCTCATGCCGGTACTCTCTGACTGCATCCAGCACCTTCCGGGGCATGGTAAGACCCTCATTCTGCCACTTGATACAGCCCTGTACCGCCCATTTCAGAATGCTTTCGGCTTCCTTCACCAGCTTATACTTCAGCTTTTTGTCCACCTGATCCGCAGGGATCTGCACCTCAAAGGGAATCAGGTGAATGCGCCGCCAGATGCCCGTATCCGTGCCACGGATCAACGGCTTGTGGTTGGTTGCCATCCACAGCTTGAATTCGGGTTTGAACTCAAATTCTTCGGAGAACATCTTGCGTGCGGTCACAACATCATCTCCGGTGAGCTGCTTTAATAAGCCCTCATCCAGACGCATTCCCTCATTGGGCTCCACGGATGTGACCAGACGTGCGCCTTTGAGACGGGCAATATCCGAAGAAGGCGCATTGCCGGATTTTGGATTGACCATAATGGTCTGCGGCTGGATATTGGTTGCGTAGTCGCCAAGAATGCCACGCACGATCTCCAGGAATGTGGACTTGCCGTTGCGCCCTGTACCGAACAGGAAGAATGCGCACTGCTCCGCTGTGGAGCCGGTGAGAGAATAACCGACGCATTTCTGGATGTAGTCGATCATATAGGGATCGTCGCCGAAAATATCCGAGAGGAATTGCAGCCACAGCTTGGGCTCGGGTGCATCGGGATTGTAAGAAAAGGGACACTGCTTGGTCAGATACGCCTCCCTGTCATGTGGGAGCAGCTCACCTGTCTTCAGATCAATGATGCCGTTCTTTGCGCCGATGATCGCCTTATTCCGATCCAGATTCTGCGGCAGGATGGGCGCATGATGCTCCGCCTCCCGGATCATGTTGGTCTTGCCCGCAAAGCTGCGTGATTTCTTCAGATGCCGGTCAAAGGCTTTCAGCATATCTTCATCATGGGCATACAGCACACGCTCCTGCTCCTGCAGTATGGTTGCACTGTCCGCAAGCTGACGGATATAGCCGATATTGTCGGAATACCATTTGCCCTCAAAGTAATAGAGCCATTTCTTGTCGGTGTAGCAGAACCGCAGCATATCACCGAAGGCATCAAACAATCGTTCCGCATTGCCGGTATCGTCAAAGCGATACATTTTGCCCCGGGTACGGGCTGCACCTTGCTGCATACATTTCCGTATGGTAACAGAATAGCCGCTGTCACCCTCTGTTCCGCTGTATACGGCAGATGCGCCCTCCACCGCCTTTTGCAGTGTGATGGCACCGTAGGTGGTGCCGGATTGCCTGCGGTCCCACTTTTCACGCATCAGACCGGAGCTGCGGAAGATCTCATCCATAAGCTGTATGTTGCCCTGACACCAGAATGCCAGCAGATTGCAGAACGCCATGTCCGCTTCCGAGGGAGAATGATAACCGGATGTATCACCGCCGTAGAGTGCGGAGAATTTCTGCCCCTGTCTTGAACGGGAAGCACGGTCGATCACCTCCTGCGCCGTCAGCGGGAAGCCCCCGCCTGCAAAATCACCGAGAGGAAGCTGACCGCTCGGGGCAGAATTTGTCTGCTGTTTTTGCTTGGTGCGGTATTTTGCATAGTAGGGCTTGACTGCCTCGGTGATATCGGTGATATCCACAAACTCAGAGCAGGGATTGCCGGTCATGACGAAGAACCGTGCGCCGGTATACATCTCAACGCCCATATCATGGTTATTGAAGTCCTTATCCGGCAGTGTGCCCCGCCCGATGAAGTGCACACCGTTGCCCGACTGTGAAAACTCCGCATAGGTTTGCAGTGCGTCATTGAGCTGCCCGAAGATATTGTCACGGTCACCGTTGCAATAGGCTTCCAGCTCGCCCGGTCGGTCGTCAATGTCAATGCCGATATAGCCGGATTCATGGAACATAAACCCGATGCCGGCATAATCCACCGAAGCGGATACTGCCGTGTCAAAGTCTGTCCAGGTGCTTGGATCATTGGAACGTGCCATGCCGCCGGTACGGGGATTGACAGGCTGCTTGGAGATGCCTGAGTGTGATTTCGGATCAGGCACAGCTCTCCAGCACACCCAGCGAGGCAGGGCTTTTATTTCGTCGGGAATCAGTTCGTACATTGCATCGCTCCTTTCCGTGAAATGCAGGGGCATGACAGCATATCATACCCCTGCGCTGCATCAAAACGGTACATCGCCATTGCCGAGGATCTCTTCAAATTCATTGGGATCCACCTGCATGGAAGCCGGTGCAGGCGGAGCTGTCTGCTGATAGCCCATCTGCTGTGCATACCCCTGTGCAGGCCGCTGTGCATACCCCTGCTGCGAACGTGGTGCGGTTGCGCCGTATGCGGGAGTCTGGGTTTTCTGCTTCTGCACATGACGGCATTCGGGGAATGCAGTGGGTGCGGTGCTGAGCGGATCCACCTTGGCATTCGTGCTGCCATTGTAGGTTTCGTGCTTTACCTTTGCCAGCAGAAGCCGTCCGCAAAGGGCCTGCATGAACTGCTCCAGCGATTCAAAGCTCTGCCCCGACGGGATCTGTGCGGCACGGCTGACCGCCATGAGCTGCGCAAAGTTGAAGCCGTCCACCTGTTCATCTGCGGGGGTGGGTTCTTTCTTGCGCCAGATATCCATAAACAGCACACGGTTCTGACACTCCTGTCGGATATCGTTGCGGATGGTCAGCATAAAGCCGACCTTGTACTTGCCGTTGTGTGTCTTTTTGATCTCTGCATTGGTGATAATGCACTCATAGTCGCCTTCCGGCACAAGATTGCCGCCTTGGGGAATGTTTTCGTAGTTTGTACCAAATGCCATTGTTTAACCCTCCATTATCAGTTTGATTGCTTCCTCCTCCGATCGTGCGACACCGGCGATTGCCCCGCACGCACGCATCCGGGAGAGAAATTGCTTTTGATCCTTCGACACCCTGCCGGATGCCGTTTTCACCTCGATGAATACTGCACGCCCATCCGATCTCCGAACGCCGAACAGATCGGAAAAGCCGGGCGGTACACCTGTACGGAAGAATCTTCCGTCAGGGGTCAGTGCTGCGCCTACGTTGATGCGAAAGATCACGCAATAGGGCGCAAGAGCAGCACGGATGCGGTTTTGGATTGCGTGCTCCTCGGTCATCCTGTCAGCAGCCCCCTTTGCTTTGCCTGATAGTACGCCCACCCCGGCTTATAGCCCATCATTCGGGCATACTCCAGCAGTTCCTGATAGCTGCGGCATTCTGCCGGTGTTTTTGTGTTGACGGTAAAGCCCCTGATCTGCACCAGCTCTGTTTCCCTGACCTGCTCGATTGCCTTGCGCTCCTTATGCTCCACAGCCGCACCGCAATACGGGCATCGGGCAATGCCCGGCTCCGATATGGGTTCCGGCTTGAAAACGGCATAGCATTGCGTACAGGTGACATAGCTTTCTGTGGGTTCCTGTTCCTGCTTGATACCCTTTCGCTTGGGTTTGCCTTCCAGCGTCCATTCTCTGTCATCGTCGGGCATTCCGTGCCGTGCGTAGTTGCCTACATGATCGAGGATCACTGCACGCTTGCCCTTGCGGTATCGCATACAGCGCATTGCCTGCTGGATAAACAGCGTAAGACTCTGTGTGGGGCGCAGCATGATAACGCAGGAACAGTCGGGCACGTCAAAGCCCTCTGAGATCAGATCCACATTGCAGAGAATGTCGATGGCCCCACGCCGAAACTGCTCAACGATCTGCGCACGCTCGGCTTTTTGCATCTGCCCGTCAATATGTGCTGCGTCGATGCCTGCCGCACAAAACTGTGCTGCCATTGCCTGCGAGTGCTTGACGGTGGTGCAGTAGCAGACAGCCTGTTTACCTTCAGCGAATTTGCGGTAGTAGCCGATGACATCGCCGTAGACCTTGCTTTCCAGCATGACCTTTTCCGCAGACCTTGCGTCGAACTCGCCCCGCTGCACCTTGACAGTAGAGAGATCCGCAACGGCAGGTGCATAGTAGTCATAGGGGGCAAGGCAGTGATTTTCGATCAGCCACTTTGCCGATACACCGACCACCAGATCATCATTCACGTCAATGAGACCGGAGCCGTCCAGCCTGACCGGTGTTGCCGTTACGCCCACACGGTAGGCATGGGAATAATAATCATAGATCTTCCGGTAGCTGCTTGCCTTGCTGTGATGGTTTTCATCCGTGATGATCAGCGAGGGCGGCGGAAGCTTACCCAGACGATTGCAGGCGGTCTGTACCATCATGATCCTGACAAAACGCATATCCACGCCCCACCAGAGGAAGGTGTGCAGGATCTGCTCGCAAAGCTCCCTGCGATGTACCAGAAACAGAATGTATTTGCCGCTGTATGCGGTACGCTTTGCCATTTCTGCAACGATGACCGATTTTCCGCCGCCGCACGGGAGCACAATGCAGGGGGCTTTGTGCCCCGTGCGCCACGAATACGAAACACCGTCAACCAACCGGAGCTGATACTCACGAAGTTCCGGCATCTGCACCATCCTTCCGCTGTTTCCGTGCGATGCAGGCGCAGCTCCAGCAGAGCTTTTTCCCGTAAGTCTTTTCGGTGCCTGCTGCGATCTCCGCTGTTGTTTTGCCGCCTGCCGGCAGGATCGTCATTCCGCAGTCAGCACATTTTTCGGGCTCCATACCGTTGTCGAGCCAGTCACGGATCTGTGTGCCAAGCTCCTGCGTGATGATGCCTGTCCATCCATCCAGAAATGTGGTATCCTTGGAGACCATTGCCTGATGATTGGTGCCGATATTCAGAACGATGTCAAATTCATACTCCACATTCTCTCGCTGTACGGGTGCAAGCCCCAGCTTGACGGGAACCTTCTTGCCACGCTCGTTTTCTTCCAGGGCGTATGCCATTTTGGTACGCAGGGTAATGATCGTGTGGCAGTTTGCGGAAAGAATCGCATTGACCAGATTGTTCTGGATCTGTCCGGCTTCGTTCCATGCGGTATAGTCGTTGCGGTTCGCCTGCTTTGCAATGTAGGATTTGATATCCAGCACACCGCCTTCATTATCCCAGGCATGGGAAAAGCTGTCAATGATCACAACGCCGTCGGTACCCACCGCAGCCGCTCCCTCTGCCACCATCTGCTTGTACTTCTCAGGCGAATAGGGTGCGCACATCTCCTGATAGAGAAATGCGCCCGTACCGAGATCGGAACGGTCGGCATAGAATTTTGCTCTGCCGTGCTCGGTGTCGATCAGTGCGATCTTGGACCAGTCGCCGGTAATGCCGTAAGCAAGATAAAGTGCCGAAAGCGTCTTTCCTGCGCCGGAAGGTCCGGCCAGTGCAAGCCGCAGCTTGGACTTGACACGAGTCACTTTTTGGAATCCCATAATAAACCTCCTTTTACTTGATGACCAGTGAACGGGTGCGGATCAGACGTGCGCCATGGAACACTTCACCGGACTGCAGCAGCTTCTTTACTTCCGTTTTGCGGATCTCCGGCTCTTTGTAGCGGAGCAGGTCATCACGACCGTGCTGCTGCAGCATCCGGACAAACAATGACTCGTTATCGATCTGCACCGTTTCCGCATTGTTGCGGAGGCTGATCCGGCAGCGGGGTGTGTCGATCTTATCCCGATGCACCTGCTCCATGCAGGTCTTCAGATAGATCGACAGTCCCTCCGCATTGTGCTCCTTGGTGCGTCTGCGCTGTGCCAGACGCTGTTCCTCCTCCTTCATGGCGGCGATCTCAACTCTCAGTTGCTTGATGTACTGGCCGATGCTTTCTGCCTTGATCTCAAACTCGCCCTCGATGCCTTCCAGCGTATTATACCATGCCTGGAGGATGGCTTCTTTTTCGGCGGGGTCCTCCATCTCGTTAAAATCCTCAAAGCGGTCAAAAAGCTCTGCGAAATCATTGGAAATCTCAAATAATTTTGCCATGTTATACCTCCTGCAGCATTGCGGCAAAGAATTTTTTCGCCTGCTCCTTGCAGGCATCATCGGGATGCTCGGTCAGAAAAGCAGCCATGCGCTTGGCGGCATCAATGGCATTTGCCAGATATGCCTTGAAGATCTCCTTGCTGTCGGGCAAAGCAGCTGTGGGCGATGTCTGTGCCGCAGCCAGCTTTTTCTCGTACTCGGAACGTAAGGCATCGGTCTCGGCACGGTGCTTTCGGTTGATCTCCTGCACCTGCCTGATATGCTCATCCTGAATCTGGGCAGACCACTGCTCATGCTCCAGATTGATCCTGCGCATGGCGTCCTGCAAATTCTGTACCTCATGAGAGGGTTCCGGAATCGCTACCTCCACCGGGCGGGCTTCCAGCTCTCTCACCTGTGCTTCCAACAGAGCCTGCGCCTCCTTGGCTTCGGTCACAGCGGCTTCGGCGGTCTGCTTCTCCTTCCGCAGGGCATTGAGCTGCGCCTGCAGCTCCCTGACGGTGACGGATTCCAGGTCTACGGTTTCGGTGATCTCGGTGCGCTGTTCATCGGTCAGGGCGGAGAGAAGGTAGAGTTTCCGCACTCCGATTTGTGAACCCGGGTTCACAAAATCCGATGGTAACTTTTCAAGAATCGTGATGTACTTATATGCCTGTCTGCTTGTAATTCCTGCTTCCTGCTGACAGTAATCCTCAAAATTCTGGTAGCCCAGCTCCTTGTAGAGTTTGCCATCACGCATCCGCTTCAGGGCACTGCACATATCGTAAAGATTCTGCTGGATCGCCTGCATACTGGTGTGGATCTTCACATTCAGGTTGTAGGCTTCTGTGTACTGCTCCGTCACCGCAAGGCTTGTGTCTGCGGGCGGAGTTCTCATTCCGGTTTCGATCATGCCGATCTCCTCACTTTCTTATCGTTTAATATGCCTTGCAGATACGTTTTGTAGGCATCCACAAGAGCCTGTACTGCGGGGGTGGGGGCTGCGTTTTTGCGTCCCCGCACCTGCCGGATTTGACCGTCTGCGGAAAGCTCCATGGTGTAGAACGGTACATCGGGCTTCTCCGCCGTGCGGATGAACAGGATATGCAGCTTGCCTTCTGCATGGCGTTCCGCATATCCGCCCACACAGTGATTCAGTGTGGCACCCTCGGTGATGATCTCATCCATGCTTTTGGGCTGACGGATGTGCAGATCGCCGTATGCAAAATCCAGCTTTCTGCGGTCTGCCATAGCAGCAGCAAACAGCTTTCTGTGCTGTTCTGTCTGTTCATACCGTATGATCTCCGAACACCGACGGTGCATGGCTGCAAAATCATGGGGCATGGAGATGGCGGTATCGTGGAGATCGTAGTGCAGCTTCTCACATTGCTCCAGATAATCCCGATAATCCCAATAGCTTACTGCCTGATCAAACAGATACGCAGTCAGCCGTCTGGGTGTGAGCCCTGTGCATTGGCAGAACTTGGGCAAAGTAGTGGTATCGGAGCCGAATATTCTTGCCATCTGCAGCAGGATCTCCGGCGGATACTTGGGGTAAAGCTTTCTCCAAACCAGATATTTGTTGTAATAGCCCTCATGCCCTTGAAGCAGTTTGAACTCCGTGCGGGTAAGCCCCAGCATTTTCAGCAGATCATTGCTTTTCCAGTTGATATTGGAATCTGTGCGGAGCCTGCGCTGTGTACCCCAGTAGCCTGCATAATCGGTATACAGCAAATGCCCGTAGCCTGATTTCAGGAGATATTCCACATTGGGGTGCTTGCAGTACAGCTTCAGATATTCCATCAGCAGATCGACCTGAAGCAGTTCCGCACAACTGTATTTCAGGCAGGAACGCTCCAAGGCCTGCCAATTCAGCACGGTATAGCTGTTGTCAAAGGGATAACCGTAGCAGGAGGATTTACAGAACACCGGCTCACGGAACTCCTTGGCAACCATAAAATGGATATCATCCCGTGTGGTCAGGCGAAGTGCGCCATCCTTGGCGAATATGTACCGCTGACGCTCTGCCAGCGCACCGCCTCTGTATCGGTGATAGCAGCGGATGTAAAGGGTATCATCCAAGGGGCTGTTGAGCATCACCGCAAAATTACAGGCTGTTTTGCCTTTCATCTGCTCTGCCGCTTTTTCGGGCAGATGAGGGATATATCGGGTCAGTGCATCTTTTCGTGATTGCTTCATACCCAATCCCCCACCTCAGAAATCCAGCAGAGCATCTAACGAAAGCTCCATGGATGGCTGTTTGGTCTGCGTGATCGGCGGAGCCTTGTGGCCGTTCTCTCCGCAAAGGTCGATCTGCATATGGAAATGCACGGAAGCGGTAGAAAAGTAGAACTTCACGGCACGGCGGTATGCTTCCAGATCGGAAAGAGAGCTGCCTGCGCCCTTGACCACCGCATCCAGACATTGCTGGAAGCTCTTGCCGCTTTGCTCGATGGCCTGTGTAAATTCAGGCTCCTGTGTACAGAACGTTTGCAGCGCATCTGCAACGGAATCTGCTATGGCGATCTGTCTGGCACCCTTAAAGGGCCCCTTGAAATATTGTTTGTCCATCTTGACAAATCCTTTCTCCCATGATACAATGGGGGTGCGAATATTTATTCTGTGACCGTTCCGGCATCTGTCGGGCGGTCTTTTTCTTTTGTGGCATATTCGTCTGCAATTGCCAGAAGGTCCTCGGGACAGTCGCAGAAATCCTCCGCAAATGGGTCGTCGGGATCAATGCCGACAATCAGCACTGTGCCGCGAATCGTAATATCCGTCATCAGCGTTGCAAGCAGATTCAGAGGAAGCCCCATGGCAATACCGTTCTCATTGCAGATGCCCCGTGCATCCTTTCTGCCAAAGTGAAATACCTCGATGTAGCCTTCCACCTGTTCCTGCAGCGCAGCCAGCGTGTTGTCAAGCTCCAGCCGCTCCATGCCGGTGCAGGTGATTTTCAGCACCTTCATTGCCGTACACCTCCCATCTCATCAATGATGACGATCCTTGCATCCACGGTGACATGGGCATTTTCAGCCATCTTCTGTGCCAGACGGTAGATTTCGTTCTGCTCTCTGCGCTCTACGGCATCCTGCATCCCCTTGATCAGCATCAGCCCCAGAGCGGTCATGGCTGCAAAAAAGGTCAGCCAGCCCAGAATGTACTCAATCATTTTGTTTCTCCTCTCGTTTTTGATTTCTCCACGGTAAAATGCCCTGCTTCTGCAAATGCCGGATCTTGTTTTTCAGTGCGCTTTCATCCCTCTCCAGCACCTTGGCGATCTCTCTTGCCTGCTTTCCATCGTGATACATTTCGGTCAGCAGACGCAATTCGGCATCGGTATAGGCTCTGCGGGGTCTGCCGCTTGGAATGTTCACTCTGGGCTGCAAGGGGTTGTCCTTTCGCATGATCGGGCGATATCGGGGCTGCTCCGCTGCGATCTTCACCATCAGCGGTTTGACTGTTTCGGTATCCAGCCCCGTTTCCCTTGCGATCTCGCACACGCTGCACATCTTGCGTTCCCCGTGCATCAGATTGCGTACCGTATCAATGGCTGCCATGGGGGACCTCCATAGGTGCGGGCTTGGGCATCCAGCCGATGACGTTCTCCACACGCTGCAATGCAGGCGTGAAATAACCGTTCTCCGAGTGCCTTGCTGCGATGACTACACGGCCGTTTTCCGTGCAGACGATCACATCATCAAACCGCTTGGGGGGCTGCTCCTTGGCGTTGATCCATGCCTGCTGCACATCGCTGTACTTGGCGATCTGCAGGCTGTCGGTGTAGAGCCTGTCCTCCAGCTCCCTGATCTGTGCATCCCGCTGTGCGATGATCTCCCGCAGCATGGATGCTTCGCTTTGCTTGTGGTGTTTCATGGGTACCTCCTATTTCTCAAAAAGTCGTTCCGGCTCAATGCCAAGCAGAGCACAGATCTGCTCCATCTCATCGGCACTGATAATGTAGCTGTGGTTTTTGCGCTGCTTGATGGTGGATGGATTCCCGAAGCCCAGCAGCCGGGAGAGATCATCATCGGTAATGCCTTTCAGCGTCTGGTGCTTGGCAATGTTCGCCCAGATGATCAGCCCAAACCGTGGGGGAGGGGATGTTCTCGGTCTTGCCATAGTGGGGCCTCCTTTCATTCATTGGTTGCCATCGCCTCCGATTTCTGATATAATGATTGCAGAAAGGAGGTGAGACGGATGTCTGACATGGGCAGAATTGCACAAAAGATCATTGGCAATATGCCGGACGCGAACTTCACGATAGAAAGAAATGGCGAAAAAATTGGCACATTACAAGCCATTCCCATCAACGGTCAGAAGTACATCCATGTGATTGATGAAAATCCGGATGTATCCATCGGAGATTACCTTATCGCTCGTTCCGGCAGAACGCTCCATATCAATCGAATTGAGAAAATCGACAGCGTTTTGAGAGTGCACTTTTCGGAATAATCACTCATTACAGAGAAGATCACGAAGCTGCTTTAAGCTGTCAATGTCGCCGTTGCGGGCTTGCAGGATCATTGCATTGATATTGTCTTTTGGATCATTCGTGGCAAGCAATTTGCCATCCGGCGTCCAATACTGAACGACCTCTCTTGCGGGGTCGTTTTCTGTTCCTGTGCCGATCAGCGTTGTAGTCTTGATGACCACAGTTACTTCGGCACGCTTGCAGCGGTTGTCCACATCACCACCCCCTTTCATTCGTTGGCTGTTTCAGCCAGTAGATTCAAGAAGTTCAGGTTCATCTTAGGGAAATGGTCTGTGATGCTTCTGCGTAGCTTTGCATCCGGCTCATAGCATTCGATGAAGATCAATGCATCTGTGTAGTGCCGGTGTTCCAGATCAAGATAGGAGGGCACATCAAACTTCTTTTGCAATGCCTTGTAGATGCTTGCAATCACACGCTTGCCAAGCTTCTCATAAGTGGGGGCGTACATACAAAGATTGATTGCCCGCAGCTTCACAGCCTTGCTGATCTGTGCCCGCTGCATCGGACCGATTCTGCCGAACTCCATTGTAGCCGAGATGACTTCTGTGCGGTTGAAGTTGAGTTTTTCTTCCAGTTCGCTTTGTTTTGCTTCCAGTGCGTTCTGTCGCTGTTCCATCTGAATCAAGAACTGCAGCTGCGGAGAAAGCTCTGCAGTGATGTAGCTGCCTGTTTTGCGGATGGTGGGCAGCACTTCATCAAACACCCAGCTTTCAAACTTCTCTGCGGCAGGCAGCTTGCTGTGCGTGATCAGGCGGTATACATCGCCTTCGGGGATGAAAGACATTTCCTGTTTGCCCCCGTTGGTAAGGGTGTAACGTTTCGTTACTCCCTTGCAATGGTCTGAAAGTGCCTTTCTCTGGTTCTTGTAGCCGAGTGCCTTTGCAACGTCTGATCCACAGAACAGCACCTTGCCACCTTCTTCCAATGTTCGGATGTCGCCGAACTCCTCGTTGTTGAATACTTGGATTTCACTCATACGGGTTGCTCCTTTCATTCATTGCTTGCCATCGCCTCCGATTTCTGATATAATCAGCACAGAAAGGAGGTGAGGCGGAATGCAGATTCTTTCAAACAAAACTTATAAGCTGCTCAGATTCATTTGCGCAGGTGATAAAACGGCAGACGAAATCAGTAGGAAAACAGGGCGAACCGCAGCGCACAGAACTTCAGAGCTGTTGAACAACGGATATATCAGAATGACATCTGCTCTGAATCAGTGGCAAAGTCCGGGTGAGCCGATTACCTATGGCGTTACCGATAGCGGGAGAGCATATCTGGAAGATCATAGGCACTACATCACAAGAGAATGGCTTGCCACAATCAGAAATGGAATTCTGTTCCCTATGGCCGTTTCGTTTATTACCACCATTTTAATAGGTCTAATAAAATATTGGTTATCACTGCCGTGAGCGCAGAAACCAGACCTGCCTTCCAGTTTTGATTGAGAAAACCACGTTCATCCCTTGGCTGTCTCAATTTGGTTACCCCCTTTCATTCATTGGTTGTAGGCGTCATTGTAATTACACATACAACAGCCGAAATGTCTCCTTGCCCTTTGGAGTAATAAGTGTCTGTGTGCTGGAAAAGCCGGTCTTTTCGTTTGTGAACTCTTTCAGTTCGAACAAACCGCCTGTGACATGAGGAGCAAACGGCATCAGTCTGCCCTTCTTATCACGATAGAGGTACTTTTTCTCAAGCAGAAAAGCCACAAAAGCTCGTTCCTTGATATGTAACTCTTTGGCAGTTTCACGGATGCCAGTCAGCAGATTGCGATCCACAAGTGCATCGAAGTATTCTGCCTTAGGTTGCATAATCTGGTTGTCAACGGTCAAAGCAGAAACCTTGATCTGCAATTTCTTCACAGTGGCATTTGCAATCTCAAGGGCACGCTTCATAATCATCTCGGGACTGTTCCATGCTTCCTCCACCTTGATGAAGTACTGCCGGAAGAGCTTGCCCTTCTCGCTGCGCTGCAGCATACAGAGTTCCTTTGCCATCGGGATTGTGAGGGCGTGGTCGTTCCTCACCGTGTAAGGATTCTTAGGATTATTGGTTTCACATTTTTGTGATACCAATCCGAAATCCTCGTTCTCGGTAAATCCGTATTCACACATTCTCTCGAACCACTGTGTGTACGGTGTTTTTACCTCCAGAGCCTCATGCAGGTCTCTGCCCGATACCGTGGGGCGTTCGCTGTTCTCGTAGTTGATGCTGATTAACTCGTTCATAATAATACCTCCTAAAAAGTGTGTAAGACAAAACAGAGCGTCTGTCTCCATAAACATATAAGGTTAGGCTGTTTTCTCGCTCATTTTCATGGAGTTGAAATTTATTCAACGTCGTGAGCAAAAAAAATTGAAGTTGTTTGATTGGCTGTTAACCCCAAGACATTTGCGATGGCACTGATTTCGCTTGCACGGAAATCACTTTTATGGTTTAAGCAGTTGTAGATGTATGTTCTGGAAACCCCGATTTTCTCTGCTAAATCAGACACAGTAATGCCAGCGGTTAACAAAGCAATCTTGAATTTGAGTGCATCAGTCATTATTTCACCTCCTCCAATATTGCGGTTGAACGTTTTTCAACCTACTCAAGTATACCATGAAGTTGAAAAAATGTCAACCTGACAAAACTACCAAAAATAATGGTTGACATTTGTTCAACATTGTGGTATAATGAACAACAAGAAGGGCAGGTGCTTTTTATGACATTAGGTGATCGAATTAAGATCAGAAGAGAATCATTGGGACTTACACAAGAAGTATTGGCACAGATGCTTGGTTATGCAGACAAATCTTCCATTAACAAAATTGAAAAAGGAAAAACAGATATTCGCCAAAAACGAATCATGGAATTTGCGGCAGTATTAAAAACTACTCCCGAGTATTTGCTTGGGTTGACTGATGATCCTGATGGTGCGGATTGTCATTGGATGTTTCTTAAAGATTATAATAATGGATATCCAATACCAGCTGGACTGCGCGATAGTATCATTGCTGAACATCTTAAGAAACTAAATGCAGCAAAGCAGCAAACACTTGCCGAGCCCTCCAACATCTCCGCCGTATATGACGACCACATCCGCATGGTGCCCGTATTTGAGAGCGTATCCGCCGGCTTTGGCGCACTGGCAGAAAACAGCGTGGTGGATTTCATCCCCCTGCGCATTGTCAGCGACTACGAAGCGGCTGAGACCATCTGCATCCGTGTACAGGGGGATTCCATGTTCCCCAAGATCGAAGATGGCGACCTGATCCAGGTGCACAAGCAGGACAGCGTAGACAGCGGAGATATCGCCGTGGTGCTGCTGGATGGAGAAGAAGGCCTGGTGAAAAAGGTCATCTACGGCCCCACCTGGATCGAGCTGCATTCCATCAATCCTATGTACCCCGTGCAGCGGTTTGAGGATGCCGATGTGCTGCGCCTGAGGGTCGTGGGTAAGGTGAAGCGTGTCATAAAGGAGTTGTGAGTATGGGATTCTTCCGTAAATTATTTGGAAAATCGAACTCTTGCGAAACGAGTTTTGAAGATGTACCATTTGAAGAACAGATCAAGAATAAGGAACGCTTTATCCAAGTGCAAAATATTGTTTTTCGTCTCAACGAGACCAGAGCCGTTGTAACAAGTGAAAAGTTATGTTCTGCTGTTCAGTTGATCATTGAAGATCGTTCTCGTATTATTACAGATTGTGTACGCTTGATCAACAGTACCAAAAATCCGGAAGTGTTTTTTCAGCGTTTTGAAATGTTGGAGCAAATAACCGCAGAAATCGGCAAACTCGAGCCTTATGGAGTCTTCCAAAAACCGTATCCCTCCGAACAATTTCAGCACATTATGGAACATTACATCGAAACAGTTAATTTTCTGATTGCCCGAGTATTCGATGATGCTTTAGAAAAAGCTGCTGTGTTAAAGACTGATGATGCAAAGAAACGGAAAATACTTACTGCTTACACAGAATTGTTGTCTTATAATTTACCACCTGAATGTGTTTCATATGCTAAGCAGGTGTATGAAAGTACGGAGATTCATACCTACACTTCTGCATCAGAAGAAGCCTTTGAAAAACAAATGCATTGGGCTGAGCAAATGAATACGGATCTTGTAGAGGTAACGACTAGTTATCGAATTTGTGGTGAATGTGCGAAGTACCAAGGCCGCATCTATAGTATATCCGGAAAAGATAAACGGTTTCCCAAATTCCCAGACTATTTGCGTGAATCAAAGGGGGCGCATTGTGGTCTCATCGTTTATCCATTTCATGAGGAATATGATATAGCAAGATATGTTGAAGGGGATATTATTGCAACTAGCAATAGACCGTTTGTTGATGACCGAACTGAAGAACAAATCCAATTCTATGAAGATTACATCAAAGAGAAACGCAGGAAAGAAAACACAAAAATCGAATATGAGCAGATTGTTGCAGCAATGCCGGACATTGCGCCCAAGTCGTTAAGTGGTTATGCTCGTATGAAAAATGCGAATACCGAGAATTATCGAAAACTGGTTGAGCAGGCAAAAGAAAAGGGAATTTCTATATCTGAGGAATCATGAATATAAAGGAGGTACCGCCATGGCCAAAGCAAAAAAACTCCCCAGCGGCAGCTGGAGAGTGTTGGTGTACGATGGTAAAGATGAAAACGGCAAGCGGCGGTACCAATCCTTTACCGCCGAGACCAAAAAACAGGCGGAGTATATGGCGGCGCAGTATGCCATCACGCATAAGGCTGTGAAAGCCTCTGAAATGACCCTTGCAGAAGCCTTTGCACAGTACATCCAAAGCAAGGATCAGGTGCTGTCGCCGTCTACCATCAAAGGATATTACAAGATCAAGCGAACCAATCTGCAGCAGCTGATGAGCGTGCGCCTTTGTGATCTGACACAAGCCATGATCCAGAACGCCATCAACCGGGAAGCAGCACAGCTCAGCCCCAAAACCGTACGCAATGTGCATGGTCTGCTTTCGGCTGTGTTGAGCGTGTATCTGCCGGAGATGAATCTGCATACAGCATTGCCACAGCGCAAACGTCCGGAGCTGTATATCCCATCCACAGAGGACGTACAGAAGATCATACAGGCAGCGCAGGGGAGTGAACTGGAAAAGGCCATCATGCTTGCAGCCTTCGGCTCTCTCCGTCGCAGTGAGATCGCTGCACTGCTCAGAAGCGATATCAACGGCAATCAGATTACAGTGAACAAAGCAATGGTGCGGTCGGAAGATCATGAATGGGTGATCAAACAGCCCAAAACCGAGGCAGGATACCGTACCATTACACTACCGCCGTTTGTGATCGAGCGCATCTCACAGTGCGAGGAGAGGGTAGTGGCACTGACACCAGGAAGCATTACCAATCAGTTTGTTTTGCTTTTGGAACGCTGTAAGGTGCCCCGTTTTCGTTTTCATGATCTCAGGCACCCGTATGTCAAGCACACGACAAAAATTTTTAGCTTGCGCTTGAAGTTTTTTCAAGCGCAGCCGGTTCCTGACGCTCTGCGAAAAACTCGCGGAGCTTTTCTGCATCTTTGGA
>SVNP01000016.1 GCA_015066805.1 Ruminococcus sp. | reverse complement strand
CGACCTTATCCTTCAGGGATTCACCCTTCTGCTTGGCCATTTCGTTTACAGCAGCGATCACAATGAGCAGCACGCCCGCCAGCAGCAGATACATCCACCACTGCAAGCCGGGAGAAAGCCTTACGGCAACGCCGCACAGCGTAATGCCGCCCAGCAAAAACCATTTTTTCTGCTTGATATAATATGCCAGAATGAAGATCACCAAGCCGCAGATCAGCACTGTCAGCAGGTCGGCGGGGCGTTCGTGCATCAAAGCCTGTACTGCCAGACGGATCACCGCATACACACTGAACACAAACAGCAAATTGCCGCCTGTATCCTTACCGTAGAGCTTCCGCAGCGCAAAGCCAAAGGCGATCAGCGGCAGCAGATGATATTTTCCTTCCAGATAGGTGCCTGTAAAATCAAACATGGGCTGCATCCACAAAGCAATGGTACACATAGCTGCTGCGGTGGTATCGCATCCTCTGCGGAACCGTTCCGGCAATGCGCTGCGCCCCAGATAGAACACATATGCCGCCGCCAGAACAGGCACGCAAAAACGCATCCATGCAACCTGAGATGCACTGTAACCGCTGTCTATGGCAGCCATCAGCAGCCACAAGGGAATCACACCACCTGCAACGGTCAGTACCCATCCGTGCGGAGCGCCATCCCCACGCAGCACTGCGCCCAGATAGCAGAACAGCACAAACAACAGAATATATCCTGCCAGCATAGCAGCCACAAAGCCGTTGCCGCTCCAAGGGATGTGCTGCCGCAATGCCTCGGTGGCAAGAATAAAGCTGCACACAGCCACACCGGAACCCACATAACTGCGGGCATCGGAAACGAACCATGCCGCCAGACACAGCAGCAAGCCGAAGATATAGTAGAATCCATGCCAGGCGGAAGTGCCCATGGCCAGCATTGCCACTGCAAAGAAGAGCGCACCGCCCGGCAGCGCAAACTGTGTTGTCAGCTCTATGGCACGGCTGCCCTTGAAAAAGCCGATCACATTGCGCTGCAGCAGCATCACAAAGCCTGCAAGCAGCAGAAGCACAGCAAAGGAAAGCATCAGGGAAGCATAGCTTTGGTCTTGGAATATAACATCATAGCCCAACTGGAACACACCCTGCATCGTCAGCCACAACGCACCGCTGAAGGAGGCAACAGCACCTGCCGTGCGCTCCCGACGGGCATAATCGGCAAACAGCAGAATCCCAAGCAATGCACCGGTCAGTGCAACCAAGATCTGCCACGGACTATGGCCGGAAACGGACACGGCATACACACCGCAGCAGACAGCGGCAGCGGGCTGCACCCATTGTGCCACCATATGTACCGCATCAGCGCCCATAAAGCGGAGCTTTTTCCCTGTAATGCACAGGGAGATCACACCCAGCAGCACGATCACACCGCAGCAGATCAGCATACTGCCGCTTTCTCTTGCGGTATAGCGCAAGTTCTTGAACAGGTAATCGTAACCGCTGCAATACACAGCCTGCAGCACAAATACCAGCACCGCAGCAAAAGAGATGACTGTCAGCGCACGCTTGTCCCGACGGGCATAATCGGCAAACAGCACCAGAGCAATGGTACCTGTTACCAGTGCCAGCAGGATCTGCCACAAGGGGTTTTCCACAAAAACAAGAGACAGCACTGCATATGCAAATACATTCCAAGGGAGAGCCAATCCTGCCACCGCGGTGACGGCATAATCGCCGCGGAAGGACAGCTTTTTCCGACGGATGGCATACATCACCAGGGAAAGCAGCAGCAAAATACCAAAGGCGATCATCAGAATGCCGTACAATGGCGATCTTGCCTTGGGGAACAGGAACAGATATCCCGCACAGCAGCAGGCTTCTGTTACAAAGACCAAAAAGGCTCCGAATGCCGCAATGGTGAAATACCGCTTCTCCTGCCATGCATAGGCAGCAAACAGCAGCAAAGCCAGTCCCGCAGCGATCAGGGAAAGGATCACCTGCCAGACGGAATCACTGCCCGCAGATGCGGAAAGAATACCGTACAGCACGGTTACACAGGGCAAGACCCATGCAGCAACGGAAAGCACGGCATAATCGCCTACAAAGCGCAGCTTCTTCCGCAGCATCACAAACACAGCAGCCCCCAGCAGGAGGAAAATAACCGCCACAGCCGAAGATGCGGCACAGATCTTGATGTCATAGGAAACATCCAGACCGTATTGGGTGATGAAATACACACCCTGCACCAGCATATACAAGGCCGCAGCAAATCCTGCCGATGCAAGCACACGCCTGCCATGACCTGCATAGATCCGATACAGCCACCAGCCGATCACGGCATTGGCCAGTGCCAGCAGCAGCGGCCAGATACCACTGCACCCAAAGGCGAACATTCCCACAAACAGCGGCGCATAGGTGCATAAGCAGAAAATACAATGCCGCACACCCGCAAAGCCACGTTTGGTGGCATAATACAAGCCCAGACCAATCCCTGCGGAAAGCACTGTCCACAGCAGGAAGATACCATCTCCCAGCTTAGGCAGCAGGATCTCACCCGCAGCGGAGCTGAACAACGCCAGCAGCACAAAGAACAATCCGCTGAAGCCGTATTGGGCAGGTGTCTGCATTCCATGCTCCAAGGCCATAAACAGGCAATGGAACGCTGCCACACACAGCAGAATCACCGCTGCCGCAGCAGTCCAGTGCAGTGGACCGCTGTAATCAGATACAACAGCCGCAGCGCAGCAGCTCATGGCAACAGGGAATAAGAAATCCGAGAACACGCTCCGCAGCCTGCGTACACAAAGGAACAGCACAGCGCAGCCAAAGCACAAAGCGGAAGCCAGCACCAAAGCCATATCTGCCGAATGCAGCAGGGTATTGGAGAAACCGAGCGTCAGTACCAGCAGCTCAGCGGCAAAGTAGCTCCGCAGCCAGATATTGCCGTTACGCAGCACAGAGATCAGTGTAGTGACCGCCAACAAAGCCAGACCGCCCAGCATCAGCCAATTCCAATCCGCACCGCTGATGCCCTGCCCCAGCAGAATCACCAAGGCCACAGCAGACATCACACGGAACATCCAGTGGAAGCCCTCGCCTGTTTCTTCGGGCAGAAGATTGGTGGAAAGGAAGATCAGCAGCAGCATTGCAGTGACCATAAAGACCAAAGCGGTGTACATCATACCGCTCAGATGCAGAGAATCCTGTTCCATCAGAGGTGCCATGACTCTGGCAAAGCCGTATACGGTCAGCCAAGACATGATCACAGCAGAGCCTTGCTTCAGGCGGAAGGTCATAGCAGGAGCCAAAAATGCCAGTGCAGCGGCAAATGCGGCAAATCCATACCATGCAGTGTTGCCGTTCATAGGGATAAACATAGGCACCGCCGCACAAAGGGTATAAACCATGGAGAAATACCCCAGTACCTCGCCGATACAGCTTGGCAGCCGCAGGGCAAGGGGCTTTGCAAAGAACGTCAACAGCAGCGCAAAGGCAGCAGCAGCCAGCGTCCATGCACCGTAAGAGGGCATCAGCCCCCACATACCTGCAAGATAGGTTGCGGAAAATCCGATCAGAAAAGCCAGACCCCAGGCTTTCATGCGGCTGATCTTCACACCCACCGCCGATGCCCCTGTAAAGGCAGCGGCCGCAATGCAAAGCAGCCATGGATTGGAGCCGCCGGATAAATGCTCACCCAGCAGGGAGAGGTATCCCGCCGCCCATACGGAGATGGGCAAAAAGGTTGCACCCAACGAGAAAAATGCCATTCCCGTGCGTTTGAGATGCCATACTTTATAGGCAAGGGCAGAGGTGCCGAAAAACAGCAGACTGCCTGCGGCCAGTGTCATCAGCTTGCCGAAATCCGCCATAGCGTTCCATGTGGTACGCACAAACAGCAATCCTGCCAGAATGATCAGCACTACACCCACGCCCAGCATCACGCTAATGGCAGAGGTAGTGTTTTTCTGTTTCCGCACAGGAATGGGTGCAGGAGCAGGTGCGGGTGCAGGTACAGTCTTGGGAGCAGGCGGCACCGCCACAGGCTTTGCTGCGGCAGGCTGCACCGATTTCTCAGGCTGTACAGGCTCCTTGGGCGGCAGCGGTTTGTCAGGCTGCTGTATGTTCTGTACGGGCTGTATCTGCGGCACAGGGGGCACCGGTCGGATCGGTGCGGCAGGTGCCACGGGCTGCTGCACAGGCGGTGCAGCCTGGGGTACCTGCCCCAAAAGCTTTGCTTTCTGAGCCGCAAATTCGTCATCGGTGATCACGCCGTTGGCATTCAGCGCACGCAGCTTTTTCAGCTCCAACTGAATCAGCTCCTGCTCTGAAGGCGCAGGCGGGGCAGCTACAGACTGCTCTGTGCGCGCACCAACGCCCGCAGCATAGCTGCCCTGCGGCTGTCCGCCATCGGCGGAAGGCTGCGAATAGGCACGGAAAGGCGGCACCTCTAAATTTTCCTGTAAAACCTCTCTGGGGGTAATTCTTCTCTCTGACAGTAACCGTGACAGCAAATGCCGGTGTTTTTCGTTTTCTCTTCTGGCCTCGCTCCGGCCACGATGCAAATACCACAGCACAAAGGGCGAGATCAGCAAATACAGCACCACGATCACAGTAAGGAATGCTTCCATAGGTATGCTTCTCCTTTCTTGCAGAATGTTTACTGATTCACATTATAACACAGTAAGCCCGCAATTGCAAGTATTCCCGACAAAAAACCGCCTGTGATCCCTCTCACAGACGATTTTTTTCATGCAGATTCTTCTTTTCTTGCTCTGCGGCAGAGCATACGGAAGGCAACGATCATCAGCACAGCAAAAATCAACAGATAAAACGGGAACAATCCGTTCCATACATGATCATGCAGCACACCGAACAGCGTAGGCATAAAATTGATGCCCAGATAAGCACTTGCCATCTGGATACCCACCAGATACAGGGATTTTTCCTTGCCCACAAACGCAGGTGTCATATGCAGCATGGAAGGATAGATGGGTGCACAGCCCAATCCCGTCAGGAACAGGCCTGCCAGTGTCATTCCATAACCGCTTCTGTCAGCCGCCATCATCACAATTGCCGCTGAAAAAATACTCATGCCCGCCACAATGAGCCTGCGGTCGCCTGCTTTATCCGTGATAAATCCGCCGAGCAATCTGCCAAGGGTAATGCCCATATAGAACAACGCCGCATAGGATGCCGCCTGCTGCTCATTGACACCCTTATATTCGCACAGATAGCTGCTTGCCCATAAACCCGCAGTGGCTTCCATGGCACAATAGCAGAAGAAGATCATAAGCAGCAAGGGCACAACAGGAGTCCGCAGCAGCTCTTTTACCGCAAACCCCTTGCCGGATTGCTTTTCCTCCTCATCCGCCCGAGGCTTTACCCATTTGGGAATACTGACAAACAGCAAGCCTGCAATAATGGCCTGCACCACCGCCACGGTGAGATATCCCTTCTGCCAGCCTGCGCCGTCTGTCAGCACAGCCCCCATGATGTAAGGACTTGCCACAGTTCCCACACCCCAGAAGCAGTGCAGCCAGCTCATATGCCGTGCGGCATAATGCACCGCTACATAATGATTCAACGCCGCATCCACAGCACCTGCCCCCAGACCATAGGGGATCGCCCACATACACAGCGCCAAAAAGCTGCGGGATACGCCAAATCCCAACAGACCCACAGCAGTCATTGCAACACTGATGGCAGTCAGCAGACCGGTACCCATTCTGCGGGCCAAGGCACCTGTAAACAGGCTGGAGATCACCGTACCCATGGTGATCACCATACTCAGAATACCCATATAGGAAAGGGGCACCTGCAGATCGTTATGCATAACGGGCCATGCCGCCCCCAGCAAAGGGTCAGGCAGCCCCAGCCCGATAAACGCCACATAAATCATAACCAGCACAAAGGAAACCATCTGTTTTCTCCTCTTTTTGATATCACAGACAAAAGACCCTTTGAGCATTCAAAGGGTCGGCCGCTGCACTGCTGCCGCATCCATGGAGTGCACACGACGGTTCAGCAGCTTGGCAACGGGCAGATACAGCAGATAAATCACAAAGGCAGCCAGCATTGTTTTTTTGGCGGAAGGCCATAAAACCGCTGTCCACAACACATTTCCCTCACCGGGATGGAAAAAATAAGCGGAAAATCCGTAATGGATCCCGCTGCGTAGCAGCGTGCATACCGCTGTTACAAACAGATAATGCAGGAATCCCGGGGTAAGCAGATGGGCAAACAGCAAGGATGCCACCGTACAGAAGCATACCATATAAATGGCATTGGCACCTAACGGGTACCCGCAGGCGAAATCCACGGCAAGGCCGCCTATGACACCTGCCGCCATACAGAATTCCGGCTTTTCATACATACAGATGCACATAGCCGCAGGGATCGTCCACAACGCACAAACGCCGCCCCCCAGCATGGGCACAACCGAAAGCAGCAGAAGAAGCATACCCAGCACCTTGCGAAGCACATTCCGTCTGCCTGTTCGTTTTTCCGCAACGGTACGTCCCATTCGGGCAGTTTTCATGAAGGGTTCTCCCCTTTCCCTTCAAAATCCAGCAGCACCGTAACCGATTCCAGCACAGAGAAATCCACAGCGGGCTTGACCTTTGCATAAGCGGTCAGTCCCGTTTCCTCCATGTCGATCTCCGTTACATTGCCAATGGGCAGACCATACGGAAACAGCCCCGTAGCACCTGCCGTCACCACCAGATCACCCTGTTCAATGGTATTATGCTCATCCAGGTAGATCATTTTGGTGTGTTCCTCGGCAGCAAACCGCAAATTGCCCTCAATGATGCCGCTGTCGCCTGTTTCGGGCACCAAAGCACCCACCGAGATCTCATCGGAGAGAATGGTGGTCACCGTGGCATAATGGGCACTGACTTCGGTGATCACACCTACCAGCCCTTCCTTGCAGATCACAGGTGCATTGAGTACCACGCCGTCCTCGCTGCCGATGTTAATCAGAAAACCATCGGTGAGATCATTGGCCAAGGGCAGCAGCACCGTTGCAGGGGGGCTCATAACATAATCATCGTGGGCTTCCTGAATGCCAAGCTGCTCCCGCAGAGCCTCCAGCTCCGCAACTGCCTCATCATAGCCGATGAGCTTTTTGTTCAGCATGGCAATCTGCTCCCGCAGAAGCGCATTTTCCTCACGATATGCCTTGGCGTTGTAGTAGGTATCCAACTGATCGTTGACCCGATTGGAAATCCCTGCGGAAAACCGCCGCACGGGATAAGTCACCGTCTGCAGCGCACCGGTCAGCAGATCCGTTTTGCCGCCCTGTTTGATGGAATACAGCATAACACCCGTAAGCAGCGCGATCACGCAAAGCATCACACGAAAGGTCTTGCTGCGTAAAAATTCCCGAAAACGCATACCTGACGGACTCCTTTCTCTTTCTTCACAAAAAGCGTGGCACAGCGAACGTGCCGCCGTGCCACCTGCATCACTTACTTATCCGGTCAGCCTTCCTCCGGCTGTGTGGGAGGCGCAGTTGTGGTGACTGTTGTTGTAGTGGAAGATACCTCCTCCGAAGAGCTGCTGCCTACGGTTTCCTCGGGCTGCGTCGTCTCGGTGGTGGTTGTGGTGATCTCAGGGTTATCTGCATACCAGATCACGATCTTATAGTCATCCAGCAGGTCGATCAGCGTACCCACAGCAGGCTCCACACCGCAAACATGGCCATTGGGATATTCATAATCTGTCTTGGTCTTGTAGATCATCTTCTGAACCGGTGCTTCCTCATTTTCCTCACCGTTGTTCTGTTCTTCGCTGTTGATGACGAAGCCCAGCTCCTGCAGCTTTGCCACATAAGCGGAGAGGGTATAACCCGTGAAATCGGGCAATGCCTTTTTGGAGGTACCCAGGCTGACCTGCACCTTGATGGTACTGCCGCTCATAAAGTCGGCTCCCTCCTCCAGCTCCTGCCAGATGATAATACCGTTTGCGTAATCCTCGTTATAGACATACTCGGCTTCCATCTCCAGCCAGCCTGCCATTTCGGTCTTCTTAATCTGATAGTACTGACCCACCAGCTTAGGCATTACGCTGTCATAGCGGGGGATGTTGGTGGTATCGGGCTTGGAGACCTCAATGATATTATCGCTGACAGAGGAGCTTGCGGTAGGCACCGAGCTGTCCTCGTGCTTGCCGAAGGCCTGCTGGAAGAACACCACTACGATGACGATAATGCCCAGCAGCAGCAATCCGATGATCAGCGGAACACGGATGCGCTCAAAAATGCTGACCTTCTCGGGAGCACGGCGAGGATTCTTCTTGGTATGAGAAACCACCTCACGGTCGTGGTGCTGGGGATTCTGCCGACGACGCTCACCGTTTGCAGCCATTTGCTGTGCCTGGGCAGCGGCAGCAGCAGGATTGAACACCGTGGTAGAGCCTGCGGGCTGTGCAGGCAGCACAGGAGCCTCCGGCTCGGTCTCGGCAGGCATTTCATCAAACAGCAGCGTCACCAGATCAGTCACATTATGCACACGGTCGGCGGCATCCAGCGCAAGACCGCGCATAATACCGTCGGAAACATGGGTGGGAATGCGGCTGTTCAGCTCTGCGGGGGGCACCAGATTGTCAAAATCCTGACGGGTGTTGGCATCGGTGGCACGGCAGCCCGTAAGAATACGGTACAGCACGGCACAAATGCCGTAAACGTCTGTCCATGTGCCCTGCTGCCGATCGGCAAAATACTGTTCGGGAGCGGCATAGCCGTCATACAGCTCCGCATCCAGCTCCGTATCATTGGTACGGGCAGCGGAGATGCAGAATCCGCCCAGCTTCAGGGTCCCCTTATCGGTCACAAAAATGGTTTCCGGGCTGATACCCCGATGCAGCACACCTGCATTATGCAGCAGGCTCAGGGTAGTAAACAGCGGAGGGAACATCTTGCTGACGGTATTCCAGCTCAGCTCGCCGGCATTCGCCTTCAGATAAGAGAGCAAAGACTGCCCCTCAGGACATTCAAACACGGCATAGGTGGTGTTGTTTTCCGCAAACAGATCCAGTGCGGGATCCAGGTGGCTGATGCTTCTCAGCCGTGCAAGGGACTTGTTCAGCTCGGTATACTCGGCCATCAGGGCCTTATACTGGGCAAGGTGATTATAGTTCACATTGATCAGGGTACTGTCGGGCACACGGGAACAAAGCTGCTCGGGCATATACTCACGGATGAGCACCTTGCAGCCGATATTGCAGTCATACGCCATATAGGTAATGCCCTCACCGTTCTGGGAGAGTGCCTTACCCACCAGATAGCGTTCCCGCAGCATGGTACCGGGCTTCAGATGTGCAGCCAGAACCGTGCTGCCCTCCTGATAGCCGCAGTGAGGACAGATCTTGTCTGCGCTCTTACTTTCCATACAGCCGTAACACAGATTCCAATCAGACATAACATACTCCTTCTATCGCACAAACGGCATCCCATCGCTGTCTTTCTTACAGGATAGCTGACAGCGCACCGTATTGTATCTTCCTGTTACTTCTTCATCCTCATTGTATCAGGAAAATGGTGCGCTGTCAATCATTTTAAAGACTTTGATATCGAATTGTAACCGAATTGTAACGTACGGTTATACTGTTTGTCGCAATTTGGGTTCACTCTACAATTTGTTGTCCAAGTCCGAGAATCTGCGACAAAAAGTCCACTCTCACATCCTCCGCAGAGATCATGCCGCCCTCGGCACTCCAGCGGGTGGTGATGATGTATGCGGTCAGGTTGCCGGTTTCGCCGTCCTCGTAGCAGTAGCGGTACTCACGGGTCTCGGTACGGTCGGTGTGGTAGATCACCGCATAGGGTTCCAGCCCCAGAATGCTCTCTGCCTGTTCAACGGTACAGCCTGCCGTCAGGGAGGCAGGATCCAGATAGGTCTTGCGCTCGGTACCGTAGGCGTTTTTCTCCAGCAGCTCAAAGTTGTAATAGCGGATCTCGCCCAGGGTTGCATCATCCACATCGCAGTGAATGATCCACTCAGGCAAGGTCACGCCCTGCACCTCTGCGGATTTGGTGCTTTCGTACACACCGCCCACGGGCTGCATCAGTTGATTGAGCAAAGAGTGCTTGGAGCCATCCAGCAGCTCGATCTTACTGACCTTCTGGGCATCGCTGACCGATGCACCCATGGACATGGAGAGCTTCTCGGCGTGCTTTGCGCCGTCATTGCGGCTGACGCTGATATAAATGGCAATGCCTCCCACCAGACCGATGACGGTGATGACGCAAAGGGTGGCAAGAATCCTTCTGCCCAGTGCCGCCTGACGGCTGCGCTTGCCGCTGGGCGTACGGTTTTTAACCGCATGGCTGACGGGCTTTGTTACGGGCGCACTGTCAATGGGAATGTCAAAATCCTCACCATTGAAATACGCATCCATTGCTTCCTGTTCTTCATAGCTTCTCTGATCTGCCATATGATATCCTTCCTTTTCCTAGTATTCCGTAGTTTTTCGGGTGTATACCAACGATCTTACAAAGAGAGCAGGCCTGCTTCCAGCATTTTCTGTGCAGCGGTCAGCACGCCATACTTGCCTGTGGGGTAGGTCAGTCCGCCCTGCAGATAGGCTGCAAAGGGCGCACGGATGGGTGCATCGGCGGAAAGCTCAATGGAAGCACCGCCGGTAAAGGTACCTGCCGCCATGATCACCTGACTGTCGTAACCGGGCATATCCCATGCCTCGGGTGCCACATAGGAATCCACCGGAGAACCCGCCTGAATGCCGCAGCAGAAGGCAGTCAGTGCCTCGGCGGAGCCAAGCTGCAGCACGGTGATGATATCACCGGCAGGCATTTCGGCAGTAGGCAGGCAGGCATAGCCCAGAGAGGTAAACAGCTCGGCAGCAAACACGCCTGTTTTGCGGGCGGCCGCCACCACCTCGGGAGCCATAAACAGCCCCAGATACATCTCACGGTTCTGCTCCAAAGAGCAGCCTACCTCCTTGCCCATGCCCACACAGGTCAGCCGATAGGCACACAGCTCCACCAAATGCTTTTTGCCTGCGATATATCCGCCTGTGCGGGCAATACCGCCGCCTGCATTTTTTATGAGCGAGCCGATGATCAGATCGGCACCAACTTCGGTGGGTTCTTGTTTTTCCACAAATTCGCCGTAGCAGTTATCCACCATGATGACGGCCTCGGGGTTGGTGCTGCGTGCCGCCTTTACGATGTCTGCAATATCCGCAACGGTCAGTGCAGGGCGGAGAGAATAACCTCTGGAACGCTGGATGTATACCACCTTTGCACCCTTTACCGCCTCGGGGATGGCAGCGTAATCGGGTCTGCCCTCCTCGGTAAGATCACACTGTCCGTAGGTCACGCCGTAATCCTTCAGGGAGCCGTTGCCCTTCTCCCCGCGGATGCCGATGACCTCCTCCAGTGTATCATAGGGGGCACCGGTCACGCTGACAATGCGGTCACCGGTACGCAGTACACCGAACAATGCGGTGGAAAGCGCATGGGTACCGGATACAAAATGATGCCGTACCAGCGCATCCTCCGCACCGAAAACCTGTGCCCAGACCGCATCCAGACGATCTCTGCCCATATCATCGTAGCCATAGCCGCTGGAGCCGTTAAAGCAGGCGGCACTCACATGATGGTCACGAAATGCTTTTAATACCTTGATACCGTTAAACTCGGCGATCTCCTCGATGATGCCGAAACGGGGCTTTGCCGCCGTCTGTGCCGTTTCTGCCGCAGCCATCAGGCGGGGGTCGATCTCAAAAGGGTTCTGCTGTGTATTCAAAACTCAAAGAGCCTCCTTCTTCAGTGCATCGGGCTCTGCATTTTCCAGCCGTTCCAGCACCTGCTCTGTCTGCAGCAGATGAAAGCCCAGCTCGCTGTAAAAGCTCGCCCGAAGGTCCAGTGCATAGAGGATGGCCACTTTGCCCTCCTCCTCCATTTTGGCCGCCAGATACCGCAGAAGATCTCTGGCATAGCCCTGCCCGCGGTAAGCGGCTCTGGTCGCCACCTGCCCGATGAGCACACGGTTTTCGTAATCATAAACGGCAGTTGCGGCAGTCATATTGCCGTATGTATAGCAGCGGCGCAGGCCTCTCCGCACCATATGGGAGGTATCTGTCAGCCACATGCCGTATTCGGTCAGATTGGGAAAGCCCTCCGTGAGAATGCTGTATACATCATCCAGACGAGGATTTTCATTGACCAGAGAAGGATCAAAGCCCTCGGAAAGTGCGCCGGGCACCAGACGGAACACGGAACGGCGCAGGGGCATATAGCCCGCCGGCAGAATCCGGCTCACCAAGGTCTGGCAGCCCTCCACACGGAAGGGACGGTGCATGGATACGAACATAGCCAGCTCCTCATGGGCAGTGCGGTCGTGGAAGAAATCATCCACCGCACTGATGATCAGGGTGCTGTTCTGCAGCATCATCCATGCGTGTCTGCCGCCGCTTTCCAGCTCAAAAAAGCGGCAGAAATCGTATTGGGTACCGTAGGCGGCAAGGCAGGTGAGCATTTTTCTGCCGTAATGGCACACCGAAAGCCAAGCCTTGTTTACGGTACGGTCATCATTTAACTGGCGGATCATAGGGCAGGTGCTCCGTTTTCAGCCAGATGCTCCAGCAAGGCGTGCAGCAGAGCATTACAGGCATCGGCATCGGATTCCTGCATCACACAAAGGGGCGAATGGAGATATCGGCAGGGCACACTGACAGCCAGCACACGGGCACCGCTGTTCTGGATGGCACCCGCATCATTGCCGCCTGCGATCTTGGTTTTGGTCTGCCACGGGATCCCCCTTGCTTCACACAACTCCACCGCCAGACGGTACAAAGCCGCATCGTACACGGTTCTGCCATCCATATAGGAGATCACAGCACCGCCGCCCAGCCTGCACACAGGGTTTTCGCTGTCGGGCAGATCCGCTGCGGTGGTGGTTTCCAGCACAACGGCAATGTGCGGCTTTATGGCATTGGCAGCCACAGCCGCCCCACGCAGGCCCACTTCCTCCTGCACGGTAAATACCACAGTCAGATCACAGGGCAGCTCCTCCCGCAGCAGAGAAAGCAGCAAGCTGCAGCCGTAGCGGTCATCCAGAGCCTTTGCAGCGATCTTTCCGTCGCCGAAGGCATGGAACTCCGGCGCAAAGGTGATCACATCACCGAGAGAAACGTATTTTTCAGCCTCCTCACGGCTGCCTGCACCGATATCCACAGCCAGCTCATCGGTTTTCGGTGGGTGCTTGCGCTGCTCCGCACTGAGCCGATGAATGGGGCAGGCACCGATCACACCGGGGAGCTGATCCGCACCCACACGCACCTGCCGCCCGATCATTGCCACGGGATCAATACCGCCCACCGCACCAAAGCGCAGTGCGCCTTCTGCGGTGATGTCAGTGACCATCATGGCTACTTCATCCATATGGGCAGCCACCATGATACGGGGCACATCGGAACAACGACCCTGCTTCTGCACAATGAGGTTTCCCAGACGATCCACCTGCACCAGACAATCGGGCAGGGGGAGCTTTTCCAGCTCCTTCAGAAGGTAATTCCGCACAGCACTTTCTCTGCCGGAAGCCCCCGGGAGCATACAAAGTTCTTTCAGTTCGGTCAGATTCACAGATCTCTGCACCTCCCGGCAAATGCCGCCAGCAAAGCGGCAGTCTGTTCCACATCTCCGCAGTCAACGACCTCCACGGGGGTGTGCATATATTGCAGCGGAACGGAAACCGTTGCTGCCGCAGCACCTCCGGGAGCCAAAGCCAGCCAGTCGGCATCCGTGCCTGTCCCATCGGGCATGATTTCTTTCTGATAAGGGATCCCTGCCGCCGCAGCAGTACAGATCAACGCCTGAGAAAGCGCTTCATCCAGCGTGGAGGAAATAC
Source organism: Ruminococcus sp. (assembly GCA_015066805.1). Lineage (GTDB taxonomy): Bacteria > Bacillota > Clostridia > Oscillospirales > Ruminococcaceae > Firm-04. Next base: position 37,334 of record SVNP01000016.1, on the reverse strand, counting down.
CGATGGCAGGGCCTTTGCCCAGCTCCATACAGCCATAGGGCTTTTCCCCGTAGGACATGGCAAAGGTCACATCCACAGCAATGGCAATATCGGGATGCTCCTCCAAGGCGGCAAGGCGTGCACCTCTGCTGCCCCGTTCCTCCTGGGCACTGAACACAATGGTCACCGCACAGGGCAGTGCGTCCTCGGGCAGTGCTGCGATCTGCTCCGCAGCCCCCATAACAGCCGCCACACCGCAGCGATCATCCAATGCGGGAGCCGTTACTCTGCCGCCCAGCAACTGCATAGGCTTTGGCGCAAAATACACGGCATCCCCCAAAGCGACCTGTGCTTTTACGGCATCGGCATCGGCAAAGCCCAGATCCACACAAAGCTGTTCTGTATCGGGCACCGCCTCATCTCCCTTTGTCAGATGGGGCGGCAGTATAGAGATCACACCAAACAGCTCCCCATTGCGGCCCATGACCGCAACAGGCTGTCCCGGCAGCAGCCGACGATCCACACCGCCCACTGCACCGATGCGTAAAAAGCCTTCCTTGGTGATATCCGTAACAAAAAAGCCAACCTGGTCCAGATGGGCACAAAGCATCAGACGGGGCTTCCCCTCCCCTGCGCCGATATGACCGATCACAGAGCCGTCACGGCAGACGGCATCGGGGGCAAACTGTTTCAGTTGCTCGCAAAGAGCTTTTGCGGCCTGATGTTCTCTGCCCGAAACGCCACGCAAAGCGGCCGTTTCCATAATGCGGTTGATCCATTGGGTACTCATGGGGCGGGCACATCCTTTCGGCAAATCATAATCATACAGCATATAGTATACCAAAAAACGGCAAAAAAAGCAAGCACCACAGGCGGTTTTGTATCATACAACAAAAAAAGAATCCCCCCACCGTGCAAAGGCTATGGAATATCACAGCAGCCATAACAATAAAAACCGCCGCATATGCGACGGTTTGTACCTTTTTATGATGCATTCACAGCAATTGGGTGAACATACCCACAGCGGACAGCACTGCCAATGCGCCCCAGGCCAAAGCCTGCAACTGATAGCCCGGAATCTTATCGTTCTTTTTCATAAGGATTCCTCCTTCCGGTTTTCCCATTCCTTTTGAGATCGGTTCCCGTGCACCTTTCTCTTTAGCAACATTATATCATATTTCAGGAATCTCCGCAAGAGGAATTCTACAATTTCTACTTCGGGCACAAAAATAAAACGGAGAGTATAACTGTTTTGTGCGTTTGCACAAATACGGCAGCATGATTTTACCACGCTAAAACCTCGAAACTAAGCCGTATTTTGTTAACGCTTAACAAAATCGCACAAAAGTGCTGCTTTTTGTCGCAAATTCCGACCGTTTTCGGCAGTTGAGCAATATACTCCAAATACAGCAAGATGCAAAAATCGCCCCCGTATGTTACAGGGGCGATCATGCTTATTCGGATTCCTTTGCGGCGTATCTTGCAGCCTGCATCATAATAGCGCACTCCAGACGCTTCTGCTGCAGCTTGCAGGAGATCTTATGGGGCTTGAGAATATCACCCTCATACAGATAGTTATTGGCATTGCAGCCGCCGCTGCAATAGAACTTCGCCCAGCACTCACGGCATTCGGGCTTATTGCCCACATGAGCTGCCGCAAATTTCGCCTTCAGATCAGCATTGAAGCTGCCATCATGAATACTGCCCATGCGATAATCCTCAATGCCCACAAACTGGTGGCAGGGGTAGATGTCGCCTTCGGGGGTAATGGCAACGTAATCATTGCCGCTGCCGCAGCCACGCAGACGCTTAATGGCGCAGGGGCCGTTGTTCAGATCAATGGAGAAATGGAAGAAGTTGAACTTGCCGCCCTTCTTCTCATTTTCCAGCATACGCTGTGCCAGCTTTTCGTACTCGGCAGCGATGGTATCCAGTTCTGCCTCGGTCAGCGCATAGGGCATATCGGCAGGAGCCACCACAGGCTCCACAGAGATCTGGTCAAAGCCCTGCTCATACAGATGCCATACATCCTCGGAGAAATCCAGATTATACTTGGTGAAGGTGCCTCTCACATAGTAATCCTTGGGGCCGCGCTGAGCAACCAGCTTGCGGAACATGGGCAGAATGCGCTCATAGGAGCCGCTGCCGTTGGGGCAGGGGCGCACACGGTCATGGACTTCCTTACGGCCGTCAATGGAAAGCACCACATTGCTCATTTCCTCGTTCAGGTAGTCGATCTTGTCGTCATCCAGCAGCATACCGTTGGTGGTCATGGTAAAGCGGAACCGCTTGCCGATCTGCTTTTCCAGCCCTCTTGCATAGGTCACGATCTCCTTGACGGCATTCCAGCTCATCAAAGGCTCGCCGCCGAAGAAATCCACCTCCAGATTCACACGGTCACCGGAGTTGGCAACCAGGAAATCAATGGCTTTTTTACCGGTCTCGGCATCCATGAGCTTTCTGCCCACGCCAAAATCGCCGGTGGCGGCAAAGCAGTAAGCGCAGCGCAGGTTGCAGTCATGGGAAACGTGCAGGCACAAAGCCTTGATGGGAGAAGGCACGGAAACCGCACCGTACTGGGTAAAGGTGTCCTCGGAATCCAGCACGCCGGCTGCCGCAAGCTCCAGAATCTCGGCATAGCAGGCAAGGATCTCCTCCTTGTCAAACTTTGCGGAAAGAGCCTCTGTGACCGCTGCGGGACATTCTGCGGGGAAGGGCGCCTGTACAGCATCCAGAATAGCGTAAGTCAGTTCATCCACCAGATGCACACCGCCGCTGTTCACATCCAGAACAATGTAAAAGCCGCCCAGTTGATATTTATGGATCATGGTATCTTTTCCTTTCTATATGCGTATAAACGCACAAAAGGGACAAGTGATTTGTCCCTTTTGCATTGATGGCTTGTGTAAAACCGCTTCTGCGATCAGTCGCGCTCGCACTTCTGGTTTGCGACAGTGCAAGAGGTCTTGCATGCAGACTGGCAGGAAGCCTGGCACTTACCGCAGCCGCCCTTCTTGGCGGTAGCAGCCAACTGTGCCTTGTTAATGGTCTTGATATGCTTCATGGTATACCCTCCATTCATGCGTAAAAGTATAGCTTCAGTATAGCATAAAACCCGATTCTTTTCAAGCATTTTTCCCTTTTTTTCGATTTTTGCACATTTTGCACAATCGCAAATCTGTATTTCCAGTATCCCTTGTGGATTTTTCAAGTTCCTTCCACGGGCGGCGATATTTCCTTTTCTGCCGCAGATCTGCCGCTGTCTGCCATTTCTGCCGCAGATGCAGCCCGCGGTGACTTTTGCCCCTGCTTACAGGTGCAGGGAGATTCACCCCCCATACCCCACCGCAAATGCCGCCCAGCACAGCCCACAATCCCACAAGAGAACAACCCATGCCCCCATTGATGATCCATGCCGCACCGCCCCAGAAGGCCGTAACTGCCAGCCCGCAAAGCAAGCCGCCCCAGATGCCCTTGTGTCTCCGCCGTCTGCCATCCCACAGCCCTGCCAGAAAGCTCCCTGCCATGAGGGAAAACGCACCGCATACCCGATACATCACAGGGGAAAGATCCTGTGCCGTGGCAATGGCGGCACTGCCCAGCAGCAGCAAGCCGGAAACGGGAATGCCCACAGGCAATACTGCTTTTCGGATGAAATCCAAACCATCACCCCCTGTATCAGCCTATGCAGCCGGAAGGACAAACAGACCGTCCCACGCCCTCTAATTGTAAACATTCTGTGAACATTTGGAGCAGATCCGGAAAAACGTACAAGTTTTCCTCCAAAACCGCCCCTGTATGAGCGGTGTCAGACGCTCGGCAAGATACACAGGGTATACAGGGCAGATTTGTCGGTCCACGAAAGGAGGCGATCCCCCATGAGCGAAAGCATTGTCGTTGCGCTGCTTTCTCTGCTGGGAACCATCGGCGGCAGTCTGGGCGGCGTACTGGTTTCCTCTAAGCTGACCAACTATCGGCTGCACCGATTGGAGCAAAAAGTAGATGAACACAACGGCTTTGGCAGGCTGATCCCCGTCATGCAGGAGCAGATCCGTCATCTGCACCATGCCGTGGCAGCCTTGCAGGCCTACCACAAGGAACAACGATAAACAGGAGGTATTTTATGGCATGGAAACTGATCCGCAGCGAGGTCTGCTCCGTGGATACGGAGGGAAACGAGCTGCTTTGCGGTGAGCTGCTTTGCGATACGGAAGCCGATCTGCCCGTGGCAAGCACACTGCATCTGGCACCCATGAGCATTGCACTGATCGCAGACACCCACAGTCTGCGTGTACTGAATCTTCAGGGGGAATGGAAATGAGTCTGCATGATATTCTGCTGGCATCCGCCATGGGCAGCGGATTTGCCCACCGCACCATCCCCATGAACACCGATCTGAACCATATGGTCACCCCCGGCGTATATCTCTCCGATAACAAGACCTCTACCGCCTCTATGCAGAATACTCCCGCAGGTGTAAGCGGTCACGGTTTTGCTTTGGAGGTCTTTTATTCGGCGGGGTATCCTTCGGTGGTGCAGCGGCTGACCTGGGGCAGCTATAATCAGCATGTACCCCATTGCACCATCCGCTGCGGCAGACCCATTGACGGCGTTATGACATGGGGCAACTGGTATGAGCTGAACACCACGGTGCTGCTTCCCAATACCACAGTCACCACCGCAGTCGAAGAAGAACTTTCGGTCATGTGACCGCACACAAAAACGGTCGGGCGCATACCCGACCGTTTTTTACAGATCTTTTGTATCCGGCTTCAGAACAAACCGGAAATATTGCCCTCATTGTCGCAGTCGATGTTGAATGCGGCAGGTACCTTGGGCAGACCGGGCATAACCATGATGTCACCGGTCAGGCAGACTGCAAAGCCTGCGCCTGCGGAAAGCCTCACATCCCGCACGGTAATGGTAAAGCCTTCGGGCTTACCCAGCTTTTTGGGGTCATCGGAAAGGGAATACTGGGTCTTTGCCACGCAGATCGGCACATTGCCGTAGCCCAGCCCTTCGATCTCCGCAATAGACTTTTCCGCCTGTGCGGTGAAGGTCACGCCATCGGCACGGTAGATCTCCTTTGCCACCACATTCAGCTTTTCCTTAATGCTCAGGCTGATATCATACAGGGGCTTGAAATCCGCCTCATTCTTTTCAATGACTGCACAAACCTTTTCTGCCAGATCGGTACCGCCTGCGCCGCCCTTTGCAAAGATCTCCGCCAGAGATACCGGCACGCCCATCTTCTCGCAGAAATCATGGATCACAGCCAGCTCGGCCTCGGTATCGGTATGGAAGCGGTTCATAGCCACCACCACAGGCACACCGAACTTCCGCAGGTTCTCAATGTGTGCCTGCAAATTGACGATACCCTTCTGCAAGGCCTCCACATTCTCCGCCTGCAGCTCGGCCTTTGCCACGCCGCCGTTGTACTTCAGCGCACGCACCGTTGCCACCAGCACCACGCAGGAAGGCTTCAGACCGGCAAAACGGCACTTGATATCCATAAACTTTTCTGCGCCCAGATCCGCACCGAAGCCGGCTTCGGTCACGCAGTAATCGCCCAGCTTCAGGGCCAGCTTAGTCGCACGCACAGAGTTGCAGCCGTGGGCGATATTGGCAAAGGGGCCGCCGTGCATAATGACAGGGGTATTCTCCAGGGTCTGCACCAGATTAGGCTTCAGCGCATCCTTCAGCAAAGCGGTCATGGAGCCCTGTGCGTTAAGATCACGGGCATAAACGGGCTTTTCATCATAGGTATATGCCACCAGAATACTGCCCAGCCGCTCCTTGAGATCAGCCAGATCCTTGGCAAGGCACAAAATCGCCATGACCTCGGAAGCAACGGTAATACGGAAGCTGTCCTGACGGGGCACGCCATCCTTTTTGGCACCCATACCCACTACGATGTTACGCAGCACACGGTCGTTCATATCCAGGCAGCGGTCAATGACCACACGGCGGGGGTCAATGCCCAGCACATTGCCCTGTTGGATGTGGTTATCCAGCAGCGCACAAAGCAGATTGTTTGCAACGGTAATGGCGTGCATATCGCCGGTAAAATGCAGGTTGATGTCCTCCATGGGGACCACCTGTGCATAGCCGCCGCCTGCGGCACCGCCCTTAATGCCGAACACAGGCCCCAGAGAAGGCTCACGCAAAGCAAGCACGGCCTTTTTGCCGATTTTCGCCATAGCCTGTGCCAGACCTACGGAAACCGTAGTCTTGCCTTCACCTGCGGGGGTGGGGTTGATGGCAGTCACCAGAATCAGCTTGCCATCGGGATTGGAAGCGGTCTTAGCAATGAGAGATTCGGAGAGCTTGGCCTTGTAGTGACCATAGGGCTCCAGATCCTCCTCACCAATGCCGAGCTGTGCGGCAATCTCGGTGATCTTCAGCATATTCGCCTGCTGGGCGATCTCAATATCGGTTAACATTTGAGGTTCCTCCTGTTCATAAAATCCTTGGTGTAAGGGTTGCTATACACAGTATAGCACAGATTTTCACTTTTGCCAACTGTTTTTTTCAGCTTCTCCAATCGGTGATAAAGCCAATGATTGCGGAGCCGTCACCCATATCCCGCTTGTCGCGAAACACAATGGAGAGATTGTCACTGTCATCTTCAATGGCGGCAGCAGTATAACCTGTCGGTCCGCATCGGGTAAGCGTACCCGTTTCGGGCATCAGACACCACATGGTCTGTCCCGGAATGGTTTTGTCTGCGGAGTCTCTCCAGAGCAGAACATAGTCACCTGCCGAATAGATGTCATAGCCCAGCGTATCGGTTTTGGTGCGGTAAAGCTGCTTTGTTTCCGCATCAAAGTGATAATAGTAATAAAAGCTTGTATCACCCTCGGTGATCTTCTCCGCCCAGTTCACATAGGATGCAGTACCGTCCACATACAGTGCGTTGGGGGTATGGGTCACCAGCCGGTAGCTGCCCTCGTAGGTGAGGATTGCAGCCGCACCGCTTTCGTCACAGGTGAAATTTTCATCCCGATCAGCCACATACGGTGGATCCTCTTGGGTCAGTTCCATCCGACGGATGATTTCCCAGTTGTCGGTTTCGGTATGATACACCTTTTCGGTGACACTTGCGGTGTCTGCGGCATCGGAAGACAGCTCATAGGCAAAGCAGATTTCCCCGTCCACGGGAAAAAGCGCACGCCGCAGAGACGATGACTTGTCCACATGAATGGTTTCAAGAATACGGATCTCGAAGGTTTGGGTATTGAGCTGCCACACCGCACAATCGGATTCACGGTCACCGTTATCATCCCTTGGCGTTTCGGTGTAGGCAATCAGATACAAAAATTCATCCAGCAGCACCATTTCGGCAAACCGCATCGTCAGCGTATCATCGGTATGATGAAACAGCTCTGTCAGGCTGCCTGTTTCTGCGTTATAGTGAAACAGCGCAATATCATTGGAGCTGATCGCATATTCCTCGTAATCCACAGCGAAATACAGTTGCTCGCCATCCACCAGATTGGTACGCGGCACACCGCCGTTGAGTGCGGGAAGCGTCATCGTCTGCATGGTAAAAGGCAAGGCAGCGTCCTCACGATACTGTATCTCAAAGCAGGCCATAGGCAGATCCTGTATATTGTATTCCACTGTCTGTTCTTTTGGTTGGCAAGAAGTCAGTACCGACATAGCGCCTGCCGCAAGCAAACAAAGGATTTTTTTCATAAATCACCCACCTCCGTAGCAATGGCTGAAACAAAGGGATCAGAACAGACAATCTTCACCGCATCGTACAATGCCGCAAATGCCGCCTGCTTCGATGACTTTTTTGTAATCGGCAGCGGTCACCATCGGCATACGGGTCAGAATCCCGCCTGTAAACACCTCGCTCCAGTGGGTATCGGAGCCGGAAACCTTTGGCAGCCCGAAGCTTTCGGCATACCACTCGGCACGCCGGTTGTAGCTTTCTTCCCGGTTGCCGCCGTTGTAGACCTCTACCGCATCCACCAGCTCAGGCACCAGACGGATGCACTGCACATACCATTCCTGCCGGAAGGGATGTGCGTGTACGATGCAGCCTCCTGCCTCCCGTACCAGCTTCAGATACTCATAAGGGGGCAGCGTGGTGGTTTCGGGATGCGCCAGCAGCCACTCAGGAGAAAGACCGTAGGTGAGAAAATCATTGCCGTTCCAGCTATACTCCCAGCCAAAGCACACCTGCAAGCCGATGGTATCGCCCACCTCTTTTGCGTGATGATACCCCAGACTGAACCGTTCCACCCATTCGCTCCACGGCAGCTCTCTGGGAACCGCCGTATTGCCGTGATAAAAGTGATCGGTAATGAAAATGCCGTCATAGCCTGCGGCCTTGCAGTTTTTCGCCATTTCGGCGGCAGGTGCGGAGGAGCAGTCGCTGCCCTCTGCGGTATGTGCGTGTGTTTCCCAACGCATCAGGTCCTTCATGGGAACAGTCAACTCCTTTATCAGCCAAGCTGGATCTTTGCAGCCAGCTTGGGGGCCACATACAAAGCCAGCAGCATCATCAGGCCCTGTGCCAGATTGATGGAAACACTCAGGCCCAGTGTGATCTGCATAATATGCAGATTCAGGTCATACACACCTGTGCTGAAGGTGAAATCCTTGCCCAGCCACTCCAGATAGGGCGTGTTGTCGCAGATGGTACCCAGAAAAGTACCCAGGATGATAAAAAAGATCAGGGTTACTACAAATACGATTTTGTTCTTCATGATTTACTTCCTTTCCGATTTTCACACGATCAGGATACGCCGGTAGAGCCAAAGCCCCCTGCCCCTCTGATGGTATCGGGCAGCGTATCGGCAGCCACACATTCCGGCAGCAGCACAGGGCTTACCACCAGTTGTGCGATCCGCATACCTTTTTCTACAGTAAAGGGCTCCTCGCCCAGATTGATGAGGGGCACACAGATCTCCCCCCGATAGTCCGCATCCACCACGCCTACAGCATTTGCCGGGGTGATGCCATGCTTCACAGCCAGCCCCGAACGCCCGTAGATCAGCAGAACCACATCATTGGTTTCGGGGGCAGCGCACAATCCCGTAGGGATCAGCGCACGTTTTCCCGGCTCGATGGTCACAGGTGCATCCACACAGGCAGTCAGATCCATACCGGCACTGTCGGGTGTGGCACGCTGTGGGATCACCGCATCCGGGCGGCATTTGCGAAAAAACAGCTTCATACTTCCGGTCATCCTTTCTTGGGCAGCAGCTCCTCACAGCGCAGCCCTCTGGTAAAGCGTGCAGGCGGATTTTTATCACCCTCATCGCCGTAAGCCCTCAGCACCGCCCCTATGCGTTCTGCGGATTCATCGGTAAAGGCAAACAGCAGATAGCGTGCATTGCGGTACAGCGCAGGCTTATCTGCCAGCCACACCACCGCACTGTTGAACAGCTCCGCATAATCGGGAGTATCCGTATCCCGCACGCAATCGGTATACAAAGCCTGTCCCTTGCGGTCTGTCAGCAGATGTCTGCAATGCTTGCAGCCCACCTGTGTCTGTACAGGGCAGTTTCTGGTGAGCATCAGGGGCAGCCTGCCATAGACAAACACGCCCAGCGGCAGACCGTTTTCCGTCTGCATGCTGTGCTGCGGCGGTATTTCCGGTGAAAGCAGACCATCTGCAAGCCCCAGTGTTTTCAGCATGGCTGCGGCATAAGGATTGGTAATATGCAGACCCACCGTGCCATGCAGCGTATAGCCCAGCGAGCGTCCCATCTGTACATCACCCACATGGCCGCAGCCCACATGGGTAAAGCCCGACGCACAAGCCTCCTCCAACTGCCTGCGGGTATGGGCAGGATCCTCACACCAGCGGGGCGGCAGCAGAATACAGCGTTCCAAGGGCAGCAGCGGTGCCGCCAAATATCCCTTAGCCAAATGCAAGGGCAGCAACAGACGGTCCGTGGGACGCAAAGCATCCTTCAAGCCTTCCAATTGGCTCAGCCGCCGCACCATGATCCAACGCTCCTGCACAGGCCATGGCTTTATAGGATCGGCAGCAGGCAGAGGCAAAGTATTTTGTGTATAAACGGGCGTATTGGCACGGATGCGTACCGCATCCAGAGCTTCGACCGCCCTGCGCCGCAGCCCGTTCACAGCCGCCGCAGGCAGCATTACATCGCCATGGATCTCGGCAGTTACATCACCGCACCGATAGATCGTATCGCCCAGCTTTTCCATCTGCCGCCGCAAGGATTCCACATCGGCAGGCCGCCGCAACGCCTGCTGCGGCATTTCACCTGTGACCGTAGCCGTATTTCCGTCACCGTCGGTAACAGTCAGCAGCGAGTCAGCTCCCATCCGCAAGGTAAAATGCCCGTGCAGATCGGTAATCTTACGGGGCTTGCGATAGGTTTCCCGCAGCTTTGCCAGTACAGGCTCTGCCGCCAGAACATCCTCCTTGCGCCGTGTACCGAACATCTGCACACGACGACCGGTAAAATAGCCATCGGTAAAGCCGCTGCGAGAAAACACCGCACGCAGCGTATCCACATCGGGCGTGCCGCCGTCCAAAGCTTCTCTGTAGGCGGAAACAGCAGCGGCAACATACTCGGGACGCTTCATGCGCCCCTCGATCTTCAAGGAATCCACGCCCATCTCCGCAAGCTGCTTGGTGTGAGCCAGCAGGCACATATCCTTCAGGGAAAGGGCACAGGCTTCGGGGTCACCGTCAGCGGAAAAAGGCAGACGGCAGGGCTGAGCGCATCTGCCGCGGTTGGCACTTCTGCCGCCCATAGCCGCAGAAAGCCAGCACTGCCCCGAAACGGACATACAATGGGCACCGTGTACGAAAACCTCTGTTTCCATACCCATGGCATGGGCAGCGGCAGTCAGTGCGCCGATTTGTTTTTGGGAAAGCTCACGGGCAAGCACCACACGGCACAGACCCATCTCCCCGGCGGCGGCAATGCCCTCCGCCGTATGTACGGTCATCTGGGTGGAAGCGTGCAAAGGAAGCTGCGGCAGCTTTTGCTTTAGGTAAGCCGCCACACCGAGATCCTGCACGATACAGCCGTCAATGCCTGCGGCGGCAGCCTGCTCCGCCAGCGTATCCAGCGTGGGAAACTCCCGTGCAGTCAGCAGCGTATTTACCGCCAGATACAGCTTTACCCCCGAGCAATGACACAGTGCGGCGGCTTCCGAAAGGGCTTCGGGAGAAAAATTCTCCGCCGAATGCCTTGCGGAAAACTGCTGTGCGCCCATATAAACGGCATCTGCGCCGCAGCGCACCGCAGCACACAAAGCCTCTCTGCCGCCGGCAGGTGCCAGCAGCTCGGGTGTTACGGTTGATTTCATGCTTCTTCCGCAGCAGGCTCGTTTTCAACCAGAGTAAGCTGCTCCTCTGCGGGAGCTGCCGCAGCAGCGGCTGCCTGGTCGGCATCAATGCTCTCCTTCAGAGATTTCAGCTTCAGCAGATTTTCAAGCTGCTCGATCTTTGCCTTGCATACGTCGATCTCACGCAAAGCGGCATCCCGCTCCATGCGAGCCTTGCCTGCCTCATCCACATACTCCTTCACCTGAGAGCGGATGACCTCCACGCTGGCGTTGGCCTTTGTCAGCTCATCCATGGTGGAAAGGGCAACCATCATCACAGCGGAATGTGCGGAGATACGGGGGCTTTTCTCGGTAATATCCGAGATGCGTTTTTCCAGTGTCTTTGCAAGCTGATACACATAGCTGGGGGCTTCCTCGGTCTGCAGCACATACTCCTTGCCGCACAGCACGACCTTTACTCGACTCATCATAGCTTTGTTCCATCCTTTCGCAGTTACGATCTGTTTTCCGTTTATTGTTCAAAGTAGCGAAGCAGTGCGACCACCTTGCCCAGCACCGCAACCTCATCCACAAAAATGGGCTCCATGGTGTCGTTTTCGGGCTGCAGGCGGTAGCCGCCGTTTTCCTTATAAAACCGCTTGACGGTTGCTTCCTCTTCATTGACCAGTGCCACGATGATATCACCGTTTTCGGCAACCTGCTGCCGTTCCACGATGACCACATCGCCGTCAAAAATACCGGCATTGATCATGCTTTCGCCCCGCACCTTCAGGGCAAACAGCTCACCGCTGAAGTGCCGATGGGGTACATAGGGCAGGTATTCGGTAATGTTTTCGATGGCTGTTATGGGCAGTCCCGCCGTTACGGTGCCGATGAGCGGCACATTGACCGAGGAACGGCCCTTTAAGCGGATGGCACGGTTCTGGTTATCCATTTTCTCCAGGTAGCCTTCTTCCGCAAGGCGGTTGATATACCGATGCACCGTGGAGGTGGAGCGAATGCCCAATGCGCTGCAGATCTCACGGATGGTGGGGGGGTAGCCTTCGTCGATCCGCTGACAGATATAGCTGTAAACGGCTCTTGCGGTATCGTTCAGCATATGGTTTCCCTTCCTTTCGGCTGATATTCTGCCTGTGGTTATGTTCTTTCCTTCAAAGCTGCGGCGATCTGTGCCGCCAGCTTGTTCACATCGCCGCAGCCCAGCGTGATGATGAGATCGCCCGCCTTTGCCTCTTGGCAGACGGCATTGCAGACATCATCAAAGTTACGGTATTTGCGGGTATTGTTTTCCGGCTCGCTTTCATCCTGTGCAAACCAGATGCAGGGGGTATCGGTGATCTTTTCCGCCAGATGCCGTGTGAATACCCCAAGGGTATTCTGCTCTCTGCCGCCCATGATATCCGTCAGGGCAACGATATCCGCAATGGAAAGTGCCGCTGCGAACTCCTCCAGCAGGCGTTGGGTGCGGGTATAGGTAAAGGGCTGATGCACAGCGATCACACGGGAAAAGGGCATGGCCTTTGCAGCCTGCAGGGTTGCGGCAATTTCCGCAGGGTGATGGGCGTAGTCATCGGCAACGGTAATGCCGTTTGTCTCCGCCACGATCTCAAAGCGGCGTTTTGCCCCATGGAAAGCAAGAAGACCTGCCTGCACCTGTGCAAAATCCAGACCCAGCATATGGGCGGCTGCCGCTGCACAAAGGGCATTGAGCACATTATGGGCACCGGGCACCTGCAAGGTCAGGGTGCCCAGCTTTTCCTCGCCGTGGAACACGGTAAACAGGGTCTGCTGGTTCTCGGTATGCACAATATCCGCAGCACGCCAGTCACAGCCCTCTGCGGTACCGTAGGTGATCATCTCCTTGCCGCTGACCTGCCGCATGGCATCGCAGGTATTGGGGTCATCGCCGTTATACAGCACGGTGCGGGAGGACTTCTGTGCAAAGCGGATGAAGGATGCTTTGAGATTCTCCAGGGTTTTGAAGTACTCCATGTGATCCTCGTCGATGTTTAAGATCACAGCCATATCCGGCTCCAGCTTCAGGAAGGTGTCCACATACTCGCAGGCCTCACAGACGAAAACCTCGCTGCTGCCTGCTCTGCCGCTGCCGCCCAGACAGGGCAGCTTGCCGCCGATGACGGCGGAAAGATCAATGCCGGCGGTAAAGAGGATCTGTGCCAACATGGAGGTGGTGGTGGTTTTGCCGTGGGTACCTGCAATGCAGACCGCATCCCGGTACCATGCGGAAACAATGCCCAGCAGCTCGCTGCGCTCCATCATGGGTACCCCTGCGGCTTCTGCGGCGGCACGCTCCGGATTTTGGGGCGAAATGGCTGCGGAATACACCACCAGCTCTGCGCCCTCGATGTTTTCCGCCTTTTGCCCCAGCACCACGGGGATCCCCATGGCACGCACCGCTGCAAGGGTGTCGGTTTCGTTGTTATCGGAGCCTGACAGGCGGTAGCCCTTGGCGTGCAGCACCTGCGCCAGCGGATACATACCCGAACCGCCGATGCCGATCATGTGGATACGCATACCTTCTCTTAAGAAATTCTTCATAAAATAAGTTCCCTTTCTGTCTTGCAATCTTCACAAAACGAACACAATCCCGTGTTATAATCCCCTCTGATACCATAAGGGAAGCGGAGTGCGCGGCTCTTGATTCCGCAGGGTATATTCCCGAAGGCTTCGGGTCATAATGGTAGTATATGCCGATGATACGGCAAATAAGCAGCAAGGCAGCATTCCAAAACTGCCTGACGCACGCAACAGGGAAAGGAAGCGTATGTTTTATGGAAATCACAGATCTGAAAATTCGCAAAATGATGAGTGAGGGCCGTCTGCGGGCCATCGTTTCCATCACACTGGACCAGATGGTCGCCATCCACGACATCAAGGTGGTGCAGGGCGAGGAGCGTTTGTTTGTGGCAATGCCCAGCCGCAAGGATGAATCCGGTGTATTTCGTGATGTGGTACATCCCATTTCTCCCGAAGCACGGCATTTTCTGGAAAGCCGCATTCTGGAGGCTTACGAAAAGCAGCTTGCGCTGCAGGCTCTGGAGGACGAGCTGCCTGTGGCACAGGAGCCGGCTCTGTAAGCGGCTTTTGAATCATATTCTCCGCCCGAAGGCTTGTTTCTTCGGGCGTTTTTTTGTCTGCACGGGGCTTTTTCAACCGCTTGTGGACATCATCTGCACGGTTTTCAGCAATGCGATCTGGGTTTTGGCATCGGGCAGCTTATTGTCCATGATCATATCAACGACCTTTGCCAGCGGCAGCTTTACCACATCCAGGAACTCATCCTCATCGGGGGTCTGCTCTGCAAACTGCAGCCCTGTTGCCAGATACATATGGATGACTTCCTTATCGTAGGCGGGGGTGGGGTACAGGCAGCCCAGAGAATACACCTGTGCGGCGGTGGCACCTACCTCCTCCTTCAGCTCACGGATGGCGCAGGTCTTGGGGTCCTCACCGTATTCCAGCTTGCCTGCGGGGATCTCCAGCGTGATCTCGTTATGAGGGTAGCGGAACTGCCGCACCATCAGCACCTCCAGGGAATCGGTCAGGGGGACGATGCAGGCTCCCCCCGGATGATGGATGACCTCACGGGGGGCGGTCTTGCCGTTTTCCAGCCGCACCGTATCGTTGGTCACACGCAGAATACGGCCGTCATAGATGGTTTCGGTAGCAAGCTGTGTTTCCTGCAGATGGCCTGCGTTTTGTGCAGGCTCACCGCAGCCGCCGCAGCTATGGCAATTGCCGGTACAGCTTGTACAATCGTGAATATGTTCCATGGGGGGTCACTCCTTTGTTGGTTGTTTTGGGGCTTCTTCCGCCGCATCGTGACGGTGGGCTGCGTATTCCAGATACAGCCGATGCTCCGGCATGGGATGAACGGAAGCATAATCGTAGCAGTGGGTATGGCGGCAGGTCTTGGGGCGCATGCCGCGGAATTTCCAATTTGCCCACAGCAGATACACTGCCAGCAGCAGCAGGCCGCTGATGGTCATGCGGAAGCCGTATGCCAGACCGGGGGTTTCATAATCAAATTGGATGACGTTGTCCCCTGCCTGGCACAGCACTGCCATAAAGCCGTAGTTGACCTTTTCCACATCCACGGGCTTGCCGTTGACCGTTGCGCTCCAGCCGTCCTCATAGGGCACGCTGAAGAACACCAGTTTGGGGGAATCCAGTGAAATGGTGGCGGTAAAGCCGTAGGAATCATAGGTGAAGCTGTCACAGGACTGCCCTGCCATTTTTTCGCAGGTGGCAAGGTATTCCGCTTCATCCATGCTGTATTTTTCCGTTTCGGGGATCTCTGTCAGCACATCTCTGTACTTGTACATCTGAGTGAAATCCATACCCAGTGCCTTCAGCATGATCTTCTGGCGGGTAAGGGCGGTGGTTTTGTTCAGGTCTGCTTCGTCGATGCAGTAATCATAGGCAACGCCCATGGGGACATAATACTTGTTCTCGTAGACGTAAAAGCCGTTCTGCTTTTCCAGATATTCAAAGCCGGGCAGCTCGGATTCATAGGTATAGGTGTCGGCTTCGTCGGTGTAGACCTTATCAAAATAATACTTTACGTTAAACAGGGCACGCAGGGGGAAGCTGCTTGTTTCCGCACGGGAGGCAACATCTCGGGTAATGCCCACGGCACTGTAAAAATCCATGACGGAGGTGGGCACGATGCTGTGGAAGCAGCGCATGGAGGGATATCCCCACAGCATGGGGTAATTATCGTAATTCTCGGAGATATCCACACGGAAGAACTGGTTTTCCTCCTCCTCCAGATGGATCTCCTTGCCGCCCTTGATGGCGTAATTCACATAATAGCTGGGGTAAATGCCAAGCCCCACGCCAAAATAGATCACCGTAACGGTACATACCACGCAGGATACCACCGATGCCCACAGGGCTGTATTCATGAAGGGCCTGCCTTTTTCACGGCGGCGCAGCAGCAATGCCGCACCCACAAGCATCATGACGCACAGCAGCAGCACCAGCCAGAAGTACCAGGGATATTCGGGGAAGGAAAACCACTCGGTATCGCCTTCCTTGTTCTTGGTGGGCAGGCAGGCAATGACACCGCAGCCTGCCAGCACCCATCCGCAGACAATGACACTGCCCTTGGTACGGATGGTGGGGTTATCCAGCACATAGGCGGTCATCATGGCCATAATGAGAACGGGCATATAGTACCAGCGGGCATAATAGGAGCTGTTAAACGTATAGAACGCACTGTTCAGAATCGGGAACATGGCGCAGATCATGCAGACGGCTGTCAGCCGTGTTGCCCAGTGCTTTCTCTTGGATGCCATGAAGGACAGCACGCCTGTCATGGAGAACAGCGGCAGATATCCGCCGATGGATGCCCATTTTGCGTATTCCGTGGGCATGAGATTGGGGCGTGCGGGTACATCGGGGATCATGAAAAAGCTCTGGATGATACGCAGCACACGGGTACGGTCACTGTAGGCGACCATATCCATGCCGTACAGGCGGGTATCCACACGGTTGTTGGTCAAAATCGCCAGCGCAGAGGGCAGCAGCATAAAGCCCGCCAGCAGCACGCCGATGACGGATTCCAGGGCGATGCTGAAGAATTTCCGCAGATCTACATGGAAATCCTTGCAGGGGCAGCGCAGGATGAAATACAGCAGCACAAAGACCACCTGGCCTGTGAAGAAATAATAATTCAGCACAGCCATAAAGCCTGCGGTTACGGCAAACAGACCGCGGCGGTCATTGTTGACTCTCTCCTCCAGGGCAATGAGCAGCAGCGGAAAAAAGGCTGTTACATCCTGAAAATGATTGAAGAAAATGTTGAACAGCTGGAAGCCCGAATAGGCATACAGCAGCGCGCCGATGAAGGATGCTTGTCTGTCCCGCACAAAGCGGCGGATGAAGGCATAGCCTGTCAGGGCGGCAACAGCGTGCTTCAGTGCCAGAAGATAGGGCATGAGATAGCTGACTGCTCCTGTGGGGAACAACAGCGTGACCCAGAAAAAGGGGCTGCCCAGCAGGTAGAACGAATACGAGCCGATGAAGTTTGCTCCCAGATCGGTATGCCAGTTCCAGCCGAAGGCTCCGTTTTGCGCTGCATTGTGGGCAAGATTGTAAAAGGGGATCTGCTGGGAATTGAAATCACCGTAATATATAAAGTAGCCGCCTGTAAAAATCATAATGGGCAGAATGCTCAGAAACAGGATGCCGAAGCTCAGCAGAAAGATCTGCAGATAGGGCTCCCGTCGGTCATCTGCCAGACGGCACGGGGAAAATGGATTCTTCAGCTTCATAGGAAAACGGCCTCCATGGGGTTTGGGTAAGACAGCAAATACAAACACTGCCTCAGCATAATCACATCTATTATACCACAGGAAATTCAAAAAGTAAAGCCTTTCAGAACGAAAGTTCTGCGGTATGAGGCTTTTCTGCAAAGAAAAACCGCCCCTGCAGATACAGGGGCGGCAGAAGGATCGCCGTCAGCCCAACCCGGCCGTGTAGATCCTCAGAATATCTATAACATCTTCGGGGGTAACGGTACCGTCACCGTTGCAGTCCACCAACTTCCGACGGAGCTGGGTCAGTTCACCGGCATTCCCCAGCAGGTCCACATCCACATAGGATTGCAGGGCGGAGATGGCATCGGTGGTATCCACCTTGCCGCTGAGATCCGCATCCCCTGCGTAGGTACGCTCAACGGTACCTGAAATATCGTGGGCGGCTTCTTCCAAGTAGGGAGTGTTGCGGCCTGCCACGGCAGCTACCCGATAGCCCAGTGTTTCATACACAAGCTGTGCCATATCAAGCTGCTGCGATACCGTACCGTAGGGACGCAGAGCATCGGTGGTTTTGGGGCAGAGATAGGCTCCCACAGGTACCAATGCGCCGGAAGCATCCTGTGCTGTCAGCTCACGCACATACCAATCGGGGGCGTAGGCTTCCGCAAAGGCGGTCAGGGCTTCCGCTGCATCGGGGAAGGCCTCGTAGCGATAGGACGCAAAGGAATCGGGCAGGCAGGTTTCCTGAGAGGGCTGCAGCCCCGTGACAGAAAAGACACCCTCCCAGCAGGTCATGCTGCGGAAATTATGCTCCTGTGCCAGAGCCTTACACAGCGCCATGGCCTTTTCTGTGATATCATCCCGCATCAGGGGGTCACGGATGACCAGATGATTGCAAAGCGGGATCACTCCAGCGGCTTCATTTTCGATGATATAGGTATCATCAAAGATAGAACGGGCGATGTCCTCTATTCTTTTCATGGTCACGCTGTCTGACTCATAGGGGGTACCTGCATATGTCATGCAGCCGTTGGAGATGATATGCTCTGTGGGGGCACCTGCCACCAGATTGGCGGAAGAATACATGGAGCCGTCCAATTTTTCAATATAGGCATCGGTGACATAGAGGGGGACATTTTCCGCACCCTGGGGGCGGATGAGGAATGCGTCATCGCCCTGCCAAAGGGTATAATCCGAAAGGGTCATGGCAGAAAGCTCTGTGGGCTGCACATTTTCGGTGATGTAATGAATCAAAGTATTGGAATCACGCAGGCTATACCCGTAATAACGGTTGCGGGATTCGATGTACATTTCATAGCCGAGCTGCTCATGGACGGCGGCTGCCATGGCAAGATGCCCCGCATTATCAACGGTATGATCGGTGGGGGTGAGCTGCACAAAGCCTTCATACTCCGCCACATACCAATCGGGGGCATAGGCTGCCGCAAAGGCTTCCAGCTCTGCCTTGGCATCGGGGTACTGCTCAAGAGCATAAAAGGCTCCCGCACAGAAGATACGATGTATCCGCAGACTGGAAAGCAGATATTCACAGGTATACAGGGTGTATTCCGCCGTCAGTGCCTCATAAAAGGACTGACCCGCAGCAATCATTTCCTCACGGCACTGCACATCCCACACCTTACAGGTGATCTGCCCGTTCTCCGCATTTTCGGTTATGGTGATCCGATAGCTGTCATCAAAGCAGGCTTCGGCAACAGCCTGTATGGCCTCCACGGAAAAATCCGCACCGTAACAGTCACCGATGACGGCAGTAACGCTGCTGCCAAGCTGATCCACCACAAAAACCTCCGTCAGGGGGATCCGTTTGTTATTGGGCAGCCAATACCCGTAATCGGGGGTGTCCTCCGTACAGTACAGCATGGCGGATTCCCCTCGAAAGCCCTCCAGAGCCGCAAGCACTTCCCCATCGGCAATATAGGCATCCACCTGCCGGTACAGGGTGTTTTTTATGTTCTGGAGATAAAAACCGGACGGATAGCTTTCCTCACGGCCATACAGGGCGGCAGAAGATTCTGCCTGCACGGGCATGGCAGCAGCCGCAGCGGTCAGCATGGCCGCAGACATCAGGGCGGCAAGGATTCTGTTTGTACGCATGGTTCATTCCTCCTTTATCAATGATAGGCTTATCGGTTTCATGGTACCATATCCGCAGGCAGATTGTCAAGCCTGTTTCCCTGCGGTTTCATATCATAGACGCTGCAAAGGGGGGATTCTCTCTGTGGTGGGGGAGATTTCGGCGAAATATACAAATCCCCTGCCTGCCCATTGTGCAGAATACCCATGGATATATGGGGTTTTGTATGGGAAATCCGCAGAGAATGGAGGGATATTTGTGCGGATTTCGTAAATCTTTGGCAAAGGACTTGATTCTGCGGCGAAAATAGGGTACAATGATACGGTACGCATGAAAAACCTGTCCATCATCTGCGGAGGTTGATTATGAAACGTTCCAAAGCAAAGCGCATTCCCCTTTCTGCCGGTGCTGCGGTAGGGCTGCTGACTGTTTGTCTGCTGGCGGTGGGCATTGGTCTGGCGGTAAGCCGTGCAGGGAATCAGCCCCCTGCGGATTCCGTTGCAGAGCATACCACTACAACTACATCTACAACAACAACGACCACAACGGCAGCCACTTCTGCCGATATCAACGGGTCTGTGACGGAAAACAGCTCCACCACCACTACGACTGCCACCACCACGCCTGCCGCACCACCCGATTCCGTGATGCTGGAGGTGCCGTATTATTCCCAGAACGGCGTACTGCCCACAGGCTGTGAGCTGTTCAGCGCACGCATGGTGCTGGATTATTACGGGGTCAAGCCCTCCCTTGCGGATATCATTGACAACACCTATGCCAAATACACCTACATGGCGGATGGCAAGAACTACGGACATCACCCCAATGATGCCTTTATCGGCAGCCCTTATGATGAAACCAGCTTCGGATGTTTTCCGCCTGTGATGAGCAAGATGATGAATCATTTTCTCCCCGCAGGCAAAACGGCGGTTCCGCTGGAGGGGGAATCTCTGGCAGAGCTGGCGGAAAGCAATCTGCCAAACGGTGACCCTGTGATGGTCTGGGCGACTATGTATATGAAGGAAACCTATGAGGCCATCGGCTGGAATCTGCTGGATGCAGAGGGCAATCAGACCGATGAATGGTATTTCTGGCCTGCCCGTGAGCATTGTCTGGTGCTGGTGGGATATGATGCGGAGAAGTATTATTTCAATGATCCCATGCAGAACAGCACGGTGGTATCGTGGTCCAGAGAGCTGGTAGAGCAGCGATACGCCGATATGGGCAGCCGTGCATTGGTGGTACGGGATACACAATAAAACAGAATTTCGAGGGGCAGCGCAGGGAATGTTCGGGTTCTCTGTGCTGTTTTTTTCGGGGGGATGCCAAGAGTGCCACTTTTCATAGGGAGAAAAAGTGGCACCCTTGGCACCCTTGGCACCCTTAGGTTATGGGAGAGCATAGCTCCCAATACCATTTTTCGCCGCTGCGCACAGATTGTATGGGAAGCTGCGACTTCGCACGCTTAAGCGTTCGCTTGCTGATCCCCTCACTATCTGCAAGCTCCATGATCTCTTCCACGGAAAGTCTGCCGTGCTGTGTGAGCCACTCCTGCAGCAGCTCACAGGCACGGTTGCGGGGACGGGTATTTTCACTGCCCTGTAAAAGCTTGTCTACGGTGATGTCATAGGGTCCCTCAAACCGGAAATGTCCTTCCTCATCAATGGTAAAGGATACCAGTTCTCCCTCCGGTGCAAGAGAATTCTTTACCTGGGCGATCACACGATGCTCCGGTGCCTGCGGATCCCGTGCAACGATCAGTACCGAACGTGCCGCTGCTGTCAGATCAATACTGCCTAAAGCTCGGTAAGAGGATTTCATATCAGAACGTTTGTTCATATGTCCGATGAGCAGAATGGCACAGCCGTGCTGCTCCGCAAGATTGCTCAGATAATGCATCACCGGTCGGATCTCATTGGCACGGTGCATATCCACATCTGCACCCAGATATGCCTGTAAAGGGTCAAGAATCACCAATCGGGGCTTCAGCTTTTCAATCACCTCCTTTAACCCATGGCTGATGACAGATACATCCTGTGTATCCTCATTCAGGCAAAGAACCATGCTTGCATCTGCCCCTGCTTTATCCAGTCTTGGGCGGATGGTATCAGCAAGACCATCCTCGGCATTCTGATAGCATACAAACTGGGGCGGTGTACGGACAGTATGCAGATCGGGGAAATCCAACCCCCGTGAAACCGCTGCGGCAATATTCAGTGCAAGGGTAGATTTTCCCTCACCGGGGTCACCCATCAGTATGGTGATTTTTCCCAGAGGGATGTAGGGGTACCAAAGCCATCTGACCTCCTGCGGCTGTACGGAATCCATGAAAATGACGGAGCCTGCGGAAACGGGCTGCTGCTGATTGGAAATATCCATGATAAAACTCCTTTCAACGTCTGACCATATGGGGGGAGCATGAAAAACAGCTCCTTACCATAGGGAGAAACAAGGGAAAACTTGTACGTTTTCGTGCAGAGGCTGCAAATTTGTAACCGAATTGTAATATATTGAGCGATCATGGGCAGCAGGGATTTTTTTGGGGGGGGCCAAGGGTGCCAAGGGTGCCAAGGGTGCCAAGGGTGCCACTTTTTCTCCCTGTGAAAAGTGGCACTCTTGGCATTCTTGCTCATCCTCTCTGATTTACACTCGCAGAGGTTACTTGTAAATCTAAAAAAATCCCCCCACCGCTTCACTTGGAATAGCGCAATTAAGAGGGGAGAGGTAAGCGGAGGGGGGTCTAAGGGGGGAACCCGTAAGGAGAGGGGGGAATTAGCAGCTTGCTGCGCTCCCCCCTTTCCTGTCGGGTTCCCCCCTTACCTGCGTTACCTATGAGATTGATAGCAAGTCACGTTGTTACAGTCAAACCATGTTTTTGCAGTCAACCCATCATTTACAGCCAATCCATACTTTTACGGTTGAGCCGTAAGTGCAAGGGGGAACCACAAGGCGAAGGGAAGTGTTCGTGTTAGCACACTCACATCTCCCCTTCTCCTTGAGTTTCCCCCTTCCGATCCCCTTCCTTATCCTCATCCTCTCTGATTTACACCCACAGAGGTTACTTGTAACCCCCCCAACTTTTACTTGACATTCTCCCGAATTTGGAGTATACTGGAAGATAGGATTTTTGTTTCCTTTTGATTTTTCATGAGAGGAAGGTATCTTTACCTATGGATGAGCAAATGCGCCGGATGCAGCAGGAAATCGAAGAAGCTGCTGCCTCCATTACCGATTCAAAAGAGATGTACCTGCTGCGGAAGCAATATCTCGATAATAAAACCGGAAAGATCTCCGCACTGATGAAGAATATGCGGGATCTGGCTCCGGAAGACCGCCCTGCTTTCGGTAAGATCGTCAACGAGCTGAAGCAGTGGGCGCTGGATTTCTTTACCGAACAGGATGCCCGCCTGAAGGCCGAGGAGCTGGCAAAGAAAAACGCTGCCGAACAGATCGACGTAACCATGCCCGCTCCCTGCGCCTGCAAGGGTGCTTTGCATCCCGATACCCTCATTGTCAATGAGCTCATCGACATTTTTGCAGGCATGGGCTTTACCATCTTTGAAGGCCCCGAGATCGAGAACGATTACTACAACTTCACCGCACTCAATACCCCTGCCGATCACCCCGCCCGTGATATGCAGGATACCTTCTACATCACCGAGGAGCTGCTGCTGCGTACCCAGACCTCTGCCGGTCAGATCCGTGTCATGGAAAACGCACAGCCCCCCATTAAGATCCTCTCCCCCGGTAAGGTGTTCCGTTCCGATGACGATGCTACCCACTCCCCTATGTTCTCCCAGATGGAAGGCCTTGTGGTGGATAAGGGCATTACCCTCTGCGATCTGCAGGGTATGCTGGATGTGTTTGCACAGCGTATCTTCGGTGAGCAGGTCAGGACCCGTCTGCGGCCTTCCTATTTCCCCTTTACCGAGCCTTCCGTTGAGGTGGATGTAAGCTGCTTTGCCTGCGGCGGCAAGGGCTGCCGTCTGTGCAAGGATACCGGCTGGATCGAAGTGCTGGGCGCAGGCATGGTCAACCGCCATGTACTGGAAAACTGCGGCGTTGACCCCGATGTTTACACCGGCTTCGCTTTCGGTATGGGTGTGGAGCGTATCGCCATGCTGAAATACGGCATCAACAACATCAAGCTGCTGTTTGAATCGGATGTCAGAGTGCTGGAACAGTTCCGCGACTGATCGCTGTATTATTTTGGAAAGGATTGTGTAGTATATCATGCTGATTCCCCTTAGTTGGCTGAAAGATTATGTGGATATCCATGTAACTCCGCAGGAATTGCAGGATAAGCTGTTCGACTGCGGCTTTGAAGTAGAAACTCTCACCGAGCTGGGTGCCGATATCTCCGGCGTTGTGGTGGGTGAAGTGAAAGAATGCGAGCCTGTGCCCGATACCCATTTGCACGTCTGTCAGGTGGATTGCGGCCCCCACGGTACCTTCCAGATCTGTTGCGGTGCCGATAATGTACAGACAGGCGGAAAGTACCCCGTGGCTATGGTGGGTGCCACCGTTTACGCCACCGCCAAGGATCATGTCACCATTGAGGGTGTTATGAAGATCAAAAAGGGCAAGCTCAGAGGCATTGAGTCCTTTGGTATGCTCTGCTCCGGCGTGGAGATCGGTCTGAATGAAGATCTGTACCCCGGTGCCGATTACTGCGGTCTGCTGGTGCTGCCACAGGATGCCGAAAACGGTGCCGATGTCAAGCCCATCGTAGGGCTTGACGACTGGATGTATGACATCAGCATTACCGCCAACCGCCCCGATTGTCAGTCGGTGCTGGGTATTGCAAGAGAAGTGGCTGCCGCTCTGGGTCAGCCCCTGAAGATGCCTGCACTGGATTATACCGCAGACAGCTCTGTGCTGGAGCCTTTCTCCGTGACCGTGGAAGCCCCCGAGCTTTGCCCCCGCTATATCGCCCATTATGTCAGGGATATCAGAATAGGGCAGTCCCCTGCCTGGATGCGCCGCAGACTGGCTCTGGTAGGCATCCGTTCCATCTCCAATATCGTGGATATCACAAACTATGTGCTGAAGGAATTCGGTCAGCCCATGCACGCCTTTGATCTGCGGAATCTGGAGGGCAATGCCATTTGTGTCCGCCGTGCCCATGCAGGTGAGCCCATTGTGACGCTGGATGAAAAGGAGTTTCAGCTCACGCCCGCCAATCTGGTCATCTGCGATGGCGTAAAGCCTGTGGCTCTGGCAGGTATTATGGGGGGCTTAAACTCCGAGATCAAGCCCGATACCGCCGATGTGGTCTTTGAAGCCGCCAAGTTTGCAAGAGATAATGTGCGCCGTACCGCAAGAGCTTTGGGTCAGCACTCCGACAGCAGCTCCCGCTTTGAAAAGGGTCTGGATGAGTACACCACACAGCTTGGTATGCAGCGTGCGCTGCATCTCATTGAGGAGCTGGGCTGCGGTACCGTGACTTCCTCTCATTTTGAAGTCTCCGCAGGCAATTCCACTGAGCGCAGAGCCTTAAGCGTCAGCATTGCTTCCATGAATGCCCTGCTGGGTATTACCATCCCCGATGAGGATATCCTTCGCATCATGACCAATCTGGATTTTATGCCCGAGATCGACGGCGATACCCTGACCGTACAGGTTCCCCCCTATCGTGAGGACATCGAAAATGCCCCCGATATCGCCGAGGAACTCATCCGTATGTACGGCTACTGCCATATCCGGCCTACCTTCCTGGCTGCCGCACAGGTCACTGCCGGCGGCAGAAACGAGCAGCAGCGCAATCTGCTGAAGCTGAAGGAATCTCTCTGTGCACAGGGCTGCTATGAGACCATCCACTATTCCTTCTGCTCCCCCAGGGATTTTGACCTCATCCGCCTGCCCGAGGATGCGCCGGAGCGTAAGGCCATCCGGATCCGCAACCCCATCAGCGAGGATCTTTCCGTGATGCGTACCATGCTCACGCCCTCCATGGTCAATGCGGTGGTGCGGAATATCCGCAGAGGCAATGACTGCGGCAGATTGTTTGAGGTTGCCAAAACCTTTATCTCCGATACCATTCCCCCCACGGCTCCGCCCAAGGAGAAGGAAGCCCTTGCCATTGCACTGTTCGGCAGCAAAACCGGCTTCTTTGACGGCAAGGCCGTGCTGGAGGCTCTGGCTGACAGCTTCCGCCTGCATTTTACCTACAAAAAGCCGGAAAACGCCGCCGAGTACCCCTTCCTGCACCCCGGCATGACCGCCGAGGTCTTTGTGGGCGATGTGAAGCTGGGCTTTGTGGGTATGCTGGCACACGATCTCTGCGACAGCCTGATCCCCGAGCATACCGCCTGCCTGTGCGAGCTTTCTCTGGAGCTGCTGATGCCCATGCTTTCTTCCGACCATCACTTTACCCCCCTGCCCAAGTTCCCCGTTGTCCGTCGGGATCTGGCACTGCTGGTGGAGGATACGGTGATCTGCGGCGACCTGGAAAATGCCATGAAGAACGCCTGTGCAAAGCTCACCGATGTAAAGCTGTTTGATGTGTACAAGGGCGAGCAGATCGAAAAGGGCAAGCAGTCCATGGCCTTTACCCTTACCTTTACCCCCGATGACCACGCCTTCTCCGATGACGAGATCGACAAGTTTGTGGCCACCGTGCTGAAGAAGCTGGGCAAGCAGTTTGAGATCACCCGGCGATAAACCCTC
The DNA here is from genome assembly GCA_015066805.1 of Ruminococcus sp. Classification (GTDB taxonomy): domain Bacteria; phylum Bacillota; class Clostridia; order Oscillospirales; family Ruminococcaceae; genus Firm-04. The sequence goes on along the minus strand of SVNP01000016.1, from coordinate 11,021 downwards.
TTATTTTCTACTACTATACCCGAAAGGAGCCGATTGAAATGGAAAAAGAGATCCTGAACAAATTCGCCATGCAGACCAAAATCGAAAAGCTTTCTGCGCTGTGCGAAAAGAACTATCAAATCGACCCCTCGTTTTATGCACAATATGATGTCAAACGTGGTCTGCGTGATATCAACGGCAAGGGTGTCTGCGCCGGCCTGACCAATGTCAGCAAGATCGTGCCCGGTCCGGAAAGCCCCGACGGTACCACCCCCGGTGAGGGTCAGTTGTTCTTCCGTGGGTACAATATCGAAGATCTGGTGCAGGGCTTTGTGGATGACAACCGCTTCGGCTTTGAAGAAACGGTGTATCTGCTGCTGTTCGGCGAGCTGCCCACACAGGCACAGCTTGAGGAATTCTGCACCCTGCTGCGGAGCTGCCGCACGCTGCCTGCCTCCTTTACCAGAGATGTCATCATGAAATCCCCCAGCGAGGATATGATGAACACCCTGGCAAGAAGCGTGCTGACCCTGTACGCCTACGACCCCAACCCCAATGATACCTCTGTGCCCAATGTGCTGCGGCAGTGCATCCAGCTCATTGCACAGTTTCCCTCCATTGCGGTGTACGGCTACCAGGCCTACCGCTACTACAAAAACGATAAGAGCCTGTTCCTGCATCAGCCCGATCCTTCCCTTTCCGCTGCGGAAAACCTGCTGAGTATGCTCCGTGCAGACCGTAAATTTACCGCACTGGAAGCAAAGATCTTAGATCTGGCACTGGTGCTGCACGCCGAGCACGGCGGCGGCAACAACTCCAGCTTTACCGTACACGTTGTGTCCTCCTCCGGTACGGATACCTACTCCACCATGGCGGCTGCCCTCGGTTCCCTGAAGGGTCCCAAGCACGGCGGTGCCAACATCAAGGTGGTGCAGATGTTCGATGACATCAAGGAAAGCGTACACGACTGGACGGATGAAGAAGAGGTTGCCAACTATCTGCGGCGTATTCTGCACAAGGATGCCTTTGACCACTCCGGTCTGATCTACGGCATGGGCCATGCGGTATACTCTCAAAGCGACCCCAGAGCCACTGTGCTGCGCGGCTTTGTGGAGCAGCTTGCCGAGGAAAAACAGTGCATGAAGGAATACGCCCTCTATGCCATGATCGAACGGCTGGCACCGCAGGTCATCGCCGAGGAACGCCGCATTTACAAGGGCGTTTGCGCCAATGTGGATTTCTACTCCGGTCTGGTGTACCGCCTGCTGAATCTGCCCAATGAGCTGTTTACCCCGCTGTTTGCCATGGCCCGCATTGCAGGCTGGTCGGCTCATCGGCTGGAAGAGCTGCTCAACGGCAACAAGATCATCCGCCCCGCATATCGCTCGGTGAAGGACGATCAGCCCTATGTGCCCATTAGCAAGCGTTAATACAGAGTGCCTTGCACACCCTTTCTTGTTGCAGGAGAGGGTGTGCTTTTTTGCGGCCGAGTTGGGCGATATCACCAAAAATATAAGTTGTGAATTGTGCAGCATCTACAAAGAAAACCTTGACTTTTACGGGAAACGGGAGTATAATAGTTAAGCGGTTAATTGTTAAGCAGAAAAATAACGAAGGAGGCCGTTATGCAGGATATGTCCCCCGAAGCCGTTGCCATGCGGCGAAAAATGTTCGGGCGGTTTGCAAAAATACAATTGCTGCGGCGCATTTATATCCGGAAGGCCGAAATGAACAACGGGCTGAACTGCACCCAGGTGCATCTGCTGGAATACATCCGTGAGCATAAGGGCTGCCCGCAGATGGATGTGGCGGAGGCACTGAGCATCTCCCCCGCTGCCGTGGCAATGACAGTCAAATCCCTGAAGCAGATGGAATATCTCACCGCCGCCATCTGCCCGGAAAACCAACGCTGCAAGCAGCTTGTCATCACCCCAAAGGGCGAGGCTGCCCTGGAAAGCGGCTGCAAAATCATGGATGCCTTTGATGCTTCCGTCTTTGAGGGGTTTTCCCAAAAAGAAATGCAATTACTGGCAGAGTTTACCAACCGCATGGGACGGAATATGGAGCTTGCTCTGGGCAGAGAGCCCATCGGTGTGGAGCCGGATGACCTGAAGACCTTAGTCAAGGAGATCGCCTGCGCCGAAGCTGCCCGAAACCGGAAATAAGGAGGAACCTATGCTTCAGAAATTCAAACAACTGCTTTCCTATCTGGGAGAGTACAAAAAATATGCCATTCTGACCCCTCTGGTCATGGTGGGTGAGGCTGCTATGGAGATCCTCATCCCCTTCCTCATGGCAAGAATGCTGACCTACGGCGTAAAGGCACAGAATACCGAGTATACCGTAAAAATCGGCATCATTATGATCGTTGCATCCATCTTTTCTCTTGCCTGCGGTGCTCTGGGCGGCAGATTTTCCGCCAAGGCAGGCATCGGCTTCGGCAAAAATATCCGTGCAAAGCTGTTTGAGCGTGTGCAGGATTTCTCCTTTGCCAATGTGGACCGTTACTCTACCGCATCGCTGGTCACCCGCCTGACCACCGACGTGACCAATGTACAGAATACCTTTATGATGTGTACCCGTATGCTGGTGCGCTCTCCTTCCATGCTCATCGGTGCGTTTATCATGGCCATTACCATCAATGCAAAGATGGCTGTGGTGTTTGCGGTGGTCATTCCCATTCTGGCAATTGCACTGGGGCTGATTGCTTCCAATGCCCACCCCCGTTTCACCAAAATGCTGGAGCGTTACGACAAAATGAACGCTGCGCTGCAGGAAAACCTCATTGCCATCCGTGTGGTAAAGGCTTTTGTGCGGGAACGCCATGAGATCGACAAGTTTGAGGCCAGTGCCGATGAAGTGCGGAAAACCCAGGTCGCAGCCGAAAAGATCGTGCTGCTGAATGCCCCTGTGATGCAGCTTTGTATGTACGGCTGCATTCTCGCCATTCTCTGGTTCGGCGGCAGAATGAGTATTCTGGGTACCTTTGATATCGGTGAGCTTTCGGGCTTTATCTCCTACATCGGTCAGATCCTGATGTCCCTGATGATGATCACCATGATCTTCATCAGCCTGATCATCTCCATGGCTTCGGTACGCCGTATCTGCGAGGTACTGGATGAAACGGTGGATATCAGCGATGACCACGCAGACCCCACCCTGACCCTTGCAGACGGCTCTGTGGTGTTCCGCAATGTGAGCTTTTCCTACAACAAGGACAGCGAAAACCCCAATCTGGAGGAGATCGACCTTACCATCCGCAGCGGTGAGACCATTGGCATCATCGGCGGTACCGGCTCCGCAAAAAGTACGCTGGTACAGCTCATCCCCCGTTTGTACGATGTGACCGAAGGCTCTGTACTGGTGGGCGGCCATGATGTCCGTGACTACAAGCTGAATGTCCTGCGGGATCAGGTTGCCATGGTGCTGCAGAAGAATGTGCTGTTTTCCGGTACCATCCGTGAAAACCTGCTGTGGGGCAACCCCAATGCCACCGAGGAACAGATCGTGGAAGCCTGCAAGGCTGCACAAGCCCATGATTTTATCATGTCCTTCCCCCATGGCTACGATACCGAGCTGGGGCAGGGCGGCACCAATGTTTCCGGCGGACAGAAGCAGCGGCTTTGTATTGCCCGTGCGCTGCTGAAAAAGCCTAAAATCATGATCCTGGATGACTCTACCAGTGCGGTGGATACCGCCACGGACAGCAAGATCCGGGATGCATTGCAGCAATATCACAGTGATATCACAACGATCATCATTGCACAGCGTATTTCCTCTGTGGCAGAGGCAGACCGTATTCTGGTCATGGATGAGGGCAAATGCAATGCCTTTGATACTCACGAAAACCTGCTGCGGGAAAATGCCATCTACCGCGAGGTTTACGAAAGCCAGCAGAAAGGAGCAGAATAATGGCAAGAATGGTTGGCTCAAAAGGCCCGCAAAACTTTGCACGGGGCAAAAAGCCGCAGAATATGGGAAAAACCATCGTCAGATTGTTCTCCTATTTCTCCGAATTCCGGTGGCTGCTGCTGCTGATTGCCGTGTTCATCTTTGTTTCCACGCTGGCGCAGGTGGTGGGTACTTCCTTTTTGCAGGTCATTGTGGATGATTATCTGGAGCCCATGTTTGCGGAATATCAGGCAGGGGGTGTCAGCAGCCTGTGGGATATGGAGCTGATGACAGGCTTTGTTCACACCCTGCTGATGATGGCAGGTATTTATATCAGCGGTGCGGTCAGTACCTATGTGTATTCCCGTTTGCTGCTGAAGGTCTCCACAAGCACCCTGTTCAAGATCCGGCAGCAGATGTTCTCCCACATGGAGCGTCTGCCCATCCGCTACTTTGATACCCACACCCATGGTGAGCTGATGAGCCACTACACCAATGATGTGGATACCCTCCGTGAGATGCTTTCCAACACCCTTTCCCAACTGCTGGTGGGTGCGGTGACCATCATCGGTACCTTTATTATGATGGTGCGTTACAGTTGGCTGCTGACGCTGCTGGTCATCGCTTTCCTGTGTGTGCAGATGTTCATTGCCGCCATGCTGGCAGGCCGCTCCGGTAAATTCTTCAAGGAGCAGCAGCAGGCAATCGGTGCGGTCAACGGCTACATCGAGGAAATGATCGAGGGACAGAAGGTAGTCAAGGTCTTCTGCCATGAGGATGAAACCAAGGAAGGCTTTGCAAAGCGCAATGAACGTCTTTGCCATGCCGCTACGGAAGCCAACGCTTTCTCCAATATGCTCATGCCCGTGATGGGTAATCTGGCGCATATTTGCTATGCGGTCACTGCCATGGCAGGCGGTGTCATGGGCATTCACGGCGTACTGACACTGGGCTCTCTGATCTCTTTTCTGGAATACAGCCGCAATTTCTCCCGTCCCTTTGCACAGGTCTCCCAGTTGTTCGGTACGATCCTTTCCGCACTGGCAGGTGCAGAGCGCATTTTTGCCATGCTGGATGAGGCTCCCGAAGTGGATGACGGCTATGTCACGCTGGTCAATGCACGGCAGCTCCCCGATGGTTCCATTGAGGAAACTGCGGAGCGCACAGGCTTCTGGGCATGGAAGCACCCCCACAAGGATGGCACCCTGACCTATACCCCCGTAAAGGGCAATGTGGAGTTTGACCATGTGGTGTTCGGCTATACCCCCGAAAAAGTAGTGCTCAACGATGTTTCCCTGTACGCCAACGATGGCGAGAAGATCGCCTTTGTAGGCTCCACGGGTGCGGGAAAAACCACCATCACCAATCTTATCAACCGCTTTTATGATGTGCCCGACGGCAAGATCCGCTACGACGGCATCAACATCAACAAGATCAAAAAGGATGACCTGCGGCGTTCTCTGGCTATGGTGCTGCAGGATACCCACCTGTTTACGGGCACGGTGAAGGAAAATATCCGCTACGGACGGCTGGATGCCACCGACGAGGAGATCGTTGCGGCGGCAAAGCGTGCCAATGCCCATTATTTTATCACCCACCTGCCCAAGGGCTATGATACCATGCTCACCGCCGACGGTACCAATCTGAGTCAGGGTCAGCGGCAGCTCCTTGCCATTGCCCGTGCTGCCATTGCCGATCCCCCTGTGCTGATTCTGGATGAAGCCACCAGCTCCATTGATACCCGTACCGAAGCACTCATCGAAAAGGGTATGGATCAGCTCATGGAGGGCAGAACCGTGTTTGTCATTGCCCACAGATTGTCTACCATCCGCAATGCACAGGCCATTATGGTGCTGGAAAAAGGCGAGATCATCGAACGGGGCAACCACGATGCCCTGATTGCACAGAAAGGCAAATACTATCAGCTTTATACCGGTATGTTTGAGCTTTCCTGATAACAGAAGGCGGTCGGAGGATACTCCGGCCGCTTTTTTGGGAATATACCGCCCTAACACTTGCATTTTTTTGAAAAATGTGGTATACTATCCTAAAATGGGTCAGTGTTGAGAATCTTGGGTGAAAGGATGAAAGGCATGGGTTGGACGATCTTTTTTATTGTACTGGCCGTGCTGTGCTTCCTTTTGCTGCTGCCTGTGCGTGTACGCTTTGCCGTGCATGGCAAAAAACAGTGGCAGATCAAGGTATATTACGCTTGTTTTCCGCTGTTTACCAAGGGTAAGCCCGATCCTGCCGAGGAGTGTGACGAGCCTTCCCCTGAGGATGATATGGTCAGCGAGGAGGATCTGCTGTTTATAGGCAGCGGTGACGGCGCACCTATGACGGCGGACAGCGGCAGACCCACCGAGGGCGCAAAAAACTCCCGCAAGGAGCAAAAAAAAGCTGCGCTCCCCGAGGCTGCGGAGGAAGATGAGAATATCTCCTCCCCAAAGGAGCCGGCTGAGGATGACCCAAAGCCCAAAAAGAAAGGTCTGCTGGAGCGGGTAAAGCCAAAGGGCATCGGTGGGTGGCTGGAGCTGATAGACGATGCACTGGCATCTGTCTCCCCGCCTGTGCGGTTTTTGCTGCGGCATTTTTACATCCGCAGGCTGAATGTGGGAATCACCACAGGCACCAAGGATCCTGCCAAGACCGCCATTTTGTACGGGCTGGTATGCAATACCCTGTACCGCACACTGGGCAGACTGCAATGCCACATCAGTGTAAAGGCAGAGGCCATCCGTGTACGGGCCGATTTCTTCAATCCCTACTGCACCGCACAATGCAGCGGTGAGCTGTGCCTCGCACCAATGACAGCCCTGGGGCTTGCCTTTGGTATTGTGATCCCTTTTCTGTGGCGCACCCTTTGGCGGGTACGGCGGCAGGAAAAACAACAGCGGCTGGAGGATGCCGAATCGGCTCCGCTGCCTGCCGCATAAATCGTTTTGCTTTGTAAACCCTGTGGGCAGCCCCCACAGATGAGAAACAGTTTCAGGAGGATTCAGTTATGAGCGAGCGTCAGAACGGACAGCATCCTGTGCAGGAAACCATGCGGGTCACCATGGAAGAGATCCGCAGCATGGTGGATGCCAACACCATTATCGGTACACCCATCTCCTGCGATGGCGGCACCACGGTCATTCCCGTTTCCAAGATTTCCTTCGGCTTTGCTTCGGGCGGCTCCGATCTGCCTACAAAAGTTGCCAAGGATATGTTCGGCGGCGGCGGCGGTGCAGGTGTGACCGTTACCCCTGTGGGATTTCTGGTCATCAGCGGCACCGATGTGAAGCTGATGCAGCTTTCCATTCACGCAAATCCCACCAATGCTGTGGTGAATATGGTTCCCGACCTGGTAGACAAGCTGACGGCTTTTCTGACCAAAAAACAGGAAGACCGGATGCTGCAGGCTGCGGATCCCGAATCCTCTGCCTCTTGAATGATACGATTGGAGCAACAGACAGATGGAAAAAATCAGACTGCAAAAGCTGCTGGCGGATTCCGGATATTGTTCCCGACGCAAGGCAGAAGCGTTGATCGAAGCAAAACGGGTACAGGTCAACGGCAGACCCGTAAAGCTGGGCGATAAGGCTACTGCCCGTGACCGCATTACGGTGGACGGCGAGTTGGTGTATATCCCCAAAAAGAAGGTCTACCGCTATATTATGATGAATAAGCCCCGCGGATATGTCACCACTCTGGCCGATGAACAGGGCAGACGTTGTGTGACCGATCTGCTGACGGATATCCCCGAACGTGTCTATCCTGTGGGCAGATTGGATAAGAACTCCGAGGGCTTGCTGCTGTTTACCAATGACGGCGCTTTTGCCAATGGTATTATGCATCCCTCCAGAGAGATCACCAAAACGTATCGTGTAACGGTGCGTCCGCCTGTTTCCGAGGAGCAGCTTGCACGGATGTCTGTGGGCGTAGAGCTGGATGATGGCTTTGTGACCTCGCCTGCCAATATTGTAACACAGGTAAAGGAGCAGAATCGTGTTGTGCTGCTGGTGACCATCCATGAGGGCAAAAAGCGTGAGGTGCGACGGATGTGCGATGCGGTTGGTCTGGAAGTGGCTCGTTTGCGGAGAATCAGCATTGGTCCCGTAAAGCTGGGTATGCTGAAGCCCGGTGCATGGCGGGATCTGACTTCCGAGGAGCTGCGGGCATTGCGGACCGCAATGGGAAAAGAAAAGTGATAACAAAAATCGGCTTTGAGCGGTCATCCGTTCAAGGCCGTTTTTTTTGATATCCCCTCTTCATTGCGCTATCCGAAAAAAACACAGCGGCGACGCAATATAAGAGAGGAGGGGTGAAGTGGAAGGGGGGCCCCTTCACGGCTTAACTGTAAAATTTCAGTTGATTGTAACCTCATAGGCAGCGCAGATCCCCATAAAAAAAGAAACGGAGCATCCGCTTTTTCAGCAGATCCTCCGTTACTAAGAAACCTTATCCGGATCACAGAACATCGGTACAGCCATGACTGGCTCAGCCGATCGCGCGTTCTACCTTACCGGAGCGCAGACATCTGGAGCAAACATAAATGTGGCAGGGTGTACCCTTCACGATTGCCTTAACGCGCTTGACATTGGGCTTCCAGGTGCGGTTGGTACGACGGTGAGAGTGAGAAACCTTAATACCAAAGCTGACGCCCTTGCCGCAAACTTCGCATTTTGCCATAGCTGGCACCTCCTTTACAGACTAGTCAACAGTATCTATTATAGCAGATACCGCAAAAAATTGCAAGCGTTTTTTTAAATTTCCGAAAATTTATCAGATTTGACCGAAAAATTGCCTTTCAGACTTGAAAACAGCCGCAATTTATTGTATAATGTATAGTGTGATTCTGTTTTTTGATCCCTGAAAGGAGTTTTCCCGTTATGTCCGGTTTGTTCAGTTTTACCCAATATGATATTCTGGAACTGGTGGTGCACCTGTTCATCATCTTTATGATCCTGCCTTTGCATGAGTACGCCCACGCATGGGCTGCTTATAAGCTGGGCGATGATACTGCTTCCTATCAGGGCAGAATGACCCTGAACCCCTTGGCACATATTGATCCCATGGGTGCGCTGTGCATGCTGCTGTTCGGATTCGGCTGGGCAAAGCCTGTACCCATTGATCCCACCCGCTTCAACCGCAAGCACAGCATCCGCTTTGGTGTTGCCATGACTGCCCTTGCAGGTCCTGTCAGCAACCTGATCGCCGCCTTTATCGGTATGATCCTGCTTAAAATTTATAAGATCACCCCCTATTTCCTCAGCTATTTTGAAGAAGGCGGCGAGGCTGATTTCACCCTTTCCAACACCCCCATGATGATCTTCTACTTCCTGTTTATTTTCGTATCCGTCAATGTGGGGCTGGCGGTATTCAATCTGCTGCCCATTCCCCCGCTGGATGGCTCCAAGGTACTGGGCTATTTTACCAGCGCCAAGGTGGACAGATGGTTTATTCAGAATGCACAGTTGGTTCATTTTATTTTCCTCATCCTGCTGGCAACGGGCATTCTTCGTGTGCCGCTGGGCTTTATCAGCAGCATTATCATGAATGGCCTGGAGCTTGCAACCGCCTGGGTACCCCTTGTGTTTGCCCCGCTGTTTGGTTGATGCCATGCCTGCATTATCGTTTCATCTGCCCGTTTTTGATGGGCCAATGGACTTATTGCTGCACCTGATCGCCAAGCACAAGCTGAATATCCACGATATTGAGATCTCTGTGCTGCTGGAGCAGTACCTGATTTATATCCAGCAATGTGCCGAACAGGACTATGAGCTGGCAGGCGAATTTCTGGAGATGGCTGCAAGACTGATCTGGATGAAGACAGTATCTCTGCTGCCTGCCCCCGAAGAAGCCGTGGCTGCCAAAAAAGAGCTGGAGGGTGCGCTGATCGAATACTCCCTGTGCAAGCTCACCGCCGAACGGCTGCGACAGCAATATCTGGGAGATGTACTGTTTGTACGCAAGCCTGTGGAGCTGCCTGTGGATATGACCTATCGCAAAGAGCATTCTCCCTCCCTGCTGGTGGAGGTCTACCGCGGTATGGGTCTGCGGAAGATGCCCCAAGGCAATGGGGAAGGCAAACGCCTGGATGAGAAGATCCAGCAGATGGTACAGGCACACCACCATGTAACCAGTGTGTTTTCCAAGGTGGTGTATATTCTGCGGCAGTTTTTTGTTACGGATACCGTTATCATTTCGGGATTATTTGAAGATCTCACCGAGCGCACCGACCGTGTGGCGGTTTTTCTTGCCATTCTGGAGCTGACCAAATCGGGGCGTATTCTCATCAGCGATGACGGTACTGCCCTTTCCATGCGGAACCGCGGACAATTGCTGCGGAAATCCGCCAAAGCATAATACGATAAAGGATGTTACTGCACTATGCAAATCGAACAAGCATTGGGTGCTCTGGAGGCTGTTTTATTCGCTTCCGGTGAACCTGTGGAGTTTTCCCGTCTGGCAGAGGCCTTGGAAATGGACACCGATACCCTGCGCCGTGTGGCGGATCTGCTGACCGAACAATACGACAAACGCAGCAGTGGTCTGCAGCTCATGCATCTGGATGGTGCGCTGCAGCTTACCACACGCGCTCAATACGCTGAGCCCATCCGTGCTGCACTGGAAGTGAAGCGCAATACGCCCCTTTCCAATGCTGCGCTGGAAACCCTGACCATTATCGCCTACAACCAGCCTGTTACCAAGGGCTTTGTGGAGCGTGTGCGAGGCGTAGACAGCAGCTCCGTGGTAAACACCCTGACAGAACGCGGTCTGCTGGAGGAAGCCGGACGCATTGAGATTCCCGGCAAACCTGTGACCTACCGTACCACCGCACATTTTCTGCGCTGCTTTGGGCTGCGCTCTCTGGCTGATCTGCCGCCCCTGCCCAATGCACAGGAGCCTACCATGTTTGATCTTGACCCCGATGAGCTTTCCGCTCAGGATGAAACCGACACCCTGCCCCCCGAAGAAGACAATCTGGAAACGGTGGAGCAGGAGCAGGAGCAGGAATAAGCATAAAAAACCCGCCCTTGACCGAATGAACTGACACCCAAAAGTTAGACAAAGAATAATAGAAAACATTGTGCAAAGCGATTAAGCGGCAGGCTTGGTCGCTTTGCTGCATTATGCAGCAGTTGAGAGACGGTATTCAACAGGCG
>SVNP01000038.1 GCA_015066805.1 Ruminococcus sp. | reverse complement strand
GAACCACAAGGCGAAGGGAAGGGCGCAAATTCCCTCCGACTTCGTCTGCGGGTTTTGCTTATCTCCCCTTCTCCTTGAGTTTCCCCCTTCCGATCCCCTTCCTTATCCTCATCCTCTCTGATTTACATCCGCAGAGGTTACTTGTAAATCCAAAAAAACCCCCCCACCGCTTCACTTGGAATAGCGCAATTAAGGGGGGAGAGGTGAGCGGAGGGGGGTCTAAGGGGGCAAGTTTCGTCAGAAACTTGATGCCATAATGCGGAGCATTTGGCGTGAAGCCTTGTAAGGAGAGGGGGGAATTAGCAGCTTGCTGCGCTCCCCCCTTTCCTGTCGGGTGCCCCCCTTTACCTGCGTTACCTATGAAATTGATAGCAAGTTGCGATGTTACTTGCAAATCCGCAGACAAAATCCCACTCAACAATCAAAAAAAGCCACACGCTCCTTTCGGAACCGTGTGGCTTTGTGTTTTATGCGGGATAAATATCATCCCAGTCGGTATCGGGATCTACAAAAGAATGGCGGTTATAAAACTGTAAAATGCCCACAGCATCCACCGTTTCCAGTACACCGTTCTGATCCACATCAATGGCAAATACCCCAAAGGGATCCAGCACATCACCCTGACCCATGAGTACGGCACTGTTGTACTGCTGCAATGCCAGAATAGCATCCACAGAATCTATGACACCGTTATGGTTGGCATCGCCACGCAGATAATACTCCCCTGCAAAAGGCTCCATGACAGCCAGATCATCGGCAGGCAGAACAGCGGCATCCTCCTCGGTGATACCATCCAGCGTACGGCGCATGGCAAGGGTGCTGCCCTCGGTGATGCCCATGGTATTCAGCACGGTTGCACCAATCAGCGCATGGCCGAGCTGCGTGGGATGCACATCCTGCTCACGGACACGGATATAGATCCACCCTGCACCCTCAAAGGCAAGAGATACCTCTGCGATCTTTGCTTTTTCCAATGCACGGATGGCATCGTTGATCATGTTGGTGGAATTACGCACATAATTCTTCAGCAGATTGTAGGAGGATTCAAACTCCGTGCCGATAATGGTGGATTCATCGTACTCCACAGGATTGTAAATGGTCTGCATCACAAGGGTGACATCGGGGTTCAAGGCAAAAATCTGTGCTTCGATCTCCGCCACATTGGATTTTGCGGTGTTGATATAAGGCCGTACATATCCCGAAAGCTTGGAAACATGAGATACCAGCGAGCCTTCCGCATTGAGACGATCAAACAGCTCCTGATAGGTTTCGCCCTCGTTCATAATGGAGTTCAGGTACTTCATAAAGGGCTGAAGCAGGTCATTTGCACCGATGCTGACAGAAATCACATCGGCGGCAGCAATGGCGGATTTTGTATCCTCCTCTGCCATCAGTGTCAGCAGATCGGTGGTAAGATAGCCCGATACTGCCAGATTGGTCATCTCATAACCCTCACATTGGGTGAGATAATCGTAGTAGCCGTACTGACCCTCCTCCACGGCATAGCCTGCGGAGATGCTGTCACCCAGCACCAGAAGCTGCTTTGCGTCCTCGGCAGATGCCTGCAGGGGCAGCATACCCATAACCGATGCACAGGCAATGGCTGCGGCAGCGGCACGGGCACTCATTCGTTTCATCATAAAACCCTGTTCCTTTCTTTTTTGCGGTGATCTTGTATCACTTCTCTTTGCCGAGAAGTGTCTATATTCTATCAGAAATCGCAGGATTTGTCAACTGTCTGTCGCCTATGGGCGATATTTGCCAATTACGGGCGCACAGATCCTTGGCGTACTCCCCGATTCCGACAGAATACACCTCATTTTCGTGCTATACTGGACACGGTGATGGAAATGGTGATCTATCTGGATGTGCTGCTGCTTTCCAACTGGTGGGCAGATTTCTTTCTGCTGCAGACCGCAGCGCGTATGACCCATACGCCCGTGCGCCGCCGCCGGTTGCTGTTTGGTGCACTGGTGGGGGCACTTTGCACCCCGGTGATCTTTCTGCCCCCCATGCCCGCTGCCATCATATGGCTGATGCGGCTGATGGGTGCGGTGCTGATGTGCAGTGCAGCTTTTTCCCCCTGCCCGTGGAAGCGTTGGCTGCGGCTGCTGGTGATGCTGTTTATATGCGGTGCGGTATTCAGCGGCGTGATCTTCACGGTAGGACAGCAGCTTGCCCCGAATGGTCTGCTGCAAAGCAACGGTGTGCTGTATGCGGATGTTTCCCTGTGGGTGCTGCTGTTGGGTACTGCTGCGGGCTCGGCTGTGTCGGCGGCTGCATCCAAACGAAACAGACAGGCACAAACCGCAGGCTACCGTATCCGCATGGAGCTGCGGCAGGGTGAATGGGAATCCGAGGCGGTATGCGATACGGGCAATACCCTGTGTGACCCCTTCAGCGGTATGCCTGTGATTCTCTGCCATGTGGAGACAGGCGGCAAAAGCGCAGAACAGATCGCTGCTGCCCAGAAGGGCTTCCGGATGCTTCAGGTGCAGACTGTAACAGGACAGAGACTGCTGCCTGCCTGTATGCCCGAACACATCACCCTGTATGAGAAAGAAAAGGCATATCCCATCCGTGCGGTGGTGGCGTTTACAGAGGAATCCGTGCCTGCGCTGTTTCCTCCCGCCATACTGCCCTAGCAGCCCTCATGGTACGGGATATGGCAAATCAGAAGAGAAAGGATGACGACCCCCATGGGATTGCTGCGTGACTGCCTGCAAAGGCTGAATCCCTTTTACACCGAGGAGGCTTTCAGCCATCAGGTGTTTTACATCAACGGCCCCGATGCCCTGCCGCCCCCTCTTACCAAGGAGGAGGAAGCGGCTGCCTTTGCCGAGCTGCAAGCGGGCAGACAGCAGGCAAGAGATACTCTGATCCTGCATAATCTGCGGCTGGTGGTGTATATCGCCCGCAAATTTGAATCCACGGGCATTTATATCGAAGACCTGATTTCCATCGGCACCATCGGGCTGATCAAGGCGGTGGAGACCTTTCACCCCGAAAAAAACATCAAGCTTGCCACATATGCCTCCCGCTGCATTGAAAACGAGATCCTGATGCACCTGCGGAAAACCGCACAGTACCGCAACGAGATCTCCATTGACGAGCCTTTGAACGTGGACTGGGACGGCAACGAGCTGCTGCTTTCCGATCTGCTGGGTACCGAGGAGGATGTGGTCAACCGCGGCATTGAAAACGAAGCGGAGCGCAATATGCTCCATGAGGCGGTGCGGCAGCTCTCCCCAAGAGAACGGCAGATCATGGAAATGCGCTTCGGGCTTATTGACGGCAAGGAAAAGACCCAGAAGGAGGTGGCGGATCTCATCGGCATCTCCCAATCCTACATCTCACGGCTGGAAAAAAAGATCATTAAGCGGCTGCGTACCCGCCTGGAGGAGCTGCTGCCCTCGTGAAGCATGGCGGAATTGACTTTCTCACCCCGATATGGTATACTGTTACCCATGAGAAAGGAGGATTCCCCCTATGGAAAACCGTATTGCCATCCTTGCGGTGATCGTGGAAAACCCCGAAAGCACCGAGCAGCTCAACAACCTGCTGCATACCTATCGCAGCGGCATCATCGGCAGAATGGGTCTGCCCTGTAAAGAACGCGGCATCAGCCTCATCAGTGTCGCCATGGATGCCCCCCAGTCCGAGATCAGTGCCCTTTCGGGCAAAATCGGCAGATTGCAGGGCGTTACCGTCAAAACAGCCTATGCTTCTGCCGGATAATGGAAATTTAACGCAATTTTCACTTGACATTTGCACCGTTTTCCTATATAATGATAAGCAGGAAACTTTGTGATTCCTTTAGTCTAAGTAAATAGGAGGTCTACACTTATGTCTTTGACAAAGAACCCCAATGTCAACAAATGGGTTGACGAGATGATCGCCCTGACTAAGCCGGATCAGGTTGTCTGGATCGACGGCTCCAAGGAGCAGCTTGAGCAGCTGACCGCTGAAGTCACTGCCCTGCCCGACGGTCACCCCGACAAGCTCTATCGTCTGAATGAAGAAAAATATCCCGGCTGCCTCTACCACCGTACCCGTCCCAACGACGTGGCCCGTGTGGAGGACAGAACCTTTATTTGCTCCCGCCGCAAGGAAGATGCAGGCCCCACCAACAACTGGTGCGACCCCAAGGAGATGTACGCAAAGCTGACCCCCCTCTATGACGGTGTCATGAAGGGCAGAACCATGTATGTCATCCCCTACAGCATGGGTCCCATCGGTTCCCCCCTGGCAAAGGTGGGCGTGGAGCTGACCGACTCCATCTACGTTGTGCTCAACATGAACATCATGACCCGTATGGGTACACAGGCATTTGAGAACCTGGGTGAGACCTCCGACGACTTCGTCCGCGGCCTGCACTCCAAGGCAAATGTGGATAAGGAAAACCGCTATATCGTACACTTCCCCGAGGATAACACCATCTGGAGCATCAACTCCGCATACGGCGGCAACGTGCTGCTGGGCAAGAAGTGCTTCGCACTGCGTATCGCATCCTACCAGGGCAAGAACGAGGGCTGGATGGCTGAGCATATGCTCATCCTGGGCCTGAAGAAGCCCGGTCAGGAGACCAAGTACGTCTGCGCCGCATTCCCCTCTGCCTGCGGTAAGACAAACCTTGCGATGCTGATTCCTCCGGAGGGCTACCGTGCCAAGGGCTACGAGGTCTTCTGCGTGGGCGATGATATCGCATGGCTGAAGCAGGGCCCCGATGGCAGACTGTATGCCATCAACCCCGAGAACGGCTTCTTCGGCGTGGCCCCCGGCACCAATGAGAAGTCCAACTTCAACGCTCTGATGTCCACCAAGAAGAACACCATCTTCACCAACGTGGCAATGAACGCTGCCGACAATACCGTCTGGTGGGAGGGTCTGGACAAGAATCCTCCTGTGGATGCCATTGAGTGGAAGGGCGAGCGTGTCAACGGCGTGGAGTTCACCTCTGTCATCGGTGAGGACGGCAAGGCACAGAAGCTGGCTCACCCCAACAGCCGCTTTACTGCTCCCGCAGAGAACTGCCCCTGCATCAGCCCTGAGTTCAACAATCCCGCAGGCGTGCCCATCTCCGCAATCGTGTTCGGCGGCCGCCGTGCAAAGACTGCTCCCCTGGTGTACCAGTCCTTTGATTGGGAGCACGGTACCTTCATCGGCTCCATCATGGCTTCCGAGACTACCGCAGCAGCAGCCGGCGCTGTGGGTGTTGTCCGTCGTGATCCTATGGCTATGCTGCCCTTCTGCGGCTACCACATGGGCGATTACTGGGCACACTGGCTGGAAATGGGCAAGAAGCTGGGCGATAAGGCTCCCAAGATCTTTAACGTAAACTGGTTCCGTACCGATGATGAAGGCCACTTCATCTGGCCCGGCTTTGGCGACAATATGCGCGTGCTGGATTGGATCATCGACCGCTGCGACGGCAATGCCGATGCTGTGGAGACCGCAATCGGTTACGAGCCTAAGCCCGAGGATATCAACGTGGAGGGTCTGGAGGACATCACCACCGATACCGTTCGTGAGCTGCTGGATGTGGATATCGACCTGTGGAAGCAGGAGGTTGCAGGCATCCGTGAGTTCTACGGCAAGTTTGGCGACAGACTGCCCGCAGAGCTGGCAAAGCAGCTTGAGAATCTGGAAGCTCGTCTGGGCTGATGATTCTCATCAGATGGATACACACCGCAGCAGAGAAACCCTCTGCTGCGGTTTTTTTACGGGCTTGCAGCGTTCCCATGTGTCCGTGAGCCAATCCCCTACCGCACGCAGCAGTTCTACGCATTTCAGCCGTACTTCGTAGGAGTCTGCATCTGCCGCAAGGGCACAGGCATCCTCCCCAAGATGCTCCCCAAGGATCTCCGAGGGGGCGGTATCCTCCGCAGGCTCCGCTGCTGCGCTGACGCATAAGGAGGGATACATCACGCACCACCAGTTCTGCCCCTGCCCTTCCCCGATGACCAGCCGCAATGCACGATATTTCCCCGCCGGTAAGGTGATATCACCGTATGTCCGTGCAGGGAAATCCATCTCGCAGAGCATGGCAGTCACTTCCTCTCCGCTGCCTGCGGTGCGGAGTGTCTGCTCTGCCAGTGCTTCGATCTGCGGCAGTTTCTGCTCCAGTGCGGATGCCATCTCCCCCACATCTGCTGAGGCACCTGCCCAAAGCTCCCCCTGCGCCAGAAGAGCATCCCGCACCAGCAGCTTGTTGTACTGATCCTCCGCCGCATCCGATGCTGCCAGAATATGCAGCCGCAGCACACCCTCCTCCAGCCCGTGGAGTGCTTGTGCCGTATCCGCTACCCGAACCGCAAACATCCCAAGCAAAAATACTATGGCTGCCCCGATGATTCGTTTCATTTGTGTTCCTCCTGTGTGGTTGATAGCTTCAGTATCACCCGAAAAAGGAAATCTTATACAGCAAAATGCACCATATTTTTGCTTTTGCACCTGCCCGATACCGTCAGCATGATATTTTTTTCACAAGCCTATTGCATTTTCTTGCAGAATCCTGTATAATAAATAAGGTGTAAATCACCCATAAAAACAGTATTTCTGTGTTATATTAGGAGGAATCATCATGTTGGTATCTGCAAAAGAAATGCTCACCAAGGCAAGAGCAGGCAAGTATGCCGTCGGTCAGTTCAACATCAATAACCTGGAGTGGACAAAGGCGATCCTGCTGACTGCCCAGAAGCTCAACTCCCCTGTTATCCTCGGCGTTTCCGAGGGCGCAGGTAAGTATATGTGCGGCTACAAGACCGTTGTGGGCATGGTCAATGGTATGATCGAAAGCCTGAACATCACCGTTCCCGTGGCTCTGCACCTGGATCACGGCTCCTTTGAGGGTGCAATGGCTTGCATCAACGCAGGTTTCTCTTCCATTATGTTCGATGGCTCCCACTACCCCATCGAGGAGAACATCGCACTGACTACCAAGCTGGTCAATACCTGTGAGGTTCTGGGTCTGTCCCTGGAGGCAGAGGTCGGCTCCATCGGCGGCGAGGAAGACGGCGTTGTGGGCGCAGGCGAGTGCGCTGATCCCGCAGAGTGCAAGATGATCGCTGATCTGGGCGTTACCATGCTGGCTGCCGGTATCGGCAACATCCACGGCAAGTACCCCGAAAACTGGGCAGGTCTTTCCTTTGATACCCTGGCTGCTGTCAATGAGCAGGTGGGCGAGATGCCTCTGGTGCTCCACGGCGGTACCGGCATCCCCGCAGATATGATCAAGAAGGCGATCTCCCTGGGCGTTGCAAAGATCAACGTGAATACCGAGTGCCAGCTTGCTTTTGCTGCTGCTACCCGTGAGTATATCGAGGCAGGCAAGGATCAGCAGGGCAAGGGCTTCGATCCCAGAAAGCTGCTGGCTCCCGGCTTCGATGCCATCTGCGCTACCGTTGCAGAGAAGATGGAGCTGTTCGGCTCCGTGGGCAAGGCTTAAGTTCCACGTTTTTCACCGTTTATACAAAAGGCGGAGCCGCTTTGTGCTTCGCCTTTTGCATTTTTTTCAAAAAAGGCTTGACAAAGCATCCGCTTTGTGGTATAATAACTATGCTGATTCCGAACGGAGAGGTGTCCGAGCGGTTTAAGGAGCCGGTCTTGAAAACCGGTGATGCAGCGATGCACCGTGGGTTCGAATCCCACCCTCTCCGCCACACTGATCAACGGAACAAAGCATTCACCTTGGAGAAATACCCAAGTGGTGAAGGGGCTCCCCTGCTAAGGGAGTAGGGCTCGAAAGGGTCGCGAGGGTTCAAATCCCTCTTTCTCCGCCAAAAGGGTTGCATAAAATAGATGCACCCACAGAAAACCCCGATTTTATCGGGGTTTTCGCCGTTTTTACGGTCAAAAAACACAAAGGTAGAATGACAGATGAAAACCGCCTATTTTG
>SVNP01000001.1 GCA_015066805.1 Ruminococcus sp. | reverse complement strand
GGCTACGAGACCGAAACCGAGCGTGAAAGCCGCTCTGAGTCCAAGTGGAGCAGAGAATCCAGAGAGACAAGAGAGGCAAAGCCCGCACGGGAAGCAGCCCCCGAGCGAGAGTATTCCGCAGAGCCTCCCCGTGCCTCCCGCTATGGTGAGTCCGCAGGCGCAGGCTCCGCAGCAGGTACTGCCCGCAGTGCCGCAGCAGATCCCGCAGAGCAGCGCAGCAAGGTGGTGAATATCCAGGCCACCGCACAGTTGCAGGTGGTTCTGGTAAAGCCCGAGGTGTACAGCGATGCCAAGCAGATCGCAGATCACCTCATCGCCAAGAGAACCGTTGTACTGAATCTGGAGACCGCCGATGCCAACAACAAGCGACGCATCATCGACTTTTTGGTGGGCGTTGCCTATGCCAACGGCGGCAGCCTGAAGCCCGTTGCCAATCTGACCTACATCATTACGCCCTATAACGTGGGCTTCATCGGCGAGGATCTCGTCAATGAGCTGGAGTCCAACGGCGTTTCCATGATGTAAGCCGCAGAGAAAGGAGTTTTCCATGATCACCGCTAAGGATATTCGCAAGAAGAAGTTCGAAAAGATCAAGTTTGGCTATAACCCCGAAGAGGTAGATGCTTTTCTGGCTGAGGTGGAGTCTGATCTCCGTCTGATGGAGCAGGAGCTGGCCGATGCCAACAACAAGGTGCAGCTTCTGGCCGATAAGGTCCGTGAGTACAAGGCCGACGAAGAGGATCTGAAGAATGCACTCATCGGTGCCCAGAGACAGGCCCGTGAGGTGCTGGCAGAGGCCAATGCCAAGGCAGCTTCCATTGAGGAGGAGGCAAAGGCACAGGCAGCTTCTCTGCACGCCGCCGCCATGGAGGAGCAGGAAGAGCAGCTCCGCCGTACCGCCGAGCAGCTGGAGCAGGAGAATCAGGCTCTGGTTACCGCACAGCGTCAGGTGGCAAACTTCAAGAAGACCCTGTTTGAGCTGTATAAGGAGCACCTGGAGCAGATCTCCAAGCTGCCCGATACCGTAGATGCGGCAGAAGAAACCGAGGAAGCGGAAGAAGAGATCGTTGAGACCGAGGAGGAGATCGTTACCGAGGTCGAGGCAGAGATCGTGGAGAGCGAGGGCGATAGCTGGGATGCTGCTACCGATGCATGGGGCGAGGCTCCTGCAGCGGAGGAGAAGGCCGAGCCGAAGGTGGATCCCTTCCGTACCTCCGAGTTCTCCCGGGAGGCAGTGCGTGCCGAGCAGGAAAGCCGCTTCAGCGACCTGCAGTTCGGCAGCCGTCGGGATGACCGCCGTCGGGACGACCGCCGCAAAAAGCGTTCCTGATGTTATTGTGATGATTGGGAAGTCACCTGCTTGCTGACTGTGCGGCAGGTGGCTTTCTTTCGTTTGCCCAAAGGAGGGTTATTATGTGGCTGTTTATTGCCATTTATGCCGCCATTGCCGCTTTGGTGGGTATTGACCAGTGGATCAAGCTGTGGGCGATTGAGAATCTGCAGGGGCAGCCCTCCCGCAGCTTTTTGCCCATTGGCGATTTTGACTGGATGCACCTGACTTATACCGAAAATACAGGCGCAGCCTTCAGTATGCTCAGCGGTTCACGGTGGTTTCTCATTTTGTTTCCGCTGGTGATGATCGTCGTCTGCGGCATCATGCTGCATCGGCTGCACAAGGAACATCGCTGGATGATCGCTGCACTGCCGCTGGTGATAGCAGGCGGTATCGGCAATCTCATTGACCGGATCTTCCGTGGCGGTGCTGTGGTGGATTATCTGGATCTGCAGCTTTTTGATTTTGCTATCTTCAATTTTGCCGATTGCTGCGTCAGTGTGGGTGTGGTGCTGGTGATCATCTGTGTGCTGTTTGTGGAAAAGGATGAACCCACCGCCAAAAAGCTCCCCTTGGCACAGCGGCTGCCCTTTGCCCGGCAGGCTCCCCCCTTGCCGGAGGCGGAGCTGCTGCCGGAGGCTCCCGTGCTGCCCGATGCAGAACAGGAGGAAGGCAATGGCTGAACCCGTTGTTCTGACGGTGGCTGCCGAGGATGCCGATGCCCGTCTGGATGCATGGGTGACGGCACAATGTCCGCAGCTCACCCGTTCTGCCGTGCAGAATCTCATTGCGGAAGGGCATCTGCTGCGAAACGGCAGGCCTGCCAAGAAAAACGATCGGCTGAAAAACGGGGATGTCCTTTGTATTTCCGTGCCCGAACCTGTGGCGATGGAGGCTGTTCCTCAGCCCATTCCGCTGGATATTGTGTATGAGGATGCACATTTGCTGGTCATCAACAAGCCGAAGGGAATGGTGGTGCATCCTGCACCGGGACACCCCGATGGTACCTTGGTCAACGGGCTGCTGCATCATTGTGCAGGGCAGCTTTCGGGGATCAACGGTGTGATCCGACCGGGCATCGTGCATCGGATTGATCGGGACACCAGCGGTTTGCTGGTGGTGGCAAAAACCGACCAGGCACATTTGGGACTGGCAGAGCAGATCGCAGTGCATAGCTGCGCCCGTACCTATGAAGCGGTGATCTGCGGCCGCTTAAAAGAGCCTGTGGGTACGGTTTGTGCGCCTATTGGCAGAGATCCCAATAACCGGCAGAGAATGTGCGTGACCGACCGCAACAGCCGTGATGCTGTGACCCATTATTCCACCTTGGCGGAGTTTGGCCACCACACTCATGTGGAATGTCGGCTGGAAACAGGCCGCACCCACCAGATCCGCGTGCATATGCGGTATCTGGGGCATCCCATTTACGGGGATGAGGTGTACGGTAAGGCGGTCAAGGGCTTGCAGGGACAATGTCTGCACGCCCGTGCGCTGCGGTTTACCCATCCCATTACAGGGGAGCCCATGCAGTTTACCTGTGAGCTTCCTCAGTATTTTCAGGCAGTTTTGCGGCAGATCAGCCGTGAATGATCGTCTGCGGAAAGGAATTTCAAGTTTATGTTGCAATTTCCACGTCCTTTGGCCTTGTTGACCGATATGGACGGTACGCTTTTGAATCCCGATAAGACCCTTTCTCCCAAAAATGCCGCTGCCATTGCCGATTTCCGTGCAAAAGGAGGCAGATTCAGCATTGCCACAGGCAGAAGTCTGGAGGCCACACGGCCCTATCTGGAGTTGCTGCAGCCCGATTTGCCTGCGGTGATGTATAACGGTGCGCTGATCTATGACTGGCAGCAGCAAAAGCCGCTGTATACCGTTACGCTGCCCCAAGGCGCAAGGGCGGCTCTCAAGGAGCTGCTTGCCTATGCGCCCGGTGTGGGTGCGGAGGTGCTGAATGCACAGGGTGTGTTTGTGGTAAAGGATAACGAATTCGAGCAGAAGCATTTGGAGATCACCAAGGTGCAGGCGCAGTTTGTTGCGCCTGATGATGTGGATCTCTGCACCTGCTTCAAGGCGTTGTTTGCGGGGGATCCCGCAGAAATTGACCGCCTGGAGGCTTTTGCGGCACAACCGCAGTTTGCGGCGTTTGCTTTTACCCGTTCCCACTCATGGTTTTTGGAGATGCTGCCTCCGGCAGTATCCAAGGGTGCTGCGCTGGAGAAGATCCGTGCCATGCTGCCCGAAGATATCATCATTGGTGCGGCAGGTGATTTTGACAACGATCTTGCCATGCTGGCCGCTGCGGATTTCTGCGGTTGCCCTGCCGATGCACAGCCTGTTGTGCGGGAAACGGTGGCAAAGCTGGGCGGTTATGTTTCTCCCTGCCCTTGTAAGGATGATTTCTTTGCAGATTTTATTGCAGATTTTCTGCGGCAGACCACATAAAATAAAAAGGCTTCTCCAAGCGGAGAAGCCTTTTTTCAGGATGCCGCATATCAAAAAACAACCGCCGCCTCTCACAAGAGAAGCGGCGGTATTTGCTTATTAGTAAGCGGGCTGTGCAGCGGGATCGGTGTAGTTGTCTGTGCGTGCGATC
The DNA here is from genome assembly GCA_015066805.1 of Ruminococcus sp. GTDB lineage: Bacteria > Bacillota > Clostridia > Oscillospirales > Ruminococcaceae > Firm-04. The sequence continues at coordinate 180,886 of SVNP01000001.1, read as the reverse complement.
TGTACATCCTGGTAGGTGCTGACGCCGGTACCGGCGGGGATCAGCTTACCGATGATAACATTTTCCTTCAGACCCAGCAGGCAGTCGCTCTTACCGCGGATAGCGGCATCGGTGAGGGCCTTGGTGGTTTCCTGGAAGGAAGCAGCAGACAGGAAGCTTTCGGAGGTAGAAGATGCCTTGGTGATACCCTGCAGCACAGGGGAAGTAGTTACCAAACGGAGATCGGTCTCGCCTGCATCAATGCGTGCCTGAATGCCTGCATTGACAGCGTCGATCTCACGGCGGTCAACCAGCGTCTCGGGCAGCAGATAGCTGCTGCCTGCATCCACCACCTGCACCTTGCGGAGCATCTGACGGACGATGACCTCGATGTGCTTATCGTTGATACCTACACCCTGCTGGCGGTAAGCAGCCTGAATTTCATCAATGATGTAATTCTGTACTGCCTGTACGCCCAGGATCTCCAGCAGATCGGGAGGATACACACTACCGCCGGTGAGCTTTGCGCCGCGCTCAACGGTTGCGCCATCCTTGACCTGCAGAGTGAAGTTGTAGGGGATCTGATACGGTGCGGAATCCAGATCGGTTTCGGGATCGTGGATCACAACGACCTTGTTGCCGTTCTCCTCATGGATGTTGATAATACCGCCGGTACGGGCAAGGATTGCAGCATTCTTGGGACGACGTGCTTCAAACAGTTCTTCAACACGAGGCAGACCCTGTGTGATATCCTCAGCACCTGCAACACCGCCCGTATGGAAGGTACGCATGGTGAGCTGGGTACCGGGCTCACCGATGGACTGTGCGGCAATGATACCAACAGCCTCACCCATGGAGACCAGATTGTTGTTTGCCAGGTTTGCGCCGTAGCACTTGGCGCAAACGCCGTGCTTTGCCTTGCAGCGCAGCACGCTGCGGATGGTCACGCGGTCAATGCCGGCATCCACGATGCGCTGTGCATCGGCCTTGGTCATGGCACGGGTCTTGGGAATGAACAGCTCATTCTTCTCATCCCGCAGATCCTCCACCAGATATCTGCCCACCAGACGCTCAGAGAGCTTTTCGATCTCCTGCTCGATGACCTGGGTGCCCTTGAACTTGGTGCTGACGATACGGTAAACGTCGATACCCTCGGTGGTACCGCAGTCTACCTCACGGATGATCACATCCTGGGAAACATCTACCAGACGACGGGTCAGATAACCGGAGTCGGCGGTACGCAGAGCGGTATCTGCCAGACCCTTACGGGCACCACGGCTGGAGATAAAGTATTCGGAAATGTTCAGGCCTTCACGGTAGTTGGCACGAACAGGGATCTCGATGGTTGCACCGGAGGTGTTGGCGATCAGACCACGCATACCGGCAAGCTGACGGATCTGGCTGATAGAACCACGGGCACCGGAATCAGCCATGATATTGATGGGGTTGAAGGGGTCAAGGTTTGCCTTCAGGGCGTTGGTGACCTCATCGGTAGCGGCCTCCCAGATGTCGATAGTCTTCTGGGACTTGACCTCACGGGAAATATAGCCGAACTTATACTGCTCGTTCAGCTCCTCGATCATAGCCTCGGAGCGGGCGAGAATTTCCTTCTTCTGGGGCGGGATCACGGCATCCACAACGGCAACGGTCATGGCAGCCTTGGTGGAATACTTGAAGCCCAGAGCCTTGATGCGGTCAAGCACCTCGGAGGTGGTGGTAGTGCCGTGGATACGGATGCAGCGTTCCACGATATCGGAGAGCACGCCCTTCTTCACCAGCTTGGTGATCTCCAGATCGAACTGATGCTCGCTGTTGGTACGGTCCACAAAGCCCAGATCCTGGGGGATGATCTCGTTGAAGATCAGCTGGCCCACGGTACAGTCGATGATCTTGGAGATCTTTCTGCCGCCGTTATCCTTGGTAATACGCACCTTGATCTTGGAGTGCAGGGAGATATAGTGCTCGTGGTAGGCCATCATGGCCTCGTCCACATCGCGGAAGACCTTACCCTCGCCGGGCTCGCCGTCCTTGACCATAGTCAGGTAGTAGGAGCCAAGGATCATATCCTGGGTAGGCACAGCAACGGGCTTACCGTCGGAGGGCTTCAGCAGGTTATTGGCAGCCAGCATGAGAAAACGTGCCTCAGTCTGTGCTTCGGCGGAAAGGGGCAGGTGTACAGCCATCTGGTCGCCGTCAAAGTCGGCGTTGAAGGCGGTACAAACCAGGGGGTGCAGCTTCAGGGCACGGCCTTCAACCAGAACGGGCTCAAAGGCCTGAATACCCAGACGGTGCAGGGTAGGGGCACGGTTCAGCAGCACGGGGTGATCCTTGATGACGTGCTCCAATGCATCCCACACATCGTCATTTGCGCGGTCAACCATTTTGCGGGCGCTCTTGATGTTCTGGATCTTACCGCAATCCACCAGGCGCTTGAGCACAAAGGGCTTGAACAGCTCCAGAGCCATTTCCTTGGGCAGACCGCACTGATACATTCTCAGCTCGGGACCCACAACGATAACGGAACGGCCGGAGTAGTCAACACGCTTACCCAGCAGGTTCTGACGGAAGCGGCCCTGCTTACCCTTCAGCATATCGGAGAGGGACTTCAGCGCACGCTTGTTGGGGCCGGTAACGGGGTTACCGTGTCTGCCGTTGTCGATGAGAGCATCCACAGCCTCCTGGAGCATACGCTTTTCGTTGCGTACGATCATATCGGGGGCATCCAGTTGCATGAGCTTATGCAGACGGTTGTTACGGTTGATGACACGGCGGTACAGGTCATTCAGGTCAGAGGTAGCATAGCGGCCGCCGTCCAGCATGACCATGGGGCGGATATCGGGCGGGATCACGGGGATCACGTTCATGACCATCCACTCGGGCTTATTGCCGGAAAGGCGGAAGGCCTCGATGATCTCCAGACGCTTCAGCAGCTTAATGCGCTTCTGGCTCTTTTGTGCGGCAGATTTGGAAGCATTGTTGCGGGAGTTGAGCTGTTCCAGCTCGGCCTTCAGGCGGTCGGAGACCATCTCCAGGTTATTGCGCCACTCGGCCTCAACGCCGTCGCAGATGGAGCATTCCTTACAGGCGTAGCCCAGCTCACAGTGCTTACAGGCCTCACGCTGCTCGTCATCCAGCAGCAGAACGCCCTCGTCCACAAGCTGATCACGGAACATATCGTAGCGGTCGCAGCTATACTCCTGCAGCAGCTCCTGAATTGCCTCTGCGCCCATTTTGGCGGAGAAGGTGGTATCGGCACCGCAGCGATCCAGCGCATCCTTGTACTCTGCCTCGGTGAGCAGGTCCATTTTATTCACGCCGGACTGATAGATGCATTTTTTCTTGTGGTCGGGCACAGCAGCCAGCTCGCCGGGGTTGACCACGATATACTTGGTGAAGTACAGGACTTCCTCCAGACGCTTCTGAGAAAGCTCCAGCACCTGACCGATGCGGGAAGGGGTACCCTTAAAGTACCAGATATGAGAAACGGGCGTAGCCAGCTCGATGTGACCCATACGCTCGCGGCGTACCTTTGCGCGGGTTACTTCAACGCCGCAGCGGTCACAGGTTTTGCCCTTAAAGCGGATCTTCTTGAACTTACCGCAGTGACACTCCCAGTCCTTGGTGGGTCCGAAGATACGCTCACAGAACAGACCGCCCTTTTCGGGCTTCTGTGTACGATAGTTGATGGTTTCCGGACGCTCCACGACACCGTAGCTCCAGCTGCGGATCTGTTCGGGGGATGCCAGACCGATTTTTATGGATTCAAAGGTAGTGAATTCCAAAGCGTTCCCTCCTAAATCGTCTACTGATGATTGCAAACAAACGGAATCACACGGCATTTCCGCCCCGCTGTTTCGGGGTGCGGGGCAGGATCTGCCGGAAATATTGCCTTATTGCCGTACTGTTTCACGGCCTTACGATCATTCTTCGTCCTCGTCGTAACCGGAGTCGCTCAGATCGTCGTAGGAGCCGCCCAGCAGGTCGTCGCCGTAATCCAGATCGTCGTCGTAGCCGCCGGCAGCGTAGGCTGCATCCTCGTCCACTTCGCCTTCCGCATTGGAGGGCAGGTAGCCTGCCTCGCCCATTGCTTCATCATCATAGCGGGTTGCGTCGGCTGTATTCTCGTCGTTATACTCCTTGGGACCGTCGGTGGTGTAATCGTCATCGAAGCTCTGCTTCAGGTCGATCTCCTGCTGATCGGCATCCAGCACACGGACATCCAGACCCAGAGACTGCAGCTCCTTGATGAGCACCTTAAAGCTTTCGGGGATGCCGGGCTTGGGCACGTTCTGACCCTTGACGATGGCCTCATAGGTATTGACACGTCCGGTGGTATCATCGGACTTAACGGTAAGGATCTCCTGCAGGGTGTAGGCGGCGCCGTAGGCCTCCAGAGCCCAGACTTCCATCTCACCGAAACGCTGGCCGCCGAACTGTGCCTTACCGCCCAGAGGCTGCTGGGTAACCAGCGAGTAAGGACCGACAGAACGTGCGTGGATCTTATCATCGACCAGGTGGTGGAGCTTGAGGTAGTACATATAGCCCACGGTGACACGGTTGTCGAACTTTTCACCGGTACGGCCGTCGTAAACGGTAAACTTACAATCCTCGGAGTAGGTGATGGATTCGGTATCAATGACCTTCTGCATAGGCAGCAGCTCGAAGGTCTGCTCGGTTTTTTCTGCATTGGCGGCGGCATTGTTTTCAGCCACCTGACGGTAGCAGGCACGGATATCGTCTTCGTGTGCGCCGTCGAAAACGGGAGTCATGATATGCCAGCCCAGAGCCTTGGCGGCCATACCCAGGTGCACTTCCAGCACCTGACCGATGTTCATACGGGAAGGAACGCCCAGGGGGTTCAGGCAGATATCCAGAGGAGTACCATCCTCCAGGAAGGGCATATCCTCCTCGGGGAGAATACGGGAAACAACACCCTTGTTACCGTGGCGGCCGGCCATCTTATCGCCCACAGAGATCTTACGCTTCTGTGCGATATAGCAGCGGACCATCATGTTTACGCCGGGGCCAAGCTCGTCGCAGTTGGTGCGGTCGAAGATCTTGACATCCACGATCACGCCGGCTTCGCCGTGGGGCACCTTCAGGGAGTTATCACGGACTTCTCTTGCCTTTTCACCGAAGATGGCACGGAGCAGACGCTCCTCGGCGGTCAGCTCGGTTTCGCCCTTGGGGGTGACCTTACCGACCAGAATATCGCCTGCGTGCACTTCTGCACCGATGCGGATGATACCGCGGTCGTCCAGATCCTTCAGTGCGTCATCGCCCACGTTGGGGATGTCACGGGTGATCTCTTCCGGACCCAGCTTGGTATCACGGCACTCGATCTCGTATTCCTCGATATGCACGGAGGTAAACACGTCTTCACGAACCAGACGTTCATTCAGCAGAACGGCATCCTCGTAGTTGTAGCCTTCCCAGGTCATGAAGCCGATGAGGGCGTTCTTACCCAGGGAGATCTCGCCGTCGCAGGTAGCGGGGCCGTCTGCAATGACCTGACCCTTCTCCACCACGTCGCCGACGCTGACAATGGGTCTCTGGTTGATGCAGGTACCCTGGTTGCTGCGCTTGAACTTGGTGAGCTGGTAGCGGCGCAGGTCGTCCTCACGGCTGCCATGGCGGATGACGATCTCATCTGCGCTGACGGCCACAACGGTACCGGCATCCTGAGCCAGCACGCAAACGCCGGAATCCACAGCGGCTTTATATTCCATACCGGTTCCCACGAAGGGACGCTCGGTTTTCAGCAGGGGCACAGCCTGACGCTGCATGTTGGAGCCCATCAGGGCACGGTTTGCGTCATCGTTCTCCAGGAAGGGAATCATAGCAGTAGCCACAGAAACAACCATCTTAGGAGAAACATCCATGAAGTCGATAAGCTCGCGGTCGCACTCGATGATCTGGTCACGGTGGCGGGCGGTAACACGCTTTCTGGCAAACTTACCGTCCTCGGTGAGAGGCTCGTTGGCCTGTGCCACATAGTACAGGTCTTCGGCATCGGCGGTCATGTAAACCACCTCGTCGGTGATCACGCCGGTCTCCTTGTCCACACGGCGGTAGGGTGCTTCGATAAAGCCGTAGGAGTTGATCTTGGCAAAGGATGCCAGATAGGAGATCAGACCGATGTTGGGGCCTTCAGGGGTCTCGATGGGGCACATTCTGCCGTAGTGGCTGTAGTGAACGTCACGCACTTCAAAGCCTGCACGGTCTCTGGAAAGACCGCCGGGGCCCAGTGCGGAAAGACGACGCTTATGGGTCAGCTCTGCAAGGGGGTTGTTCTGGTCCATGAACTGAGACAGGGGGGAGGAACCAAAGAACTCCTTGATGGCTGCGGTAATGGGTCGGATATTGACCAGAGCCTGGGGAGAAACGCTGTCTGCATCTGCGCCCTGAAGGCTCATGCGCTCACGGATGGTACGTTCCATACGGGCAAAGCCGATACGGAACTGGTTCTGGAGCAGCTCGCCTACGGAACGGATACGGCGGTTGCCCAGGTGGTCGATGTCGTCCACGGTGCCTACGCCGTCGCACAGGTTGCAGAAGTAGCTGATGGAGGCGAAGATGTCATCACGGATGATGTGCTTGGGAACCAGCTCGTCTGCTCTGCGCTTGATGGTTTCACGCAGCAGCTCGGCATCATCGCCGGCTTCCTCCAGGATCTCGCTGAGGACTCTGGCGCAGACCTTCTCGGAGATGCCCAGCTCGGCGGGGTCGCAGTCCACATAGCCTGCCAGATCCACCATGCCGTTGCCCAGCACCTTGATCTCACGGGTTACCAGCTCGGTGATGGTCTCGTGCTTCTTCACATCGGTACGGGTACGGCGGACCTCCACGTTGATGAAGGCCTCCATAACGCCGGCCTGCTCGATCTGCTGTGCCAGCTCGTAGGAGATCTTCTGACCCTCCACAGCCATGACCTCGCCGGTCATTGCGTTGATGACGGGGCGGGACAGCACATGGCCTACCAGTCTGGAGCCGATGCCCAGCTTTTTGTTGTACTTATAGCGGCCGAAGCGTGCCAGATCGTAACGGCGTGCATCAAAGAACAGGTTGTTCAGCAGGGTCTGTGCGCCGTCGATGGTGGCAGGCTCGCCGGGACGCATTTTTTTATACACTTCCAGCAGTGCGCCGGAGGTGTTGGGCTCGCTGCCCTTTTCGGTGCCGTCCTTTGCGGCGATCTCCTTCTGCTCGATGGTGCAGCGGAGACGGGGATCGTCGCCGAACAGCTCCAGGATCTCCTCACTGGAGCTGATGCCCAGCGCACGGATGAAGGTGGTCAGCGGGATCTTGCGGTTTTTGTCGATGCGGACATAGACCACATCGTTGGAATCCATTTCATATTCCAGCCATGCACCGCGGTTGGGGATGATGGTGGAGCTGTACAGGTCTTTGCCGGATTTATCTCTGGTGGAGGCGTAGTACACGCCGGGAGAACGAACCAACTGAGAAACGATGACACGCTCCGCACCGTTGATGACGAAGGTGCCGCTTTCGGTCATCAAGGGGAAATCTCCCATAAAGATCTCACTCTTTTTGACCTCGTCGGTCTCCTTGTTCCACAGAGAAGCGGTAACACGCAGGGGTGCGGCATAGGTCACATCCCGCTCCTTGCACTCGGCGATGGTGTACTTCGGGGTATCGTCAATCTTGAAGTCGCCGAAGCTGAGCTGAAGATTGCCGTTGAAATCGGTGATGGCGGCTACATCGCGGAACACCTCACGCAGACCTTCGGTGAGGAACCACTGATAGGAATTCTTCTGCACCTCGATCAAGTTGGGCATCTGCAAGACCTCGTTGATCTTGCCGAAGCTCATGCGCTGATTCTTTCCGACCTGCTTCGGCGTCACTGCGATCTGCGTCTGCGATCCCGGATTCGTTTGCAAGCTCATGGGCAAAAACCTCCTGACTTTTTTCTGAAAAAGTTTGCGTTTTGTTGCACGGCGTTCTGCGCAGGGTATGCGGAAGCCCTAAGGGAAAATTTCCTGTGCGGGGGGCTTGACAAGCCGCAAAATATGTGCTATACTATTTGCGGAAAACGCCACTTCGCCACAATGGGGCATTCTGATATTATATAGAATACCTGCGGAGATGTCAAGGGTTTTACCTCAATTTACCGTAAATTTCGGCACTATGCCGCAATTCGCAGCCGCGAGTTGCGGCATTTTTGGCATTATTACGGTTTTGGAAAAACGGCGTGGTGCGGCGTTTTTGCCCTGCAAAAATTTCAAAAAAATCATTCCTGCGGGATTTACATTTGCAATTATTTGTGATATAATAATATGATACCATACCACGCGTTGCTTTTCGGGGAGAAAAATAAATCACATTAAAGGAGGGACGCACATGGCAAGCTGCCTGAACGATAAAGCGCGTCTGGAGCATTACGACAAATGCCGCTTCCGCAAAAAACGTCTGGAGAAAGTGTTGGACTGGTGTATGTGGGCGGCCATCTTCTTTGGCGCCTGTACTGTGGTGCCTGAGCTGTTCGTCAACGGCTTTATGAACATCCTCTTTTTGCGGGATGTGAAAATGCTGCTGCTGGCTCTGGCCAAAACCCTGAGCGTGGCGGCGGCGATCTATGCCATCTACTACCGCAAATGGCCCATTACTGTTGCAGCGACCCTTGTTGTAAGCTGGTGCAACGGCGCAGTGGCACTTGCAACTGTCATTTCCGCTGTGGCGCATTACGGACTGAATCAACTGAAGAAAGAACCCGGCTGGCCGCTGTTTGAGATCACCTACGAAGAGCAGGAGCAGCGGGAGAAGAATCTGGACAACATTTTCCGCAACCGTGCAGTTGAGCTGGGTGCCAGAGTGGCAACGGAGCCGGACGGTGACACCGATATGCACGATATCCTGGACGAAAGCCCCGATAAAGTCTGTGTCAGACCCAAGGGCTATCACGATCGGTTCCGTGGTGCGGAGCCTGAAGACCGTATCCACAGCTTTGAACCCGGCGTTATGGATACACTGGAATCCATTGGCGGGGAAGAATGAATCCCAACGACTGAAACCATCCGCAGCCGTAAGAAAGGAAGGCGAATGACCATGGCAAAGAAGAATCAGCAGCAACAGCGACCCGTGAACAACGAGCCTGCAAAGCAGCAGGAGCAGACCTTGTGGCAGGAGGAGCAGCCCAAGATCGTTCATCTGGAGAAAAACTGCTCCCACTACGAGTATTGCCGTATGCAGATGCATGATATTCAGGCGGCATACCGCCGTACCTTTGTGGGCAATACCGCTTTGTGCATCTTTATTTCCCTGCTTGCCGTATTCCAGGTTTACATCCAGATCTTCGGCTTTTTCAGCATGCCCTTTGCCGCCATGGAAGGCCCCGGTGCCGTGCTGGGCGGCGGCATCCTGCAAATCGTGTTTGCACTGGTGATCTTAGTGCTGGGATATCTGGCATGGGCCAATGTGCATACTCTGAACGTGATCCTCACCGTGTTTTACGGCGTGGTGACCTTTATGGGCATCATCCGGCTGGATTACTGGTCTGCCATTCTGGGCGTGATCGGTTTGTGGCTGTATATCTACTCCATGCGCTCCATGCAGAAGGAAGGCGCACTTGCCGAGCTGGAGGGCTACCCCGAGTTCCGGGATCATTTTGACATTTCCACCTCCGATATCGTTGTGCAGACCCTGATGGCACATCGGGGGGAGCGCAGAAGCGGCGGACGCTTTAACAACAACCGTTCTCTCCGCAAGCGGAGAAAGCAGACCGAGGAGCCTGCGGGAGATTCCGCTGCCGCACTGGCAGAACAGATCACCGAAAGTCTGAAGCAGAAGGCTGCCGCAGATGCAGCTCAGAAGGGAGAATGACAGATGAGCAATTTTTACGATCAGTTTGACGAAACTGCGGATGCCCCCGTTGCGCCGGAGCATCTGCAGGCGTGCCGCAGCCGTAAAACGGCAATGGAAAAACGCAATCTTATGATTTTCTGGGCGCATATCGCAATGGCGGGGCTGCTGTTTGTGATTTCCCTGTACACCAGTGCCATTGTCAGCAGCGACCCCACACTGGAAGGCCCGCAGAAGTTCTATGTGGGTTTTACGGTGGCGTTTGCCCAGATTCTGCTGGCACTTGCCACCATAGCCCTGGGTGCATGGGCTTATATGATGAAACGGCTTCCCACCTATGCGCTGATGGGTCTGTTTATCGTTCATATTTTCTATACGATCATGGCATCCTATGATTATCTCAATTATGTGTACATTCTGTATGATGTCATCGGTCTGGTGCTGAACTATATGCGGCTTTCGCTGATCGGGGAGCATGAGTGGCTGCAAAAACAGCCCGGCTACCCCTATTTCAGTGAGGCTCTGGTGCGCTCCAACGAATACGAGCTGCCCAAGCATATTACGCATCGCCGTCCTCCTTCCGATGATATGGACAGCGTCGGTGATGTAACTGCACCCAAAACCGCTGCGCCGGAGGCTCTTGCGGTTCCTGTGGATATCACGCTGGAGGACATGACTGCCCCCGAGATCCGTGTGCCGGAAGTAAAGCTGCCGCCTCCCGTGGTGCTTCACGGAGATACAGGGTTGGAAGCCTTCAGCGCACCTGCTGTCGAAGAAGAGCCGAAAACGGAGCCTGCACAGGAGAATATCCCTGTGCCCTCTGCCGATGCGGTGCTTGCGGATATGACCGTGCCCCAAGAGCGAGCTGCGGGCGGACCTCTGCCCGACCCCGAGGATGTGAAGGAGCGGCTGCGGCAGATGGCTGCGCAGAAGCACGCGCAAGAATCATCCGGCTGAAAAATCACAAGATGAAGGAGGAAACCTCATGTTTGCCACAGTCAACAGTCTGGGCCTGTTTGGTCTGAATGCGTTCCCTGTTGAAGTTGAGATCGCAGTCAGCCGCGGTGTGCCGCGCTTTGAGATCGTGGGTCTGGCGGATGCTGCCGTGCAGGAAAGCCGGGAGCGGATCAAATCGGCACTGTATGCCTGCGGTATTGTGTTTCCTACCTCCAACTGTGTGGTCAATCTGGCACCTGCGGATACCCGAAAAAACGGCAGTATGCACGATCTCCCCATTCTGATGGCGATTCTGGCAGCATTGGGACGTGTGGAGATCCCCAAGGATGCAGCCATGATCGGAGAGGTGTCCCTCAACGGTGATGTGCGGCGTGTCAACGGTGTGCTGCCCATGACGCTGGTTGCCAAGCAGCGTGGCATCACTACCATGTATGTGCCTATGGAAAATGCGGGAGAAGCCTCTGTGGTGGAAGGCATGACCGTTTACGGCGTGCCCAATGCAGCGGCTTTGCTGGCGCATTTTGAAGGCACGCAGCCCTTGGTTCCCATGCAGCATACGGGGCTTTCCGATGCAAAACAGCCCGTGGTGCCGGATTTTGCCGATGTACACGGGCAGACAGCCGCAAAATATGCGTTGGAGCTGGCTGCGGCAGGCGGACACAACGCATTGCTCATCGGGCCACCCGGCAGCGGCAAAAGTATGCTTGCCAAGCGGATGCCCGGTATCCTGCCGCCGCTGACCTTTGAAGAATCCATTGAAACCACCAACATTCATTCTGTGGCGGGCCTGCTGGATGCGGACAATCCGCTGGTGGCAGTCCGTCCCTTCCGTTCCCCCCACCACACCATATCCTCTGCGGGATTGGCAGGCGGCGGCACCATTCCTCATCCGGGCGAGATCTCTCTTGCCCATAACGGTCTGCTGTTTCTGGATGAGCTGGCGGAGTTTGACCGCCGCACATTAGAGATCCTGCGGCAGCCCCTGGAGGACAAAGAAGTGACCATCTCCCGTGCGGCAGGCACGGTGCGCTACCCCTGCACCATTATGCTCATTGCCGCCATGAATCCCTGCCCCTGCGGATATCTGGGGCACCCCACCAGAGCCTGCACCTGCAATCAGCGGGTGGCGGCAGCCTATCTGAATCGTGTTTCCGGGCCGCTGCTGGATCGGTTTGATCTGCATATTGAGGCGGCACCTGTTTCCTTTGAGGATCTCTCTGACGGCAAAAAGGAAGAATCCAGTGCGGAGATCCGTGCAAGAGTCATGGCTGCAAGAGCCATACAGAACGAACGGTTCCGTGGAACAAAAATCACCTGCAATGCCCGCATTACACCCGATAAGCTGTCGGTGTTCTGCCCCATGACCGACCGGGCAAAGGCCAGACTGAAGGCCGTGTTTGAAAAGCTGGGGCTTTCGGCAAGAGCCTATGACCGCTTGCTGAAGGTAGCCCGTACCTCTGCCGATATGAAGGGTGCGGAGGTCATTGATGCTGCCCATATTGCGGAAGCGGTGCAGTACCGCACGTTAGACCGCAAATACTGGAAGCAATAACCCATCCATATAGAGAATGTACCGAGGAAAGAGAGCGTATCCATGAAAAGAACCCCATTCCTGCGTTCCTGCGGTGTGTGCACCGCAATGATGATGTCTGCTGCTTTGCTGCTTTGCAGCGGCTGCTATAAAGGTGACGGCACCGAGACTCCGCCTTCCCAGCATATCGGGCTGCCAGAAGCAGACCCAAACGCCGCCTACAAGGAATCCGTAACCACCAATGTGGCTGTGGATCCCAACGCCAAAAAGGATTACCCCTTTGCCTTTGATCTTAATGCCGTCGCAGAGCCTGCACAGGATATTCTGCTGGTCATGATCTACGACAACTACGAAAACGGCCGTACCCAGACCGTGAATTTCTATGATAAAAAGGGCAATGTGTACCGCTATCGCCAGCCCCTGGATACGGCTTCCGAGAACTGGTTTGCCGCATTGCAGACTTACTATCCCACCGCTTCTCCCGTTAATATCATGAGTACGGAGGAGCAGAAGACCCTGTGGTATCTGTCCTCGCAGATTCAGACCTATGCCGCCTCCGCCATCGGCAGTCAAAAGACCGGCGGTGATATCCTGGGCGTGCGTACCTTGTATCTGATGGACAGCAGCGGTCAGCCCGTAATGCTTGCCCGCTATGATGACACCGTGATGTATCGCAGCCACGCCGAGGTGACTGCCTTTGCCAACTGGTTCCGCTATTTCTTCCACGGAACCTATGTCTTCCCGGCGGTGTGACCGCCATACCTGCCGTATCCGGAAGGGAGATTGCTGTGAAAGAGAATACCAAGGGCTTTTTCCGCCGTTTGGATTGGCTGCTGCTTCTGCTGGTCACTGCCTGTGCCGTGACCAGTGTGGTGATGTTATATTCCATTTCTGCCAACGGGCTTTCCGATCAGGTGGAGCCCAATGACTGGCTGGTGCAGCTCATTGCCGCAGGTGCGGGTGTGGTGGGCTGCGTGGTGGTTTCCGCCATGGATTACCGCAAGCTGGCTAAATTCTGGTTTTTGTATGCGCCTGTGGCACTGGTGCTGGTGGCTCTGACCTTTACGGATCTTGGCTACGGCAGAGAAGGTGCCGATGACGTTGCGTGGGTGGATCTGGGCTTTGTGCAGATCCAGCCCTCAGAGATCCTGAAGATCGCCTTTTTGCTGACCTTTGCCCTGCATCTTTCCAAGGTGGGGGACAAGCTGAATCACCCTTTGCACCTGCTGCTTTTGCTGCTGCACGCTGCGGTGCCGGCCGGTCTTGTGGCTTTGCAGGGTGATTACGGCACAGCCATTGTATTTGCAGTGATGATCGTTTGTATGCTGTTTACCGCAGGGCTTTCGGTCTGGTATCTGCTGGCAGGACTTGCCATGCTGCCGGTGGCCTGCTGGGTCATGTGGGAATATGTGTTCAGCGATGTTCATCGGGAGCGTATTCTGGTGCTGTTTCACCCCGGCACAGATCCTTTGGGACTGGAATATCAGCAGGATCTGGGCCTGAAGGCGATCCGTGCAGGCGGACTGTTCGGTCTGGGCTTTGAAAGCGAAGGCTATGTGACTGTTCCGGAAATGCACAACGACTTTATTTTCTCGTATATTGCACAGGTAGCGGGCTTTCTGGGTGCCGTTACGGTGATTCTTGTAATGGCGGTGATCTGTCTGCGGCTGTTTGCGGACAGCCATGCCGCCAAGGATAAAATGGGAAAAACCATCTGTATTGGCGTGCTTGCCATGCTGTTTACTCATTATGTACTGAATCTGGGCATGGTGCTGAAGGTGCTGCCCGTGATCGGTATTCCCCTGCCCTTTTTCAGTGCAGGCGGAACAGCCATGCTTTCCATGTATCTGTGCATTGGCCTTGCCAACAGCGCATATACCCATAACATCAAAAAATACCGTATGTTCTACGATGCGGAGTAAAGGAGCTGCCATGCAAGAAGCCTTTCAGCGAACCGCCCTGGTACTGGGCGAGGATGCTCTGGAGCGTCTGGAAAAAGCGCATATCTGCGTTGTGGGGCTGGGCGGTGTCGGCTCTTATGTGGCCGAAGCACTGGCGCGCAGCGGCGTTGGACAGTTAACGCTGGTGGATGATGACACCGTGAATCTGACCAACTGCAACCGTCAGCTTTGTGCGCTGCACTCCACGGTGGGCAGGCCAAAGGCAGAGGTGGTTGCCGCCAGAGTGCGGGACATCAACCCGGAGTGCAGAGTAAATCCCCTGAATCTCCGGTATACAGGAACGGAGCTTGAGCTTGGAGCCTTTGATTATGTGGCGGATGCCATTGACTCCCTGGCAGATAAGCTGATGCTGATTGAAAATGCCGCCAAAAGCCGCACGCCCATTCTTTCCTGCATGGGCACGGGTAATAAGCTGGATGCCACACAGCTACGGGCGGCGGATATTGAAAAAACCTGCGGCTGTCCGCTGGCAAAACGGGTCAGAGTGGCATTGCGGCAGCGTGGGATCTCCCATTTGCAGGTCATTTTTTCGCCCGAGCTGCCCCAAAAGCGTGACCCCGCCGAAACGACCATCGGCAGTGTGCCATGGGTGCCCTCGGCAGCAGGCCTGCTGATGGCCGCTACCATGGTTCGTAATCTTCTGGATGATCGCTGCGTCATCCCGAAATACCGCCCCCTGCAATCGCAGCAAAATCCAACCGAACAGTAAGGAGTATTCTCACATGAACATGAACACTTTCCCACTTTCCTTTCAGCAGCATATGATCTTCTGCGCCATTGCGGTGGTGTTTCTGGTGCTGCAGTTTATCCGCCAGAGGTATTGGTATCAGCCGGTCGTGGCGGCTGCGGTTGCGGCATCCCTGCTGATTTATGTGAACGAAAGCGAAAAATGGTTCCATACTGTGGGCGCAGCAGAGCTTGTCATGATGCTGGCTGCCGTGGTGTTGTACATCGTGCAGGCCAGAAAGCTGGCAAAGGCCGAAAAGGCTAAGGAAGAAGCACAGAAGGCAGCGGTGGAAGCAGAGAAAACAGATGTTCCTGCGGCAGAAGCGTCTGCCCATGAGGAAGAGCCGGCCGCTGAAGTGGCTTTGCAGGATGCTGCGGAAGCCGAAGAAGCTGCTGAGGAGGAAACAACATGAAAGCAAAGCATCTGGTCATTCTGGATTTTGCTACCATGTCCCATGCGTATGAGATCAGCCCAAGTATTTTGTATGATCACGCCGTTACCACCGATTGCTATGCACTGACTGCCCCTGAGGATGCGGCAGCACGCATCGGGGATGCGGATGCGGTGATCTGCAACAAGGTGCCCATTACTGCCGAGGTGATGGATGCCTGCCCCAATCTGCGGTATGTGGGCCTGCTGGCTACGGGCTATAACAATGTGGATATTCCCGCTGCCGACCAAAGAGGCATCACTGTCTGCAATGCAGGCAGCTATTCCACCAATGCGGTGGCACAGCTTGTGTTTGCCTATATTCTGGATCACTACGAGAAGCTTTCTCTTTACAATGCCGATGTACGGCTGGGCAAGTGGACAGAGTCCAAAACCTTCTCGTATTTCCCATATCCTACCATGGAGCTTGCAGGCAAGACCATGGCCATCATCGGGTATGGCAGCATCGGTAAGGCGGTGGCAAAAATCGCAGATGCCTTTGGTATGCAGGTCGTTGTGGCGACCCGTACCACACCTGCGGATTGCCCTTATCCTGTGGCTTCTGTGCCCAAGGCCTTTTCCTGTGCCGATGTGCTTTCCATTCACTGTCCCCTGAATGAATCCTCCGCCGGTATGGTGTGCAGAGGAAATCTGCGGCTGATGAAGCCGACTGCCATTCTCATCAATACCGCAAGAGGCGGCGTGGTATGCGAACAGGATCTTGCGGATGCGTTGAATCATGATGAACTGGCTGCCGCTTATGTGGATGTGCTGGAGCGTGAGCCTATGGCTGCGGATACACCTCTGAGAAATGCCAAAAACTGCATGATCACCTCTCATATTGCATGGACACCCATGGAGACCAGACAACGGCTGCTTTCCATTGCAGCAGAGAATCTGGGCGGATTTTTGCAGGGCTGCCCGCAGAATGTGGTGAACCATCCGCAGATGACGAAAGATACCGAAAATACGGAAGAATAAAGGAGTTTTTACCCGTGAATGCTACGGAACAGACAGCAAACAGAATGCCTTCTCAATGCAAGCGTGTGGTGGTCAAGGTGGGCACCTCTACGCTGACTCACCCCACAGGGCGCATGAATTTACAGCGGTTTCACAATCTGGTGCGTGTGCTGGCAGATCTGCACAATGCAGGCAAGGAACTGATTCTTGTTTCTTCCGGTGCCGTGGGATTGGGCATCGGCAAGCTGGGGCTGAGAGAACGCCCCACCGCTACACCCCAGAAGCAGGCCTGTGCCGCTGTGGGTCAGTGCGAACTGATGTATCTGTACGACCGGCAGTTTGGCAATTACAGCGTAACTGTTGCACAGATTTTGCTGACCAAGGCTGTACTCAACAGCGATGGCGGTGTGAATGCAGGCAACTGCATGGCACAGCTCGTTGAAATGGGCGTGATCCCCATTGTAAACGAAAACGATACCGTTGCCATTGATGAGCTGGAGCTGGAGATCGGTGAAAACGATTCTCTGGCGGCCATTGTGGCAAAGCTGGTGCACGCCGATCTGCTGGTGCTGATGAGCGACATCGACGGCTTGTATTCCGCAGACCCCCATAAGGATGAAAACGCAGAGCTGATCCCTGTAGTGGAGCAGATTGACGAAAAGATTGAGAAAATTGCCGGAGGTGCAGGCACGCCCAATGGTACCGGCGGCATGGCAACCAAGATCTCTGCCGCAAAAATCGCTACCGATGCAGGCATTGATATGGTCATTCTCAACGGTGACCGCCCCGAACATCTTTACGATCTATTTGCCGATGCGCCCATCGGTACCAGATTTATTGCGAAGAAAGGTTGATTACATATGGAAAACATCAGCGTATTGCAGCTTGGCAAAAACGCCAAGGCTGTGGAAACTATTCTGGCGGCGGCATCGCCCAAAGCCAAAAACGATGCCCTTGCCGCCATTGCCGATGCACTCATCGCAAGAACCGATGAGATCCTTGCGGCCAATGCCAAGGATCTGGAGGCTGCACAGGCAAATCATATGTCCAAGGCCATGCAGGATCGCCTGCTGCTGACACCCCAGCGCATTGCAGGCATTGCTGATGGCGTACGCAAGCTCATCTCTCTGGATGAAGTGGTGGGCAAGGTGGAAGAAGGCTTTGTGCGTCCCAACGGTCTGCGGATTCAGAAGACCCGTGTGCCGCTGGGTGTCATTGGCATTATCTTCGAGAGCCGTCCCAATGTGACCGTAGATGCCGCTACCCTTTGTCTGAAGGCGGGCAACTGTGTCATTCTTCGCGGCGGCAAGGAGGCTTTTTCCTCCAATGTATGCCTGACCAACGTCATGCGCGAGGCTCTGGCTGCATCCGGTCTGCCCGCAGATGCTGTGCAGCTTGTTATGGATCCCACCCGTGAATCCGCCAATGCCCTGATGAAGCTTTCGGGGTATCTGGATGTGCTGATCCCCAGAGGCGGTGCCGGTCTGATCCGTGTCGTGGTGGAAAACGCCACTGTGCCTGTGATCGAGACCGGTACGGGCAACTGCCATGTGTATGTGGATGCTTCTGCAGACCTTGCTATGGCGGTGGATATCATCAATAACGGCAAAACCCAGCGTCCCTCGGTGTGCAATGCGGTGGAATCCGTACTGATCCACAGAGATGTGGCTGCTGTACTGCTGCCTATGCTGAAGGCAAAGCTGGATGAGCATTCCGTGGTGCTGCATGGCTGCGAAGGCACCGCCGCTATTCTGGGTGAATGCGTGATCCCCGCAGATGATGCCGATTATGCCACCGAATATCTGGATTATCAGCTTGCTGTAAAGCTCGTGGATTCTTTGGATGAGGCTATGGCGCACATCAAGCAGTACGGTACCCGCCACAGCGAATGTATTGTGACCCGTTCGCTGGAAAATGCCGAGCGTTTCCAGCGTGAGGTAGATGCCGCCGCCGTTTATGTCAACGCTTCCACCCGTTTTACCGATGGCGGAGAGTTCGGTTTTGGTGCGGAGATCGGCATTTCCACGCAGAAGCTGCACGCCAGAGGCCCCATGGGTCTGGCAGAGCTGACTACTGTGAAATATCTGATCAACGGCAGCGGACAGATCCGCTGAGAACAGTAAATTTCAGGAAAACTCTTGCAAAACGGTGGGTTTTCTGTTATAATGTTGATTATGTCTTGGTTAAGATCATGTCAACAAAAAACGAGGGATGTCGGATGATCGGAT
Source organism: Ruminococcus sp. (assembly GCA_015066805.1). Taxonomy (GTDB): domain Bacteria; phylum Bacillota; class Clostridia; order Oscillospirales; family Ruminococcaceae; genus Firm-04. The sequence continues at coordinate 162,298 of SVNP01000001.1, read as the reverse complement.
TTTACAACTATACCGTCATTTTAACATACATCGGCTTTGCCTGCGGCTCTGTGGGCATCTACTTTGCAGCCAACGGCCAGACCAATATGGCCTTGCTGATGCTGCTGCTGGCCGGCTTGTGCGATATGTTCGACGGTAAGATCGCAAAAACAAAAACAGACCGTACCGAGGCGGAAAAACGCTTCGGCATACAAATTGATTCTCTTTCGGATATGGTCTGCTTCGGCATACTGCCGCCTGCTATTGCTTTTAGCTGCGGTATGTGTGCACCGCTGCAGATCGTCGTATATACCTGCTACAGCCTGGGCGCATTGATACGCCTTGCCTATTTTAACGTGACCGAAGAAGAACGTCAGCAGAAAACCAGTGAACGCCGCAAGGTTTATGAGGGTTTGCCGGTTACTTCGTCGGCATTGATCGTGCCGCTGCTGTTCGGCTTCCGTCATGATCTGGGCGATGCTTTTTCTGTGGTAGCTACAGTGATCTACGCTGTGGTGGCGGTGGCATTTATCACCCGTTTTACCCTGCAAAAGCCGGGTATGCGGAAGATGCTGCTGTTTATTCTGGTGGGTGCGCTGGAGCTTGCCCTGATTCTGTTTAAGTATTATCAGGCGACCCATTAAACAAGGGGGTGGCGTAATTGCAATTGAGAGCCAAAAAACAATCGGCTGCCGTTGCTACCATCTGTGACCGTGACGGCAGAATGGTACAGGACCGCAATGCGGGCCAGGGAAAGCTGCTGCGGCTGCTGTACGGTACGGCTCCCGGCCGCCTTGCCCTGAAGGGGCTGACCTGTCCTGTGGTATCTCAGTGGGTAGGCGATGCCATGGAGCATCCGCTTTCCACGCTGGCGATTCCGCTGACAGTGAAGAAAAAGCAGATTCCCATGAAGGAATATCAGCGGGAGGTCTACCGCAGCTACAACGCCTTTTTCACCCGAATGATCCTGCCGGAATACCGCCCTGTGGATCCCCACGAAAATGTTCTCATCAGCCCTTGTGATGCCAAGCTGACGGTGATCCCCGTGGAGGAGGATACCCGCTTTGTCATCAAGGGTGCGGAATACCGGCTTTCGGCACTGGTGGGCTGCAAACGGCTTGCACAGCGGTATATGGGCGGTTACTGCATGATCTTCCGTCTGACCCCCGATGATTACCACCGTTATTGCTTCCCCGATGATTGCCGTGTGGGAAAAACCCGTCAGATCGACGGGGTGCTGCATACGGTGAATCCGGTTTCTGCGGAGTATGTCAAGGTGTATCATCGCAACAGCCGTGCTGTTACCATGCTGCGTACCGAGCATTTCGGCGATCTGCTGCAGATCGAGGTAGGTGCCATGCTGGTGGGAAAGATCGTCAATCATCCTCACACAGCCATGCAGGCGGTTAAGCGCGGCGATGAAAAAGGCTATTTTGCCTTTGGCGGCTCCACCATTGTAGTGGTGGCTCCGCCCCATTGCGTGAGCGTGGATGCAGATCTGCTGCGCAACAGCAGAGATGGCGCAGAAACACTCATCCGCTTTGGCGAGCGGATTGGCTGCGCTCATGAATAACAAACAAAACCTGAGTGGTCACTGTGCGGAATGCACGGCGATCCTCAGGTTTTTTGTTCAGCTCAGGGATACACTGATTTGGAACTCTGCCTGCTGCAGCGCACTGCGCCATTGTTCGGGTGTTGCTTTTGCTGCCCATCCAATGCCGTCACGAATGGCGATCTCCTGCCAGAAAAACAGATCTGCTCCGTATTGCAGGGATTCCTGCATGGCGGCGGTGAGATATTCTTCTATGGCTGCATGGGCTGCATCGGTAGAGGGCGTACATCGGGCACGACATTCCAGCTCCAGATGCAGTCCGTTTGCTGTTTCTTCCGCCGACCGCAGCAGATCGCATTCGGTAAGGGTGCAGATCTCCTCATCTGCGGCAAAACGGAACTGTTCCCAGTCATTTTCCGCCAAGGCTGCCCCACGGCACGCAGCAGATGACAGATTGCCCAGAAGGGTCGTGTCATCCCATAAAGCAAGGGTGAAGGCACCATCCTCATAGCAGGGTATAGAAGCGATACCGGCACCGTTTTGCAGCATCCCCAGCAGATCCGCCACTTGATATTGGGGCACCAGCCCCGTAGCACACGCCTGCTGATAGGCGTGTTCGGGGGCTTCCTGTTCTGCCAGCAGAAGGGCGGCGTTTTCGGGGGTGGAGATCAGGGTACAGTGCGGTGTCAGCCATTGCTCTGCGGTAAGCTGCAGCAGCGTTTTGGTTGCTTTTCCGCTGACAAGCAGTACGGAAAGATGCCCTGTGTACAGGGATTTTCCGCTTTGAAGCCGTAAGGCTTCGGGGAGCAGCGCAGGCTGCGACGCAGATGCCTGTGCAGAGGATTCTCCGTAACGAATGGTACCCTGTGTCAGGCGTTCCGAGCTATGCACAGCCATAGCTTCGCCATAGGCACGCTCTCGTACCTCTGCTTTGCATCCGCCTGCAAAAAGCAGAAAACAGCTCCATAGTGCGGCAATTTGATATTTATGCTTCATTTCTTACCTCTTTTTGTGGATGCAGCCGTGCCCACAGCGGCAGCAATCCCAAACAAAGGATCAGCAGCACAAAGCTGACCCATAACGGATGGTTTTCCATTATAAATAGTATAGCAATGGCCGCCGTGATGCCCACAGGCAGCAGCGTTTCTCCGAAAGACGGTAAATATTCGGGGGTGCGCCCAATGGCCACCTGCAGGCAGAATACGATGGCTGTTACACCGGCGGCGGGGATCAATACCGCCCAGAAGCCATCGGTGCGGATGGCACTGTTACCCTGGGTTTGTGCGATCAGCAGCAAAAACGGGCTGCCTTCCCATTGGGTGAGTCTGCCGCAGCACCATGCACCTGCGGCAATGAGCAAGGAAAATACGGGCAGGCTGCCAAGGATCCGCAGCAGCCATGTTCTTCGCAGGGCGGCAGGATAGCTGCCCATGCACAAGGGCAAAAACACCAAGGGAAGATTTTGCTCCATGGCCTGCCAAAAGCATTGGGCAAGGGTGTGAGGGGCAGGCGTATACAGCAGCAGCGGATCTCCATGGGAAATACTGCTGCACAGCAGTACAAGCATTGCCGCTGCCGTAAGCAGCATCAGCAGAGCAGCAGCTCTGCCGGTGGTACGGCGGGGCAGGATCAGTCCATAACAAACTGCAAGGAGCATCAGAACAAATACCGCCGAAGGATTCGGCGATTGCTGCGCCGACAGCAGATCATACAGCTCCGAAAGCAATAGGGCGGCGGTGTAAATGCCTGCAAAACGGTACAGCAGATGACACGGCAGCAAGAGCTTCCTCGTGCAGAGCAACAGCGGCACCAAAAGAATGCCCACTGCTGCCATGCTCAGCAGAGTACCCAGTGCATAAACGGCAGTCAGCGGTGTTTTTCCGCAGAAAAATAGCACGCAGCGGCACAAAATCAGAATGGCCCACGGCTGTATGCCTGTCTGCGGACGTTCAACGGGGTTCATGGGGATGCATCTGCACCTCCTCTACGGTGAAATTGCCCTGTGCCATGCGGCGGAAGTTCCGGCGGCCCAGCACATCACGGAATACACGGCGGGAAAAAGGTACCACAGGTGCGGTAATGGGGAATCCGAAGGCTTCGGTGGCACAAAGCTGATACAGTACGCCTATGCCCAGAATCCCGATGCCGGTCAGTCCCAGCAGACCGCCTGCGGCCACAAACAGCAGGCGCAGAACCGTGATCTGCTGATGCAGCTCCGGAGCAACAAAGCCTGCGGTAACGGAAATAGCCGCAATGGTCAGCAGAGGCGTGCTGATGAGTCCGGAGGAAACTGCCGCATCTCCGATGATAAGACCGCCCACTATGCTGACAGCACCGCTGACGGCTCTGGGCAGCCGCAGGCCTGCTTCCCGAATGATCTCGTACATCAGCAGCACCCCAAGCAGCTCTGCTGCCAGAGAAAAGGGTGCATTCTGCTCCGATTGCGCCAATAGCTGCAGCAAGGTGGAATGCAGCAGATAAGGGTGCCACAACGCCACTGCCAGATAGCATCCCGGCAGCAGAACGGCAAGCACAAAGGCAAGATATTTCAGCCAACGGATGAGTACGGCATAGACCGGCTTGCAGTTGTAGTCATCAATGGTCTGAAAAACCTCACAAAAAAGCTGTGGGATCACCAGTGCATAGGGTACACCGTCAATGAGCACCGCAACTCTGCCCTCCAGCAGCTTGGCACAAACCACATCGGGACGCTCCGAGGTACCTGCGCTGTGAAACAGTGAAGGACGCTTCTGTTCCAGAAACGGCCGCAGATATCCCGTTGCCAGAATGGTTTCCACAGGCATCTGCTCCAGCTTTGTGCGGATCTCCGCTACCAATGCCGGCGGCACACGGTCACGCAGGTAGCAAAGGCAGAGATCGGTGCGGGAAATACTGCCGCACACGATCAGTTGCTGGGTCAGCAGCGGAGATTTCATACGGCGGCGGATGAGGGACATATTGGAACGGATGGTCTCGGTAAAGGCATCCTTGGCACCGTAAAGATTCAGCTCCCCCGTAGGCTCGGAAACGCTGCGGCGGTCATAGCCCTGCACACCGAAGGCATAGGCGAAATCCGCACCCTCTGCCAGCAGCACCGCAAAGCCCGAATTGACCGTGCGGAACAGCATGGCATAATCCGTAATGCGGATGCGGTCTGTGGAAAGCAGGCGGTAGGTTTGCAGATGCTCCAGCAAAGCGGAGCCTTCTGTGAATTGTGCGGGCAATGTGGTCAGGGGGCGCAGGATCAGCTCGGTGATGATGCTTGTGGCCAGCATACCCTCGCAGGAAACCAGCGCACAGGCAATGCCGCCTACGGTAACGGGGTTGATCAGCAGATCCGAGGAATCTTTTTCCAGAATACGGATGCGGTCCAGATTGACTTGCAGATCCCTGCCCAGGGGGTCATTTTCCATGCAGTGCAGATGAGCCTGAGAATCCATCACATCCTCCTTTGCAGATGGCAGATCATGTTCTCTTTTCAGTATGGCGCAAATCGAAAAATTCATACGCCGGAAAGAAAAAAACCGTTGCGTTTTTCATGGAAATATGGTATACTGAAAAAGTATCACCATAAAGCAAAAGTCTTGTTTTTTTAATCCCGAAAGGAGTACCATGAAGCACAGATCTGTTCTTTCCCTGATTTGCTTGTCGGCAGCGGCTGTAATGTTTGCCACGGGCTGTGCCCCTGTGGATAATCTGGAGGTTTCCGGCCCCGTATATACCGGCTCCGATACTCTGCCTGCCGTTACTACGACTACCACCACTACTACTACAACGACTACTACGCCTCCGCCTCCCCCCGATCCTACGGTGCATTTTCTGGCGGTGGGTGATAATCTGGTGCAGACCCATGTGTACCGTTCCGCCCAGAAGTGGTCTGCGGATGGTACCTATGACTTCACCAAAACCTATGAAAACGTAGCGCCCATCATTGCTGCGGCAGATGTGGCCATTATCAATCAGGAGACCCTGATCTGCGGCGGCAATTATGAGGTCAGCGGCTCCAACTTTAACTTCAATTCTCCCGTAGAGCTGGGCGATGAGATGGTGGAGATCGGCTTTGATGTGTTCACGCTGGCCAACAACCACCTGCTGGACAAGCGTGTGGACGGTCTGCTTTCTTCTCTGGATTACTGGGATGCCATGGCAGATGAGCATGGGATCCTTGCGGTGGGTGCCTACCGAGATGCGGAGGATCAGAACAATATCCGTGTGCAGGAGGTCAACGGCATGAAGATCGCCTACCTTGCCTACACAGAGCATCTCAACGGGTATTCCATTCCCGCAGGCTCTCCCGTAAAAATCGGCCTGACCGATGACGTGGCGCTGATCGAACGGCAGATCAAGGAGGCCAAGGAGATTGCCGATGCGGTGATCGTTTCTGCCCACTGGGGCAATGAGGACACCCACACCGTCGCCGAGCGTGTGTACACACTGGCGGATCAGATGATCCAATGGGGTGCCGATGTGATCCTGGGCGGACACTCTCACACGGCGCAGACCATGGAGTACATCACCAGAGAGGACGGCACCAAGGGCTTTGTGTTTTATTCACTGGGCAACTTTGTTTCCGCCCAGACCGATAACTTCAATATGATCGGTGAAATGGGCGAGTTTGACCTGACGCTGGATCTGGATACCGGTGAGATCATCGTGGAGAATGTGGAGGTCATGCCGGTCATTACCCATTATGATGATGCCCAGCGCAGCAATCTGCGGCTGTACCCCTACAATATGTATACTGCCGAGCTGGCAGACGGCCATGGCGTGCCCTATGCACCGCTGGGTACCGCCAAGACCTTCGGTATGGATGTCATCAACCGCATTGTACAGGCCAATATTCCCGAAGAGTTCCGGAAACTCGACTGAAACCGCAGAAGAAAATGTCGTTTTGGATCGGATCTCCCCGCTGCTCTTGACATTGCCCCAATGGAAAGGCTATAATGTTTCTGACTGCGGCGCACCCAAAAGGCGAAAAAATGGGAAAGTGGAATCTTTTTCGGCACATTGTACAATTTCCAACAGGGTGTTTTATTAAACTCGACAAAAAAGCTATCAGACTCTTGACATTCTCGCCCTGTATTATTATAATGTTAGTAAGGCGTGTAATAGGGGTTTGTGTACCCTTTTGACCCCCAAACGGCATCTCTTCGGACAGAGGCGGATGAAAAATCGGGTGCAAATCACGTCTGTCGGGTATGCCTTTCAGCTTCATTTGAGGTTGCTGCGGTATACTTTCGACAGGCTGCGGTTCAAACCGCGGCAGATCATCTTTTTGTATATATGAAGAGTGCCCATCAGCGGGGCATCTCGGAATATATAAATAATTTATGAAAGAAGGAGGAAAGGAATGAAGGCGCAGAAGGCGGTCGCGTGCATATTTGCCGGTCTTTTGACGGCAGTGCCGGTTCGGTTGCTTTGTGCGGATAAAGCAGCAGCGAATGTAACAGAGCTGGTTGCGGTTTCCATAAGCAGGGAGATCGCTGCGGCAGACGGAACATTTACCGCTACGGTTTATCTGGACGAGTTGCCCGAAACGGGATTGTGCGCCATGGATTTTGCAATCGCATACGATCCGACAGTTCTGAGCATCAGCGATGTGGAACTGCTCTACGACACCGGCGCGGATGACGCAGAGGCTGCGGTGAATCCCGACTTGGAGGGGACTGTATTCGTTCACGAAAACACGGGCTCCGAAATCAGGATCCGCTGGGCAACTGCCCTGAAGAACGCCGATTACTGGCTGCAGGAGGAACGGGCATTTTTCACGATCAGCGGAACGGTGGACCCGACGGTACCGCCCAATAGCTGCTCTGCATTATGTCTGGTGCCCGCAAGCCGTGAGACCTACGAGGGATCCGGGGTCATCAATACTCTGATCGTCGCAGGTTATGTGGACGAGGACGGCAACACATTCAACTGCGATACCGCTTTGACCGACGGCGTGGTGTGGACGCCCAGTGACGAATCCGGTGCAACAACACTGGGTGATGTCAATCTGGACGGCGCTGTGACCGTAAGCGATGCGGTAGAGCTGCATAAGCTGGTGAACGAGGAACAGGCCTTGGGCGCCGCAGCATACGCAAACGCAGACCTTGAATCGGATGGAATGTTTACGGTGAACGATGTAACGCTGATTCTTCAAAGCCTGTATGAGCAGGCGGAGAACACCGAAACCGAGCAGCCCTGAGATTCAGCCACGGCGGTCAGGTTTTGTACCACAGGCGCAAGCCCGGAAGTGAGACCCGACCTGAGATCCGTGATATGCGGCCGAAAGGCGCGTATCCACTGTGTCATTCAACAAAACCGGCACCGGCGGCCCAAACCGCTAGGTTCAGCCGGCGGCAAGCCGTATCCCAACCCCAAAAACAAAATTTATGTTTCGGCGGTTCCGAAACAGAAAGGAACATTTGTTATGAGAAAGTTTGTCTCTGCTATCACTTCTCTCGCAATCGCAGCGACTGCTCTGTCCGGCACCATGATGTTCAGCGCATCTGCTGCCGACACCACCATCTTTGAATTCCGTTCCGGCGATTCCAACAGCGTGACCGTTTCCGCTGAGGATATCGCCGCAGGTTCCGTAAAGGTTCCTGTAACCCTGTATGTACCTGCAAGCTCCGGCTTCAACACCGCATCTCTGAAGATGGCTATCAACGGTGCTGAGACCATCGGCCAGTACGCAGGTGAGACCGTGAACGGCGTAGAGCACACCGAGCATCACTTCGGTAACTACGGCATCATCATGGAAGACTATGTCACCGGCGACAACGGCTACAAGGGCTTCTGCGATCCTTGTGCTCTGGACGGCGGCGAGGTTACCGGCGAGATGGGCGCAGGCTACGCTCCCTGGTGCTCTCCTTCCTTCGTTGCAAGCTCCTACAACATGAACTATCAGCACACCGATGCTGTTATGGCTGACAAGAACGTTGACGCTTACGGCGCATTCGCAGCCGACGGCACCTCCGGTGTGACCACTTGGGATGAGTCCGCTTCTTGGGCTTATGAGTACGGCCTGATCGAGTTCAACCTGGTTCTGCCCCAGAATCTGGCTGAGGGTACCTACACCCTGGACATTTTCAAGGATAAGTACGTAAACCTGGTTTCCATCGGCATGGCTGAGCTGGTTTACGGCCAGTCTGCTGTTACCGGCGTTGACGGCGCAGTTGCTTGGGAATCCCGCGCACTGACCATCACCGTTGGCGAGGGTACTCCCGCTGATACTACCACTACCACCACTACTACCACTACCACTACCACCAGTGACACCGAGCCCGAGCAGCCTCCTGTTGGCGACGGCGTTGTTCTGACCTTTGACACCGTTACCGTTGAGCCCGGTGCAGAGGCTACCGTTAACCTGACCATCACCGGTGACCCCGGTACCGCAGGTGCTTCCCTGTACTTCACCTATGACAGCGCTCTGACTCTGGGCTCTGTTAAGGCAGGTAACGCATACCGCGTATCCGCTATCATCAACGAGAACATGGAGACCACCGACGGCACTACCAAGGTAGTTGCTTACACTTGGGGCAAGGATTCCGAGCTGACCGCTGCTGACGGCGCAAAGGTTCTGACCTTCACCTTCACCGCTCCTTCTGAGCCCGGTACTTACCCTGTTGACCTGCTGTACGATCTGGACCTGATCTTCGACGGCGTGAACCAGAAGTTCAATGAGATGGCTAACCTGGATGGCGTGAACCACGACCTGACCGTTGTTGCAGGTGCTGTTATCGTTGAGGGTGAGGTTGTTGATACCACTACTACCGAGTCCTCTACCACTGAGACCACTACCACTGAGTCTACTCCTGTTCCCGGCGACGGCGTTGTTCTGACCTTCGACACCGTTACCGTTGCTCCCGGCGCAGAGGCTACCGTTAACCTGGTTATCACCGGTGACCCCGGCACCGCAGGTGCTTCCCTGTACTTCACCTATGACAGCGCTCTGACTCTGGGCTCTGTTAAGGCAGGTAATGCATACCGCGTATCCGCTATCATCAACGAGAACATGGAGACCACCGACGGCACTACCAAGGTAGTTGCTTACACTTGGGGCAAGGATTCCGAGCTGACCGCTGCTGACGGCGCAAAGGTTCTGACCTTCACCTTCACTGCTCCCACCGAGCCCGGCACTTACCCTGTTGACCTGCTGTACGATCTGGACCTGATCTTCGACGGCGTGAACCAGAAGTTCAACGAGATGGCTAACCTGGATGGCGTGAACCACGCTCTGACCGTTGTTGCAGGTGCTGTTATCGTCGAGGGCGAGACCGAGACCACCACTACCGAGACCACTACCACTGAGACCACTACCACCGAGACTACTACCACCGAGACCACCACTACCGAGACCACTACCACCGAGACCTCCACCACTCCTCAGCCCGGCGATATCTTCTGGGGCGACGTGGATTGCGACCAGGATGTTGACATCGCTGACGTTGTTCGTCTGAACAAGTTCAACGCAGGCAACGCTGATGTTTCCGAGCAGGGCCAACTGAACGCTGACTGCGAGTTCGACGGCAAGCTGGATGCTGCTGACGCTCTGGCAATCAAGAAGTACCTGGCACACCTGATTCCTTACGAGGATCTGGGCGACCAGTAATTTCCCGAGCAACATTCCAACCTACCAATCAATCTGAGCGAAGATGAAAGTTGTGAGTGCGCAGTCACCCTGCGCACTCATGACAGAAAGGGAACAAAATGAAGAGATTCATTTCTGCATTGTCTTCCTTGTGTCTCGCCGCAACTACCGTTGTTACCGCATTCCCCCTGGTGGCTTCCGCAGCAGGCAGCGCAAGCTGGTCTATTGCTGAGAAGACCGTGGATGCCGGCTTTGAGGTTCAGGTTCCCGTTACCGTTACCGGTGACGAGGGCACCGCAGGCTTTGTCGTAAACTTTGAGTACGACGAGGCTCTGACCTTTAACGGCTTTACCTGGGGCGATGCTTACACCGGTGAAGCAGTGCTCAACGAGAATGAGCTGTATGTCGTCTGGGCAGATGACAACGGTGACGATCAGACCGCCGCTGACGGCGCAACCATCGTTACCCTGAACTTCACCGCACCCGACGCAGCCGGCAGATATCCGGTTGAGTTTGCGACAATGGATGTTGTCGACACCAACGAGGAAAGACTCACAATTACCGAGCAAGACGGCGCTGTCATCGTACGCGAGTCCATCGCTCCCGGCTCTTCCGGCTGGGATATCGGCGAGGAGTACGTTGAAGGCGGCGCAGAGGTCGCAGTTCCCGTTACCGTTATCGGTGATGAGGGCACTGCAGGCTTCATCGCAAACTTTGCATACAACGAGGCTTTGACCTTTACCGGCATTACCTGGGGCGATGCCTACACCGGCGAGGCTGTCATCAACGAAGATGAGCTGCGCGTGGTTTGGGCTGATGACAATGGTGACGATCAGACTGCTGCTGATGAGGCTGTGGTTCTGTACCTGAACTTTGTTGCTCCCGATGCTGCCGGCGAGTACCCTGTTACCTTCACCGAGCTGGTTGCTGTCAACACCGACGGCGGCGAGCTGACCCTGGAGAAGGCTGACGGTGCTGTGATCGTTGAAGACATCCCCAACATCCCCGAGCCAGGCGCTGCTGACTGGGATATCGCTGAAGAGACCGTTGCTGCCGGTGCAGAGGTTGCTCTGCCCGTATACATTCTCAGCGATGGCGGTTCTGCCGGCTTTGTTGTGAATTTCGAGTACGACGAGGCTCTGACCTTCAACGGCATTTCTTGGGGCGATGCTTACACCGGCGAGGCCGTTGTAAACGAGGATGAGCTGCGTGTGGTTTGGGCCGACGATAACGGCGAGAACCAGAACGCTGCTGCTGATTCCATCGTTCTGTACCTGAACTTTACTGCTCCCACCACTGCCGGTGAGTATCCTGTAAACTTCACCGAGCTGACTGTTGTTGATACCTACGGCCAGCCCCTGGAGCTGACTCAGGAAGATGGTGCTGTGATCGTGGCCGAGACTACTACCGAGACCACTACCACTGAGACCACCACTACCGAGTCTACCACTACGGAGACCACCACCACCGAGTCTACCACTACGGAGACCACCACCACCGAGTCTACCACTACGGAGACCACCACTACCGAGTCTACCACTACGGAGACCACCACTACCGAGTCTACCACTACGGAGACCACCACTACCGAGTCTACCACTACGGAGACCACCACTACCGAGTCTACCACTACGGAGTCTACCACTACGGAGTCTACCACTACCGAGTCTACCACTACGGAGTCTACCACTACCGAGTCTACCACTACGGAGTCTACCACTACCGAGTCTACCACTACCGAGTCTACCACTACGGAGTCTACCACTACGGAGTCTACCACTACGGAGTCTACCACTACCGAGTCTACCACTACGGAGACCACCACTACCGAGTCTACCACTACGGAGACCACTACCACCGAGTCTACCACTACGGAGACCACTACCACTGAGTCTACCACTACGGAGACCACTACCACCGAGACCACCACTACCGAGACTACCACGGAGACTACCGAGACCACAATTCCCGGTGCACCTGTGAACCCCGGTCACGTTGTTTATCAGATCGACGATGTAAACGGTCTGGCAGGCACTACCGTTAAGGTTCCCGTGCTGGTGTGGTACGATGAAGGCACCGCAGGCATTACCATGCAGTTCGCTGTTGAGGATGGCTTCTCCATCTCCGGCATCGAGTTCGGCGATGCTTACACCGGTGCAGATCAGGTCGTTTGGAACCCCGATGAGTACATCTTTGTCTGGGATGATCCCAACGGCGAGAACCAGTATGCACAGTCCGGCGATGCTATTCTGTACCTGCTGGTTGATGTTCCCGCAGATGCTGTTGAAAACACCATCTACCCCGTAAACTTTGTGAACGTTACCGTAAGCGACACCAACTCTGTTGCTCCCGAGTTCACCACTGTTGACGGTTCTATCACCATTCTGGAGATTCCTCAGGATGATCCCGGCAATGTAGTTTACAACCTGGAAGATGTTCTCGCATCTCCCGGCAGCAACATTGACATTCCTCTGAGCGTTTGGTTCGATGACGGTACTTCTCAGTTCACCATGACTGTTGTTGTTCCCGATGGCTTTACCATCGACGACTTCACCTTCGGTCCTGAGTACAGCGAGAACGGCACCTTCACCTTCGATCCTACCACCGGTGTTCTGACTTGGACTTCCAACGACGGCACTAACTTCGTTCCTCAGCCCGGTACCACCATCGGTACCCTGCACCTGACTGTTGGTGATGTAGAGCCCGGCGATTACACCGTGACTCTCACCGATGTTGTTCCCACCAACGAGGATGGCAACACTCTGGAGTACACCGTAAATGACTCCACCGTTACCATCTCCGAGAAGGATCTGACCATCGTTAACACCTACAAGGTTGAGTTTGAGGAGCCTACCCGCGTTTACTACTGGTCTCACGACACCCGTACCTTCCAGCAGAGCGGCGGCCTTGATGGCATGAGCGCTTACCTCTACCTGTATCAGTACTATGTCGCTGACGGCTACTTTGTAGACGCAGAGGGCAACCAGATTCTCGATGCTAACGGCAACGCAATGCCTTACAGCGAGACTGACACTGTTTACCCCGATGCAGCATACGCATTCAACACTGTGGCTCTGGATGTAACTTCTTCCACTAAGCCCGCTGAGGATGCTGATTCTCCTGTTGAGGTCTATGTAAAGGGCCAGCACATTTATCCTATTGCTCTGTACTGCGACCAGACCGGCAACGAGATCATCATCGGCGATGGCTCTCCCCTGTTCATGGGCGAGATCCAGATCTTCATCGGTCTGAAGGGTGATATCAACCTGGACGAGGCTGTTGATACGCTGGATGCCATCGAAGCTCTGACCTTCTACAATAAGGTTAGCGTTATGGGTGAGTCCTACTCCTTCCACGAGGATGAGTTCCTGCACAACCTGGCATTCTACCTGGGCGATGTGTACTACACTCAGACTCCCGAGGGCATGGATACCGTGACTGCTAGCGCAATTCTGGAATACTACAACGAGAAGTACGTTATGGGTCTCGATATTACATGGGCTGATGTCTGTGGATTCGACTTCCCTGATTCCTTCTTTGAGGGCTGATTCCACTGTTGTGTAGCGATTTGCTAAAAAAGGACGATGCTTCGGCATCGTCCTTTTTCTTTTGGAAAAGTATTGTCATTTTTACGGGATTGTGGTATAATAAATGAAGTACAGAACCGTCTTTGGACGATAAACGGAGGTTTTTATGGCATCCATATGGCAGCATCGTATTGCAATATCACTGTTTGGAGAAGCCGAAGGCCCTGCCATCGGTGTGGTGCTGGATCACCTGCCGCCCGGCGAGTATATTGCGCTGGATCAGTTGGCGCAGTTTATGCGCCGTCGCTCCCGCCCCATTCCCGTAGAAGGAGAAAATTCCCTTTTGCCTTCCCCTGCGGATGTTCCCCAGATCCTTTCGGGTCTGGTGCAGAATCGCACAACAGGTTCCCCCCTGTGCGCTTTTTTGAATAATCCCAAAACCGTTGCCCGGGCGGATTATCAGACCATGTCACGCATTGCCCGCCCCGGCCACGCCGATTATACCGGTGCCATGCGCTATCGTGGCTTTGCCGATGTCCGCAGCGGCGGTCATCTCTCTGAGCGCATGACGATTCCTCTTTGCTTTGCAGGTGCAGTATGCCAGCAGATTTTGGAGCGCAGAGGAATCTATGTGGGTGCCCATATTGCTGCCATTCACAATATTAAGGACAAGCCCCTTTCTCCTACCCATGTGACCAAGGAAGACATTTTGCAGATCCGCAACAAGCCCTTTGCCGTGCAGGATGACCGTGCCGGCAAGCGTATGCTGCGGGATATCCGCAATGCGGCGGATGGCGGTGAAACCTTGGGCGGTGTCATCGCTTGCTATGCGGTGGGTGTGCCTGCCGGTGTGGGTTCCCCTATTTTTGATGGCATTGAAAACACCATTGCACAGTTGACCTTCGGTATTCCCGGTGTGCGTGGTGTGGAATTCGGTGCAGGCTTTGAATCGGCCAAAATGACCGGCAGCCAGCACAATGACCCCTTTTATGTAGATGAGCGCGGTCATGTGCTGACCCGCAGCAATCATCATGGCGGTGTGCTGGGCGGTATTTCTTCGGGAATGCCCATCAGCTTCCGTGTGGCGATCAAGCCCGCTGCTACCATTGCACAGCCTCAGGAAACAGTGGATTATTCCGCTATGACCAATGAGGTGCTGCAAAGCGCAGAAAACAGCAAGCCCTGCCTGGTGCCTGAGGCTTTGCCCGCCATTGAGGCTGCTGCCTGCATCGCTTTGGTTTCCCATTTGCTGGATTACCCCAATTTTGTCTGATCGCAATGTAAGGAGGTGTCTCTGTGGAGGAGCAAACCTTGTTTTCTATCAGTGATCCCGAGCTTGTGCCTTTACCGGGACAGCTTGCCTTCTTCCCCGATGCCAAGCCGGCTGCACCTGTGGTGCATAAGACAAGGCAATACCCTGAGCTGAAGCCCATGCGCCTGCTAGACCCCCATCTGGTGCGGATCCTGCTTTGTCTGGTGCTGCATCGGCTTAATGCCCCCATTGCCGAGGGCTGGTTGTATGATATTCTGGTGACCGCAGGGCATATCAACTTCTTTTTGTACACCGATGCACTGGGCTTCCTGCTGGAAAACGACTCGCTGCAGCAATCACAGGATGAAAAACAGCTTCTTTCCCTTACGGAAAAAGGCCGTGCCTGCGCCGTGGATATGTACCGCTATGTACCTAAGGTCATGCGGGACCGTGTGGTGCTGACCGCTCTGCGTTATGTGGCACGCAAAAAGGCCATGCAGGAAATGTCCGTGACCTATGAGGAATCTGCGGAGGGCTGTATGCTCTGTGTGCGGTGCGATGACCGTATGCGGGAGATGTTCACCCTGCGGATCCACACGCCGGCAAAGGCGGCTGCCGAAGAACTGGCGGAGCGCATTATGCGGAATCCTGCGGCGTTTTTTGGCAAAATTCTGGATTCAGCACTGCATAATGAGGAAGAATCCTTTGATCTGCGGGATAATTGATCCGCAATTGTGCGAAGTTTGTGAAAAATGTGGAATTTGCTTGCAAATCCCGTAAAAGCATGGTATAATGGTATTTGTGAGAATCTGCCAACAGGCATGGAAGAAAGGTTTTTTGATATGAAGAATTGTGCATCCCGTAAGCTGATGAAGATGCTGGCCACCCTTGGCGGCGTTGCTGCCGGTGTATCTGCTTTGAGCATGACCGCCTTTGCAGAGGGTGAAGCAAACACCACGGGTACCGGTACCGGCTCTGCTATGACCGATCTGCTGGTGAGTCTGATCCCCTTTGTGCTGGCCATTGTGCTGATGTATCTGATCCTGTTCCGCCCCCAGAAGAAGCGTGAGCAGGAGGCACAGAAGATGCGTGAAAATGTTCGCATCGGTGATGAGATCTGCACTGCAGGTGGTCTGATCGGTATTGTAATCCGTGTGGCAGAGGATACCGTGGTAATGGAAACCGGCGGCGAGCGCAGCAAGATCCGTGTGAAGAAGTGGGCGATCCACGAGAATATTACCCAGATGGAAGAAGCCGCTGCTGCCGAGAAGGAGCGTAAGGCTGCCCGTCAAAAGGGTATTGCTGTTGCCGGCGAGAAGAACGACAGCGACAAGAAGTGAGTTCTGCTGCAAACCGTGTTCCCCGTAAACAGGGGGCACGGTTTTTTGTGCAAAAAAATCCCCCGTGCAGTTTTGTGGGCTGTACGGGGGATTTGGTTTTATCGGTTGCGGATCGCGTCAATGGGGCGCTTGGATGCAATGCGGTATACGGGAATAAAGCTTGCCACTGCGGCAATGGCTACACTGATCAGGAACAGCAGCAAAATCTGGCGGATGCCAAACTGCAGCACGGTGATCAGCACACCCAGATAGGTACGGATGGCGTAGTTGATAAAGGCAACGCCCACGCCGCACAAAACTGCGGAGATCACAAAGTTGATCATGGCGATGACAAAGCTTTCGGAGAAGAAGATGCGGAACACATCGTTGGAACGGGAACCAATGGCACGCAGAATACCGATCTCCTGCTTTTTGTAGCTGATACTGGTGGTAATGAAGTTTGCCATCAGCAGTGCAGCAAAGATCGCAAAGGCAATACCGATATACAGGAAGATCTTTGCCAGTACCACCAACACCTCGTTGATGGTATCCAGCTCATAGGTAACGGCGTTTTGCAGCTCATAGCGCATATTCGTGTCTTCACGGTAGCAGTAGCGCACAAATTCTTCGATCTCGCCGTAGGACTCAGGCATGGAGCCAACCGCACTCTCATAAATGCCGTCGGTATCTTCTACCATCATGGCGGTATAATCCTCGTGGAGCACAATACAGTTGGTGTACTTGCTTTCGGGGCGGATCACACCCACAATGGTCATACCCTTCAGTTCTTCAGAGGGTACATCATCATACCAGCTATATACATGGCCTTCCAGGTTGTCGTTAAACTGCTTCAGAATGTTGTTGAGATGCTCTGCGGTCAGCTCGCTGCCGTCCTCGGGCATCAGATCCATGCTCTGACCGTTGGTTGTATTGTATGCGTTAATGCCATCCAGCGCAATGACGATCTCGTTTTTCTCAACGGTTGTTTTTTTGCCGTCCAGCCAGATGATATCTTCGGCGGGAATATTGGAAAGCTTGGTGTGATAGTTGGCCCACAGATCCACATAGGTGTTATCGTTGCCGGGGCCGCCGATCCAGAAGCTGCCGTTGACTTCCTCATACATCTGAGGAGAGCTTGCAACCAGCTTTTCCACGTTGCCCTTACCGATCATGGCGGCGCCACTGAGGCTGTAATCCATGGCGCACTCATACTCGGACATCAGCATATAGTTGATCACCAGCTCGGCGGTGGTCATCTGTTCCATATCAATGGTCAGGGATTTATAACGTTCCAGGTCCAGCTTGGTATCCACCACTGCGGTGATGGTATAATCGGTGCCTGCCAGCGTCAGGGTCTTGCCGATCATATCTTCCGGTTTTTCGATCTTCTCGTAGGTGATTTTGTTTTCGGTATCTTCTCCGGGTTTTACCGGATCGCCGGTGATCTCATCGTAGATGGGCTCGTCGTAGCCCTCATCCTCGGCGGGCATGGCAGTATAGCCTGCCTTATGGAAGGTTTCATAGGTCACCAGGCTGATAGCCACCTCATCCTTGCCGCTCTGAGGCAGTGTACCGACTACCACTTCATAGCCCATGGTTTCAATATCGGAAGCATCCACTTCCACAAAACCGGTCAGGGAGTCGGGGTAGATCCGGTAGCTGCCTTCACCCAGATCGGCTTTGCTGTCAAACTGCCCGCGGAAAGAAAGGCTATATACGCCGGTGGGCAGATAAACGCCCATCATTTCAATGCCGGTTTCCTTTTCCAGCTGCTCCATATCCTTCTGGGAAAGCAGATTGCCGTAGCTGTCCCACCAGCTATCAATGCCCTCGCCGCGCTTCAGGGATTTACACACCGAGATGTAATCAATGTTGCTGTCCATCAGGGAGCGTGTACAGGCACGGATGTGATCGTAGGAGCTGAAGGTATCCACCAGTGCAAACATAGAGAATGCTGCCACGGAAAGCAGAATGGTCATGACCAGACGGAACCGCTTATGCTTTAGGCTGCTGCATCCGATCTTGAATGCGCTCTTCATGGGCAGCTTGGAACGGATGAGATTGAACTTGGAGCCATCCTGCATGGGAATGCGGTCAACATCCGTATCACGGAACTTGCGGACAAAGCCGCCCAGCGTCAGTGTCAGACCCTTTTTCATGTTATCCATGTACTCGTTGATGCGTACACGGTCTTCTTCGGTCAGGTGGTAATCCGCAGGGATCTCAATGGTATTGCTGCGGAATACAAGCTGCTTTGCCGCTTCCTCCCTGACTTCCTCGGCGGCCTCCACATCACGGATCACCTTACCGTCTGCCAGCTCAATGATACGATCGGCGTACTGCTCAGCGTATTCTCTGTCGTGAGAAACCACAATGACCAGTTTGTTGGCGGAAAGCCGCTTGAGGGTATCCAGCACCTGTCTGCCCGTATTGGAATCCAGCGCACCGGTAGGCTCATCTGCCATAATGATCTCGGGGTTCTTCACCAGCGCACGGGCAATGGCCACTCTCTGCTTCTGACCGCCGGAGAGCTCATTGGGCTTGCGGCTGCCGTAGCCTGCCAGATCCACCTCCTGCAGAATGGTGTTGATCTCGGCATCGGTAGCGGTTTTGCCTTGCAGCTCCAGTGCCAAAGCGATATTGGCACCCACGGTAAATTCTTCCAGCACATTGTATTCCTGGAAGATGAAGCCTACATAGGTGTTACGGTAGCTGTCGAATCGCTGCTGGGTAAAATCCTTGGAGGAAATACCCTTGATGATGATTTCTCCGCCGTCATACTGGTCAAGGCCGCCCAGCAGATTCAGCATGGTGGATTTACCGCTGCCGGATTTACCCAGCAGGAACACCATACCTTTTTCGGGGAAGCGCAGGGAAACATGATCCACTGCCATGACGGGCTGCCCTTTTTTCGGTCGGTAGGTTTTACAAAGTTCTCTGGTTTCTAACATGATTTGTCCTCCTGTGATGTTATTTCCTCAATTCCCTTTGTGGTAACCCCATTATAGCAAAATCTTCCTTAAGAAACAAGACAAAGAATATTTAAGAATTTATGAAGATAAAAAGCCGTCGGGAGAGATGACTTCCCGACGGCTTCTTTCTGTATCTTACTTGCGGTAGATCATATCTGCGCGGTCGGGTCCGGTAGAGATCATGGTTACGGGGTAGCCGATTTTCTGCTCGATGTATTCTACATACTTCTTTGCGTTTTCGGGCAGCTTGTCGTACTCGGTAATGCCTCTGATATCGGACTTCCAGCCGGGCAGAGTTTCATAAACGGGCTTTGCGTAATCCAGGCGGTCACCTGCGGGGAATTCCTCGGTCACAACGCCGTCGATCTCATAGCCGACACAAACGGGGATCTCTTCCATGTAGCCCAGCACGTCAATGAGGGACAGAGCCACATCGGTAGCACCCTGCAGCATACAGCCATAGCGGGTAGCCACTACATCGAACCAACCCATTCTGCGGGGACGACCGGTGGTTGCACCGAACTCGCCGTCGCTGCCGCCGCACTTACGCAGGGTGTCGCCTTCCTCGCCGAAGATCTCGGTCACAAAGGGACCCGCACCTACGCAGGAGGAATATGCCTTGACTACGGTGATGACACGCTTGATCTCGTGGGGAGGCACGCAGGCACCCACGGCACCAAATCCTGCCAGAGTAGAAGAAGAGGTCGTGAAGGGGTAGATACCGTTGGTGGTATCACGCAGGGCACCCAACTGGCCCTCCAGCAGAATATTCTTGCCGGCCTTTACGGCATCTGCCATAAGCTGTGCCATGTTGCACAGATAGGGCTTCAGGTACTCACCGCACTCACGCAGGTATGCCAGGATCTTACCGGGCTCCAGCGGATCGGCATCGGGGTACAGGGCAGACATCTGAGCGTTCTTGATGTGGCAGACACGCTCTACCTTTTCTGCCAGATTCTTGTTGTACAGCTCAGCAAGCTGGAAGCCGATCTTCATTGCCTTATCGGCATAGAAAGGGGCAATACCGGACTGGGTGGAACCGAAGCTGTTCTTGCCCAGACGACGCTCCTCCAGCTTATCAAAGAGAATATGATAGGGCATGACCAGTTGTGCGCGGTCAGAGATGCGGATATCGGGGGTAGGCACGCCGCCTTCCTTCAGCTGATCCAGCTCTCTCTGAAAAGCCTCACGGTTAAATGCAGCACCGGGGCCGATCAGGTTGACCGTGCCGGACTGAAACACACCGGAGGGGAGAATGTGCAGCACATACTTGCCATACTCGTTGATGATGGTATGACCGGCGTTGGCACCGCCCTGAAAACGAACGACGAAATCGGCATCGGCAGCAAAGACATCTGTCAGCTTGCCCTTACCTTCATCGCCCCAGTTACCGCCTACAATTGCACTAATCATTATGAATCG
The DNA here is from genome assembly GCA_015066805.1 of Ruminococcus sp. Lineage (GTDB taxonomy): Bacteria > Bacillota > Clostridia > Oscillospirales > Ruminococcaceae > Firm-04. The sequence continues at coordinate 141,697 of SVNP01000001.1, read as the reverse complement.
TATCCTTCCTTATGAATTACTGCGGCATGACGCTGTCCGCAGCGGTCCGGAATTCTGTTTTGTGCGGATTTCCGCACACTCACACAAGATAAATTTTACCACATCCGCACGGTAATGTCAAGCCGAAACGCCATACATTCTATATTTTCGCCAAGCTGTGCAAAGCTTTTTTGATTCTGTTTATCGCTTTAGCGCATTCGCACAAAGATTTCCCTTGGAAAACAAAAAGAAGACATCCCCCTTGAGAGATGTCTTCTTTGGGATTTACGCAAGAAACTGTACATACAGAAATGCACAGACAGCGGCGGCTGCAGCCAGGCCCAGCAGAGTGCGTATTAGTTTTTTGGCGGTTTTCAGCACAAACATCAGCACCAGAGCCACTGCACCGATGACCAAATACAGGATCTGACCTTCCATTATTCCACCTCAGGCAGCTTAGCCAGAGCGGCAGCAATTTCCTCATCGGTGGGAATGTAATCGGTAAGGGTACCGTTGTTATGCTTTTCGTAGGCGTACATATCAAAGTAGCCGGTGCCGGTCAGGCCAAACACGATGGTCTTCTTCTCGCCGGTCTCCTTGCACTTCAGAGCCTCATCCATAGCCACACGAATGGCGTGAGAGCTTTCGGGTGCAGGCAGAATGCCTTCCACGCGAGCAAATTCCACAGCAGCCTGGAACACTTCGGTCTGCTTTACGGTGGTAGCTTCCATAATGCCCTGATCGTACAGCTCGGAGAGCATGCTGTTCATGCCATGGTAGCGCAGGCCGCCTGCGTGGTTGGGCGCAGGGATGTAATCGCAGCCCAGAGTGTACATTTTTGCCAGGGGACAGATCATGCCGGTATCGCAGTAATCGTAGGCGTACTTACCTCTGGTGAGAGAGGGGCAGGAAGCGGGCTCAACGGCGATGAAGCGGTAGTTGGCTTCGCCACGGAGCTGTTCGCCCACGAAGGGAGCGATCAGACCGCCCAGATTGGAGCCGCCGCCGGCACAGCCGATGATGATATCGGCCTTGACACCGTACTTATCCAGTGCAGCCTTGGTCTCCAGACCGATAACGGACTGATGCAGGGTCACCTGATTCAGCACAGAGCCCAGTACATAGCGGTAGCCTTCGGTAGAGGTCGCACACTCCACAGCCTCGGAGACGGCACAGCCAAGGCTGCCGCCGGTGCCGGGATGTGCCTCCAGGATCTTTCTGCCGATGGCAGTGGTCTCGGAGGGAGAAGGTGTTACCGATGCACCGTAGGTACGCATGACCTCACGACGGAAGGGCTTCTGCTCATAGCTGACCTTGACCATGAACACCTTGCAGTCCAGATCGAAGTAGGAGCAGGCCATAGAGAGGGCAGTACCCCACTGGCCGGCACCGGTCTCGGTGGTAACGCCCTTAAGACCCTGCTTTTTGGCGTAGTAGGCCTGTGCAATGGCAGAATTCAGCTTATGGCTGCCGGAGGTGTTGTTGCCTTCAAACTTGTAATAAATGTGTGCGGGGGTATCCAGATACTTCTCCAGGCAGTAGGCACGCACCAGCGGTGCGGGGCGATACATTTTGTAGAAGCTGCGGATCTCCTCGGGAATGGGAATGTAGGGGTCGGTCACATTCAGCTCCTGCTCGGCAAGCTCACGGCAGAAAACCTCGGAAAGCTCATCCAGGGTAGCAGGCTGATGGGTCTGAGGATTCAGCATGGGGGCAGGCTTTTTCTGCATATCGGCACGCAGATTATACCATGCTGTGGGCATCTCACTTTCTTCCAGGTAAATCTTGTAGGGGATCTCTTTCTGAACGGACATAATAAACGCTCCTTTCAAGCAGTTTGCGGCTGTGCCGCAGTCGGTGGGGGGAGTCGAAAACGGGAAATAAAAAACGCCCATCCTCGACAAACGAAAATCGTCAAGGACGAGCGGATGCTCGCGGTGCCACCTTGATTCACGGCCATATACCGTGCCCTTTGCGGAGTACCGACATACTCCCGATCTCTTACGCTGATCAACGCGTCGCAGTTTTACCGGCATCTGACCGACTGCGCCCTCCGCGGGCCATTTGACGACCTGTGTTGCATCCGGCTCTCACCACCCCGGACTCTCTGTAAAAGCATAGCCGCCTTTATCTCCGCATCAACGGTTTACAGTTGCATTATAACACGCTGCCGCCCGTTTGTCAAGGGGTTTTGCAAATTTTTACGGCCGTGGAAAAGAACGCTGCCGACCCTTGACAAAATCGGGATTTGGTTGTATACTATATTCTGTATGATTGGGTTATTTTGACCTGAAATCGAAAACGAGAAAGGACTTCTGAAGATTATGGAATGGCAAGGTCTGAATACACTGCGCGAGAAATACCTCGCATTTTTTGAAAGCAAGCAGCACACCCGTATGGAGAGCGCATCGCTGATCCCCAAGGGCGATAACAGTCTGCTGCTCATCAACTCCGGCATGGCACCGCTGAAAAAGTATTTTCTGGGGCAGGTCGTACCCCCCAATGTGCGTGTGACCACCTGCCAGAAGTGCATCCGCACCCCCGATATTGAGCGTGTGGGTAAGACTGCCCGCCACGGTACCTATTTTGAGATGCTGGGCAACTTCTCCTTTGGCGAATACTTTAAGAAGGAAGCCATTGCATGGGCATGGGAGTTCCTCACCGGCGAGCTGGAGATCCCCGCAGACAGACTGTGGATCACCGTATTTGAAAGCGATGACGAGGCGGAAGAAATCTGGGCAAACGAGATCGGTGTGCCCAGAGATCGCATCATCCGTCTGGGCAAGGCAGATAACTTCTGGGAGCATGGCTCCGGCCCCTGCGGTCCCTGTTCCGAAATCCACTTTGACCGCGGCGAAAGCTACGGCCCCTTTGAGAGCTTTGAGCAGGCCAGCGATGCCGACCGTATCATTGAGATCTGGAACCTGGTGTTCTCTCAGTTTGACAGCGACGGCAAGGGCAACTACACCGAGATGAAGAGCAAGAACATCGACACCGGTATGGGTCTGGAGCGTCTGGCTTGTGTGATGCAGGGCGTGGACAATCTCTTTGAGGTAGATACCATCCAGAATATCATGCAGCATATCTGCAAAATTGCCGGCGTAACCTACCACGACAATGAAAAGACCGATATTTCTCTGCGTGTGATCACCGACCACATCCGTTCCACCGTATTTATGGTGGGCGATGGTGTGACTCCTGCCAACGAGGGCAGAGGCTATGTGCTGAAGCGTCTGCTGCGCCGTGCCGCACGTCACGGTAAGCTGCTGGGCGTGCAGGAGCCCTTCCTGTATCAGGTAGCAGAAACGGTTATCCGCGAAAACGCTGTGGCATACCCCGAGCTGACCGAAAAGCGTGAGCTGATCACCAAGATCATCCGCTATGAGGAGGAGAGCTTTGCCCGCACCGTAGACCGTGGTACCGAGCTGCTGCAGATCTGTATGCAGTCTATGCGTAAGGCAGGCAAGAATGTGATTCCCGGTAAGGAAGCATTTACCCTCAGTGATACCTACGGCTTCCCCATTGATCTGACCATTGAAATGGCTGCCGAGCAGGGCTTTACTGTGGATGAAGAAGGCTTCCGTGCCTGCATGGAGGAGCAGAAGCAGCGTGCCCGTGCCGATCGTGCCGCCAAGGTAAAAACCTCCTGGGGCGGTGAGGCTGCTGTGCCCAAGGATGTACCCGTTACCGTATTCAACGGTTATACACAGATGAGCTGTGAGGCGACTGTGCAGGCCATTTTGGTGGATGGTGCCCCTGTGGATTCCGTCAGCGAAGGCACCGATGCCGCTGTGGTTCTTTCCGCTACTGCTTTCTACGCCGAAAGCGGCGGTCAGGTAGGTGATACCGGTGAGCTGGAGGGCGCAGGCATCTTCGCAGTTGCCGATACTCAGAAGGTGGGCGATGGTCATATCCTGCACATGGGTACACTGGAGCAGGGTACTCTCACCGTCGGCGATACCGTTACCGCCAAGGTGGATGCAAAACGCCGCGGCGCCATTATGCGGAATCACACCGCAGCACACCTGCTGCAGTCTGCTCTGCGTACCGTGCTGGGTGATCATGTACATCAGGCAGGTCAGTTGGTCAATGCAGAACGCTGCCGCTTTGACTTCTCTCACTTCTCTGCCATGACTGCCGAGGAGCTGAAGAAGACCGAGGCACTGCTCAACGAGATGATTTTTGCCGCCGAGACCGTTACCATGCAGGAAATGCCCATCGAGGAAGCAAAGAAGCTGGGTGCTATGGCTCTGTTTGGTGAAAAGTACGGCGATGTGGTTCGTGTGGTGACAGCAGGCAGCTCTTCCACTGAATTCTGCGGCGGTACCCATGTCAGCAATACCGCACAGCTTGGTCTGTGCAAGATCGTTTCCGAAAGCTCCGTGGCTGCGGGTGTGCGCCGTATTGAGCTGGCCACAAGTGAAAATGTGCTGAAGCTGCTGGCAGATGCAGAGCAGACCATCGCACAGGCAGCAAAAGCTCTGAAGCTCTCTAATGTAAACGAGCTGCCCGAAAAGTGCGCTGCCGTGACCAATGAACTGCGTGAGCAGGCAAGGGAGATCGAACGTCTGAATCAGAAGATCGCAGGCGGCCAGATGGAACAGATCTTTGAAAACGCCAAGGAAGTAGCCGGCATCAAGCTGGTTTCCATGATGCTTTCCGATGTGAAGCCCGATGCACTGCGTACACTGGGCGACCAGATCCGTGACCGCGGCGGCGATGTGATCGCATTGCTGGCAGGTGTGAACGGCGAAAGCGGCAACTTCTACTGCATCTGTTCCAAGAGCGCAGTAGAAAAGGGCGCACACGCAGGCAAGATCATTCAGCGGGTTGCTGCCATTACCGGCGGTAAGGGCGGCGGCAGACCCGATTCTGCGATGGGCGGTATCGGCAAGAGCTACATGGTAGATGAAGCTCTGGGTATGCTGGATGAGATCGCAAAGGACTTTTTGAAGGGCTGATGCGGCTGCATCAGACGGAATGATACAAGAACAGGAGGTGGAAACCGGTGCGGGTGACCATTCGAAAGGCAAATCCCCAGGAGGATGCCAAGGCGATCTCCAAGCTCATACGCAATGAGCTGCAATGTCCGGTTTCCGCTTCGGATACGGCACAGGCTTTGACCAGACTGTGCGTCAACACGCGCAACTGTGTGTTTGTGGCGGCGGTGGATGATACGGTAGTGGGCTTTCTGCATATCTGCGAGTATGATTCTCTACTGCTGACCGAGCCCATGAAGCAGCTTCGTTCTCTTGCGGTGGCAGGCTCCTACCGTCGGATCGGCATTGGTCGTACTCTGCTGCAGCGGGCAGAACGATGGGCTGCGGAGCATGGCGGCGCAGGCGTTCTGGTGGATTTTGACGAGGCTTTTGCCGATGCGGAACCCTTCTACCGAAGCTGTGGCTACACAGTGGAATGCCATGAGCATTTCTGCCGTAAGCTGTTCCCCCCAAAGCGTAAATTTTAGGAAAGGCGGCATCTCAGATGGATTGTCTGTTTTGTAAGATCATTGCAGGGGAGATCCCCTGCACCAAGGTGTATGAGGACGACTTTGTATTCGCCTTTAAGGATATCAGCCCCATTGCACCGGTACATTATCTGTTTATTCCCAAGGCGCATATTTCCGGTGCGGCTGCCGTAACCGAGGAAAATGCTGTGATTGTTGGCAAGATCTTTACTGCCATTGCAAAGGTTGCCGCCCGTGAGCAGCTTGACAGCGGCTTCCGTGTCATCACCAACAATGGTGCCGATGCAGGCCAGACTGTGCCGCATCTGCATTTTCATCTGCTGGCCGGCAAGGAGATGGGCTGGTCTGCGGAAAGCGGCGTGTGAACATCCCCATGGACAGAGTGAAAGGCGCAGCTACAACGGCTGCGCCTTTGCCGAACACAAGAGATATCCGCTTGGTGGAGTGCTTTGTGCTTTCCCATATCGGCGGATTGCTGCTGTGTGCCCTTTGTCATAAGGGTACGGCATCCGGTGCCCTGACAGCACTGGGGTTGGGCTTGCTGATCCTGACAGCGGTGTTTTTGCTGTGCCGGTATTCCAAAAAGCGGATGCTCGCCTGCTTGCTGGGCGGTATGGCCGCTATGGGCATCTGGAACAGCCATACGTTTTTCTATGCAAAGCCTTTGATGGCTTTGGAGGGACGTACCGTGCAGATCAACGGAGTGATCACAGACTGTACCCCCTATGATGGCGGTGCAGTACGGTATTCGGTGCGGTTCTGGGTGGAGGGTATGCCTGCTTCGGCCTACTGGTACGCTGCCAATGCAGATGCGGAAACGGTTCCCGAAATCGGGGATCGGGTCAGAGGCAATGCCGTGCTTGCCGCCAATGATTCCCAATATGCCGCCGCAAGAAATGTATTTCTTGTGCTGAAAAATGCGGATTTGCAGAAGGGTGAGCCTTCTCCCCTGTATTGCGTGAAGCGTTGGGTGCGGCAGTATCGGGATGCCTGTGCCGCAAGGATCCGGCAGCATATGCCCAAGGAGCACGCTGCTTTGATGCTGGGCATGCTCTTTGGTGATGAACGGGATCTGTCTTCGGATACTGCTGCCGCTTTATATCGCACGGGAATCGGTCATGTGCTGGCGGTATCGGGTCTGCATCTGGTGTTTTTCTGTACGGCACTGACGTATGTTCTGCGGAAGCTGCGCCTGAACATCCGTTGGATCTTATGCGGCAATGTGGCAGCCATGCTGTTGTTTGTCATTATGGTGGATGCTGCCGTATCGGTGACCCGTGCGGCTGTCATGCTGCTGTTGAGTCTGGCAGCTCCTCTGTTCGGTCGCCGCAAGGATGCGGGGCGTTCGCTCTGCATTGCCATGCTGCTTTGTACACTGTCTGCTCCTTATGTGATCCGTTCCGCATCCTTCTGGCTGTCGGTATCGGGTGTGTTTGGTCTGACGGTGCTTGCACCCTATATGCAGCGACAATCTGCCCATAAAGCAGCAAAGGATTCCTTTTGGCGCAAATGGTGGCGGAAGCTCTCACCTATGGTCTGGGTTTGGATCGCAGTGCTGCCGGGTGCGGTATTGCTGTGTGGTGAAACCTCTTTGCTGTCGGTGATATCCAATCTGGTGCTGCTGCCCCTTTGTACTGCGATCCTGGGTTTGGGGCTGCTGAGTGTGCTGTTGGGCGGCGCAGGGGTGATCCTGCTGCCTGTTGCCAACGGCTTATGTAGTGTGGTACTGGCTTTGGCAGATGTTCTGGCAAAGCTGCCCTACTCTTCCGTATCGGTGGTGCATGAAAGCACAAGGCTGCTGTTGCTGCTGGCTGTAATTCTGCTGATGCTGCTGCGCCTTGCCCATTATGCCGATCCCAGGCGGATACAGATCGGAATGCTTTGTGCCGGCGGTGTTCTGCTGCTGCAAATGAGTGTGGTGCGTCTGCGGGAAAACCGTGACCTGATGGTTGCAGTGCTGGGAGAAGCCGGATCTCCTGCGATTGTTTGTATTGCCAATGATACGGTAGTGCTCATAGATCAGGGCGGTGACAGCGAATATGCTGTACAGGCTGCGGAATTCCTGGAAGCAAGAGGCCGCAGCCGCATCACAGCGCTGATTTTGCAGGATCTGCATAACGCCGCCGCTTACACCGATGCGCTGCAAGGGCTGCGGGTGGAGGCTGTTTATCTGCGGGAGGATGCAGGTCTGCGGAAGGATATGCTGCTTTGCGGCTGTGAACCGATGGTATACGGTGAGGATATCCTGACCTGTACAGCGGCAGCACTTTCCGTAACAGTGCAGCAGGAGGATTCCGTACTGCAATGGAAGAATATGACCATTCCGCTGCTGCACGAGGATGCACAGTGGACAGACACAGGCTCTGTGGTCATACGCTTTGGAGATGCGATCTCCATAACAGCCGCCGATGGGGAAGAAACCCTGTATCCCGATGATCTGCTGCTGCGGTTTGACACAGCAGGTACATGGGAGGCGGAGTGTCTTGCCCCATAAACCTCAATGCTTTGAAAAGAAAGGAGAGGGAGATCATGCCCAGACTGAGCCCTCAGGATACCTTGCGGGAAATGAGCCGCGAAGCACCGCCCTCCTGCTGCTATATCTGCGGCGAGGACGGCGTGACTGCTGCTGCCCTGCAAAAGCGCATTTTGAAAAAACTGACTGACGGCGATGCCCTTTCCTATACCGTATTTGACGGGCAGGAGCTGGATTTTGACCGCATGGCGGAGGCTTGTATGTTCTGCCCCATGTTCCAGCCCTATAATGTGATCGTGATACGGGATCTGGATCCCGATGCCATACCTGCCGCCACGCTGGATGCCGCCTTGCAGATCTGGAAGGATTTGCCTGAGCGTGTGGTGGTCATTGTGATGATCTCCTCTCTTACTGTGTATGAAGTCAAGCGGGGGGAGCCTGTTTTTACGGCAAAACACAAAAAAATCGCATCCTTTTTTGAAAAACACGGTGTTTTGTGCATCTGTGAAAAGAAAAACGCCATACAACTGGGCAAGCAGATCCAGGAGCGTGCCAAGCGGCATGGCTGCGGGATCGGCAGAAACGAAGCCGAGCTGCTGGCAAACCGCTGCCTGTGTGATTCCACACTGATCCAAACAGAGCTGGATAAGCTGATGGCCTGTGCCGACGGCGGAGAGATCACTTTGGAAATGCTGGATGCCCTTACTGCTGTTCAGCCCGATGGCGATGTGTTCCGTCTGGCAAAGGCAGTTACGGCAGGCAAAAGCACAGAGGCTTTTTCTCTGCTGCAGGCTTTGACCGCCAAAAGTGAGGATTCCAAAACCATATTGGGTCTGCTGGCGATCCTGACCAACACCTTTACCGATCTGTACCGTGCCAAGCTGGGGCTTGGGGCGGCAAAGCAGCAGAGTGAGATCGCAGCCGATTTTGCTTACCCCAAAAACAAGGATTTTCTGGTGCGGAATGCCATGCGGGATTGCCGTAATATGACATTGCCGCAGCTTCGTGCCTGTATTCGTATTCTGCGGGAAACCGACCGTGCCTGTAAATCCAGCCGTACCGCACCCCGTTTGCTGCTGGAGCAGGCCATTGTGCAGATGCTGCGTGCGCCGCATACCGAGGAGGGGTTCCGTTGAAGGAAAAGCAGACCATTGTACCTGCCGTTGTGGTGGAAGGCAAGTACGATCAGATACGCATTTCTGCTTATTTTGACTGCGTGATCCTTGTGACCGATGGCTTCCGCATTTACAAACGGCCGGAGCAGCTTGCGCTGATCCGCCATTATGCCCGCACCACCGGCGTGGTGATCCTGACCGATGCTGATGCCGCAGGCTTTCAGATCCGTGGGTATCTCAAGGGTGCCGTTACCGAAGGCAAGCTGTACCATGTATATATTCCCGGCATTCACGGCAAGGAAAAACGCAAGACAAAGCCTTCTGCGGAAGGCACTTTGGGTGTGGAGGGCATGGACAGAGAGATCCTGACCGAGGCGTTTCGTCGGGCGGGTGTGCTGGAGCTGCAGGAAAAGCCCTTTGAGGGTTCGCCGGTTACGCCTGCGCTGCTGTATGACCATGGCCTTATGGGTACCCCCGATTGTACCCTGCGCCGCAGAGCTTTGCTGGAGGCGATGCAACTGCCGCCGCGGCTTTCTGTCAGTGGTTTGTGCGAGGTGCTTTCCACCATGACCTGTGCAGAGCAGCTTTCGGAGTTTCTGCAGTCCTATCTCCCTTATGAAGGAGGTGCGGCATGCAGTTAGCTTCTCTGGATTTTCTGTTGTTTTTCTTTCCTGTTATGATTTTGGTGGGCTTGTGTCTGCGGGGCAGATACCGCAGCTTTGCCTGCGGCATCGGCGGGCTGGTGTATTGCGCCTTGCAGGGGATCTCCGTGCTGCTGCCCATGCTGCTGGCTGTGTTCGGTGTACGGCTGCTGCTCAGTATGATGTCTGAACCCGATATTACGCATCGCCGCCGCAGGAGCTTATCGGTCATCGGATGGCTGTGGCTGCTGGGTGTGGTGTTTCTTTCCCGTTTCTGGCATGGTTCCGTACCGCTTCCCCTGGCTCTGTGCATGATGCTTCTCATAGAACTGCTGCTGATTTACAGTGAATCTCACAAACAGCGGCAGCCGTTGATGCCCTTTGGCATCTACTTTGGATATTGCTTTGGCCTGATGCGCCTTTGGGCGGGGCCTGTGCTCACATTTGCACAGTATGAGTACATCATTGAAACCTGTCAATGCAGCGTAATGCGCTTGGGGAAAGGCATGGGCGCTTTTGTCAGAGGTCTGGCAAAGCTGGTGCTGCTGGCTATGCCTGCCGCAGAGGTATCTTACCTGCTGACCGAAAAAGCATCTGCCCACACTTTACCCATGTTGGGAGCTGTATTGGGTCTGGTCACTATGTTTTTTGCGATTCGGTACGGTCTGGGTGGCATGGCGCAAATGGGATACGGCATGGCGTATATGCTGGGGTATCATTATCCCGAGGAGATGCCGTTCCATTACAATGCGGAAAGCTGCCGTGGAAGCTGGGAACGGCTATGGGGCTCTGCGGCGCAATGGGCAAAAAGAGTATTTCATACCCATATGCCCTCACTGCACCGCGGCGTGCGGCTTGCCGCCTTTGGGGTAACGGCAGGTCTGCTGTTTGGCCGTGGCTGGAACGGCTTGCTGTGGGGTATGCTGCTGGCGCTGTTGTTCTGGGCAGAACCGATGGTGCATCGTCTGTTGGGAGGAAAAATTCCGTCTGCGGTGTGCAGAGCCGCTGCGGTCTGCCTGATGCTGTGCAGCATTGGTGTGCTGTATGCCGCAACCTTCGGCGGTGCTGTGGATTATGTGCTTGCTCTGGCAGGCGCAAATGGTTTTTGGTGGGGCGGCGAGGTGCTGTATCTGCTGAAAACCAACTGGGCTTCTCTGCTGGGTTGTGTGCTGCTGCTGTTTCCGCTGCGTACAAAGCTGAAGCAGGCCGCTGCCGGAAATTCTCTGCTGGGATGGCTTTCCGTTCCCATTGTGCCTGTGGCGGAAGCACTGCTGCTGATCGTTTGTATGGGGACACTGCTCGTGTCCTGAATAGATAAGGAGTTTTTGATTATGTCCGTTTTTTCTGCAAAGGATTTTGAGATCATTGATATGCATGCACATATTTTCCCGCATAAGATCAGTGAAAAGGCAACCAGATCCATTGGTGATTTTTACGATATCAATATGTTTTATGCCGTTGGTGAATCCGAGGCACTGCTGGAGGCGGAGCGTGAGATCGGTACCAAGCAAACGCTGGTCTGCTCGGTGGCGACTACGCCCAGGCAGGTACAGTCCATCAATGATTTTATTGCCGAAGAATGCAGCGCACACCCCGAAATGATCGGCTTTGCCGCACTGCATGGTGACTATGAGGATATTGCCGGTGAGGTAGAACGTGTCATCGGCATGGGGATGCGGGGTATTAAGCTGCACCCGGATTTTCAGCGCACTGCCATTGATGCCAAGGCATCCTACCGTGTGTATGAAGCCATTGAAGGCAGGCTGCCTGTGCTGATCCATATGGGTGATTACCGCCACGATTTTTCTCACCCCACCATGCTTGCCAAGGTGATGCAGGATTTCCCGAGGCTGCAGGTGATCGCTTCGCATCTGGGAGGCTACGGCGCATGGGATGAGGCAGAAACCGTTTTGTATCCCGCAGAGCAGATGATGGTGGACACCAGCAGCTCGCTGGCATTTATGTCCAAGGAGCGTGCGCTGCGGCTGATCCGTCATTATGGCACGGAGCGTTGTATGTTCGGTACGGATTTTCCCATGTGGTCACCTGCCGAAGAAGTACAGCGGCATCTGGAACTGGGACTGACCGAGGAAGAATATCGCCGTATTTTTGCAGGCAACGCCAAAGCATTTATGGCACTCTGATCATATCATAAGGGGAAGCAATATGCTGTTATCCTGTACAGGAATCAATAAATACTATCAGGGCGCACAGGTGTTGAAATCTGTTGCCCTGACCATAGAGAATCAAGATCGCATCGGTCTGGTGGGCATCAACGGCTGCGGAAAAAGTACGCTGCTGCGGATTCTGATGGAGGATGAGCTGCCTGACCGTGTGGATGCGGAGGAGCCTGTCATCGCAAAGGTGAACCATCTGCGGGTGGGATATCTGGCGCAGAATGCAGGCTTGGACGGTTCACGCACTGTTTTGGAGGAAATGAACGATGCCTTTGCTCCGCTGCTGGCGGCACAAGGGGAAATGCGCCGTCTGGAAGAAAAAATGAACCATGGCCTGACCGATGAGGAAACCGATGAGTACGCAAGACTTTCCGCCTATTTTGAAAGCAATGACGGCTACCGCACCGATGTACGCATCCGAACGGTGCTGTTTGGTATGGGTTTTTCGAAATCGGATATGGAACGTACGGTCTCGGGGTTTTCGGGCGGAGAAAAAACACGGCTTGCTCTGTGCAAGCTGCTGCTGGAGGCTCCCGAGCTGCTGATTCTGGACGAGCCTACCAACCATCTGGATTTTCAGACTGTCAGTTGGCTGGAGGATTACCTGAAGGACTGGAAGGGTGCGCTGCTCATCGTCAGCCACGACCGCTTTTTCTTAGACCGGCTCTGCAACAGCATTTGTGAGCTGGAACGGGGGGTTCTGACGCGCTACAAGGGCAATTATACCGCCTATACTCGTCTGCGTGCGGAGGCTGTGGCAAGACAGCAGAAGGAATATGATGCCCAGCAGAAGGAGATCGCCAAGCTGGAGGATTATGTTGCCAGAAATCTGGTGCGTGCTTCCACCTCCAAAAGTGCCAAAAGCCGTGTCAAGCAGCTTGAGAAGATGGAGCGCATCGACAAGCCCTTCGGAGAAGCCAAAAGCGCAAAGCTCTCCTTTACTTATGCGGTTACGCCACCTTTGGATGTTCTGGAGGTGCGGGGGATTGATCTGACTGTGGGAGAAGGCGCAAAGCGCACCACTTTGATGGAGGATATCTCTTTTGCGGTACGCAGAGGCGAAAAACTGGGTATCATAGGTGAAAACGGCGCAGGCAAATCCACTTTGCTGAAGGTGCTGCGGAATATCATCCCCCATAAGGGGCTGGTGCGGTGGGCATCGGGCGTGCGCCTTGCCTGCTTTGAGCAGGAAAGCGAAAGCCTGAACCCCTATGCCACAGTCATGGATGAGCTGCATGAACGCTACCCCACCCTCAGTGATTTTGAGGTTCGCAGTCTGCTGGGACAGGTGCGGCTGACCGGCGAAAACGTATTCAAGGAAACCGGTGTGATCTCCGGCGGTGAGCGGGCCAAGCTCTGCTTTGCCATTCTGATGATGGAGCATGGCAATGTTCTGCTGCTGGATGAGCCTACCAACCATCTGGATCTGGCAACTAAGGAAGTGCTGGAGGAGGCTCTTGCGGAGTTTGATGGCACGATCCTGTTTGTGAGCCATGACCGCTATCTGCTGGAACGCATTGCCGATGGTCTTCTGGTGATGCAGGATGGCAGGTTGGAACGGTTTAAGGGCAAGTTTTCTGTGTATCAGGAGCAGCTTCGCCGCCATACCGAGGAGGAGGAAGCTGCTGCACAGCAGGAAAAGGCGCAAAAATCCGCAGAGGCAGCCAAGCGAGGCTACCGCACCAAGGAACAGCGCAGTCTGGAAGCAAAACGCCGTCAGGAGCAGCGCCGCATTGAACAGGAAATGGATGCGCTGCAGGAAGAACAGGCACAGGTACAGGCTTCGCTGGAGGATGAAGCGGTGTTTGGGGATTATCCCAAAATGCAGGCAGCTTGTCTGCGGCTGGAGGAGATCCGCCAGACCTTGGATGATCTGCTGGAGCAGCTTATTTTACTGGAAGAAGAAGCGTGAGATTTTACACTCCGCAGATGAATATGCAAACCGCCCGTGGTACAATGTGCAGTACCACGGGCGGTTTTCGTTATGGCAACGAGGAGGAATCAGCAGCAAGAATTGTTGCTGCAGCCGCAGCTGTTGCTGCCCCAGGAATTACCGCAGCCACAGAACAGGAAGAACAGTACGATCAGAATAATGATCCAGCAGCAGTTGTTGTTACCTTCGCATCCACAGTTCATAAATCAAGCACTCCTTTGGTTGATGTGTAGTCGTTCGGCGTCCGGATCGCCTTGCGTACGGGGGAGGCGGCCTTGAGCCGCTTCCTAGTGTCATCATATGCCGCAGCACAAAATGTGTGACAGCTCTGCCCATAATTTTTTCTTCCCCTGATGTATGCACAGGGGGTTGCATACCCATAATGAATACACATGGCTGCCATCATCATTGGGGCAGCAGGCGAATAAGATGTAACAGCGGTTACGGTACATCGGTAAAGGAGGAATCATCTTGCAATCGGAGCAATATACCAAAAAAGCCTTGCAGATCATAGAAGCAGCACTTTCTCACGCAGAACAACTGGGGCATACCTTTGTAGGCAGTGAGCATCTGCTGCTTGCCATGCTGCGGGATGGAAATAATGTCGGCGCAGCCATTCTCCGCACCAATCGGGTGCAGCTTCGGAATTATCATCAGGCCTTGCTGCGGGAGATCGGCAGAGGCAATGCGCTGCAGCTTACGGAAGCTGCCTTTACGCCTGCCCTGAAACGGATTCTGGAGCGTGCAAAAAAGCTGGCACAGGAACAGAATCAGCCTGCGGCAGGCAGTGAACATCTGCTGCTGGCGGTATTGCAGGAGGAACAATGCGGTGCAGTGGCGATTTTGCGGAATATGGGCATTGCCGATCCCATGCAGTTGTATCGCAGTGCCGCAGAAGGCTCCGGAGCGGGGCTGCGGCTGCCTGCTGTAACGTTGGATGAAAAGCGCTGTCCCACTTTAATGAAGTACGGCAGACATCTGACAGACCCCGTTGCTGCCGAAGCCTTTGATCCGCTGATCGGCAGAGAAAAAGAGCTGCAGCGTGTCATGCAGATCCTGCTGCGGCGCAATAAAAACAACCCCTGCCTGATCGGTGCGGCAGGCGTGGGCAAAACCGCCATTGCCGAAGGTGTGGCAAAACGGATCGTACAGGGAAATGTACCCCCTGCTTTGCGGGATAAGGTCATTGTTTCACTGGATTTTACCGCTATGCTGGCAGGTGCCAAATATCGCGGCGATTTTGAAGAACGGCTGAAGGCCTGCATGGATGAGGCTGCCGCCCAGAGCAATCTGATTTTGTTTGTGGATGAAATGCACATCATTGTAGGGGCAGGTGCTGCAGAAGGTGCCATTGATGCCGCCAATATGATGAAGCCTCGTCTGGCAAGGGGAGAGCTGCAGATCATTGGCGCCACCACCGACAGCGAATATCGCAGGCATATTGAAAAGGATGCGGCACTGGAACGACGGTTTCAGGCGGTGAAGGTGGAGGAGCCTTCGCCCGGAGATGCAGAGGAAATGCTGCGTGGTCTGCGTGCCAAGTATGAACAGTATCATCGGGTGCAGATCACGGACCCTGCACTGCAGGCGGCGGTAAGGTATGCGGTGCGATATATTCATGACCGTGCCCTGCCTGACAAGGCTTTGGATCTGCTGGATGAGGCTTGTGCTTCGGTGCAGTTGCAGAATACCGCTTTGTGCAGGCCTGCGGAGCATGACATGGAAGCGGCAACGGAGCTGCACCCTGTACTTTATCCTTTGCGGGAAGAACACATTGCCGCAGTGGTTTCTGCCAGATTGGGTGTGCCTGTCAGCAATCCCGATGCCGCTGAAGCTACGGCTTTGCTTACGCTGGAACAACAGCTTTCTCAACGGATCATCGGACAGAAACAGGCAGTAAAAGCCGTTGCGGATGCCATTCGGCGCAGCCGCAGCGGTTTGCGGCAGGGGAATCGTCCGTGGGGCAGCTTTTTGCTCCTTGGCCCCACGGGTGTAGGCAAAACCGCTTTGGCGCAGACCATTGCAGAGCTGCTGTTTGACGGCAATCTGATCCGATTGGATATGAGCGAGTATATGGAAAAACACGCTGTTTCCCGTCTGATCGGCGCACCTCCCGGATATGTGGGACATGAGGAGGGCGGTCTGCTCATTGAACAGGTACGGAAAAAGCCGTACAGTCTGGTACTGTTTGATGAAATGGAAAAAGCCCACCCCGATGTATGGAATCTGCTGCTGCAGATCTTAGAAGACGGTACCTTGCAGGATACCCACGGCAATCGGGGGGATTTTTCCAACACCATGATCGTGCTGACCTCCAATATCGGGGCGGAATCCGCTGCGGGGCGGCCCTTGGGCTTTGGCGGTGATGAGCGATCTGCGGAGATGCAGATGCGGAGCCGTGCGGCAAAGCTGCTGCGTCCGGAGCTGCTGCATCGGTTGGATGAACAGATCGTGTTTCATCCCTTGGCAGAGGAGGACCTGCACACTATTGCCGCAGGGCTGCTGGAAGATCTTCGGAAACGGATGGCGGCACTTGGCTGTGGGTTTTCATGGAGCGAGGAAAGCGTGGAATATCTTTGCCGCCATGCGGATACCGCCCACGGCGGTGCCAGAGCCTTACGCACACAGATCGTGCATGATGTGGAATCGCTGCTGGCAGACCGGCTGCTGCGCCAAGGCAAGGGAGAAATGTATCTTTGTACAGAAAATGGTACGCTTGTGATCCGGGAATCCGCATCGGTCTGCAATTGCTGATGTCTTGCCTTTTTACGGCGGCTGTGCTATAATGATAGCAGATATCAAGGATGAGAAAGGAGCAGTGGCATATGCCCTATCAGGATTATCAGAAAGCGCAGAAGCTGGCAGAAAAACATCATCGGCAGTCCCTTTCCAGAGGTGAATACCCCTACCTGCCCGCCCTGGAGGAGCTGCTTCCGCCAAAGGCAGAGGATGGCAGGATTCCTTTGGGACAAATGGAGATCCCCATTGCCATGATCGCAGGCACAGTTACCGCAGAGCGCACCAATGCCTTTGCCTCCAACTTTATGCCCCTGCTGGATAGTGATACCGAGTTTGCCGCAAAATGGATCGCTTTGTGTGCCGATGTGCGGGAAAACGGTGTGCAGGAGCCTATCACCGTAATGGAATATATGCAGCGGTTTTATGTCATTGAAGGCAACAAGCGGGTCAGTGTGTCGGCGTATTTCGGTGCGGTCAGCATTGAAGCAAAGGTCACACGGATCCTGCCCAAGCGCACCGAAACCACAGAAAATATTGTATACTACGAATTTATAGAGTTCCATCGGGCATCGGGTATTTATGAGATCCAGATGTCCCAGCCCGGTGCGTTCCCCCGCCTTTGCGATGCAGTGATCCCCCGTGAGGACCCTGAGGCTCCCTTTGCGGTGTGGGATGAGGAGCTGCGGAAGGATATCCGTTTTTTGTATGCGGTATTTGCAGAGTATTACTGCGCTCGCAACGGTCAGCGGCTTTCGGCCTGCATCGGAGATGCCTTTTTGGTCTTTCTGGAAATCTACGGCTTCGATGCACTGCGACAGCTTTCTTCCGCAGAGCTGAAACGCCGCATTGACCGCATCTGGTCGGAATTTCAGGTGTTTAAGGAGGATTATCATACCTCCCATATCCTTTCCCCCACTGAAGGCTCCCGCAAGGTGGCACTGACCAAGATCCTGCCTTTGAGTACGGCAGCGGTACGCATTGCCTTTTTGTATCCCAAGGATCCTCAGATCTCCAGTTGGACTTATAACCATGAGATCGGCAGACGCTATATTCAGGATGTGTTCGGTGACCGCATTGAAACGATCCCGCTGGTCACCGGCGTGGAAGAGGCGGAAGCTGTCATCCGCAATGCCGTTGCCGACGGCTGCCGTGTGATCTTTACCACCTCTCCGGAATACCACGCAATCAGTATGCGTATGACCCTTGCTTATCCGGATGTGATCTTCATCAATTGCTCCATGAACACATCGTATCGGCAGCTCCGTACCTACTATCTGCGGATCTATGAGGCCAAATTTCTTACGGGCATTATTGCAGGTGCCCTGACCGAAAGCGAACGGGTGGGCTATATTGCCGATTACCCCGTGCTGGGCACGCCTGCCTCTGTCAATGCCTTTGCATTGGGTGTGCAGATGGTCAATCCTCGCGCCAGAGTGTATCTGGATTGGTCTACGCTGGAAAATCATGATCCATACAAGTATTTCCGTGAAAAGGGCATTGATCTCATCTCCAATCGTGATATCAATGCACCGCTGGCTGCCGATACGGATTTTGGTCTGTACGGTATGTACGGAGATATTTCTTTCCGTTTGGCTGCACCTGTGTGGAACTGGGGCAGATTGTACGAAGAACTGGTGCGCTCCATTCTCATCGGTGCCTGGAAAAATGATGCCAATGATCTGGGTGCCCATGCGCTGATGTATTACTGGGGTATGTCTGCCGGCGCCATTGATATCGCCTGCTCCAGCAGATTACCCGCAGGTACCCGTAGGCTCATCGGCCAGATGCGTGAGGATATTGCCAAGAATCGGTTCCACCCCTTTACCGGTGTGCTGTATTCTCAGCAGGGAGTATGTATCGCCGAAGAAAACCGCCAGCTGATGCCCCATGAGATCATCGGTGCAGACTGGCTGCTGGATAATGTAATCGGCACATTGCCCGAGCCGGATGACATGAAAGCGGAATACCGCGACTTTGTTCGTCAGCACGGACTGCATACCAACTAACGGAAAGGAAACGGCAAAGAAGATGAAAATTCTGGTTTTGTCCGATGTGGAATCCAAAGGGCTGTGGGATTACTATCAGCCGGGAAAGCTGGCAGGCTATGATCTGATCCTTTCCTGTGGTGATCTCTCTCCCCATTACTTATCCTTCATTGAGACATTTGCCAATGTGCCCGTGCTGTATGTGCATGGCAATCATGATGAAAAATATGCAGAATACCCCCCTGAGGGCTGCTTCTGCATTGAAGATGATATTTATGTGCATAACGGCGTACGGATTCTGGGCTTGGGCGGCAGTATGCGTTACCGTCCCGGTGCTCATCAGTATTCCGAGCGGGAAATGGCACGTCGGGTGCGCCGCCTTTGGTGGAAGCTGAAGCGGCATAAGGGGTTTGATATCCTGCTGACCCATGCCCCCGCTGCGGAATTTCATGCAGGTGACGATCTCTGCCACCGTGGGTTCGGTGTGTTCCGCACTTTGTTGGAAAAATATGCTCCCAAGTATTTTATCCATGGCCATGTGCATATGAATTATGGGCTGAAGACCCCAAGGCTCAGTATGCTGGGCGACACCGTGGTCATCAACGGCTACCGTATCTTTGAATTTGAATATGACGATCCGCAAATTGTACAGCGTGCGGAGCAGATCCGTGAAAATTTGTGAAAAGCCCTTGCATTTTTCCCTGACATATGATATAATACTTGAGTATTGCTATGAATATATGCTGGGCAGGAAGGGCTTCTTGCCCGCAATGCGATATGTAGACAACTATATTATTGGGAAGGAAAGCATTGAATTATGTGTGGAATCGTTGGATATGTAGGCAAAAAGTGCTGCGCCGATGTTTTGGTGGATGCACTTTCCAAGCTGGAATATCGTGGTTATGATTCGGCCGGCATTGCGGTATTTACCGAAAATGGGATTGAAATTGCAAAATCCAAGGGCCGTCTGGCAGATCTCTCCGAGAAAATGAAGAACGAAGGCAAGCCTGACGGCAACGTGGGCATCGGTCACACCAGATGGGCAACCCACGGTGAGCCTTCCGATGTAAACTCTCACCCCCACCGCGGCGGCGAGAAGGTCACTATTGTACATAACGGCATCATTGAAAACTACAAAAAGCTGAAGGAAATGCTCATTGCCAAGGGCAGAGTATTTGTTTCCGAGACCGACACCGAGGTGGTGGCACAACTGCTGGATCTGTACTACGAAGGGGATCCTGTTGCTGCGATTGCCCGTGCCATGCAGGATGTGACAGGCAGCTTTGCTCTGGGCATCCTCTTTGCGGATCACCCCGGCAAGATCTACGCAGTCCGTCGGGAAAGCCCCCTGATCGTGGGTGTGGGCGAGGATGAGCGCTTTATCGCTTCCGATGTGCCTGCTATTTTGAAATATACCGCAAAATATTATCTGCTGGAGCATGAGGAGATCGCTCTGCTGGATGAAAACGGTGTTTCCTTCTGCGATATGCAGGGCAATACCATTACCAAGGAGCTGCTGACCGCTGACTGGGATATGGATGCTGCCGAAAAGCAGGGCTATGAGCACTTTATGCTGAAGGAGATCCACGAGCAGCCCGAATCCATTAAGCGTACCGTAATGCCCCGCATCGAGAACGGCCTGCCCGATCTGCATGAGTGCGGTATTACCCCCGAAAGCCTGCGGAATTTCCGCAGCATCTACATTGTGGCCTGCGGTACCGCTATGCACGCAGGTATGGTGGGTAAGTATGTCATCGAAAAGATTGCAAGAGTACCCGTAATTGTAGATATCGCTTCCGAGTTCCGTTACCGTGAGCCCCTCATCGGCGAGGGCGACCTTATTATCATTATCTCCCAGTCCGGTGAGACTGCTGACAGCCTTGCTGCTATGCGTCTTGCCAAGAAGCTGGGCGCAACCACACTCGCTGTTGTCAATGCAAAGGGTTCTTCCATTGCAAGAGAGGCCGATATGCTCATTTATACCCACGCCGGCCCCGAGATCGCTGTGGCATCTACCAAGGCATATATGGTGCAGATCAGCGTGATGTATCTGCTGGGCTTTGAGCTGGCTCTGGCCAAGGGTAAGATCGACGAGGCAGAATGCCGCAGACTGACCGCCTTGCTGCTGGAGACTCCCGATTACATCGCACAGATCCTGGAGCGCAAGGATGAGATCGAAGCAATGGCAAAGCATCTGCTGGATGCCCAGAGCCTGCTGTATATCGGCAGAGGTCTGGACTATGCCCTTTCCATGGAAGGCTCCCTGAAGCTGAAGGAGATCAGCTATATTCACAGCGAGGCCTACGCCGCCGGCGAGCTGAAGCACGGCACTATTTCGCTGATCTACAAGGGCATGCCCGTTATTGCTGTGGATACCCAGAAGGCTCTGCATGAAAAGACCGTGTCCAATATCAAGGAGGTAAAGGCAAGAGGTGCCGTGACTTTCCTTGTTTGCGGAGAATCCTATCAGCCGGATGCCGATATTGCCGATTACTGCTTCCGTGTGCCCGAGATCGATGATCTGCTGATGCCTATGCTGGCTGTTGTGCCGCTGCAGCTTATCGCTTATCATGCATCCGTGCAGCGCGGCAATGATGTGGATAAACCCAGAAATCTGGCAAAATCCGTAACCGTAGAATAAGATATGAATATGTGGCCGCAGTATTGGGGATGCTGCTGCCATTCGGGGTGGAAACATGGGGAGACTGTACCCTGTTTTCACCCCTTTTTTCCAATTTGTGCAAGGAGGAATTCTTATGAAACTGCAATGGATCAAATCTGCCGCCGGTATGCTGGGCGCCGCAATGCTGCTGACGGTATGCGCTGCACCTGTATTTGCAGATACCGATGAAGAGCAGGAGGTTGAGATCTTTACCAGCGGCGATTATACATACAGTCTGATGGTCGGAGCTGCCAATAAAACCGAAAAAGCTGCCTGTATCGAATCCTACAAGGGCGAGATCGAGCCTTATTTGGTGCTGCCGGATACGCTGGACGGCTACCCTGTGGTGGCTCTGGGCGATACCGCCCTGACGCAGTGCCCCTGGCTGGTGGATGTGACTTTGCCTGCTTCCATGGTGGGTGTGGGTAATGCCACCTTTGCAGGCTGCACCCGTCTGGAAAATTACTATGTTGCCGAGGGCAATGATTATTTTGAAAGCATTGACGGCGTTTTGTACGCCGAAGACGGTACTTATCTGGTGCGGTACCCCATTGGCAGAAATGAAACGGAGATCACGGTGCCCGACGGTGTGTATGATATCGGCTATGTGGCCTTTGGATACAGCAATACTCTGGAAACCATTCATCTGCCGGATTCCCTTTGCTATATCGGTGCATGGGCCTTTGCGGAGTGTAAAAATCTGAACCATGTGGAGATCCCCAAAAAGGTAGAGGAGATCGAGGATTTTGTGTTCTACCGCTGCAAATCTCTGGATGATGTAACGCTGCCCAAGGGGATCAAGGCAATTGGCGATGCCGCTTTTGCCGGTACTGCGCTGAAGGAATTCACCATTCCCGAAAAATGCGTTGCCATTGGACAGGCTACCTTTGCGGGCACACCCATGGATGAGGTCACCATTCCCGCTACTGTGACTTCTATTGATTTTTCTGCCTTTGGCTGGCTGATGGATCAGCAGGGGCAGCTTTACGCCAATACTGATTTTATCATTCATGGCGTAAGAGGTACTGTGGCGGAGCAGTATGCAAAAGATAAGGAAAACGGCAATCTGTTTACCTTTGTGGAGATCGAAAACACCACTACCACTACCACTCAGAAGAATCCCGCCAGCATTACCACTGCCGCAACAGGCTCTCAGGGCAGCTCCGGTATGAGTACCGGACGGCTGATCGGTGTCATTGTCTGTGTTGTGCTGCTGATCGGCGTGGTCATCGGCGGCGTTTTGTGGGCAAAGAAAAAGTAAAGGTGTGCTGTCATGCGTTTGAAACATATGCGTGTGGGTGCTGCCCTGATGGGTGCGGCACTGGCCATGCTCCCTGCCATGCCCTGCAGCGGAGCCGGAGAGGTGACGGATTACGACGACATGGGCATGTATACCGTCAATGATTCCTATATTACCTTTGGTTACCGGGATGACGGTATCGTGATCACCGAATGCCGGAAGGAAATGAAGGGTGATCTGGTGATCCCCGACGAACTGGACGGAAAACCCGTCATCGCCATTGGCGAGGGTGCGTTCTATCAGGTGACAGGGCTTACCTCCGTTACCATGCCGGAAACTGTCACGGAGATCGGTCCGGGTGCGTTTTACTGCTGCGAGGCACTGCGATCGGTGAATCTCCCCAAGGGGCTCACCTCTATCGGTGAAAGTGCGTTTTATCAGTGTGCTTCCCTGCAATCGGTGCAGATCCCCGATGGGATCACCACTATTACCGATTCCTGTTTTTCTCTGTGCTACTCTCTGACTGAGCTTACCTTCCCCAAAAATCTGGAGGTCATTGAAGCACAGGCCTTTTACGGAACGGGACAAATGGACGAGCTAGTCATCCCCGATACGGTAACGGATATCGGCGAGCTGGCATTTTACTACTGGAACCGTATCACTACGGTGACCATACCAAAATCTGTGCGGAATATGGGCGATTATGTGTTTGATGGCTGCGACGCGCTGACCGAGATCGTGGTAGAGGATGGAAACCCTGCCTATTGTGATGTGGACGGTGTTCTGTATGATGCGGAAATGAAACGGCTCATTAAGTACCCTTCTGCCAAAAACGGAGAAAGCTTTTCTGTGCCGGATGGCGTTACCGAACTGGATGGCTGGGCCTTTGTGGGTGCTTCCAAGCTGAGATCCATTGAACTGAATGATGTGGAAACCTTTGGCAATGAAGCCTTTTACAACTGCACCTCGTTGGAGGCCATTACGCTGCCTGCCAATCTGGAAAAGCTTCCCGATGCCGCCTTTACCTATTGTTCCTCTCTCCGTGAGATCGTGATTCCCGAAAGCTGCACCGCCATAGGCACTTACTGCTTTGCAGGCTGCACCTCTCTGCGAGAGGTTGCTGTGCCGGCAGGCGTGACCGAGATCGGTGATTATGCTTTTGGCTATGATTATGACATCGAAACCCAGACCCTTTCCAAGCTGGAGGATTTCCGCCTGCGGGTGCTGGTAGGCACTGTTGGCATGGAATATGCCAAAGAATTCGATGTCCCCTACCGCAGCAATTCCAAGCTGGGTCTGATTCTGGGCATTACTGCCGCTGTGCTGGTCGTTGCCGGTATTACAGCAGGTGTGCTTCTGCACAGACGCAATACAGTACGCATCGCAGACGGCCCGAATAAGGGCAAGCCTGTGGCAAAGCAATCCCGTACCAACACCAAGAACGGAGGCAAATGATTCTATGAAACCGAAAAAGCTTTCTGCAGTCGTTACGGCCGCAGCATTGCTGCTGAGCACGGCTGTGCTGCCCTGTATTCCCGTTTATGCCGATGATGACGACGAGCTGATGACCGATGAGGTGATAACCTATCAGCGGGTGGATGGCGGTGTCAGCATCGTGGATTGCGCCGAAAGCACGGTAAAGCTGTATATTCCCAAGGATTTCATGGGTTATCCCATTGTGTCTATCGGAGATGAAGCCTTTGCCAACTGCTCCAAGCTGCAATCTTTGGAAATTGAAGCACCTATTACCAGCATCGGTGCCAATGCCTTTACCAACTGCATCGCTCTGAAATCTCTGGAGCTGCCCGAAACCGTTACCAAGCTGGGTGATGCAGCGTTCTACAACTGCAATGCGCTGGAGAATATCGGCTTGCCCGACAGCATTACGGAAATGGGCTTGTACTGCTTTGCCTATTGCTTCGGCTTAAAGGAAGTGACCTTGCCTGCATCTCTGACCAAGGTGCCCGGTTATTGCTTCTACTATGATTTTTCTCTGGAAAACGTCAATCTCAATGCCAATCTGGAGGCCATTGATACCCTTGCCTTTGTGGGCTGCTATGTCATGAAGGAGATTCGGATCCCTGCCAAGGTAAAGGAGATCGCGCCGCTGGCTTTGCTGGCCTGCGCCGGCTTGCAGAAGGTGGTCGTGGATGCAGATAATGCTGCCTATCAGGCAGGTGAGGACGGCATACTGATGGATGCGGCCGGAAAAGAGCTGCTGCTGTATCCTGCCGGCAAGGAAGGTGCCACTTATACCGTGCCGGATACCGTAACCGCTATCAGCTACTATGCTTTTTCCGGTTCGGTGCAGTTGAAGGAAGTGATCCTGCCCGATTCGGTTACGGAGATCCGTGAGGGTGCTTTCTCAGATTGCCTTGCACTGACCAAAGTGAATATTCCCGACAAGGTAACTTCCATTGAAAACAGTGCCTTTGCCGATTGTGCTGCACTGGTTGATTTCACCATACCGCAGCAGATCACCTCCATTGGTGAGTATGCGTTCTTCTGCTGTTCTTCCCTGACGGATATTACCATTCCTTCCGGGGTAAAAACCATTGGCGATTATGCCTTTACCGGCTGCAGCGGTACCGCTGATATTACTGTGCCCGAAACGGTTACTGCCATTGGTGATTACGCTTTTGGTTACCTAACCGAGGAGGACAAGGAAACCGGAGAGGCAGTTCCTGTGCTCTGGAAGGACTTTACCCTGCGGGGACATTCCTCCTCTGCGGCAAAGACCTATGCCTCCAAGTTTAATGTGCGTTTCAAGCAGACCAATTTCCCTGTACTGGCAGTGATGGTGGTGATCAGTGCATTGCTGGTGGCTGCGGTCGCCGTAGTGTTTGTCGTGGATCACCGCAAACGCCGTGCCCTGAAGCCCGTTGCTGTAGATGAATCCGCCATTACCGATCCCGAGGCATTGCAGGATGCAGGCTACTCCAGCATTCTGGCAGAGGAAGAAGAGGGCGATCCCTTTGAGCGCAGCTACGGCTTCCGCATTGACGATCCTGTGGATGCCGAAGCAGAGGAAACCGAAAACAAAACCGAGGAGACGGAATAACACCTTTCATGAAAGAAGGGGATGGGTATGAACGAAAAGAAACCGCGCCGTGAGCCGGTGATCCTTTCGCAGATGCGCCCGTGGAATCTGCTGCTGGTGCTGTGCGGATGTATTTTGTTTGCCTTTTGCCTGATCCATTATCGTGCCTTTGCCGCCTTTTTCGGCAGAGTGGCATCGGCACTGGGGCCTGTGTTTGCGGGCTGTGTGTTTGCCTATCTGCTGAACGCTCCTGCCACCTGGCTGGACAGACGGATGCGGAAATTCTTTTCCCGCATCATCAAAAAAGAAAAAGCCGCTGCACTGACCGCTCGTGTCATCAGCTCCTTTGTGGCAGTGCTGGCTTTTCTGGCGGCCATTGTGACGCTGATCGTTGCCACCTTTTCCGAGGTGCTTGAGGGTATTTCCACATTATTGGAGCATATTCCGCAATATCTGGAAACCATTACGCTGTGGGCAGACAAGCTGCTTTCACTGGACAGTGATGTTACCGGCTCTTTGCAGGAGCTGGTGGAAAAGCTGCGGCAGGATATGAACAATGCCGATACCTCTGAGATGAGTGCGAAGATCCTTGCGGCCATTGCCACCGGTGCCAGCAGCACACTGGGATTTTTGTATGATGTGCTGGTGGGATTTATCATTGCAGTGTATCTGCTGGTCAGCAAGGAACGCTTCTGGCGGCAGTTCAAGCGGATATTGTTTGCATTTGTCAAGCCCAAAACCGCTTTCTGGCTGGATAACCGTATGCGGATCGCCAACAAGACTTTCAGTACGGCGGTACTGGGCAAAATGCTGGATTCCTTTATCATCGGTATTTTGTGCTTCATTGGCGTAATGGTCATGGATATGCCCTATGCGGTGCTGATCACTGTGATCGTGGGCGTTACCAACATGATCCCCTTTTTCGGCCCCATTTTCGGTGCCATACCCTGTATTCTGCTGATGCTGATGGAGGATCCGCTGAAGGCATTGTATTTTTCCATCTTCATTCTTTGCTTGCAGCAGTTTGATTGCAACTTCCTTGATCCCCGCATTGTGGGCGGCTCCATTGGGCTGCCTGCCTTCTGGGAGCTGTTTGCCTGTTTGCTGGGCGGCGGATTGTTCGGCATCATCGGCATGGCTATTGGTGTGCCGGCCTTTGCCGTGGTGTATCATCTGGTGAAAGAACTGGTGGCAGAGCGTCTGCAGCGACGAGATCTGCCGGAAGACTTTTTACGGAACCAGCTCGGTATTGAGCCAAAGTCCAAGGATTCCGGTTTGTTTGATGACGATGATGATCAGTGCAGTCCCTACTCCCAGCGGATGATTCTGCTGGAAGACATTGCACCCCCGGTAACGGAGGAAGAAACCCAAACATAACAAAAAGGGAACTCTCACACGAGAGCTCCCTTTTTTGTGATATTCCGTTTAGCGGATCAATAATCCATACCGCCGCCGGGCATTGCGGGTGCAGCGGGCACAGGCTCCTTGATATCGGTTACAAGGCTTTCGGTGGTCAGCACCATAGCTGCCACGGAAGCTGCGTTCTCCAGTGCGGAACGGGTCACCTTGGTGGGATCCACGATACCGGCAGCCAGCATATCCACATAGGTTTCGTTGTAAGCGTCAAAGCCGTAGCCGACCTTATCTGCACGGCGGATGTTTTCGATGATCACAGAGCCTTCCAGACCTGCGTTTGCGGCGATCTGACGGATGGGCTCCTCCAATGCACGCAGGATGATTGCGGCACCGGTCTTTTCATCACCGGAAAGGGAAGCGACCAGCTCGGAAACAGCCTTTGCAGCGTTCAGCAGAGCCACACCGCCGCCGGCTACGATGCCTTCCTCCACAGCAGCCTTGGTTGCTGCCAGGGCATCCTCCACGCGGAGCTTCTTTTCCTTCATTTCGATCTCGGTAGGTGCGCCCACCTTGATGACTGCAACGCCGCCCACCAGCTTTGCCAGACGCTCCTGCAGCTTCTCACGGTCGAAATCGGAGGTTGCGTTCTCAATCTCGGAACGGATCTGCGCCACACGGGCAGCAATGTCTTCGGCTGCGCCTGCGCCGTCAACGATGATGGTGTTTTCCTTCTGGATGACCACCTGACGGGCACGGCCAAGCTGCATGAGCTGGGTATCCTTCAGCTCCAGACCCAGATCAGCGGTAATGACCTCGCCGCCGGTGAGGATTGCGATGTCCTTCAGCATCTCCTTGCGTCTGTCGCCAAAGCCGGGAGCCTTAATGGCAACGCACTTGAAGGTACCGCGCAGATTGTTCAGGATCAGGGTGGTGAGAGCCTCGCCCTCAATATCCTCTGCGATGATGACCAGACGCTTGCCGGTCTGCACGATCTGCTCCAGCAGGGGCAGCAGCTCCTGGATAGAGGAGATCTTCTTGTCGGTAATGAGCAGGAAGGCATCATCATAAACGGCTTCCATCTTATCGGTATCGGTGACCATATAGGGGCTGACATAGCCACGGTCAAACTGCATACCCTCAACCACTTCGGTGTAGGTTTCTGCGGTCTTGGATTCCTCGATGGTGATAACGCCATCCTTGGAAACCTTCTCCATAGCCTCTGCGATCAGCTCGCCGATCTTTGCATCAGCGGAAGAAACGGTTGCAACACGGGCGATATCTGCGCTGCCGTCCACCGTCTTGGAATTTGCCTGAATGGTAGCCACAGCGGTCTTCACGGCTGCATCCAGACCCTTCTTCAGGATCATGGGGTTGGCACCTGCGGCAATGTTCTTCATACCCTCGCGGATGATAGCCTGAGCCAGCAGAGTAGCGGTAGTGGTACCGTCACCGGCTGCATCGTTGGTCTTGATGGAAACTTCCTTGACGAGCTGTGCGCCCATGTTCTCGAAAGCATCCTCCAGCTCGATCTCCTTTGCGATGGTCACGCCGTCATTGGTGATGAGCGGTGCGCCGAACTTCTTATCCAGAACCACATTTCTGCCCTTGGGGCCCAGTGTGATCTTTACGGTATCGGCCAGCTTGTCAATACCTGCCTGAAGAGCTTTTCTGGCGTCCTCGCCGTACTTCAGATCCTTAGCCATAATGAAATACACTCCTTATATACTAATGTAATGGTTGCGAAAAAAGCGTGTCTTACTCAACGATCGCCAGAATATCGGACTGCTTGAGAATGGTATACTGCTCGCCGTCCAGCTTGACCTCGGTGCCTGCATACTTGGAAAGCAGAACCTTATCGCCGACCTTGAGGTACATGGTAACTTCCTTGCCGTCCACAACACCGCCGGGACCAACTGCCACAACTTCAGCGACCTGGGGCTTTTCCTGTGCGGCTGCGGTCAGAATAATACCACCCTTGGTGGTTTCCTCTGCGGCGGTCATCTTGATGACAACTCTGTCTGCCAAAGGTTTGATTGTCATAATGTTTCCTCCTTGTTCCGGTATCCGTACCCGCAGGCTGCTTTGTGATGCCCGGGGCCGGTTTGCTTTTAGCACTCAAACACTTGGAGTGCTAACACTTATTTTACCATCATTTCAGAAAAAATCAAGGGCTTTTTCCATCTTTTCCCGCTTTTTGTATGCCTGCACAAATTCAAAGCAATTTCCAGCGCCCCTTTGTGCAGTTTTTGAAGCATATTTAAAGATGCAGAAAGGCAGAAAATTCTAAATTCATCATTTTTTCATCATGCGTTCACAAACCATTCATATTTAACGGAGTAAAGTATAGTATACTATACTATGTATAAATGCGTTCAAACTTGCCTGTCTGCCTTGAAAATCCGGAAAACAGGCAGGGCGGGTAAGGATCGCCTTTACAAAAATCACTGCTTATGGGGGTAATTTCTATGGCTATGAATAAAGTTCTCATTGTGGATGACGACCGCAATATCTGCGAATTGCTGCGTGTCTACCTGGAAAAAGAAGGCTACTCCACCATTCTTGCATATGATGGTGAAGAAGCGGTGGCAAAGTTCAATATGCTTCACCCGGATATCGTTCTGCTGGATGTGATGCTGCCCGGTATGGATGGCTGGCAGGTCTGCCGTGAGATCCGGAAAAAATCCAATACACCCATCATCATGATCACCGCCAAATCCGAGACCTTTGATAAGGTACTGGGTCTGGGTCTGGGTGCAGATGACTACATCGTGAAGCCCTTTGATACCAAGGAAGTGGTGGCACGCATCAGTGCGGTGTTCCGCCGTGTGGGACAAACCCCCATGGAAAGCGAGGTCCGTGAGGTACACTACGACAAGCTCTCCGTCAACATGACCCGCTATGAGCTGAAGGTGGACGGCAAGGTCATTAACACGCCTCCCAAGGAGCTGGAGCTGCTGTTCTGTCTGGCCTCCCACCCCAACCGTGTATATACCCGTGACCAACTGTTGGATGAGGTCTGGGGCTTTGAATACTACGGCGATTCCCGTACCATCGACGTGCATATCAAGCGTCTGCGGGAAAAGCTGGAGGGTGTTTCCGACCGCTGGGAACTGCGTACCATCTGGAGCGTAGGCTATAAATTTCAGGTGGCGGACGGTGACGAATAAGCTGCCCCCCGCACGGAGGTTCGTGCCATGCTGAAAAGTGTTTACAGCCGCATCTTTTACTTTTGCACCATTATAATGCTGTTTGCTTCCGCCATTACGGGCATTGCTGTGATGGTCAGTGCAAACCGCCGCTATGAACAGGAGGTGCGGGATGAGATCGAGGATTCGGCACAGGTGATCCTTTCCACCATCCGCAACCGCTGTACCGAGATCAATACCCTGCCCGTGGAACAGATCCGCGAAGACCTGCAAAGCTATACCATGACCTACAACATCGACTGCTACCTGTTTGCACACGATGGCAGTTGCTTGGTGCGCTCCGATATCGGCGTGATGGAGGTGCATCTCAACGAACCGCTGCGCTTGCAGGCAGATGAGGAGCCTTACTGTCAGTTTGGTGCCGATGCCGAAGGTGCAACGGAATCTGTGGCGAGATATGTGGAATATCTGGATATTGATGGTGAACGCTATTATCTCATGCTGATGTATCCCATTGCCAAGCTGGAGGATTTTTCCCAGAATCTGATTATGGTGCTGGTTCTGACCGTGCTGGTGCTGGGGCTGGTGGGTGCGCCCCTGTTTTACCTGAATACCTCTCAACTGCTGAAACCTGTAAGCCGCATTACCTATGCGGCAGAGGCCTATGCCAAGGGCGATTTTTCCGTTCGGCTGCAGCCCCAGGGCGACAGTGAGCTGGATTATCTGGCTGCTACCATGAACCGTATGGCGGATTTTATCGACCGCAACGAGCGCAGCCGCAAAAACTTTATCTCCAATGTTTCTCATGAACTGAAAACCCCCATGACCACCATCGGCGGCTTTGTGGATGGTATTCTGGATGGTGCCATTCCCCAGGAGCGTTCCACAGAATATTTGCAGGTGGTTTCTTCCGAGGTACAGCGCATGACCCGCCTGATCCACTCTATGCTGAATATCTCCAAGTTTGAGGAGGGTACACTGACACCTGCGTTCAAACGGCTGGAGGTAACGGATCTCATCATCCAGACCTTGCTGCTGTTTGAACAGAAGGCGGAAGCCAAGCATCTTTCGGTGGAGGGGCTGGAAACTGCTGCCCCCACTTATATTGAGGCAGACCGTGATCTGCTGCAGCAGGTATTCTATAACCTGACGGAAAACGCCATTAAGTTTGTGAATGAGGGCGGTACCCTTTTGCTGGAGATCCACAGCAGCGATACCCATGCAGAGATCCATCTGCGGAATACGGGCGAGGGTCTGACAGAAGAAGAAATGTCGCACGTTTTTGAACGCTTTTACAAAACCGATGCCTCCCGTGGGAAGGATATTACAGGCGTGGGGCTGGGGCTTTCTATTGTCAGCCGTATTGTGGCACTGCATAACGGTACGGTTACGGTAAAAAGCGTTCCCGATGAATATACCGAGTTTGTGCTTTCTCTGCCCCTGCGGCAGATTGCCAAAACCGAAAAGCCCGCCGAACACGCTGCGGGTGAAAATCCGACCGAAACCAAGAAAGGCGAATACTCATGAATGAATTTCCCAATTCTCCCATTCCGCAGGAGCAGCCCGATGAAGTGACGCTGCCCGTGAACGAGGAGTCTGTGCAGGAAGCCGCTGCTCTCACAGAGGAACAGCCTGCCCCTGCGTTTACCGCATTGCCTGCGGAACAAACTGTGGCTCCCGCGGAGCAGCCTTTGTTCTCCTGTGATGATGCTTTGTCACAGGGCGGAGCTGCCCCGGCGGCAGCGGTACCTGCCGGCGGCGTATCGCTGGGGGCAAAGATCCTGTTGGTGCTGATGTTTCTTGCCATTGTGGGCTTCTGCGTATTCTGCATTGTGTGGGATTTGCAGAAAGGCTCTCAATCCGGAGGATATCTTGCCGGTGATGTGATCAATGTGCATATCGGACAGCAGAACAAGCCCGATACAGATCCAAAATATCTGCGTGAGGACGGCCGGTACACCTATGAAGGCATTGCCGCAACGGTTATGCCCAGTATCGTGCAGATCCACACCTATCGGGGCGGTATGGTCATCGGTACCGGCTCGGGTATTATTCTTTCCGCCGATGGCTATATTGCCACCAATGCCCATGTGGTCAATAACGGCGATTCCTTCTCCGTTACGCTGACCGACGAAACGGTTTACGATGCGGTGCGTGTGGGATATGACAACAAAACCGATATCGCTGTGCTGAAGGTGGAGGCAGTGAATCTTCCCCCTGCGGTCATGGGTAATTCCGATGAGGCCGTGCTGGGCGAGGAGGTCTGTGCGCTGGGTTGTCCCGCAGGATTTTCCGGTTCCATTTCCACCGGTATCGTATCGGGTCTGCACCGCAAGGTCCGTTCGGAATCGGACACCTTTGAAATGGATTGCATCCAGACCGATGCCGCCATCAGCCCCGGAAACTCCGGCGGTGCGCTGGTGAATTTGTACGGTCAGGTCATCGGCATTACCTCCTCCAAGTATGTTTCCGGCAGTATTTTCGATTCCGGCAGCTACGAGGGACTGGGCTTTGCCATTACCACCAACGAGGCTCTGCCCATTATCGAGGAGCTGATCAAAAACGGCTATGTCAGTGGCAGAGTGCGTGTGGGAATTCAGTTCTACGAGGCCGCTGATGTGGCAGAGGCCACCGGCTTGGAGCTGCCCCGTGAGCTGGACGGCGTTGGCGTGTATATCACCGCTATGGATGAGGATGCCCCCATTGCACAGACAGAGCTGGAGGTCGGTGACTTTATCGTTGAGATGAACGGCGTGGAGGTTACGGACTACGACTCTCTCAACGAAGCTCTGGACGGCAAAAAGGGCGGCGATACCGTAACCGCTCGCTGTGCTCGTCTGGAGGAAGACGGCGATATCTACTATTTTGAGATCGAGATCCTGCTGCTGGCGGATACTTCCGGCGATTATTGATGTGCAATAAGGAGACCTGCGCTTTGAATCAAAATGATATGATACAGCGGCTGATCACAGCAGGGCAGGAGCATCTGGCTGCCCACTATGATACACTGAGTGCTGCGGAGCAGGAGACTTTTCTGCGGCAGCTTGCATCCCTGGATCTGACATTGCCCGCATATGCAGTGGGAGAGAATAACAACACAAGGGGAACGTTTTCGCCCTTGCAGGCAGTTACAGCCGAAGAAGCACGGGAGGATAGGGCATTTCACGAAGCCTTGGGTCTGGCTGCCATCCGCAGAGGTGAAGTGGCGGCGGTGCTGCTGGCAGGCGGTCAGGGCACCAGATTGGGCTATGATGCGCCCAAGGGCTTCTTTAATGTCGGCATTACCCGTGAGATGTCACTGTTTTCTCTGCATTTTGCCAACATTGCACGCCATGCGGCGGCAGCCGGCAGAAGCATTCCTTTTCTGATCATGACCAGCAAGTTCAATCATGAACAGACTGCGGATTTTCTGCGGCAGCATGAATATTTCGGCTACCCTGCGGAGGATGTGATCCTGTTTCCGCAGGAGATGGCAGTCTGTACCGATTTTGAGGGGAAGATCCTGCTGGCCCGACGGGGCGTGATTGCGGAATCTCCCAACGGCAACGGCGGCTGGTTCGGCTCCATTGAGAAGGCGGGTCTGCTGCCCGAGCTGCAGCGGCGGGGTGTAAAATGGCTCAATGTTTTCAGCGTGGATAATGCCCTGCAGCAGATCGCTGATCCCGGATTCATCGGGGCGGTGCTGGCCAAGGGCTGTGAAAGCGGCGCAAAGGTAGTGGCAAAGGCGGATCCCGATGAGCGCGTGGGCATCTTGTGCCTGGAAGACGGCAGACCCTCCATTGTGGAGTATTACGAGGCCACCGAGGAAATGCGGACGCTGCGGGATGCAAACGGTTCGCTGCAATACCGCTACGGTGTCATATTGAACTATCTGTTTTCCATGGAGCGGCTGCCGGCAGTGCGGGATGTCCGATTGCCTGTACATCGGGCGGCAAAAAAGATCCCGTACATGGACGCAAACGGCGAGATCGTAACACCCACAGAGCCCAATGGCTACAAATATGAGACGCTGGCACTGGATATGGTGCGTCTGCAAAGCAACTGCCTGCCCTATGAGGTGCTGCGGGAAAAGGAATTTGCTCCCATTAAGAATAAAGAGGGTGCGGATTCTCCTGTAACGGCCCGTGCATTGCTGGAGGGTGCAGGATTTGTTCTGTAAATGAGAAAAAGAAGTGGCTTCCATCATGAAAGCCACTTCTTTTTTCGTGCTTTATTGTGAATTTGCACAAAAATTTGCAGCAATATTCTACCAAAAGGCACTTGAAACTTCAGAAAAAATCATGTATAATAAAACCACGACAATTTATACGCACTTATATGGGGTTCGTGATTTTGACGATACCTTTATGATGCAAGGAGGGCAATATGTCCCAAACAACAACGGAAACACATAATAATCTTCTGGACAACCGTGTGATGAAAACCCCCAGCGCCGTGGCTCGCCGCACCTTTTTCTACCTGCAGGAGTGCGGACATCTGCGGGCAAGCAGTGATCACCACACCAGCCGCCAGAATCTGCAATCGTTTTTGCTTGCTATTGTAATGGATGGCAAGGGCTCGCTGATGTACAACGGACAGACCACCCAGCTTCAGGCAGGCGACTGCTTCTTCATTGATTGCCGTGCGCCCCATGTGTACCAATCCAACCCCGAGGAGCCTTGGGAGCTGATGTGGGTACACTTTAACGGCTGCACCACCGAGGAATACTACAAGCTGTTCATTGCACAGATGCCGCCTGTGTTCCATCCCGTCAGTCAGGCAAAGTTTATTTCGGTCGTACAGGAGCTGCTGCGCCTGAATGCCGAAACCTATGCGGATACGGAGATCCTTACCTCCGGCCTTCTGGCCAACCTGCTGACCATGCTGCTGACCGTCAACAGCATCAGCGAGGAGGATGACACCGCATTGCAGGCAAAGCTGAAGACCATTCTTGCCTATGTGGATGCAAACTTTACCTCCGATATTACGCTGGATGACCTTTCCCACCGCTTCTACATCAGCAAATATTACCTGACCAGAGAGTTCAAGCGTGCTTACGGCGAAACCATCTTCCAGCATATTATCGGTCTGCGGATCAACTATGCAAAGCGTTTGCTGCGCTTTACGGACAAGTCTGTGGAGGAAATCTCCTCCCTGTGCGGCTTTAATGATCAGAGCTACTTTTCCAAGCAGTTCAAAAAGGCGGAAAGCGTCACCTGTCTGGCGTTCCGTCGCCGCTGGCGGGATTAACCTCCGGCGGACACGGCGGTTTCTCCTCGTCTGCTTTGGCGGAGCGAAGTGAACGGCTGCCGCGGTGTGGATTTCTCTCAGCTAGAGGATGTCCTGCCGGCTGCGGAGCTGGTCATCAATACGGTGCCGCAAATTGTGCTGAAGGAAGATCGGCTGCGGCTGCTGCCGAAGGATACACCCGTGCTGGATCTGGCTTCAAAACCGGGCGGGGATGATGTTGCAGCCACCGAAAGGGCGTGTGGATGTGAAACGATTCAAATGGCTTTCTGCGGAGCGTCTGCTGCCGGCGGCCTGCTGCCTGCTGGCAGTGGCCGCCTTGATTTATGCCGCTGCAACACGGGAACCTCCCGCGGAAACAGAGGTGACCCTTTCTTCACAGGTTACGTTGGTCACGCTACAAAATGGGGCGGATTCTGTTGCTGATACCACGACTGCCAAGCCTCTGTGCCGTGATCTCAATGCCGCAACACAGGAAGATCTTATGAGGGTGGAGGGCATCGGGCAGGTGTTGGCGCAGCGGATCATTACAGATCGTACACGCAAAGGAGGCTTTTGCCGCAGAGCCGAGCTGACAGACATCGACGGTGTGGGCGAAAGCCTGATGCAGCGCATTATGGAAGAGTTTTTTATTCCGGATGAGCTGCCGCCCGAAACGGAGATCACACAAACTACAACAAAAAGACCTGCCGCCACGGAGACAACGCTCACGGTGACGGCAGGCAGATACGACCTGAATCTTGTGACCGAGGAGGAGCTGCTGCTGATCCCCGGCATGACAAAACAACTGGCAGAAGGCATTCTGGAGCTGCGGACTGCCATACAATATTATACACATCTCTATGAGGTGCTGTATGTGGATGGCATGAACGGCTCCTATGTGGATGATGTGCTGGCGGAGCATTTGTATGTAACGCCCCGTGAGCAGACCTCAGTTCATCCGTGATTCGGCGGCAGGGTAGAACTGCTCATCCTCAATGCGGCCAAACCGCCATGCGTGCTGCCGACTTTCCCGCACGGCACAACCGCCTACGGGCAGATCGCACAGCAGTGCAAGGGTGGGGTCCTGCTCGCAAAGCTCCCCGATGCTGATGACCAGTGCATCCTCGTCGGTGTGGTGGCCGTCGCAGAGGAATTCCCATGCGTTATCATCAAAATGATGGCATACCATGGTGACAGGCTTGCCCTCCTCCAGAACATGGATGCAGGTGAAGACCAGCAGATCAGGACGCTCGCTGAAGGGATAATGTGCCATTGTTCAGGCTCCTTTCTTGTGGGGTTCCCCTATATCATACAGCAAAACCGCATAAAATGCAAGAAAAAGCCTTGATCCCGTTTGCTTCAAACCGACAAGTTTGTTACCGATTTGTAACCTTTATAGGAGAAAATGCAATAAAAACCACTTTCGCAATGTGTATTTCGACAAAATAATTCTTAGGAATGTGGAAATTCATTGTGAATATATCACAAATATGGTGACAATTCGGTTTTACAGATTGACTTTTCACGGTAATTCGTGTATATTTGTAGTATGAAAACATGGCGGAAGCTGTGCGCCTGCGGGAGCCTGACACCCACCGGCCTGCGGAAGCTGCCTGTTTTGATAACCGATCGACACGAAAGAAACGAGCCGACCGGTGCTGCGTAACCCGCAGCGAAATGCACTGCCGTATTCATAAGAAGCGGCACAATTTTCAAAGCTGCGACACGCAGCAATATGCTCGCAGCAAAATTAAGGAGGAAACTACTATGAACAAGCTCAAGAAGACCCTGGCTCTGGTTGCTACTCTGGCAATCGCTTCCACTGCTTTCGTGGCATGTGATGACGACAAGGATACCAGCACCGGCAACTCCACCACCAACTCTACTTCCGATTCCAAGGCTGACAGCACCGCTGACAGCAAGGGCGAGGAAGGCAACGGCACCAAGTTCACCGATGACGGTGAGAAGCTGTCCGTTCTCTGCTGGACCGACAATGACGTTAAGTTCATGATTCAGCACTTCGAGGAGACCAACTCCGAGTACAAGGGCAAGGTCGAGTACGTGAACGTTGGTTCTGAGGGCGCAGAGGCTCGTGAGAAGTATGCAACTTACTTCCAGGGCGATCAGGATGCAGACCTGTTCGTTCTCGAGGCAGACTGGATCCTGGACTACATCAACAATGATGATTACACCGCTCCTATGAGCGACCTCGGTTTCGAGGCTTCCGATTTCGATGGCTGCTATGAGTACACTGTTGCAGTTGCTACCAACGACAACGGCGTTCTGAAGGGTGCTTCCTGGCAGTCCACTCCCGGCGGCTACGTTTACCGCTATGACCTGGCTGAGAAGCTGCTGGGCGTTAAGACCAACGCTGAGATGCAGGCAAAGATGAAGGATTGGGACACCGTTCTGGCTACCGCTAAGGAGCTGAAGGATGCTTCCGAAGGCAAGACTGCTCTGTACGATTCTCTGGGCGGTATC
Source organism: Ruminococcus sp. (assembly GCA_015066805.1). Taxonomy (GTDB): domain Bacteria; phylum Bacillota; class Clostridia; order Oscillospirales; family Ruminococcaceae; genus Firm-04. The sequence goes on along the minus strand of SVNP01000001.1, from coordinate 104,055 downwards.
TGGCAGGTATATTCCTACAACCGTTCTTCTGCATGGGCAGACAAGGACGACAACCTGGTAATCGATGATTACTGCAAGACCTACGCTGACATCGCTAAGACCATGTGGGATGAGGGCTACGTTTCTACTGTTGATCAGTGGGGCGATGGCTGGCTGAACCAGGCTGCTGACGAGTCCGTTCTGGGCTACACCTTCTGCACTTGGTGCCTGGGTGCCGGCGGTCAGTTGGAGTCCGCTGCCGGCGGCGTTACCCGTGAGGAGGGTAAGGATGATGTGATCAACAATCCTGACCTCTACAACAAGTTCGACATCATCGCTGGTCCTTCCGGCTATGCATGGGGCGGTTCTTGGCTGGCTCTGTCTCCCAAGTGCGACAACGGCACTCTGGCAAAGGCATTCGTCGAGCACTTCACCATCAACGAGGAGACCATGGAGTCCTACGCTCTGTTCAAGGGCGAGTTCGTGAACAACCCCACCGTTATGGAGAAGGTTGGCAAGAACGAGAAGTCTAACAACCCCATGCTGAGAACCAACCCCTGGAGCATCCTGTTCGAGGCAGCCGGCAACATCGACATGACCGGTAAGATCACTGCATTTGACTCCCAGATCAAGAAGGCTTTCAACGATTCCGTTACCAACTACCTGAAGGGTGTTGAGGGCTACACTTCCTACGATAACATGATCAACGAGTTCAAGAAGGCAGCTGCTCAGATCGAGGGCCTGAACGTTCAGTAATTTCCGTTTTTCAAACGGAGGTTCTGACGATATAGACAGAACAACTGAATAATGCCTGAAAAGCATAACCGAATATGTGCCTATAGGGCGAAAGCCCTATAGGCGTATATTTTATATTGACCCCTGCGCTTGTTAATTTTTGTTTTGAAAGGGTGTGCTGAATGGCTACAGCTGCACAAAGACGGATCAAGTCCGTTAGCTACGCGAAGTACGGCTACATTTTCGTGGCGCCGTTCTTTATCGTGTACTTCATCTTTATGCTTTGGCCTCTCATCGAGACGTTTATGCTTGCCTTCCACGGCAACGGTAATACCCCTAAGCTTGACGAGGCCGGTACATCAATTAACTGCTTTGTCGGTCTTGATAACTTCAAGACAATTCTGTTCGGCGGTACGGACTTCAAGTCCATGGGTATCCATGAGCGTTTTGTACGCTGCATGGGCAACACCGTCATCATCTGGGGCGGCAACTTTATCCCGCAGATCGCCCTCTCCCTTTTGCTTGCAGTCTGGTTTACGGATATGCGTGTTAAGATGCCCGGCAAAGGCTTCTTCAAAGTCGTTATGTATATGCCCAACATCATCACCGCAGCTTCCGTTGCCGGTTTGTTCTTGTCCCTGATCAGTAACTCTCCCTACAGCGTTGCCAACAACCTGCTGGATAAGCTTGAGGTATCTGCTCCGGGATTCTACAACTTCATTGAAGGAATTACCCCCGATGCCATGGTGAAGGACGGCGATTTCTTCTTCTCCTCCGATAAGTGGGCTTCCCGTGTGATCATCATGTTCATCCAGGTGTGGATGTGGTTTGGTAATACCATGATCATGCTGATGTCCGGTATCATGAGCATCAACGGTTCCCTGTTTGAGGCCGCCGAGATCGACGGCGCAAACTCCCGCCAGACCTTCTGGCGCATTACCCTGCCTCTGCTGAAGTCCATCATGGTTTACACCCTGCTGACTTCTATGATCGGTGGTTTCCAGATGTTCGATATTCCCTATATGTATCGCACCGGTTCTACCCTCAACCAGTACACCGAAACAGCGGCAGTATTTATCTACGATATGTTCCATGCAAACTTTGCCTCCCCCAGCTACGGTTATTCCGCTTCGGCTTCTGTGATCCTCTTCGTTATCACCAGTATTCTGGGTGCTATGGTCTTCTATGTGCAGCGCGATAAGCACGCCATCGAGATCAAGAAGAAGAGAAAGCAGGCCATGAAGGAAGCAAAGAAAAAGGCTGCACAAGGAGGTGGACTTGGTTTATGAGCAAGAAGGTAAAGTACGCTTCTGATTCCGGAAGCTATCAGACTTCCATTATGGTCAAGTCCGTGCTCATTTTCATCGTGCTTGTCCTGCTGACCATCATCTGCCTGGGCCCGATCCTCGTTCTGGTGATCAATGCTACTCGTTCCAATGCTCAGATCATTGAGAGCGGTGTTTCGTTCCTGCCCGGCACTATGGCTATCAAAAACTTCAAGACTTTGATGAATGATGGTCTGTACTCTGCATTCTATCACCCCCTGATCGGTCTGAAGAACTCTCTGATCATCGCCGGTAGCTGCTGTGCGCTGACAGTTTTCTTCTCCGGTCTGACTGCATACGGTCTGGTGGTTTATGACTTCAAGATGAGTGGCCCTATGTTCACCTTCATCCTGGCAGTTATGATGGTTCCCACCCAGGTTACCTCCGTAGGTTTCCTGAACATGATCGTAAAGATGGGTCTGGTTGACAGCTACATCCCGCTGATCATTCCCTCCATCGCAGCGCCCGCCATCGTATTCTTCATGCGCCAGTATATGTTGTCCTCCTTCCCGCTGGATATCATTGAGGCTGCCCGAATCGACGGCTCCAACGAATTCCGTACCTTCCTCACCATTTCTATCCCCATGATGAAGCCGGCATTCGCTGTTCAGGCAATCTTTGCATTTATCTCCAAGTGGAACGACTACTACACTCAGGCTCTGGTTCTGGTTTCCGGCAAGACCGAACAGCTCACCATGCCTATGATCGTGCAGAAGGTCGTTGCTCTGGACCGTGTTGTGGATCTGGGTGCTAACAATATGGCTATCACCCTGTCTATCATCCCTGTGGTGATCATCTACCTGGTCCTCTCCAAGTTCATCATTGCCGGTGTTGCTGCCGGTGGTGTGAAGGAGTAATCTACCACAAGCAAAGGCACAGTGTCCAATGGGCACTGTGCTTTTTTCATGAAAGGAGGCACCCCATGGAAGAACGTTTTTCCGCAGCTCTTGATGCTGCAGCCGGAGATCTTGGCTGTAAGGGCATCGGTACGCTGCGTGAACGTACCCTGCATCTGGCGCTGAAGTATTATTTTGCCCCCGACCCATTGACCCATGAGCAATCTGTGGGTGGTTTTGTGGCAGATGCAGTCACGGAAGACGGCGTTATTGAGGTGCAGACACGGAGCTTTATCCGACTGAAGGAAAAACTGCGTGCTTTTCTGGAGGTTTGCCCTGTGACAGTCGTGCATCCCATTGCTGCTCCGCGTTGGGTGGTCTGGGTGGATGAAAACGGTGTGGTGCAGTCCAGAAGGCGTTCGCCAAAAAAGGAATCGGTGTACACGGTGCTTTCCGAGATTTACAGCCTGCGGGAGCTGATCGGACATCCCGGGCTGCGCTTTGCTCTTTGCAGCGTAGAGGTGGAGCAATATCGCTGTATGAATGGCTATGGCAAACAAAAAAAGATCCGCGGAGAGCATATTGATCGTGTGCCCATTGCTCTGCATGGCATTCAGATGCTGGAAACACCGGTGGACTATCTTGGACTGCTGCCTTGTACCCTGCCGGATACCTTTGTAGCAGCAGAGGCGGCTGCGGGCTGCTCCTGTGGAGAGACGGAAGCCCGTATGCTGCTGAATCTGCTGGAGCGTTTGGGCATGACCGAGAAGATCGGAAAACGACAGAAATGCAATCTCTGGCGGTTGACTTCTGCTGCCTGCGACATCATGGGGCGTTGATGTTGAAGCCGCTGCTGCTTTGGGTGTAAAGGTGATCTGGGCGTTGGCTCTGCCGGGAAAAACGGCTCCGGTTACTGCGGGGCAGATCGTTGCGGATACTGTGCTTGGTATGCTCGAAGAAGGAGGCGAATACAATGGCTGATCTGAACGGATGCAGACTGGGATTTGCCATGTGCGGCTCTTTTTGCTGTGCCCGTAAGGGACTCAACGCCGCAAAGGCTTGCGCCGAAGCAGGTGCAGAGCTGGTGCCTGTGGTTTCAGAGCATTTTGCTCAGATCACTACACGGTTTGGTTCGCCTACCGCCTTTTTGGAGGAGCTGGCACTGCTTGGCAACGGTCGGATCGTGCAGAGTATCGTCGATGCGGAACCCATTGGTCCCAAAAATCTGACAGATGCGTTGGTGGTGGCTCCCTGTACGGGTAATTTGCTGGCAAAGCTGGCGGCGGGCATTACCGATAATACCGTGACCATGGCGGTAAAATCTCATTTGCGTGGGGGAAAACCCGTAATCCTTTGTATTTCCACCAATGATGGGCTTTCAGCTTCGGCACGGAATCTGGGTGATCTGCTGAACCGCAAGCACTACTTTTTCGTGCCTTTCGGGCAGGATGCCCCTCTGCAGAAGCCTACTTCACTGGTGGGTGATTTTTCCCTGATCCCTCAGACGGTTGCCGCTGCCCTGGAGCATCGGCAGTTACAGCCTGTTTTGGTAAAATATGCCATGGAAACATCTTGATTTTTCCCCTTGTATGTGCTATCATATAGAGTGGCGTCGCAATCGAACGCTGCTCTTTTTTTGTTGTGATATAAGGAGGCCTCCCGTTGAAACCGATATCCCGAAACAAGACCATGATGCAAACTTGCTTGCTGGCTGCAAGCGGAACCCTGCTTGTGCTGGCGTTGTTTGCTTTGTTCTATAAGCTGTTTCACATTTATCCCTTTGGAGAACGTTCTATTGTCTGGTGCGATATGGAACAACAGGCCGTGCCGCTGCTGCTGCAATGCAAGCAGATCATCGAGCAGGGCGAATCGTTACTGTATCATCCGTTGAATGCAGGCGGCATGAATTTTTACGGCGTGTTTTTCTTTTTCCTCAGCAATCCTTTATCTTTTACTGTGCTGCTGACAGATATGCCTGTTTCCTCGCTGATGAATCTGCTGGTGCCTGTGAAGCTGGCATTGGCGGCAGGCAGTATGGTGATCTGGCTGCGAAGCCGTTGTCCTCGGTTGCAAGGCGGTATTGTGGTGCTGCTGGGTCTGATGTACGGTTTCAGCGGCTATGGCCTGATGTACTATCAGAATCTGATGTGGCTGGATGTACAAGCCTTGGCGCCGTTGCTGCTGCTTTCGGTGGAAGCAATGCTGCACAAGGGAAAGATCCTGCCCTATTTCTGCTGTATTTGCCTGCAGATCGTTTTTTGCTATTATATCGGTTACATGACCGTGGTGTTTTTGCTTTTGTATGTGGGCTTGTATGCGCTTTGCGCTTCGGCGGAGGAGCGCAAAGAGCTGCATTTTGCGGAATTCTGGCTGACCAGCGGTACTGCGGCTTTTGCGACAGCCTTTGTATGGCTGCCGTCATTCTTACAGATCGCACGTTCTGCCCGCAGCGGAAATCTGCTGCAGCGGCTTGCCAATCAGCCTGTACTGCATGCCTTGGGCGATAAATTCGCAGTGCTGGCAGCCACCACATTGGTAATGGCTGTTCTGCCGCTGCTGTGGCGGAAGAACCTGCCCCTTTCTACACAGGAGCTGCGCCGCACACGGATCCTGTGTGTGTTGTTTGCCGTTGCTGTTGTGGTGGATCCCATCAATGCCATGTGGCATACGGGCAGCTATCAGGCGTTTCCGCTGCGGTGGGCATTCTGGCCTGTTCTGATCTGTCTTACTCTGGCTGCCAAGCTGATTGCCACGCCTGCATCTGCGGCGGAAAATGAAAAGCTGAACCTGTGGAGCAAGCTGGGGCTGATTTTGCTTCCCATAGCTGCGGTAACTGCCGATATTCTGCTGATGACCTTGGGCAATGCCTACATTACCAGCTATGTTGAGACGCTCTGGCTGGATGCGGAAAACGTCACTCTGCTGCTGATCCCCACAGTGATTTCCATTGCGGCATATGTGTTGATACTGACCTTGCGGCAAAAGGGTAAGCTCTCGCAGCGTTTGGTTCTGTGTGTTTGTGTGGTGATGTTCAGCGGCGAAATGACCCTGCACACATACAGCAATCTTTGTGCTGCCGCGCAGGAGGATACTTTGTACACTCAGACTTATGCTGCGGCAGGGCATCTCAACGATGAACGCTTTTATCGCCTGAAAATGACCCGAAAATATGCACATGCCAATATGGTGGGTGCACTGGGATATCCTACCATGGCACATTATACCTCTCTGACCCGTGCGGATTATCTGGAGGGGGTAAAGAAGATGGGTTACAGCTCCTATTGGATGGAGGTGCCCTCGACAGGCGGTACCGTGCTGACCGATGCCCTGTGGGGCGTGCGGTATCAGCTTGGGCAGCAGCGCGATTTTGCTGATTGGGTGCAGACTGTCTGGACAAATAATGTGCTTGCCATCGGTGAAACCTCCTACACCCTGCCTCAAGCCATTCGGGTGCAGCAAACGCCACAGGATATGCTTTCTCTGCCCGACGGCAAGCGTAGTGCGGTGCAGGCATATCTGGCCAAGCAAAAGCTGGGTGCGGAAAATGCCGTGGTGGAATACCCCTACACCAAACTGGTAAATGTTACACTGGAGGAAACCGAACACGGCGTGCAGTGTCATGTGATAGATCCCGAGGAGTTTACCACCGATGTGCGGTTTTCCTTTTTTGTGGAGGATGCACAGTTTTTGTACTTTGATTTGTATACGCTGACGGGTACGGAGATCGGAAATCCTCGGAACAAGAGCGTGAATCTCAGTGTAAACGGCCGTTTTCTGGAAACAGATTACCCTCAAAGCTCCAATAACGGGCTGGTAAGCCTCGGCAAGTTTGAAAACGAGTACGTTACCGTTCGTGCTGTGATCCATCAGGATTTTACCTGTGAGAGCTTTGGCGTGTTCGGCATCCGTGAAAAGGTACTGACCGATGCCGCCGCTGCTTTGCCTGCCGATGATCTGCACTATGAGCAGGGATGCTACACCGTAACCACCAGGGGAGAATCCGTTGCCACGTTGGTTCTTGCCATTCCTTATGATGAGGGTTTTACCGCCGAGGTAAATGGCAAGCCCGCAGAGGTTTTTCGTGTGAATACCTGTGAAACTGCCGTGCTTGTGCCGGCCGGTGAAGCAGTGGTGGAGCTGCGGTTCTTCCCACCGGGATTAAAGGCAGCTTTGGTGCTTTCGGGAGCCGGTTTGGTGCTGTTTGTGTTGTATGCGGTGCTGCGAAAAAAGATTTCGCAAAAAGCAAACTGTTGTTTGTGTTTTGCTTCCGAGAAATTATCGTTGCTGGCTTTGGCCGGTGTTTTTCTGCTGATTTATGTGATGCCTGTGGTGGCTTTTCTGGTAAACATCTTTATTTAACAGTACAGCGAACATCCGGTTTTTGCAGTCGTTTGGGAAAAATCGTGCAAAATCCAAGAGCAAAGTTACGGATTTTTCTCTAATTTACAATCTGTTCATAAACAATCCATACGGCATTCACAATCAATTGTTATAATGTTTTTGTGAATTGAATTGTAACGGTAGAATGACAAGATGCCGAAATGGTCGGCGGAACCAAAAAGTTGCAGATTTTAAGGAGTGTAATCAAATGGAAAGCAAAGGAATTAGCAAACTGGACCTGAAGCGTCGGAATCGCAAGCAGATTCTGAACGTCATGCGTGAGTTCGGCCCCATCTCTCGTGTGGACATTGCAGCAGAGCTGCAGTTAACCCGTGCCGCTGTGACTATCATCACCAATGATATGATCGAGCAGGGCGTTCTCATGGAGCTGGGCGAGGCCCCTGTGGATGAGCACAACCTGAAAAAGGGTCGCCGCAAGATCCTTATTGAGGTGAACAGCAACTACAAGTTCGTTCTGGGTGCCATGATCAATGAGCACAACATCAGTGTGGGTCTGTCCAATCTGGTGGGTGAAGTGCTGGATAAGGACTTCATGGAGCTGACCGATGAGCATGACCAGCAGGATATCATTGCATTTATTGCAAGAGCCTGCACCAGAATGCTCAAAAACAGCGGCCTGACCGAGAAGCAGGTGTTGGGCCTTGGCGTGGGTATTGTGCCCAGCCGTTGGGAACAGCTCCGTGCGGATATCCACGATGATACCCCCGATTTCTCCAAGCTGCGGTATATCCTGGAGCTTGAGGTGAATGTGCCCGTACATTGCGGCAATGCCATTGCGCTGTACGCCATGGCCAATCTGGATCACCGCAAGGGCGGTCACCAGAACCAGTTGCTGCTGTACAGCGGCAGCCAGTATAATCTGGCAGTCATCAGCGATAACGCATTGGTTCGCCGTTGTGTGGTGCGTACCGATAACGTTGAGCGTGTTGTGATCAATCCCGGCGGCGCAAAAGCGGAAGGCTTCCCCGATGGTTCCGTGCGTGCAGAGCTTTCTCTGCCCGCTATTATGGAGGGTATTCGTGCCCGCTTTGGCGAGAACAGCACCCCCATCCTCTATCAGCTCTGTAACGGCAATATTGATGAGATTACCATTGAGAAGGCAAATATGGCCTTTAGCGAGGGCGATCCCGCTGTCAGTGAGTGGCTGGAGCAGAAGCTGCATCTGCTGGCACATCTGCTGCATAACATGATGCTGACTCAGTTTGCTGATTATGCCGTGCTGCAGAACTATCATTTCTGTGACAAATCCAAGAAGCTGCTGCACGATTACATGGCAGAGATCTCCGGTGAGGAGATGGCAGACCATGTGGTGTACAGCCCCCTTGACGCTGAGCGCAGCTTCCTGGCAGGTTGTGTGTATGCAACTGAGGAAATGTTCTACGCACAGGGCGGTTTGATCTGATTTTTCATGGTGTTTCGCCTTTATGGCGGCCTTCAAAAACCAAAACGGCGGTGGATTTTACATCCACCGCCGTTTTGGTTGTGATATGAGATGTTCGGGCAAAAGCCCGTTTGGCTGTCACTTTTGAGAAGACTTACGGGTTTACAGCTCTTCCTGCAGCTCACGCCGCTGCTGGCGGATAACAATACCGACAACCTCGGGGCCGGCATTGCAAGTCACCGTTGCGCCGATGTGCCATGTGTGGGCAGGCCCATAGCCAAGCTGCTTGGTCATCTGGGCGGCCAGCTCCTTGGCAAGGGTGCCATCCTTGCCCTGCATGATCACATAGGGGGTATGGGGGATCATATTCTCGCCGGCGATCTTTTGCAGAGTGGGGACAATATGTTGTTCGCCGCGCACCTTCATCAGCACTTCGGATTTGCAATCCACAATGCGGCACACCGGCCGCAGACCCAGCAGCTCACCTGCAAAGGCGGCCGCTGCACTGACTCTTCCGGAGCGTTTGACATATTTCAGCGTAAGGGGTACAAAATACACAGCAACAGAGGCCATCCAGTCCTTGAGATAATCCAGCAGCTCGGCCACATCTGCGCCCCTGCGGAGCATTTTTGCTGCCTCCACCACAGCATATCCGTAAGTAGCGGTGTAGTTTCTGCCATCTACCAGATGGATCCGCATAGGGCGGTCAGCCTGCATATCCTCGTTATAGAACTGGGAACGGGCGATAATGGCATTGCCGTGGGTTGCGGAGCCGCCGCTGCCGATGCTCACATAGATCACATCGCTGTAACCCTCCTCATAGAGGTTTACAAAGGTTTCGTGAAGCTCAAAAGGGGTGATCTGTGCGGTGCTGGGGTATTCCCGTGCTGCAGCAATTTTCTCGTAGAATTCCTCTTTGGTAAAGTCCTGCACCTCACGGCAGCAAACGCCATCCACGGTAACAGGGAAGCAAAGCATACGAATGCCCAGCTCATCTGCCAGCTCCTTGGGAATATCGCTGCAGGAATCGGTCATCAGCATGATTTTTTCTTTCATCATAGGGTGATCCTTTCTGCGTCGGGTGATTGATCTGACGCTGCATTTCTGTCAAAGGCTGTTGTGGCTTCAGGTCTGGCTGATGTCGAAGGCACGGGGCGTTTCCGGCTCCCATGCAGACTGTGCCAGCCGACCGTCCATGCAAAGACCCGCAAAGTTGTGCTGCCGCAGAACCTCATAGGCGGCAACGGTGACCGCATTGGAGATGTTCAGGCAGCGCAAGGTCTCCCGCATGGGAATCCGCACGCAGCGTTCGGGGTGAGCCATGAGAAAATCCTCATCCAGGCCTCTGTCTTCTCTGCCAAAAAACAGATAAGTTTCCTCGGGGTAAGCTACATCGGTGTAAAGCTGCCCTGTTTTGGCGGTAAAATAGAAATATGGGTTAGGCCCGTTTACTTGATTTTGTGCAAAAAAAGCCTCTACATTCGGGTAATGAAAGATTTCCAGCTTATCCCAGTAATCCAATCCCGCGCGCTTGAGCTTGGCTGCATCAAGAGCAAAGCCCAGCGGATGAATGAGATGGAGCCTTGCGCCGGTCACGGCACAGGTACGGGCAATGCTGCCTGTATTCTGGGGGATTCTGGGTTCTACCAGCACCAGATTCAATTTTGGCAAGAGAGGTGCGCTCCTTTCTGTTCGGTAAAAGCTTCCTTGCATAACGGGGGCAGGCAGGGGAATGCTGAAAGCATCTCCTCTTACACCAATCAGCATGAGCAAGGAAGGAGTATGTGTATGATGCAATACAAGGCATTGGCAAAGGGCGTGGCCCTTGGTGTGACTGCCGGCACCGTCGGATATTTTCTCTCACGGGCAACCACAGGGGAAAAGAACCGCCTGAAGCGGAGAACCGTGAAGGCAGTGCAGGCCGTGGGTGCTGTCTGGGACAGTGTTTCGGAGCTGCTGCATATGTAAGCGGCGGCAGTGCCGCTGTTACCGCAGCCCGTTGGATTTCCGGTATCCCATATAGCTTTCCAGAATCAGCACGGCGGCAACGGCATCTACCACAGCCTTGCGCTTTTTGCCTCTGGTATTGGTTTCGTTTAGGATACGGTGTGCGGAAACAGTGGTACAGCGTTCATCCCATAAGGTTACGGGAAGCTGGGTCAGCTCACGGAGCATTGCAGCAAAGCTTTCGCATTTCTGTGCGCGTTCGCCGCAGCTTCCGTCCATATTTTTGGGGTATCCCACAACGATCTCTTCCGCACGGGCGGCCATGGCAGCCTGTGCGGTTTTTTCGGCACAAAGCTGAAAATCCGGCTCGGTCAGCACCCCGTGGGGAGATGCCAGCAGCTCGGTTTTATCGCAAACAGCCCAGCCGGTGCGTACATCGCCGAAATCCACCGCAAATAAAATCATGTGTTTTCCTCCTTTGCGGTTTCGTATCTGCACCAGTGGGAACGCCGCAATGTGGAGCATTCCTTGGGCAGATGGGAAGCATCATTTTTGAAGATCAGCCGCCAGCCGCTTTCGTCATCGTATTCTACCAGAGAAACAGCGGTGTTATCGGCCCAGCCTACATCCGCAAGGCGTTCCATGTCGCAGAATTCCACAAAACACAGAAAATTCCGCAGGGCGCAGCCGTGAGAAGCCACGGCAACGGTCTGCCCCTTGTGATCTCTTGCCAGCCGTTCCATAACGGCGGTCATACGATTCCACACCTGACCCATTGGCTCGCCGTTTGGTGCCTGAAAACGCCACATGGCATCCGTCCAGTCCGCATATGCTTCCGGGAATGCCTCAGGCAGCTCTGTCCACGGTCTGCCTTCCCAGTCGCCGCCGTTGATCTCCCGCAGGTCGTACTCTGTGAGGATCGGCAGCTTATGGTGCAGATTGATGGCTTCTGCCGTTTGCCTTGCCCGCCCGAAGGGGCTGCTGATCACCGCATCCAAAGGAATGATGCGGAAGCGTTCCGACAGATATTGCAGTTGTTGTTTTCCCTTTTCGGTCAGCAGCGTTTCGGTGCTGCCCTGAAAAAACTCCTTGGCGTTGCCTTCGGCTTCGGCATGGCGCACCAGATAAAATCGTGTTACCATGGACGCATGGTACCGGTCAGCTCGGCGGCTGTTTTGATGTTGTTTTCATCCAGCCAGGCATTCAGCTCGTTGATAATGCGAAGGGGTGCATAGGGGTCAGTCAGCACGGCAGTGCCTACCTGTACGGCAGATGCACCGGCCATCATGAGCTCGGCGGCATCCTTGCCGCTTGCCACGCCGCCCATGCCGATGACAGGGATCTTCACGGCATTGGAAACCTGCCAGACCATCCGAACTGCTACGGGGAACACCGCAGGGCCGGAAAGTCCGCCGGTATTGTTTTTGAGAATGGGACGACGGGTACGCAGATCAATCCGCATACCCAGCAGGGTGTTGATGAGAGAGACTGCATCGGCACCTTCGGCTTCAACGGCCTTTGCGATTTCGGTGATATCGGTTACGTTGGGGGAGAGCTTGACCACCAAGGGCTTTTTGGTCGCCTTGCGGACAGCTCTGACCATAGCGGCTGCGGTATCTGCCTGGGCACCGAATGCCAGACCGCCGTTTTTCACATTAGGGCAGGAGATGTTCAGCTCCAGCATATGCACATCGGTGGCATCCAGCTTGGCGGCGGATTCCGCACAGGCTTCGGGGGAAGGCCCCGCAAAGTTTGCAAGGATCACCGTATCCTGCTGCATGAGCCAAGGCAGCTCATCCTGCAGAAAAGCATCCATACCGGGGTTCTGCAAACCTACGGAGTTCAGCATACCCGCAGGGGTTTCGGCAATACGGGGTGCGGGGTTTCCGTTCTGCTTCAGAGGCGTAGTACCCTTTGCAGCAATGCCGCCCAGTGTCGAAAGGGGATAGTATTGTGCGTATTCTCTGCCGTAGCCAAACACGCCGGATGCGGGGATAATGGGGTTTTTGAATTCCACACCGCATACTTTTACAGAGAGATCAGCCATTCCAAACCACCCTTTCCGCATCGAATACGGGGCCGTCCTTGCAGACATGGCCCGCATGGACGCTGCCATCCTCCAGATAGATATTGCAGGCGCAGACCAGACAGGCACCTACGCCGCAGCCCATGCGTTCTTCCAGAGAAACCTCGCAGCGAATGCCTTTTTCCTTTGCCAGAGCCGCAACGGCCTTCAGCATGGGCATGGGACCGCAGGCATAAATGATATCTGTTTTCTTCTGCTCCAGCAGAGCCTTCAGCGGCTCTGTGACCAGACCGTGGTGGCCTGCGGAGCCGTCATCGGTGCAGAGAATGGTATCTGCGCCCGTTTTTGCAAAATCCGATTGCAGAATGGCGGCATCCTTGTTGCGGAAGCCGCAGATGACAGTACCGTTTTTACCGTAATGCTGTGCCAGAGGCAGCATGGGTGGTGTACCGATACCGCCGCCGATCATCACGGCGGAAGCATTTTCGGGGAGTGTGGTAAAGCCATGGCCCAAAGGCCCCAGCAGATCGACTGTATCACCTGCTTTGAGCTGAGAAAGGGTCTTGGTGCCGTCTCCTCTGACCTCAAATACAAGGCGCAGGGTGCCGGCTTCCTTGTCGATCTCGCAGATGGAAATGGGTCTGCGCAGCGTATAGCTGCCATCGGGCAGCAGGTGGACAAACTGACCCTCCTGTGCCTTTGCGGCAACAGCGGGACAATCCACAACCATGCTCCACATGGTCATATTCAGTTGCGTCATACTGCGGACAGGGTAACGCAGATTGGGCAACGGGTTGATAGTTCCGTTCATACACATATTGTTACGCTCCGTTTTCAGCCGATTTTAATATAGGTCATGAGATCTTCTCTCATGCGGATGGCCTCACGGCGGGCAGCACCTGCAAAGTCACGCTCATCGCACTGCTCCTTCTTGTATGCACAGAGGATGGCACGGGAGCTGTTGACAATGGCACCCAGACCGTTCTTGTCAAAGCCGCCTGCAATGCCTGCGGCACCGCCGCCCTGTGCGCCGTAGCCGGGCACCAGGAACATGGTATGGGGCATTCTCTCGCGGAGAGAAACAAGCTGTTCGGGGTAGGTTGCACCCACAACGGCACCTACGGCACTATAGCCGTATGCACCGATGGTATCCGCGCCCCATTCTTCGCACTTGTCACCCATTCTGGCGTACAGGGGCACACCGTCGATGAGCAGATCCTGAAACTCACCGGAGGAGGGGTTAGAGGTTTTGCACAGTACGAAAATACCTCTGTCACGCTGCTTGCAGACAGGCAGCAGGGGAGCAATACCATCGGTGCCCAGATAACCGTTGACAGTCAGGGCATCGGCACCGAAGGGCTCGCACTCGCTCTCGCCAATGGTGCAGGAGCCGAGGTGCGCTGCGGTATAGGCTTCCATGGTTGCGCCGATATCGTTGCGCTTACCGTCGGTGATGACATACATACCGCGCAGTCTTGCATAGCGGATGGTGCGCTCCATGGTCTTGACACCGTGGTGACCGTACATTTCATAGTAAGCAGCCTGCAGCTTCACGGCAGGTACAATATCGCAGATGGCATCAATGATCTGCTGGTTATATTTGAAGATGGCCTTGGCGGCCGCCTTCAGCGTTTCGCCGTCTTCATCGAGAAAGCTCTTTTTCAGGTAATCGGGAACATATTCCAGCTTGGGGTCAAGACCGGCCACGGTGGGGTTTTTCATGCTGATGATTTTGGAGATCAGACGATCAAAAGACATAGTGGTTTCCTCCGTTTTGATAAATTTGGATCCATGCGCTGTGCGAGTGCCCGCAAAACGCACATTCTACACTACTATTATAGCATAAACAGAAGGGCATCGTCAAGCATTCGGAAAAAATCCCATAAAAAATTCATTTTTTCAGCAGGATGTCTTTCAAAAAACGAGGGCAATATAATTATAAAAATACGCAACATACGGTCTTCCAACCAATGCTGCGGACTGGTATAATAAAAGGTACGATGGTCAGTCTGTCCAAAAGGGGGAACAGGCTGTTCCGCTGCTGAAAAGGAAGGGAGTTTTATCATGCGTAAGTTCAGAAGAATCCGCGGCATCAGCCTTGTTTCCGCAGCTTGTCTGCTGGTGGGACAGCTTGCCGCAATGCCGTCACAGGCGGCAAGCTTTACCGGCAGCCCCATTACCGACTGCGATTATGTCGTGGAGTTTGGCGATGTCATTGACACCGAAACCAATTTTGTTACCTCCTGCGAGGCTTTGGGCGTGCCTGCCACTGCCACCGTGGAGCAGATCTGGGTCAATGTCAGCGGTGAGGCAGGCAAGAACATCATGCCTGCCATTGGTTACACCGCCAATGGCTACAACGAAGAAAACTGGTATTCCGATTCTATTATCATCACTGAAGCAAACGGCACCGTGGTGTATGATATCCCCGAGGAATACCCCATTCCCAATGAGTTCATGATCCAATATTGGTGGGGCGATATTGATGCTATCACCATTGAAAGCGTAGGTGTAAAGGTTGCGGGCAGCGATGCCGACAAGCTTGGCGACCTGAATGCCGATGATGCTGTGACCGTTGCCGATGCCGTTGCCATGGCACGGTATCTTACCGAGAACCTGATTATGACTGCACCGCAGAATGCCGATCTGGATGACGACGGCGACATTGACGCAGTGGATCTCACCCTGCTGAAGCGCGGCATTCTGGATGGCTCTCTCAATCAGCCTGAGGACATTCCCATCCAAGGGGGCGAGGGCTTTGAGCAGTCTGCCATGGAATTTGTGGCAAACATCAAGCTGGGCTGGAACCTTGGCAATACACTGGATTCTACCAGTAACTATGCCAACAGTGCCTATGGCTTTGAAACCGCATGGGGCAACCCTTACACTACCAAGGCCATGATTGATGCAGTAAAGGCTGCGGGCTTCAATACCGTGCGTGTGCCCGTGAGCTGGGGTCAGAAGATGGGCAGCGGCCCCGATTACAAGGTGAATGAAGAGTGGATGAACCGTGTGTACGAGGTTGTTGGCTATGTGCTGGATAACGATATGTACTGCATCCTGAACAGCCACCACGACACCGACTGGCAGGTGCCCTCTTACAGCAATCTGGATGCCCAGAAGGCACAGCTTTCCGCACTGTGGACACAGATCGGTCAGAAGTTCGGCCACTTTGACGAGCACCTGATTTTTGAAACCATGAACGAGCCCAGACTGGTGGGACATCAGGATGAGTGGAACGGCGGTACTGCCGAAGCCCGTGCCGTAGTCAACGAGATGAATGCGGCTGCACTGTCTGCCATCCGTGCCAGCGGCGGCAACAACGACAAGCGTTTTGTCATGATGCCCGGTTACTGTGCATCTCCCATTGCCAGCGTGGTCAATGATATCGTACTGCCCGATGATGACCACCTGATCGTTTCCATTCACGCCTATACCCCCTATGATTTTGCACTGAACGCCAACGGTACCTCCAACTGGGATCAGGGCAGCGGTTCCTATGAGATCGTGCAGAATTTTGAGCGTGTGAAGTCCAAGTTCATCAGCAAGGGCATCCCTGTTATCGTGGGCGAGTTCGGTGCAGTGAACAAGAACAACCTCTCCGAGCGTGTGGAGTGGGTAGAATATTATGTAAAGACCGCCGCTTCCTACGGCATCCCCTGCGTGTGGTGGGATAACAACCTCTTTAACGGCAACGGTGAGAACTTCGGCCTGGTAAACCGCAGTAGCTGCCGTGTAGAGTATCCCGAGATCATGGAAGCCATGCTGCGTGCAACCGCAGACAGAGGCTAAGCCGGAAATAACCGGTATCCCATACTGTACAACAAAAAAGCCGCTTCTCTTGTGGGAAGCGGCTTTTCTTTTTCCCGGGCTTTGGTCGGAAATTGCATCGGTGCAATCTTCTCTTGTTTGAATTGACGATATTAACTTAAATGATTCCTTGTGATATCGGTTTTTTAGGCAAATAAGCGAAAAAGGTATTGACTTTTACAGAAGGATTTCGTATAATATAGGCGTATCGAAGGGGCGTTGGGCGTTCAATGTCCCGCAGACGGTTTGGCAACATGAAGAGGAGGAGTTTTATGTTCAATTTCCACAAGAAGGCAGGAGCAGCGGCTCTTGCGGCAATGCTGACTGCCGTCAGCTGCTTTGGGGGTCTGAGCGTTCAGGCAGGCAGCGGCGCAGGCGGTTACACATGGGAGGCGACCAGCGGGTATCAGGAAGCCACCGATTCCGTTACTGACAACGGCAATGCAACCACCATCACTTTTTCCAATGCGGATGACGGTTCTACCAATGCGGCCGGCTTCTGTGCCACCCTTGGGGGCGAGGACTGGTCGGGCTACACCACCCTTTCCCTTACCTTGAAGAATAACGGTTCTTCTGCCGTGACCCTTGCAACTGCCATCAACACCGGCAGTGCATGGGATTGGCATCAGAGTGGCGGCACCACCATTGATGCCGGTGCGACTGCTGACATCACTTACTACCTGACCGCCGAGGAATGGACCTTCGGCGAGGAAACCTGTGCAGTGGCAAATCTGCACGCTGTACAGCGCATTAACATGATGCTGACCGCACCTTGGGGCACTTCTTCCGTCAGCGGCAGCGTGACCATCTCCGATATGGAGCTGGGCGGCAGCGGCAGCACCGTGGTGGAGCCTAAGGATGGCTTTTATGTGGACGGTTCTGTGCTGCGGGACGCCAATCAGAATGCGTTTGAAATGCGCGGCACCAACTATGCCTACGCATGGTATAAGTGGGAGGGCAACGAGGATGCTACCCTGAAGGAGATCGCAGGCTACGGTGCCAATACCGTTCGTATCGTGCTGACAGACGGTATTGCTTACGGCAGTGCTGCCAACACCGCCGGCGAGGTTGCAAACCTGATCTCCATCTGTGAAAAGTACAACTTGGTTTGCGTGCTGGAAGTACACGATCCCACCGGCAAGGATGATACGGATTCTTTGTACACCGCTGCAAGATATTTTGCAGGCATTGCAAACGCACTGACAGGCCACGAGGATACCGTTATCATCAACATTGCCAATGAGTGGCAGGGCAGCACCAATGACAGCGCATGGCAGTCTGCTTATATTGAGGCTGTGAAGATCATCCGCAACGCAGGGCTGACCCACTGCATTATGTGCGATGCCGGCGGCTGGGGCCAGGGATACAGCACCATTATCAACGGCGGTGCCGCAGTGCTGGCAGCAGACCCCGAGAAGAACTGTATGTTCTCTGTGCATATGTACGGCGGCGCAGGCGGTTCCGAAAGCACCATCAAGAGCATCATCGACAGCATGCTGGCACGGCAGCTTTGCCTGTGCGTGGGCGAGTTCGGCTATACTCACTCTGATGGTGATGTGCAGGAAGGCTACATCATGGAATACTGCGAGGAAAAGGGCGTGGGCTGGCTCTCCTGGAGCTGGTACGGCAACGGCAGTCCCGTGGAGTATCTGGATATGAGCTCTGCAAACGTGGGCGGTACCCTCTCCGATTGGGGCAAGGATGTCATCTACGGCACCAACGGCTGGCAGAATACCGCAGAGATCTGCACCGTATACAGTGGTGTGACGACAACCCCCACTACCACGACCACAACAACTACTACTACCACTACCACAACAACAACTACTACCACTACCACTACCACTACCACTACCACAACCACTACTACTACCACTACCACAACCACAACTACCACAACCACCACCAGTGACACCACCGTACCGCCTGTACAGGCAACGGTCAAGGGTGACGTGAATTGCGACGGCTATGTGAAGATCGCCGATGTGATTCTGCTGAACCGCTTCCTGGCTGAGGACCGGACAGTCAACATTACCGATCAGGGTATGGCAAATGCAGAGGTTGACGGCGTTGCGGATATTACCGGCAACGATGCTACTGCAATTCTGAAGGGTCTGGCAGGTCTGGCATAATTACAGTTCCCATACAAAAGGACGGGTCATTCTGACTCGTCCTTTTTTGCTTGATTATGCAAAAAAGGCATCTGCAAATCATTTTGCAGATGCCTTTGCGGTATTATTTCTGATATAGACGGTTGCTTTGGAATTGGGCGTCGCAGGTCAGGTTCACTCCCAGACGGCGCAGCGTGCGTTCATCCACCTGAGAAAGGATCACCGTAGAGTGCATTTCACAGCCCCGCAGCTTGGCAAGCTGTGTCATGGCGCGTTCGGCGGTGGGGCTGGTGGCTGCGGAGATCGACAGTGCCACCAAGGTTTCATCGGTGTGCAGGCGGGGGTTTTCGTTGCCCAGATGATCTACCTTAAGATGCTGGATGGGTTCAATGACTGTAGGGCTCAGCAGCAGAATATCATCATTGATGCGCCCCAGAGATTTTAAGGCATTCAGCAGCAGCGCAGAGGCGGCACCCATCAGCTCGGTGGTACGTCCCGTAACAATTTTGCCGTTGGGAAGCTGCATGGCAGCACCCGGTTCACCCGTTTCTTCAGCGATTTCTCTGGCGCACTGCACCACAGGGCGGTCGGCCTCGGTAATATTGGCCTGCTGCATCAGCAGCTCCAGCTTATAGAGGGTGTCTGCCTCGGCAGCGGATTGCCGAAGCTGGCAGCGGGTATCAAAGAATCTGCGGATGATCTCCTGTCTTGCGGCATCGCAGACCACTTCATCATCCACAATGCAGAAGCCTGCCATATTCACGCCCATATCTGTGGGGGATTGGTAGGGAGACTGCCCTAAAATCTGCTGGAACATGGCGTTGAGCACGGGGAATACTTCCACATCACGGTTATAATTGACAGCCGTCTGGCCGTAAGCCTCCAGATGGAAGGGGTCGATCATATTCACATCGTTAAGGTCGGCGGTAGCGGCCTCATATGCCACGTTGACAGGGTGCTTCAGGGGCAGGTTCCACACAGGGAAGGTTTCAAATTTGGCATAACCTGCCTGCTTGCCCCGCAGGTGCTCCTGGTAGATCTGAGAAAGGCACACAGCCATTTTGCCGCTGCCGGGTCCGGGGGCGGTGACTACCACCAGTTGGCGGGTGGTTTCGATGTATTCGTTTCTGCCAAAGCCGTTTTCCGAAAGGATCAGGGGCAGGTTGGAGGGGTAGCCTTCGATATGGTAGTGGCGGTAGACACGAATGCCCAGGCTTTCCAGTCTGCGCTGGAATTTTTCTGCCGCAGGCTCATCGCAGTATTGAGTCATAACCACGCTGCCTACATACAGTCCTTTTTGGCGGAACAGCCCGATGAGACGCAGCACGTCGATATCATAGGTGATGCCCAGATCGCCGCGCATACGGTTCTTTTCAATATCGGAGGCGTTAATGGCGATGACGATTTCCACATCTTTTTTCATTTGCAGCAGCATCCGCAGCTTGCTGTCCGGCTGAAAGCCGGGCAGGACACGGGATGCGTGGAAGTCATCATACAGCTTGCCGCCGAATTCCAGGTACAATCTGCCGCCGAATTGTGCAATGCGTTCACGGATGTGTTCCGATTGGGTCTTCAGATACTTAGCGTTATCGAAGCCTTTTTTGGTTGCCATGACACAGCGACCTCCTGTCATCAAAATTCAATACAGTGATTATTATAACATAGTCTGTGCAATAAGTCAAGGCGGAAAACCCGGCAGCCCCGGTTTTGTGTTCGCCCGAAGAAATCCCACGGTTGACTTTTCGGCGAGAGCGTGGTATAATAATGTGATATATTATGCGAAAAAGGAGGCTGCGCCATGGCAGAGCAAGGCTTGTTGTTTGTGATCGAAGGACTGGACGGCTGTGGAAAATCCACACAGCTCCCTCTGGTTTCCGATGCACTGAAAGCAAGGGGGCTGCAAAACCGTGCCATCAGCTACCCCGATTATGAAAGCGAATCCTCTGCGCTGGTCAGATTGTATCTTTCGGGTGCATTCGGCGATGCCGCCACAGATGTAAACCCTTATGCGGCATCCGGCTTTTATGCTGTGGATCGCTACGCATCCTATAAACAATTCTGGCAGCATGATTTTGAAAACGGTGTTTCGATCCTTGCGGGGCGGTATGTCAGCTCCAACGCCATTTATCAGATGACAAAGCTCCCCCGTGAGGAGTGGGATGCTTTCCTTACATGGCTGGCAGATCATGAATACAATAAGCTGGGTCTGCCGCGTCCCGATGCCGTGGTGTTTCTGGATATGCCCCTTGCCCTTTCTCAGAAGCTGCTGCTGCAGCGGTATGAGGGCCATGATGACCGTAAGGATATCCACGAACGGGATCTGGACTTTCTCGCAAAATGCCGTGAGGCGGCTTTGTATGCCGCACAGCGGGAGGGCTGGCATATTTTGCCCTGCGCCGATGAAAACGGCCTGCTGCCCAAGGAAGTCATGACCTGGCGCATTACCGAATTGCTGCATTCCCTTTGGGATCACCGCTAACACCAAACGATCAAGGAGGATGAAATCATATGATCTATGTTTTTCTGGCAAAGGGCTTTGAAGAGATCGAAGCACTGGCTCCCGTGGATTGTCTGCGCAGGGCAGGCAAGCAGGTCATTACCGTAGGCATTGGCGGCAAGGTTGTGGAAGGTGCCCACGGTATCCCCGTAACTGCGGATATTACCGAAGAAGAAGTCGTGTTTGATAAGACACTGGAGATGGTGGTGCTGCCCGGCGGTATGCCCGGCACCCTGAATCTGGGACAAAATGAAACGGTGCAGAAGGCGCTGCAATTTGCCGATGAGCAGGGCAAGTGGATCGCAGCCATTTGTGCGGCCCCCTCCGTGCTGGGCAGAGCCGGTCTGCTGAAGGGCAAAAAGGCTGTGGTTTATCCCGGCTTTGAACGGGAAATGGGTGGTGCGAAGATCAGCCATGATACCCTTTGCGTGGACGGTAAGATCATTACCGCCAAGGGTGCAGGCGTGGCTGTGGAGTTCGGCCTGAAGCTGGTGGAATGCCTGCTGGGCAAGGAGGTCCGCAAGAGCCTTGCCGAGAAAATGATCTGTAAGAAATGAATACCGTGACCATGAACAAGGCTGCCCTGCGGGAAGAGATGATGCGGCGACGCAGAGCCATGCCTTTTGATATCCGTGCGGCGGCAGATGAAGCCATTGTACGGCAGGTGCTGGAAAGCCGTGCTTTTGAAGAAGCCAACCGGATCTTTGCCTATGTCTCCATGCCCCATGAGGTGCATACCCGCTTTTTACTGGGCGAGTGTCTGGCAAGGGGCAAGCAGCTTGCACTGCCTGTGTGCGATACATTCACGCATACCATGCAGTTTTACACGCTGCGCTCTATGGATGAACTGAAAACAGGCGCATACCGCATCCCCGTGCCGCCTGTCTCCGCAGAACGCTGCGTGCAGCCCGACGCTGCTGCTCTGATGCTGCTGCCGATGCTGGCTTTTGATGCACAGGGATACCGGCTGGGGGCAGGAGGCGGCTACTATGACCGTTATCTGGCGATCTATTCGCCTGTGACTATGGGCCTTTGCTATGCCGATTGCTTTGTGCCGTCTTTGCCCAGAGATATCTATGACTGCAAAATGCAGTGTTGTGTGACCGAACAAAGAATGGAGGTCTTTTAATGGCTGAAAACAGAGAAAAAAACAGAGATGCCGTAGACGATCTGCTGGATGAGATCCTGCGGGAAACGGAAACCGAAGATCCTGCTCCTATGCTTTCTGAAGAAACAGAACCGGAGGCAGAGCCTTATGAGGAGGCCGCAGAGGAAGCGCCTGTTTCCAAGGCGGCTGCCGCCCATGAGGATCACAGCGAAGCCGCCGACAGCTACGACGACGAGTACGATGATGACGACTACGATGATGAGTACGATGACGAGTACGATGATTACGAGGAAGAACGTCGCCGCCGTGCCAAAAAACGTGCCGCTGCCGCCCGCAGAAGAAAAAATCGGCGGAAAAAGAGCCGTGGTATTTCCTGCTCGCTGTTGGCACTGACCATTATTTTCTCGGTTTCCATTTTGCTTTCCGCTGCCATTCTGGCTGTTGCCATGGAGCTGTTCGGCATCAACAAGAGTATGGTGGAAAAGCCTGTGACCATTCCCAAGGGTGCCACCACTGCCGATATCGCAGAGCTGCTGGAGGAGGAGGGGATCATTCGCCTGCCCAAGCTGTTTCTGGTGATGTCCCGCCTGAACAATGCGGATGCACTGTATATTGCAGGCGAGCACGTTGTTTCCCCTGCTATGGGCTATGAGGCTATTATTGAGGAACTGTGCGATGATGCCGTCAACAAGCGCGAAACCGTTACCGTCACCTTCCGTGAGGGCATCAACCTCCTGGATGCTGCACAGCTTCTGGAGGAAAATGAGGTCTGCAATGCCAAGGATTTCATCTTCTACTTCAACGCAGGCGGCTATGGCTTTGAGTTTGAAGCCCTTGTGCCCCAGACCAGTGAACTGAAATTCTATCGTATGGAGGGCTACCTCTTCCCCGATACCTATGATTTCTATGTAGGTGAAGACCCTGAGATCGTGGTGCAGAAGATCTACGAGAATTTTGAGCGCAAGCTGACACAGGATGATCTGGAGCGTATGGATGAGCTGGGCCTGACACTGGACGAAATGATCACACTGGCATCTATTGTGCAGGCGGAGGCTCCCGTGGCTTCCTCCATGCAGATGGTTTCCTCCGTGTTCCATAACCGTCTGAACAACAGCAGCATTTTCCCGCTGCTGCAGTCTGATCCCACCAGAGTGTATGCCGAGGATGTCATTGAGCCTAATCTGGATATTGCCAACCACCTGATGTGCGATGCCTATAACACCTATGTGGGAGCCGGTCTGCCGCCCGGTGCCATTAACAATCCCGGCAGAGATGCTATTGATGCCGTGCTTTATCCCGCAGAAAGCGATTACTACTTCTTCTGTGCCAATGTGCAGACCGGTGAGATCTTCTACGCCAAAACCAATGCCGAGCATGAGGAAAATCTGGCGGAGATCAAACGGCAGCAGGAAGAGGGCGCACTGGCTGGCGACGGCAACAATACCGAGGAGTAAAATATGATCCGAAAACCCGAACTGCTTGCCCCTGCAGGCGATATGGAATGCTTTTCCATGGCACTGCAATACGGTGCCGATGCCGTGTATGTGGGCGCAAAAACCTTCGGAATGCGTGCCGCTGCCAAAAATTTTGATTTTGCAACGCTGCAGCAGGCAGTGGCGCAGGCCCATGCAAAGGGCGTAAAGGTATATCTGACCGTAAATGTGCTGCCCCGTTGCTATGAAATGGATGTGATGCCGGAGTTTCTTACAGAGGCTGCTGCCGGCGGCATTGATGCGGTCATTGCAGCCGATCTGGGCGTGATGACCACTCTGCGTAAGCTGCTGCCCCATGTGCCGCTGCACGCATCCACACAAACAGGTGTGGTGAACTATGCCACGGCGCAGGCTCTTTATGATATGGGTGCCGAGCGTGTGGTGCTTGCCCGTGAGCTGCCTCTGGAGGATATTGCGGAGATCCGTGCAAAAACAAACCCCAAGCTGGAGCTGGAGACCTTTGTGCATGGTGCCATGTGCATGAGCGTTTCGGGTCGCTGCCTGCTTTCCGAGTATTTTACAGGCAGAGATGCCAACCGCGGTGCCTGCGCCCAATCCTGTCGCTGGCGGTATCATCTGGTGGAAGAAAAACGCCCCGGGCAGTATTTTCCCATCGGAGAGGATGAAAACGGCAGCTATATCCTTAATGCAAAAGATCTTTGCATGATGCCCCATCTGCAAAAGCTGTATGAGGCTGGCGTTACATCTTTCAAAATCGAAGGCAGAGCGAAATCCTTTTATTATGTGGCAGGCATTACCAATGCTTACCGTGCTGCTATGGATGCTATGTTCGGGGAGAATCCTGCGCCCATTCCCCAATGGGCCATGGATGAGCTGGAAGCAGTCAGCCACAGACCCTACACCACGGGCTTTTACTTCGGCAGACCCGATGACAGCATTCACAATGCCACTGCAAGCTATGTTCGCACCACCGAGGTCATCGGTATTGTGCAGCACTGGGCAGATGGCAGATTGTTTGTTTCTCAGCGCAACCGCTTTTTTGCAGGGGATGCGGTTTCTCTGCTCTGCCCCGCGGAGCCGCCCCGCTATTTTACGGTGACCGATCTGCAAAATGGTGAGGGGGAACCCATTGAAGCCGCCAATCACGCTATGATGGACTGCTCTCTGGCATTGGATACCCCTGTGCCGAAGGGGGCCATTCTGCGTAAGGCCGCAGAGGATTGAACGCTTCTGCCATAGCGGCAGAGAATCGGATCCCGCCTGCAAACGTTTCTTCCAAAAAACCGGAAAGGTGATATGACAATGCTGTTTGAAAAAATAGAGCCGCTGCTGCTGAATGTGCAGAAACCGGCCAGATATATCGGCGGTGAACCGGGCAGTATTATGAAAGACAAAAAGGATGTGACTGTCCGCTTTGCATTCTGCTTCCCCGACCGCTACGATGTGGGTATGAGCCATCTGGGCATGAAGATTCTGTACTCGGTGATCAACCACCGCCCAGAATATTGGTGTGAGCGTGTGTTTGCTCCCGATGTGGATTTTGAAGCCGCCATGCGTGCCCATAATATTCCTTTGTATGCGCTGGAAAGCTTAGAGCCCATCAAGGATTTTGACTTCATAGGCTTTACCCTGCAATACGAGCTTTGCTACACCAATATCCTCAATATGCTGGATCTGGCAGGTGTGCCGCTGCTGCAGAAGGACCGCGGCGAAGCCATTGCTCCCATTGTGTGTGCAGGCGGCTCCTGTGCCTGCAACCCCGAGCCCATTGCGGATTTCTTTGATCTGTTCTTTTTGGGTGAGGGCGAAGAAGTCGATCTTGAGGTCATGGATCTCTATGACAAGATGAAGGCCGCCGGTGCCACCAGAAGCGAATTCCTTCGGGAGGCAGCCAAAATCGAGGGTGTATATGTGCCCTCCCTGTACGATGTGACCTACAACGAGGATGGTACCATTGCCGCAATTACACCCAAGGGGGATGCCCCCAAGACAGTGCGTAAGCGGATCATTTCCGATTTTGATAAGGTGGATGTGCCCGAAGAATTTGTGGTTCCCTTTGCGGAGATCGTGCATGACCGTGCCGTGACTGAGGTGCTGCGCGGCTGTATCCGTGGCTGCCGTTTCTGTCAGGCAGGTTTTCTATACCGTCCCTTCCGTGAAAAATCCCCCGAGATCATCTGCAAGCAGGCAAAAACGCTTTGTGACCGCACCGGTTATGAGGAGCTTTCGCTTTGCTCTCTTTCTACTTCGGATCACTCGCAGATCGAGGAGATGATGGACGGGCTGCTTACCTTTACCGAGCAGGATCACATCAACCTGAGCTTGCCCTCTCTCCGTGTGGATAATTTCAGCACTGCGCTGATGAACCGTATCCGCCGGGTGAGAAGCAGCGGTCTTACCTTTGCTCCCGAGGCCGGCTCCCAGCGTCTGCGGGATGTTATCAACAAAAATGTGACCGAAGAAGAACTGATGCGTACCTGTAAGATCGCATTTGCAGCAGGACAGACTACCGTCAAGCTCTACTTTATGATGGGCCTGCCAACGGAAACCGACGAGGACATCGTTGCGATCATTGATCTGGCGCAGCGTGTGGTGGATATGTGGTTCCAAATGGAGGATCGTCCCAAGGGGAAATCCGTGCAGATCTCCGCAAGTGTGGCAACCTTTGTGCCCAAGCCCTTTACGCCTTTCCAGTTTCACCCGCAGGATACGGTGGAAATGATCGCCCATAAGCAGAAGCTGCTGGAGGAAACCGTCAAGGGTCACAAGCGCATCCGTGTGAGCTGGCACAGCCCCGAAACCAGTATTCTGGAGGCGGTGCTGGCAAGAGGTGACCGCCGTCTGTGCAAGGTGATTCTGGATGCGTGGAAAAAGGGCTGTCTGTTTGATGCATGGTCGGAGCATTTCCGTTTTGATTTGTGGCAGCAGGCAATGGCAGATAACGGTCTGACCATGGAGTTTTACGCCAACCGTGCCCGCAGCTATGATGAGGTCCTGCCTTGGGATCATCTGGATTATTATGTGGACAAGGCGTTCTTCATCAAGGAGAACGAAAAGGCCATTGCCGCACAGACCACCCCTCATTGCCGTATGCAGTGTACTGCCTGCGGTGTCACGAAAGTAACGGGCAAGCCCTGCTTCCCTGTGCAGAAGGAGGAAAAAGCATGATCCCTGTGCGTGCAACCTTTGCCAAACGGCGCAGAGCCAAATACATCTCTCACCTTGATCTGATGCGCTGTATGCAGAGAGCCTTCCGCCGTGCGGAGGTGCCCATCTGGTTTACCGAGGGCTTTAATCCCCACGCTTACCTGATGTTCCCGCTGGCCTTGTCTCTGGGCTATGAAAGCGACTGTGAGTGCATGGATTTCCGCCTGGATGGGCCGATGTCCATGCAGACCGCCATGGAACGCCTGAATGCCGTGCTGCCGCCCGATCTGCAGATCGTAAAAGTAGCGGAGCCTGTGAGGAAGCACACGGATATCGCCTTTGCGGATTACAGCATTTGTCTGGATTGTGCCGAGGGTACTTCCCCCGATGCGCTGCGGGCGGCCTGGGACAGCTTCATGGAGCAGAAGGAGATCCTTATGGAGAAACGAACCAAGCGCGGTACCGCTACCGTGGATCTCAAGCAGCAGGCGCAGATCATGATGACCCAGACACTGGAGGACGGCTTGTGGCTGAAGCTGAGAATGCCCGCAGGTACCTCGGTGAATGTAAACCCCGGCCTGCTGGTGGATGCCTTTCGCAGCTATCTGGAGCAGAATGCCCCCGAAGTGCAGTGCGGTATGATGCGTGCTGCAAGACTGGCAATTCTCTGTGCAGATGGCAGCAATTTTGTGTAAAAACACCCCGCATGCCCTCCTGCCGTGCCTGAAAACTATCGGCAGGTTGACAGAGAACCGGTGAAAGCATACCCTTTTTTTGCATCAATTGCGAAAAAATGAAAAAAACCCTTGCAATTTCCAACGGGTTGTGATATAATGATACAGCATTTGAGTGTCCGCCGGTTCCTTGCCGGCGAGGGTCATTATGCAGCGTAAGGATGCTTTTGGCAGCTTACGCAACAATATCGACATGGATGGTCCGCTGGTGCGTTTCCCCTCTGCTCTTGTGGGAAGCATTTCCGCACGAATGAACATCCGTAAACAAATAAAGGAGGATTTTCCCATGAACGCTTTGGAGCAGATCAGCAAGTCCAGCATGAAGGAGAACGTACCGGAACTGAACATCGGTGACACCGTAAAGGTTCACGTTCGCATCAAGGAAGGCGATAAGAGCCGTATCCAGGTCTTCGAGGGCACCATCATTGCCAAGAAGCACGGCGGCATCAACGAGACCTTCACCGTTCGTCGTGTAGCACACGGCTGCGGCATTGAGCGTGTGTTCCCCGTTCACTCTCCCTCCGTTGACAAGGTAGAGATCGTCCGTAAGGGTGTTGTTCGCAGAGCAAAGCTCTACTATCTGCGCGGCAGAGTCGGTAAGGCTGCCAAGGTTAAGGCGCAGGTACACTGATTGCAAACAGGCGAAAGGGGACAGCTATGTCCCTTTTTTGCTTTTTTGCCGCCCAAACATTGCTGCGGCGGCAAAAAACGGTATGTATCTGCATACCGTGAGAGGAGTGATTTTCTATGGCAGAGGCAGTGCAGAAGGATCAGGAACAGGTGCAGGAGCAGAAAAAGCATTCGCCCCTTTCCCTGCTGAAGGATCTGCTGGATATTGTGGAGTCGGTTTTCATCTCCGTTTTTATCGTGATGCTGCTGTTCGGCTTTGTGTTCCGTCCTGTTACGGTGGATGGCACTTCCATGTTGCCTACATTGTGTGATCTGGATAATTTGTTGATGGTCAGTCTCTTTTATGAACCGGAGCAGGGGGATATCGTTATCATTGACGGCGATTATGCCACCCTGTTTGCCGACAACACCCAGACTGCGGTGAAGGAAACGGCAGGCTCCGATATGCTGCTCATCAAGCGTGTGATCGCCACCGAAGGGCAGACCTTGGATATCAACTTTACCACAGGGCAGGTCACAGTGGATGGCGTTGCTCTGGATGAACCCTATATTGCCGCAAAAACCACACGCAATGACGGCGCATTTACTTATCCCATGACCGTGCCCGAGGGGTATTGCTTTGTAATGGGCGATAACCGCAACGGCAGCATGGACAGCCGCAATCCCTCTGTGGGTCTGATCTCCGAGGAGCAGGTGATGGGCCGTGCCGTGGTGCGCTACGATCGGGAAGATGAGCTTTGCACACAATGGCTTGACCGTTTTGCGATTCTGAATTGAACAAAGGAGGATGCCCCATGGCAGATGACAAACAGATGCGGAATACCGTGCCTGAGGGATCCGTGAAGGATGGGGAGCCTGTTATGTCTGCGGAAACGGAAACAGACTCCGACGAAATGTGTATGGAGACAACAGCGGCAGAGGAAACCCACGCCGCTACGCCGGAGGATGCTGACGACCCTGACGGCTCTGATGACTCCGATGACGAAACCGTGACAGAAGCAGGCGATGCGGCCGACGATGAGGAGAAAGCCGCAGAGGAGAATGCTGCCGAGGATGAGAACGCTGCTGCCGCGGAGCAGCCCGAAAGGTCTTCCAAGGAATGGATACCCGCCAATGTGCGTGAGGCGGTGGGCGATGTGATGGATACCTGTGAATCGGTGGTGGTGGCAATGTTCGTCGTGCTGCTGATCTTCACCTACCTGTTCAGTGTGGCAGTGGTGGAGGGCGATTCCATGCTGCCTACCCTGCAGGATGCCGACCGTCTGCTGCTGATCAACTTCGCAGACCCCGAACCGGGCGATGTGGTGGTGCTCAACAGCGACTCTGCCTATACCTTTGATGCTGCGGGACAGCTCAGGGAGGATGGGGGTCTGGGCAAAAAAATCGTAAAGCGGCTGATCGCCGAGGCCAACCAGACTGTGGATATCGACTTTGCCGCAGGTATTGTGTATGTGGACGGCAAACCGCTGGCGGAGCCTTATACCTCTACGCTGACGACCCGTGATGAGGGTGCCTTTACCTATCCCATTACCGTGCCGGAAGGCTATGTGTTCGTGCTGGGCGATAACCGCAGCGTTTCCAAGGACAGCCGCCACCCCGATGTGGGTCTGATCCCCGAGGAGGATATTGTGGGTAAGGTGTGGCTGCGTGTTTATCCGTTGGATGACTTTACAAAGGTGGAATGATCCGCCCTTTTCCGCAAAGAAACGGAGCATTTTATGGAGGATATGAAGGATATCCAGTGGTTTCCGGGACATATGGCGAAAACCAGGCGCATGATTCAGAAAAGCCTGCCCCTGGTGGATGCCGTTGCCGAGCTGCTGGATGCCAGGCTGCCCCTGAGCAGCCGCAACCCTGAGTTTGACCGCCTGACACGGCGCAAACCCAGACTTGTGATCTTGAATAAAGCCGATATGGCAGACCCCGCTCTGACACAGCAGTGGGTGGAATACTATCAAAAGCGTGGCGCAGCGGTCATTACCGCAGATTCCAAATCGGGTAAGGGCGTAAAGAGCTTTGCCCCTGCCCTGCGGAGATTGCTTGCACCGCAATTGGCACAATATGCCGCCAAGGGCATGAAGGGCCGTCCCATCCGTGTGATGATTCTGGGTATTCCCAATGTGGGCAAATCTTCGCTGATCAACCGGCTGGCAGGCGGCAAGCGTGCCAAGGCGGAAGACCGTGCAGGTGTGACCCGTACCCAGCAATGGATCAAGGTGGAAGGCGGCGTGGAGCTGCTGGATACCCCCGGTGTTCTCTGGCCTAAGCTGGAGGATCAGGAGGTTGCCTGCCGTCTGGCATTTACAGGTGCCGTAAGAGATGAGATCCTGGATACGGAGGCGCTGGCTTCCCGTTTGCTGGTGTTTTTGCATCGGCAGTACCCAAAGGCGTTGGAAGAACGCTATCGGATCGCACCGGATGCAGCGTATACCACAGGCTTTGATCTGCTGGAGCTGCTGGCCAAAAATCGAGGCATGCTGCTGGCAGGCGGTGTTCCCAATACGGAGCGTGCCGCCATTGCCCTGATAGATGAATTCCGTGCCGTGAAGCTGGGACGCATTACTCTGGAACGACCCGGCGAGCAATCGCAGAATGGAGCTGACCATGGCGAAAAAACAACCGATCCTTCAGACGGCACTGTTTGAGTTTGACGCACAGGTGCGTACACACGCTGCTTTGTTCTGCGGTGTGGACGAAGCAGGCAGAGGACCTTTGGCGGGAGATGTGTATGCCGCTGCGGTCATTCTGCGGCCCGATGCGCTGATTGCAGGGCTGAACGACAGCAAAAAAATCACCGAAGCCCGCAGAGAGGATATGGTGCCCGAGATCAAGGAAAAGGCCTTGGCTTGGGCCATCGCATCCGCTACGGTGGAGGAGATCGAGCGGATGAATATTTTGCAGGCGGCTATGCTTGCCATGCAGCGTGCGGTGGAGCAGCTTTCCGTTGCTCCTGCCCTTGCGCTGATCGACGGCAACCGCGCGCCTGTTTTGCAGATTCCCGTACAGACGCTCATCGGCGGTGATGCCAAATCCGCCAGCATTGCGGCAGCTTCTGTTCTGGCAAAAACTGCCAGAGATGCATCCCTGCGGGAGCTGGATGAGCAGTACCCTATGTACGGCTTTGCCAAACATAAGGGCTACGGCACCAAGGCGCATTACGAGGCGATACGGCAGTACGGCTTGTGTCCCGCGCATCGGCCGTCGTTTTTGAAGAAATTCTATGGCACAGAGTAACAAACGTGCCATCGGGCGGCTGGGAGAGGATGCTGTCTGCGGCTTTCTGGAACGCAGAGGTGCGGAGATCCTGTGCCGCAACTATACCATTCGGGGCGGCGAAATGGATATCATCGCCCGATATGATGACATTCTGCTGTTTGTGGAGGTCAAAACACGGCAGCCGGATGCTCTGCAATCGGGCGCGGCTGCGGTGGACCGCAAAAAACAGCAGCGGATGATCCGTACCGCAGAGCATTATCTGCTTTCCCATGCGGATACCCCCTTACAGACACGCTTTGATGTGGCAGAGGTGGAATATGCGGGCGGTCTGGTGCGGCGGATCCGCTATCTGGCAGGTGCTTTTGATGCCAGCAGCGGAAACGGCGGCACATTGTAGTTTGATTATTACGAAGCGGTCATCGCTTCGGTTTGGAGGTTTACATCATGTTGTACCATAGCACAAGAAACCGGCAGCTCTCCGTAACTGCCGCAGAGGCCATTGCACAGGGCATTGCCGCTGACGGCGGACTGTTTGTACCGGAATCCATCCCCGAGCTTTCTGCGGCGGATTTCGATGCACTGAAGGGTCTTTCCTACGCAGAGCGTGCCGCAAGACTGTTCCATCTGTATCTCACCGATTTTACGTTGGATGAGCTGCGGGAATGCACCAATGCCGCCTACGCAAGCGGCAGCTTTGAGACCGAAAATGTTCAGGAGATCGCTACGCTGGCAGACGGCACCATGCTGCTGGAGCTGTGGCATGGCCCTACCTGTGCCTTTAAGGATATGGCATTGCAGATCCTGCCCCATTTCCTGACCCGTTCCGCAAAGAAAAGCGGTGTGGACCGTGAGATCGTGATTCTGACCGCAACCTCCGGTGATACGGGCAAGGCTGCACTGGCAGGCTTTAAGGATGTACCCGGCACCCGCATCATGGTGTTCTACCCCGAAGACGGTGTCAGCTCCATGCAGAAGCGTCAGATGCAGACCCAGGAGGGCGAGAATGTCCGTGTCTGCGCCGTAAAGGGCAACTTTGATGATTGCCAGAACGGTGTTAAGGCCATCTTTACCGATCCTGAAATGCAGGCTGCTCTGGCTGCAAACGGTATGCAGTTCTCCAGTGCAAACAGCATCAACTGGGGCAGATTGGCTCCCCAGATCGTGTACTATGTTTCTGCCTATGTTACGATGCTGGAAAAAGGCATCCTCAAGCCCGGTGAGCGTTTCTCTCTGACCGTGCCCACCGGCAACTTCGGTAATATTCTGGCGGCATGGTATGCCAAGCAGATGGGCGTTCCCATGCAGCATCTGGTGTGTGCCTCCAACATCAACCGTGTGCTGACCGATTTCATCCGCACCGGTACCTATAACAGAAACCGTGAGTTCCACGCTACCGTTTCTCCTTCCATGGATATCCTCATTTCCAGCAATCTGGAGCGTTTGCTGTACCACATGACCCACGAGGACGATGCACAGATCAGAGAATGGTTCGGTGCCCTGAAGAACGAAGGCAGCTACACCATCCCCAGAGAGCTTTGCGAACGCATTCAGGCAGAGTTCTCCGGCAGCTTCTGGGATGACGCACAGACCAAGGAGATGATCGGCAAGGTGTTCGGCGAGAACGGTTATCTCAGCGATACCCATACCGCCGTAGGCATCTGCGCCGCAAGAGAGTATCAGGCATCTGCCGTCGAAAAGCTGCCCATGCTGGTGGCATCTACCGCAAACCCCTACAAGTTCGGCAATGCTGTGCTGGAGGCTGTTGACACCGTTCCTGCCGATGCAGATGAGTACGCTGTGCTGGATCTGCTGCAGGCAAAGTCCGGTATGTGCATCCCCAAGGCTCTGGCAGAGCTGAAAACCAAGCCCGTGCGCTTTACCGATTCCGTGGCACAGGATGAAATGCCCGCTTACGTCAAGGCAAAGCTGGGGATCGTGTGAGCCTGTTTGTGATCGGTGACCTGCACCTTTCCTTTGGTGTGAATAAACCTATGGATATCTTTGGCGGATGGGAAAACCACCATGTTCTGCTGAAGGATGCGTGGCTCAGAAGCATCCGCTCCGAAGATACCGTGGTGCTGGCGGGAGATACTTCCTGGGGAATGACCATGGAGGAAGCCCTGCCTGATTTCCGCTGGATCCATGCGCTGCCCGGCAGAAAGATCATGCTGAAGGGCAACCATGACTACTGGTGGACGACCATGTCCAAAATGACCCGCTTTTTTGAGGAAAACGGGCTGGATAGCCTGCATATTCTCCACAATAATTGCTATGCCTGCGGTGAGTACGGCATCTGCGGTACCAGAGGCTGGGTAAATATGGACTATAACGAGCCGGCAAATGCCAAGGTCAATGCCCGTGAAGCACAGCGGCTGGAAACCTCTTTGCAGGCCGCAGAGGCACAAGGGCTGCAGCCCATTGTCTTTCTGCACTACCCGCCCATTTACGCTTCCAATTGCAATTTTGAGATGCTAGATGTCCTTTGGAAGCACCATATCCCTCATTGCTATTACGGCCATGTGCATGGCAGCAGCCATCGTCATGCCATTAACGGTGTGCGGGATGATGTGCAGTACCACTTGATTTCTGGTGATTTTTTACAATTTCAACCCGAAATTGTTCTTTGATTTGTAAGAAACAAAGAAGTATTGAAAAATGCTGGAAAAATCACGGAAATTGTGCTATAATAAAGTGTCTGCGCAAAGAAGGCACACTGGGTGTGCCCTTGTTGTGCGTTTGTTGAAATTAAATTTGGAGGAATTGTCATGCGTATCATTTCCGATGTAAAAACCGATGTCAATATGAGAGAAGTCACCTTCGAGATCTCTGCTGAGGCTCTGGAGGCCGCTTGCGAGCGCGTGTATCAGAGACAGAAGAAGGACATCATGATCAAGGGCTTCCGTAAGGGTAAGGCCCCCCGCAAGATGGTAGAGAAGATCTACGGCGAGGAAGTTTTCTTTGAGGATGCCGTAAACAGCCTGCTGCCCGCAGAGCTGGATCAGATGATGACCGAGCTGCAGCTCACTCTGGTAGACCGTCCCGCCATCGAGCTGGTTTCCTGCACCAAGGCAGAGGGCGCAGTCTGCAAGGCTACCTGCATCACTAAGCCCGAGGTTACCCTGGGCGCATACAAGGGCATTCACGCACCCATGACCGTCCGCGAGGTCACCGATGCCGATATTGATCAGCAGATCGAGATCTTCCGTCAGCGTCAGGCTCGTATCGTGGAGGTTACCGACCGTGCAGCCGCTATGGGTGATGAGGTCAAGATTAACTTTGAAGGCTTTATCGACGACGTTGCTTTTGAAGGCGGCAAGGGTGAGGAGTATCCTCTCCGTCTGGGCAGCGGTCAGTTCATCCCCGGCTTTGAGGATCAGATCGTTGGCCACAGCATCGGCGAGCAGTTCGACATCACCGTAACCTTCCCCGAGAACTACGGCGATGACCGCTTTGCAGGCAAGGAGGCCGTGTTCAAGATCGAGCTGCTGGGTATTTCCATGCAGGAGCTGCCTGAGGCCGACGACGAGCTGGCAAAGGATGTTTCCGAGTTCGACACCATGGAGGCTCTCCGTGCTGATATCCGCGAGAAACTCACCGAGACTGCACAGAAGCAAGCCGAGAACCAGTTCGAGAACTCTGTGTTCGATACCCTGATCGCAGCGACCGATGCTGTGGTTCCCTCTGTGATGTACGAGCGCCGCATCAGCCAGATGGTGAACGAGTTTGAGCAGAACCTGCGCAGACAGTATGCCGATATGAAGCTCTCCGATTACCTGGAGTTCACCGGCATGACCGAGCAGCAGATGCGTGATACCTACGAGGAGCAGGCTCGCAAGGAGGTTCTCCTGCGTCTGGCTCTGGAGAAGATCGCTGATCTGGAGAACATTGAGGTCACCGATGAGGAGCTGGCCGATCACCTGCAGGATTTTGCTGCCCGTGTTGGCGTGCCCGTGGAAGTCGTTAAGGCACAGGTTCCTATGTCCGAGTTCAAGCTGGATCTGCGCGTGACCAAGGCTGTTGAGCTGGTGAAGTCCAACGCTGTGGTTGACAATGATATGGCTCAGACCGAGGAGGCTCCCGCTGAGGAGACTGCTGAGGCTGCCGACGCAGAGTGATCTGCCCCACAAGTAACATGAACTACCATGAGCGACGTCTTTTACGGCGTCGCTCAACTTGAATGAAAGGATGACAGAGAAATGAGTCTTGTCCCAACCGTTATTGAGCAAACCAACCGTGGAGAGCGTGCCTACGATATTTTCTCCCGCTTGCTGAACGACCGCATTATTATGCTGTCCGAGGACGTGAACGATACCACAGCCAGCCTTGTTGTGGCGCAGCTGCTGTTTCTTGAAAGTCAGGATTCTGAAAAAGATATCTGTCTCTATATCAACAGCCCCGGCGGCTCCGTGACCGCAGGTATGGCCATCTACGATACCATGCAGTATATCAAATGCGATGTTTCTACCATCTGCATCGGACTGGCGGCCTCTATGGGTGCCTTTTTGCTGGCAGCAGGTGCCAAGGGCAAGCGTATGGCTCTGCCCAACAGCGAGATCATGATCCACCAGCCCCTCATTATGGGCGGTGGTCTTTCCGGTCAGGCAACAGATATCAAGATCCGTACCGATAATCTGCTGCGTACCAAGGATAAGCTGAACCGTATGCTGGCAGAGAACACCGGCAAGCCCCTGGAGGAGATCCAGCGGGATGTGGAGCGTGACTACTTCATGACTGCTGCCGAGGCGCAGGCCTACGGTCTCATCGATAAGGTCGTGACCAAGCGGTAAGCAATCTCCCCCCATGAAAGGATGACAACCCATGTCTAATCAGACATTCCGGAAATGTAATTTTTGCGGCAAGGGCGAAAATCAGGTGCAAAGCCTGTTTTCTGCCGGAGATTCCAACATCTGCGACGAGTGCGTCTGCTATTGCTATGAGCTGATCTACGGCGCAAACGGACGGCCGGAAAACCGCAAAAGCGGCAGCGGCCGCGCCAAGAAAAAGGAGCGGGAGATCAAGCTGCTGAAGCCCGCCGAGATCAAAAAGGTGCTGGATGAATATGTCATCGGACAGGAGCAGGCGAAGATCGCCCTGTCTGTGTCCGTGTACAACCACTATAAGCGTATTATGAGCCACGATGACGGCGACGATGTGGAGCTGCAGAAGAGCAACGTTCTGCTGCTGGGCCCCACCGGTGTGGGCAAAACCTATCTGGCACAGACCTTGGCTAAGATTTTGGATGTGCCCTTTGCCATTGCCGATGCAACCACCATCACCGAGGCCGGCTATGTGGGCGATGATGTGGAAAACGTGCTGCTGCGTCTGATCCAGGCCGCAAACTTTGATGTGGCCGCCGCAGAGCGCGGCATCATTTACATTGATGAGATCGACAAGATCGCCAGAAAATCCGAAAACACCTCTCTTACCAGAGATGTCAGCGGTGAGGGCGTACAGCAGTCTCTGCTGAAGATCATTGAGGGTACTGTTTCCAATGTGCCTCCTCAGGGCGGCAGAAAGCACCCCAATCAGGAGTTCATTCACATTAACACAAAGAATATTCTGTTCATCTGCGGCGGTGCCTTTGATGGCCTGGAGCGGCATATTCTTAACCGTACCCAGTCCTCTGCGCTGGGCTTTGGTGCTCCTATTGTATCCAAAAAGGAAAAAACTGCCAATATCTTCCGTAAGGTGATCCCCCAGGATCTGGTGAAGTTCGGCATTGTGCCCGAGCTGGTAGGCCGTTTGCCCATTATTACCGCACTGGATGAAATGGACGAGGAATCTCTGGTGCGGATCCTTACCGAGCCGAAAAACGCCCTGCTGAAGCAGTACAGCAAGCTCTTCCGCTACGATAACATCGAGCTGGAAATTGAGCAGGAGGCATTGGCAGAGATCGCAAAGCGTGCCATTGAACAGAAAACAGGTGCCCGTGGCCTGCGTGCCATTCTGGAGGGCATCCTTATGCAGACGATGTTCGATGCACCCTCTGCAGGAACGGTGGCTAAGGTTGTGGTAACTGCCGATTGCGTCAGAAACCGTACCGCACCCCTGCTCATTGAGGCAGAGCCTGCCCCTGCCGAGGAAGTTTCCTAACCCTATGGGATACAGCAATCTCCTGCCTGCGGGCAGGGGATTGTTTTGCTTTTTGTTATGGGCTGTTTTTGCCCCATTGTGTGGCAGAATCCCCACATTTTACACTTGCAATTTTCACAGATATCTTGTATAATAGAACGACAGAGACAGAAAGACTTTTTGGCTGCGCACAAAAAGCCTCAGGAAAAGCCGCGCAGGGCAGTTAGGATGATTCCATGAGAGACGATGAGAAGAGAAAGAATTTCGAGGATATGGAGCATTCCGAGGAGAGAATGTTTCCCACCATCGCATTGCGTGGTGTAGTTGGATTCCCCAATATGGTGCTGCATTTTGATGTAGCCCGTGAAATATCCATGAAGGCCATTGATGCGGCGTTGTCCGGTGACCGCAAGATCTTTCTGGTGGCACAGAAGTTCTTAGGCACCGAAAAGCCCAAGCGGAAGGAGCTGTACCGCGTTGGCGTGGTGGCAGAGATCCGTCAGGTGCTGCGTAACGGCGACGTGATGCGTGTGCTGGTGGAAGGCTGCTATCGTGCCCGTATCCTGAATCTGGAGATGAATGAAAACAACTTCCTGCAGGTGCAGTGCAAAAAGCTGACCGCTGTGCAGCGGTGTACTGCCGATGAGGTGGAAGTGGATGCTATTATGCGCTCCCTGCGGGACGTGTTTATCCGCTATGCAGGGTTCTTCCCCAAAATGCCCAGAGAACTGCTGGAAACAGTCTGCACCAAGGAAACCCCCGCAGAATTGTTTGAAAGCGTGCTGTTCAATGTTCAACTGGATTATACCGACCGTCAGCAATTGCTGGAGCAGAACAATCTGTTCTTGCGGATGACCATGCTGTATGCCATGCTCATCCGTGAGATCGAGGTGCTGGAGATCGAAAGAGAGATCCAGGCACAGGTGCAGGAGAATATGGATCGGGGCCAGCGGGAGTATTATCTGCGGGAGCAGATGCGTGTGATCTCCGCAGAGCTGGGTGAGGAGGAGTCCGCCCAGGAGGAGGCCGACCGTTATGCACAGAAGATCATGGAGCTGGGATTGGATGAGGACTCCGCTGCAAAGCTGCTGCGGGAGGCCGATCGCCTGACTAAGATGCCGCCATCTTCTCAGGAGGCCTATGTGATCCGTAACTATCTGGATACGGTGCTGGATCTGCCCTGGAAGACCAAAACCAAGGAAAAGCTGGATATTAAAAAGGCGGCTGCGCTTCTGGATAAGGAGCACTACGGCTTAAAGCGTGTGAAGGAACGTGTGCTGGAAAGCCTGAGCATCCATGCGCTGATGCCTGAGGTCAAGGGACAGATCCTCTGTCTGGTGGGTCCCCCCGGTGTGGGTAAAACCTCGATCGGGCGTTCCATTGCCAAGGCTTTGGGCAGAAATTATGTGCGCGTTTCTCTGGGCGGTGTGCGGGATGAATCCGATATCCGCGGCCACCGCAAAACCTATGTGGGTGCCATGCCCGGCCGTATTATGGATGCCATGCGGCAGGCAAAAAGTGCAAATCCCTTGATTTTGCTGGATGAGATCGACAAAATGGGCAATGATTACAAGGGTGATCCCGCCTCTGCTATGCTGGAGGTGCTGGACAGCGAACAGAATCACGCCTTCCGTGACCATTTTATTGAGCTGCCCTTTGATCTTTCCCAGGTCATGTTTGTGACGACCGCCAATACGCTGGATACGATTCCCGCACCCTTGCGTGACCGTATGGAGATCATCGAGCTGAATTCCTATACCCGCATGGAGAAATTCCACATTGCCAAGGAGCATCTGCTGAAAAAACAGATGCAGAAGCATGGTCTGAAGGCTGCACAGATGCGTGTGACCGACGGTGCCATCTTTGATCTCATTGACTACTACACCAAGGAGGCCGGTGTGCGTTCCCTGGAGCGTTTGCTGGCATCTCTGTGCAGAAAATGTGCCAAAACCATTGTCACCGATGGAGCAAAGCGGGTGCAGTTTACCCCCGAAACCCTGGAAGCGGCTCTTGGTCCCCATAAATATCTGCCGGATTACCGTGAAAACGAGGATACGGTAGGTCTGGTCAACGGTCTGGCATGGACTTCCGCAGGCGGCGTACTGATGCCTATGGAGGTTCTGGTGCTGGAGGGTAAGGGCGAGATCCAACTGACAGGCTCCTTGGGTGATGTGATGAAGGAGAGCGCAAAGCTGGCGGTTTCCTACGCACGGTTTATTGCCAAGGAGTATGACATCCGCCCCGAGCTGTTCAAAACCCGTGACCTGCATATCCATGCCCCCGAGGGCGCAGTGCCCAAGGATGGCCCCAGTGCAGGTGTGACCATGATCACTGCGCTGGTATCTGCACTTTCCGGGCTGCCTGTGCGCCATGATGTTGCTATGACCGGTGAGATCACGCTGCATGGCAAGGTGCTGCCCATTGGTGGTCTGGTGGAAAAATCCATGGCGGCTTATAAGGCAGGTATGCGTACGGTGATCATCCCCAAGGCAAATGAGCCCGATCTGCAGGAGCTGGATGCCGTGATCCGTGAAAGCATGGAGTTTATTCCTGTGGAGAACATCTCTCAGGTGTTGGAGATCGCTCTGATACAGCAGCAGTATGATACCAAGCTGGAGCCGCTGCATACCGCAGAGCTGCAGCAGCTTGGAATTTCCGCTGTGCCTGTGTGGGATGTGCCCCAGAAGCAGAGAAAGTCAAAAATCAAATCGACAACGGAGAAAACACAGTGAACTGGAATATTGCTGAATTTTCGGCAGCCTATGGTCTTGCATCTCAGCTGCCGGAGGGCAAATGCCCTGAGATCGCCTTTGCAGGACGTTCCAATGTGGGAAAATCCACATTGATCAACAAGCTGTTCAACCGCAAAAATCTGGCAAGAGTCAGTGCAGTGCCGGGTAAAACCGCAACCATCAATTTTTACCGGTGCGATACAGTCACCTTTGTGGACCTGCCCGGTTATGGCTATGCCAAAACTGCCAAAACCGAGCTGCACCGCTGGCGCGATCTTATTAACGGTTATTTGCAGGCACAGCGGGATCTGCGTGCGGTTTTGCTGCTCATTGATATGCGGCATCCGCCCACCAAGGATGACCTGCAAATGGTGGATTTTCTCATGGATACGGAAATGCCCTTTGCCATTGTGCTGACCAAGGCAGATAAGCTGAACCGTACCCAGCGCAATCAGCGGCTGGCGGCTCTGCCCAATGAGATCCCCCAGTTTGAGGAGATGAATGTTACGGTTTTTTCCTCCATGACCGGAGAAGGCGTGCCCGAGCTGCGTAAGCTCATTGAAGAGATCACTGTGGAGATGCCCGACGAGGAGTAACGTCAAAGATCAAGCACTGTGTTTGCGGCTTTGCCGGACACAGTGCTTTTTTATGACAAATCCTGTTCTATTTTTTGCAGATCCTCATAGAATGGGGAAATCCACTTGCAATTTGTCATAGGTTGTGCTATACTGAAGATGATTTTGAATACCGAAAGGATGGGGTTTCCAATGAAAACAAAGAAAATCATTGCAATGATGCTGGGCGCAGCTATGTGTGCTTCCGGCATGACTGCCTGCAACAGCGGTAGCGAGGATATGGGTGAGATGTCCACCATGGAAGTGGTAAAGGATATGGGCATGGGCATCAATCTGGGCAATACCATGGAATCCTGCGGCACATGGATCAACAGCAGCAGCGTAACCAATTACGAAACTGCTTGGGGCAGCCCTGTGATCACCGAGGATATGATCAAGGGCTACCGTGCAGCGGGCTTTGGCGTGCTGCGTGTGCCTGTGGCATGGTCTAATATGATGCAGGCCGATTACACCATCCACCCCGATTACCTTGCTCGTGTGGAGGAAATCGTGGGATGGGCACTGGATGCCGAGCTGTATGTGATCCTGAATATTCACTACGACAGCGGCTGGTGGACAGATTTCCCCAAGGAAAAGGACGAGTGTATGAAGAAATACACCCGTGTGTGGGAGCAGCTCTGTGAAGCCTTTGAGGAATATGATGAGTACCTGATGTTTGAATCGCTGAATGAGGAAGGCGGTTGGGACAGCCTGTGGAACCGTTACAGCGGCAGCTCCGACGGAAAGGCGGAGTCCTTTGGTCTGCTGAACGAGATCAACCAGAAGTTTGTGGATGTTGTGCGGAAATCCGGCGGCAACAATGCACAGCGGCATCTGCTCATTGCCGGCTACAATACCGATGTGGTGCTGACCTGTGACGATCTCTTCAAGATGCCCAAGGATCCTGCCAAGCGTTGTGCGGTATCGGTGCATTATTATACGCCTGCTACCTTCTGTATTCTGACCGAGGATGCAGATTGGGGCAAAGCCAAAACCGAATGGGGCAGCGATCAGGATGTGGCAGAGCTGAACAAGTACATGGATATGCTGAAAACCGAGTTTGTGGATCAAGGCATTCCCGTGATCATCGGTGAGTACGGCGTTGGTGTGGAAAACAAGACCCGTGAGAACATCAACCGCTTTGTGACTGCTGTCTGTGAGGCTGCCTATACCCGTGATATGTGTCCTGTGCTGTGGTCTACCACCGGCAACTTCTATGACAGAGAGAAGTGCGTGATGTATGATTCCGACCTGAACAATGCCCTGCTGGATATTGTCGGCGAGGTCGTTATGGCAGGCTGAAAAATGTCTTTGCAGCAAAAAAACCGTCCCGAAACGATCGGGACGGTTTTTTTGTTGCTTAATCAGCGGTTTCTTCTTGCTCAGAAGCAGTTTCTTCAGCCTCAGCGGGAGCAGCATTTGCAGGCGCCGCAGGCTTTTCCTTTGCCATGCGGGAGGCCACAGTCAGCTCACCCTTCATGATCTGTTCGAACTCTTCCTCGCTGGCCTTTTCGTACTCGATGAGGTACTCGGCAAGGGCATCCAACTGATCACGGTGTGCCTTCAGGATCTCCTGTGCCTGCTCGTAGCCGTTTTCTACCAGCTTGCGAACCTCGGCATCAATACGGGAGGCCACTTCCTCGGAATAATCCCGTACATGACCGTAATCACGGCCGATAAAGACCTCGTTGTTATCGGAGCCGTACACCACCGGGCCAAGCTCGTCGGAGAAGCCCCATTTGGTGACCATGTTCTTTGCGATCTGCGTTGCACGCTCCATATCATTGGAAGCACCTGTGCAGATATCATCCAGCACCAGAGCCTCGGCAGCACGGCCGCCCAGCAGCATCACAATGCTTTCGCTGAGCTTTCTGCGTGTCATGTGGTGATCCTCGGTATCGGGACGGGTCCATGTGAGACCGGCAGCCATACCACGCTGAATGACGCTGACCTGCTGCACGGTATCCTGTGTTTCCAGATGATAAGCGGTAACGGCGTGGCCTGCCTCATGGTAGGCAGTGATCTTCTTATCCCGCAGGGTGACCTTGCGGGATTTCTTTTCGGGACCTGCAATGACCTTCATGGTTGCTTCTTCGATATCGGATTTGGTAATGGCCTTGCGGTTGGAACGTGCAGCCAGAATAGCGGCCTCGTTCAGCAGGTTTTCGAGATCGGCACCGGTAAAGCCCTGGGTATCTCTTGCGATTTCACGGAAATCCACATCGGGGCCGATGGGCTTTTTGCCCTTATGCACGTTCAGGATATCTTCTCTGCCCTTGACATCGGGGTAGTTTACGGTGATCTGACGATCGAAACGACCGGGACGCAGCAGCGCAGGATCCAGAATATCACGGCGGTTGGTGGCAGCAATGACGATTACGCTTTCATTGCCGGTAAAGCCATCCATTTCCACCAGCAACTGGTTCAGCGTCTGCTCACGCTCATCGTGTCCGCCGCCCAGACCGGAACCTCTGTGACGACCCACGGCATCAATTTCATCAATAAAGATGATGGAAGGTGCGTGCTTTTTTGCCTGTTCAAACAGATCACGCACACGGCTTGCGCCCACGCCCACAAACATCTCCACAAAATCGGAGCCGGAAATGGGGAAGAAGGGCACGCCTGCTTCGCCTGCTACAGCTCTTGCCAGCAGGGTCTTACCTGTACCGGGAGGGCCCAGCAGCAGCACACCTCTGGGAATTCTTGCACCGATCTCGTCATACTTCTTGGGGTTCTTCAAAAAGTCCACGATCTCTGCCATTTCGGCTTTTTCCTCATCGGCACCTGCCACATCTGCAAAGGTGGCCTTTTTGCCGTTTTGGGTCTGTGCCTTGATGTTTGCCTTGCCGAAGGAATTGATCTTGCCGCCGCCATTTGCCTGACGGAACATAAACACAAACAGTGCAATGCCCAGAACAAGCATCAGCAGGGTGGGGATCACCGTCAGCAGCCAGGAATTATCCTTGATCTCAAAGTAATCCTGTTTCAGAGGGGCATCAGGGTAGCGTTCGTTGTACTCCTCGCGGTAGTCGTAGGTCTCCTCTACGAACAATGCCACATAGGGTACATCGTAGGTATAGGTTTTTTCCTCGCCCCGCAGTTGATATTTCAGCTCGCCGGTGCCCAGGTCCAAGGTATACCCTGTTACTTCGTAGTTGTCAAAGTGGGCGATGACCTCGGAATAGGTAGTTTTGTTCTTGCTTTCGGAAAGGGCGGGCAGCACGAACATAATGGCTGCGATGAACATC
This sequence comes from Ruminococcus sp., assembly GCA_015066805.1. Taxonomy (GTDB): domain Bacteria; phylum Bacillota; class Clostridia; order Oscillospirales; family Ruminococcaceae; genus Firm-04. The sequence goes on along the minus strand of SVNP01000001.1, from coordinate 60,052 downwards.
ACCGCAATTACCACATACGCCAGGATTCCACGATTTTTTCCTTGCAATGTATTCACTCCTTATTGATGATTGTATTCCGTCTGCATTGGGGTGCATTGCAGCACCAGCAGCCGTTTGGTTTGATGAGTGGGCGCAACACGTCCGGAAACACCTGCGCCTTCACAGAAGATGCAGCCCTCGTCATCATACAGTGCGTAGATGCTGCGACGCAGGGGTGCGGGAACGGTTTCCTGTATGCAGTTCCGCAGCAGGCGGGAATGCTCTGCATGGGGCAGGATGATGCGGTCCTGCCGCTGCCACAGGCGGAAACAGGGTTTCCCGATTATTCTATCACAGTCCAGCGCATAATTGGTGAATGTTTTGTGAATCTTGGGTGATAGATCCGGCTTGGTTACGCTGACTGTGCAGATACGGTCTGCAAACTGCCGATGTACGCCTGTTTCCATAGGCAGTACAGGGCATAGGGGCGGGGTTTGTCTTGTCATATACAGCATACCCCGATACATCTGTGCATAAACATTGCCGGAGATGCAGCATTTGCCTTGGTTTTGCATCACCAGTGCATCCACAGCACACAATAGTGTATATTCGGGATCAATGGCAAAAGGCTCCAGCAGCTTACGGTAGCAGCGCATCCGCAGAGGTTTGTGCAGTTCCTTGCTGAGCCGCAGACCGCCCCAGCAGGGATCGTAGGCCTTGGCAAAGGCATCCTCTGCCAGTTGGGAAAGACAGGCTTCATCCTCGGCAAGCAGCCTTGCGGTTCGCATGAGATGCTCGGTTACAGCGGGGTTTTGCTGCTGCAGCAGAGGCATAACACGGTGCCGCAGCAGATTTCTGCTGGCTGTGTCGGTCAGGTTGGTACTGTCGGTGACATAATCCTGCTGCTGTTCTGCCAAAAAGCCAAGGATATCATTGCGTGTGACAGTCAGCAGCGGCCGAATGATCCTGCCGCGCTTTGGGGGAATGCCGCAAAGACCTTTCAGGCCGCAGCCACGGGTCAGGTGCAGCAGCAGCGTTTCCGCCTGATCATCTCCGTGGTGAGCGGTGGCGATCAGCCCATTTGGGGCAGCCTGTTCCAGTGCGGCATAGCGCAGGATACGGGCAGCGGTTTCCAGCGAGAGCTTATGGGCAGCGGCATAGGCAGGTACATCCGCAGCCACGCAAAGAAAAGGGATCTGCCGCTGCTTGCATAGGGCTTCACAGAAGGCTGCGTCACGGTCAGCTTCCGCACCGCGGATGCCGTGGTGTATATGTACTGCCTGCAGCGAAAATCCAAGCTCCGGCTGGAGCTGCTGCAAAACCAGCAGCAAGGCAACGCTGTCGGCCCCTCCGGAGAGGGCAACCGTTACCGTATCACCTTGATTTGTGAGCAGCAGACCGCTGTTTTTCACAGCTTGCTGCACGGCAAGGGTATATGTACTCATGAGGGCGGAGGCACGGCATCATCTCTTGCGGGAGAGGAGAACCGTGTATACTGTGCATCCCAGATCAGATTGACCGTAGCGGTTTCACCGTGACGGTTTTTCTGCACGATGCATTCGGTGATATTGGGCTTGTCGGTATCCCGATTATAGTAGAAATCGTTATACAGGAACATAACGATATCCGCATCCTGCTCAATGGAGCCGGATTCACGGAGATCCGAGAGCATGGGGCGTTTATCGGGGCGGCTTTCCACACCACGGTTGAGCTGGGAAAGCAGCAGCACGGGAACATTCAGCTCCTTGGCCATCAGCTTCAGGCCTCTGGTGATCTCGGAGATGACCAGCACACGGTTATCGCTTTTGGTGGGAGAATCCATGAGCTGCAGGTAGTCGATGACCACCATGCCCAGATTCTTCACACGGCGGAGCTGCGCCTTCATCTGAGAAACGGTAATGCCGGTGGCTTCGGAAAGCACAATGTTCATCCCTGAGAGCATATCGGCACTTTCCGCCAGTCTGCCCCATTCCTTGGCATCCAGACGGCCGGTACGCAGCTTGTGGGAATCTACCAGTGCGGCAGTGGAGAGCATTCTGGAGGCAAGCTGCTCCATACTCATTTCCAAGGAATAGATGGCAACGGTTCTGCCGGAGCTGCGGCTGACATTGGTTGCCAGATTCAGTGCAAAGGAGGTTTTACCCATACCGGGTCGGGCAGCCAGCAGCACCAGGTCGGAGTTATTCATACCGCCCGTAATCCGGTCAAGATCGGGGAAGCCTGTGCCTGCACCCACAAACTGGGCACGGTCGGGGCCGGAAATATCCACCAGATGGCGATAGGTGGAAACCAGCACATCGCCAATGGGGATCAGGCCACGCACATCTCTGCCCTGACGGATGTCAAAAATACGCTGTTCGGCGGAATCCAGCAGGGTTTGTGCGGATTCGGTGCCTGCGGCGATCTCATTGAGCAGATCACGGGCAACGGCAGCCAGCATTCTGGCGCAGTATTTTTCTGCCACGATCTTTGCGTAGCTGGCAATATTATCTGCGGAAGGCACCGAATCGGACAATGCAGCCAGATATCGTCTGCCTTCGGCGGGGGTTTCAAAAATGCCCAGCCGCAATGCCTCGTTGAGGATCACCACAGCGTCCATGTTTTCTGCCTGTGCGCCTGTGAACATGGTAACCATCACACGGAACAGCTCACGGTGCTGGGGGACAGAGAAGGATTCGGGCTTGATGAACTCCAATGCGGTGCTGATAGACTCCGGCGCAAGCAGCACCGAGCCTAAAACCGATTGCTCTGCGTCAATGCTCTGGGGCATACCCCGTTCTGCATCCTCACGGAAGCCGCTGTCTTCCCCGTAGGCTTTTACATCCCGTTCAGGCATTATCGGCCACCACAGAAACGGTGAATTGTGCGCTGACACCGTTGAACAGCTTTGCTTCGGCGGTATAGGTGCCTGCATTCTTGATTTCCACGGTGGTAGCGATCTTACGCTTATCCACAGCAAAGCCGAACTGTGCTTCCACGGCTTCGGCGATATGGGCAGGTGTTACCGCACCGAAGAGCTTGCCGCCCTGACCTGCCTTTGCACGCACGGTCACGGTCTGATCCTTCAGCTTGGCAGCCTGCTCCTGTGCCTCCTGCCGTGCCACGTCGATCTTATGCTGGGCGGAATCCTTTTTGCCCTGCAGCTCGGTGAGATTCTTGGGGGTAGCTTCCACAGCCAGCCCTTTTCCGATGAGGAAGTTTCTGGCAAAGCCGTCGGAGACGTTCTTCACATCACCTTTTTTACCGGTGCCCTTTACATCCTGCAGCAAAATAACTTTCATAGCTTTCTTATCCTTTCGTTGATGGTTCTTCGGCAGCAGCGGAGCCTATGGCCTGCTCTGCGGCAGCCATGGCATCCAACACGCCGATGAGTTTGGTTCGTAATTCGGTAGGGGAGCAATCCTTGCGCTGTGCGGCAGCCATGGTCTGATGACCACCGCCGCCAAGCTGCTCCATAATGACCTGTACATTCATCTTGCCCAGAGAGCGTGCCGAAATACAGGAGGCTCCCCGGTTGGGGTATATCACAAAGGAGGCGTCCACACCTTCGATACCCAGCAGCTCATCGGCTGTCTGGGAGGCAATGATCTGGATATCCTGACATTCATCTCTTGCAACGGTAATGGCGCAGCGGCCGTGCAGCTCTGCATCCACCACCATACGGGAACGCTGACGATAGGCACTCATGGTGGCGGAGAACAAGGTTTTCACCACAATGGGATCGGCACCGCATTCCCGCAGCAGTGCAGCGGCTTCAAAGGTATGTACGCCGGTCTGCATAACGAAATTCTTGGTATCCAGCATAATACCTGCCAGCAGAGATTCCGCATACAGTCCGGGCAGATCCTTGTGCAGCTCCAGGTAGGCCAGCATTTCGGTTACCAGCTCTGCCGCAGAGGATGCCAGCGGATCATGGAGCAGCAGCAGCATATCATCAATGCAGTTTGCCATTTTGCGGTGATGGTCAATGACCACCACCTGCTTTGCCTTCTGATACAGCTCTTTGCTTTCCACCAGTTCTTTGTTTACGGTATCCACAATGACCACTACAGTGTGATCATCACAGGCCTCCACAGCTTCATCGGGGGTCATCAGCAGGTCGGGGCATTCTTTTTGCAGCCGCTTGACCAAAGGTGCAGCCAGGGTCGCCTCTGCATTGATGGCCACATAAGCGGGTCTGCCCTGCTCCTGTGCAATAAATGCCACACCTACGGCAGCACCCACTGCATCCAGATCGGTATAGCGGTGACCCATGACAATGACCTTATCATTGCTCTGGATGATCTCCTGCAAGGCCTTTGCCACATAGCGGTAGCGGGTTTTGGAGCGATGCTCCACCGCCTTGGAAACACCGCCGAAGAAATCAAAGCCCGAAAGGGTCTTGACAGCAGCCTGATCGCCGCCTCTACCCATGGCCATATCCAGAGATTGTCTGGCGTACAGCTCATTTTGTGCAAAGCTCTCGCCGTCGTAGCCGGCACCGATGGACAGGGTGAGGGGTGTTTTTCCGCTGACAAGGATCTTTCTTGCGGCATCCAGAATGGGGAATTTCTCGTTTTGAATGGTACGGAAATACTGCGCCTCGATCAGCACCATAAAATGATCGTCGCTTAAAGGGCAGGTAATGCAGTGGTACTGCTGGAAGAACCGGTCGATGAGGTTTTCCAGCTCTGCCATCAGGGAAGCTCGTTCGCTTTGTCTGGCTCCGCTGAAGAGGTCGTCGTAGTTATCCACCATGACGTGGATGACGCAAAGTTTGGCATTGAAATAACGGTTCCGCAGTTCCACCATGGCACTGATATCCTGGAAGCACAGCAGGGAGGTTTTGGTACCGTCCTTCATGTGCTCGCTGATGGATACACGGTAAGCGTGGCCGGGCAGAGCCAGATCGCAGAAGCCTTTTTCCAGCAGCTTGCGGAAATCCAACGGGATAATGTGCTGAATATTTCTTCCGCGGCAGTCCGTATCGCCTGCTATCAGACGGCGGAAGCTGCTGTTATACCAGAGCAGCTCCTTTCCCTCGCTGAGAATGGCTGTGGGAATGGGCATTTGTTCGGGCACCTGTGCGGCAGTATCGGCAAGGGTGCTGTTCATTTCCGAGATATACCCCCAGAAATTCCGATGCAGCAGGACGCCTTCTCCAATGGTCCATAGGGCACCCGTTGCCAGCAGGGTGACTGCCACCCAGAAGAACAACCCCTGTTTTTGCTCTGTGCCGATCATACAAAGTATGACCACAGCGGAGGCGATCAGCAGCAGCAGGGCACACACCAGCCGCCATGTTGATTTTTTTCGCATATTCCCTCACCGGCTTTCTGTTTGATTTTGCCGTTTGTTTGTCATTCCATTTCCATGATGATCGGCAGGATCATGGGTCTGCGCTGGGTGGCCTCGCGGATATAATCAATGAGCACATCCCGCAGCGTCAACTTCAGGTTATTCCAGTCACGGATCTCATTGGCGGAGCAGCCCTCCAGTGCATCGCAGACACGTTGCTTTGCGCCTTCCATGATGGTTTCTGCCTCACGGACATACACAAAGCCTCTGGAGATCAGCTCGGGGCCGGAAACCACAGTACCGTTTTTATCAATACCCAGCACCACAATGATCAGACCATCCTGTGCCAGATGCTTGCGATCACGCAGCACAATGGCACCGACATCGCCCACACCGAGGCCATCCACCATAACGCTGCCGCAGGGTGCCTGCGACACGACCTTCATCTGCACACCGTTGGTTTCAATGATGTTGCCCAGCTCGGCGATCAGTACATTTTCCTTGGGGATGCCCATATCCACTGCTAGTTGTGCGTGTTTTTTCAGGTGCTTATACTCGCCGTGCACGGGGATAAAGAACTTTGGCTTGGTCAGTGCCAGCATGAGCTTCAGCTCTTCCTGGCAGGCGTGGCCGGAAACGTGTACCTCGTACATTCTCTCGTAAACTACCTGTGCACCGGATTTCATCAGCTCATTGACCACGCGGGTCACATACTTTTCGTTGCCGGGAATAGGTGTTGCGGAGATGATAATGAAATCCTGGGGGGTAATGGCAACCTGTTTATGACCATGCATGGCCATACGGGTCAGGGCAGACATAGGCTCGCCCTGGCTGCCGGTGGTGATGAGCACAATATCCTTGGCGGAATAACGATTCATCAGCTCCACATCAATAATGGTGCCTTTTTTTACCTGCAGATGCCCCAGCTTGGTGGCAATATTCATCACATTGATCATACTTCTGCCCAGCACCACGACTTTTCTGCCGTAACGCTCCGCACAGTTGATGATCTGCTGCACACGATGCACATTGGAGGAGAAGGTTGCCACGATGATCCGCTTGCCTTCGGCTGTGGCAAACAGCTTTTCAAAGGATTCGCCCACGGTACGCTCTGTGGGCGTAAAGCCGGCACGCTCTGCGTTGGTGGAATCCGCCATGAGAGCCAGCACGCCCTTGGAGCCAAGCTCGCCGAAACGTGCCAGATCAATGATGCCGCCGTTAATGGGGGAGTAATCCACCTTAAAATCGCCGGTATGCACCAGTACACCTGCGGGTGTATGCACTGCAAGACCCACTGCGTCGGGGATAGAGTGGTTGACATGGATAAATTCCACAGCCATGCAGCCCATACGAACCGTCTGGCGGGGCTTTACCACATTCAGCTTTGCGCTCTGGCTGAGATGATGCTCCTTCAGCTTGGATTCCACCAAGGCCAGTGTCAGTTGGGTGCCGTATACGGGTACGTTGATCTTTTTCAGCAGATAGGCCAGACCGCCGATGTGATCCTCATGGCCGTGGGTCAGCACCACACCGCGGAAGCGGTCTGCATTTTTTTCCAGATAGGTAAAATCGGGGATGACGGAGTCCACACCGGGCATTTCCGCATCGGGGAAGGCCATGCCGCAGTCAATGATAAACATATCACCGGAGCATTCAATGACCGTCAGGTTTTTGCCGATCTCGCCCAGGCCGCCCAGAGGAATGATGCGTACCGGTGTTTTGGGACGCTCTGCATGGGTATTCTGGCTGCCTGCGGATTTCTTCGCCACCACAGGAAGCTGTTCGGTCTTCCGTGATTTTTTCTCTTGTTTTTCGGCAGCGGCTTCCACGGGGAAGAACTTTCTTCCCACAGAGGAAAGCGGCACGCCGCCTCTGCTTTTGGGGACAAAGCCGGAACGTCTTCCGCCATTGCCGTTGTGATTCTGATTTCTGTTCAATACAATACGCTCCTTGCAAATAAAAATAGTGAATGATCTATATAACCTGCGGGCCAGCCTGCACCACAGGTAAAAGCCGAATGCATATAGGCACACTCATACATGTAACAGTATACGACAATTAGCGCAAAAAGTCAAGGGAATTTTGTCGATGACCTATGTAGGGGGAGCGGTTTTCTCCCCATTTTGTATGCTTAAGTGCAGTTCCTGTTTGAATTTATCGCTCCAGCAGGGCGGTAAGCTGTCCTGCCAGCTCTGCTGCCATCTCCATACTTTCGGCTTCTGTCCAAAGTGTCATACTGCGCCCTGTGGCGGAAGGTCGGATCAGGGCGTGGCTGCTGCCCCGATCTGCTACAATGCCCTCAGGGGTATCGGTCAGCTCCCAATGGCTTGCACAGCGGCTAAGGATCTCCTGTCCGTTCATGATCTGCCCCACAGGTGCAGACACGATGCGACGCACGGTATGGGTCATGGGTTCGGAGGCAAGCCAGCCGGCAGCCGCTTCTCCCTTTTCGCTGCAGAGCCGCAGCACCTCGGCACAGAGAATGGCACCATCCAGGGTGATGCCCTGCCGCAGTGCCAATGCTCTGGCTTCACCGTCGGTACCGTCGGAGGCGGAAGCGTACCGCAATACTCTGCGATGATACTGTGCTGCAAGTGTTTCCGCACTGCGGGGCATCCAGAAGGGTAAAGCCACATCTCTGCCCTCCGCAAAGAACTGTTCCGTTACCAGCATCAGCAGGCGTTCGTAAAAGATCCAGCCGTGCTCCTCGGTAAACAAAGATACCCTTCTGCCATCCTGTGCCAGTTGAAAGGTCATTGCCTTGCCTCTTCCGCCGCGGAATAATCGGTTCAGCAGCGTCAGCATCCGCTGAGAACCGGTGCTGATCTCAGGCATACAGTTCAATGTTTTGGGCAGCCGCCGCAAAATCTCACCGGGGTACAGCAGCCGCAGCCCTTCTCCATCGGAAACAGAACCGTATTCACTGCGCTGCAGCCATCCGCTGCCGCAGGTATGTGCCAATGCCTGCTGCTGAGATGCTGTCAGAGGCAGCAGACCCTTGGCGTAGATATGCAGCCTGCTGTGGTCAATATGCAGAATACAATCACAATCACCCGCAACCGATGCCATGCCCAGTTCCACCGGCGCACAATCCGCCACCAGAACCGCCTGTCCGCCGGCAGCCGCCGCTGCACCTGCCACGCTGTACGCCGTTGCCTTTGCAAAGGCAGAATCCGGCGAAAAGCCGATCATGCAGCGTGCTGCGATCTCTGCCAGACCATTGCCCAGTGCCGTCAGCGTTTCGGGCAGGATCCGTCCCGAAAGAAGACCATCATCTTCCGGCAGCAATTGTTGTGTACTGTTTTTCTTGTCCGTCATGGGGATGCCTCCTTATCGTAATGTATCCAGTATATCCCAAAGAGAAAGCCCCTATACGGCAGATAACTGTTTCTTGTGTAAAAAACTGCGGTATATGGCAGAAATCCCCTTGACAACGCCGGAAAACTGTGGTATACTTTTTTGTATTGCGGAAAGGGAGTAGCCGCCGACCGCTCCTCGGTCGGATTTCATTGCGACAGATCGCTGTGTGCCTTTCACACAGCCGCGTGAAATAGAATTGGCAAGACTTTCGCTTTGTGTTCCATTTGGTGAGCCGGAGCGAGGGTCTTTTTTATGTGCCCGCACCTGCTCCCCATCCAACCGTATGTGAGAAAGGAATGGTTTGAGTCACTATGAAGCATTATCTGGTCTCCGCTGAAGAAGTCCTCAGGAAAGTGGGCAGCAACGAGCAGGGTCTTACCGCTGCCGAAGCTGCATCCCGACTGGAAAAGAACGGCCCCAATCAGTTAGAGGAGCCGCCTAAGAAATCGCTGTTTGTGCGTTTTCTGGAGCAGTTCAAAAACCCCATGATCCTGGTGCTGATCGCTGCGGCAGTGGTATCGGGTATTACCGGTATCATCGCCGAAGGCAAGCTGGAAGCGGATGTGTTTATCATTCTGTTTGTGGTCATCGCCAATGCCGTGCTGGGTGTGTATCAGGAGAATAAGGCAGAAGCCGCCATTGCTGCTTTGCAGGCTATGAGTGCTGCCCAGAGCAAGATCGTTCGTGACGGTGTTGCTATGGTGGTGCCCAGCGCAGAGCTGGTGGTGGGTGATATTGTAAATCTGGAAGCAGGCGACAGTGTTCCCGCCGATTGCCGTATCATTGAATGTGCCGCACTGAAGGCGGAGGAAGCTGCTCTGACCGGTGAAAGCGTACCTTCCGAGAAAGAAAGCGACGTGCTCAGCGGCGAGGAAGTGCCTTTGGGTGACCGCCGCAATATGCTGTATATGGGCTCCACCATTGCATACGGCCGTGCAAAGGCGGTTGTGGTGGCAACCGGTATGCAGACCGAAATGGGTAAGATCGCAACGGCAATTGCCACTGCCGAGGATGACGATACTCCTTTGCAGAAGAAGCTGGATCAGCTCAGCAAGATCCTCTCCTTTGCAGTGCTGGGTATCTGTATCTTTATTCTGGGCCTGAACGTGGTGCGTGAGTATGTGCAGACCAATGCGATCACGCTGCCTTCTTTCCTGGAATCCTTTATGCTTTCCGTCAGTCTGGCTGTTGCAGCCATCCCCGAAGGTCTGGCCGCTGTGGTTACTGTGGTGCTCTCCATCGGTGTGACCAATATGTCCAAGCGCAATGCCATCATCCGTAAGCTGACAGCCGTTGAGGCTCTGGGCTGTGCCGAGGTCATCTGCAGCGATAAAACCGGTACCCTGACCCAGAACAAGATGACCGTAGTCAAGCACTGCGGTGAGGATGAACAACTGCTGGGTCGTGCTATGGCTCTGTGCTGTGATGCTGCCCTGAATACCGACGGCACCGTCACAGGCGAGCCCACTGAGGCTGCTCTGGTGGCATATGCCAATACCCTTGGCCTGAAGAAATATGAAATGGAAGCTCAAACGCCTCGTGCGGCGGAAGCCCCCTTTGATTCCATGCGTAAGATGATGTCCACCGTGCATGAAAAGCAAAACGGCGGCTATGTGCAGTACACCAAGGGTGCCCCCGATGAAGCGCTCCGCTGCTGTACCCGTATTCTGGAAAACGGTGCGGTACGTCCCATGACCGATGCCGACCGTCAGCGCATTCTGGGCGAAAACAAGGCGATGGCCGATAATGCGCTGCGTGTGCTGCTGGCAGCATATCGTGAATATGATGCACTGCCTGCCGAGATCAAGCCCGAAACACTGGAGCAGGATCTGATCTACATTGGTCTGACCGGTATGATCGACCCAGTACGACCCGAAGTAAAGCCTGCCATTGATCTTTGCCGCAGCGCAGGCATCCGCCCTGTGATGATCACCGGCGACCATAAGGATACTGCCGTAGCCATTGCCAAGGAGCTGGGTATTCTCAGTGAGGGACAGCAGGCCCTGACCGGTGCCGAGCTGAACAATATTCCCGATGAAGAGTTTGAGAAGAAAGTCACCGAATACAGCGTATATGCCCGTGTACAGCCCGAGCATAAGGTACGCATCGTGAATGCATGGCGTAAGCTGGGCAAAACCACTGCTATGACCGGTGACGGTGTTAACGATGCTCCCTCTATCAAGAGCGCAGATATCGGTGTGGGTATGGGTATTACCGGTACCGATGTAACCAAGAATGTTGCCGATATGGTGCTGACCGATGATAACTTTGCAACCATCGTCAATGCGGTGGAAGAAGGCAGAAGAATCTACGACAATATCCGTAAGGCAATTCAGTTCCTGCTTTCCAGCAACCTCAGTGAGGTGCTTTGTATTCTGGTGGCTACCATTGGTCTGGGTAGCCTGACCGGCGGTGCCTTTACCATCTTCCAGCCCGTGCATCTGCTGTGGATCAACCTGATCTCCGATACCTTCCCTGCCATTGCGCTGGGCATGGAGCCTGCCGAGCGCGGCATCATGAACCGCAAGCCCCGTGACAGCAAGGCGCATATCTTTGCGGATGGTCTGGGCATCAATCTGCTGTGGCAGGGCGCACTGATCGCAGTGTTGACACTGGCAGCTTATGTAGTGGGCGCACAAACCAGCCCCGAAGCAGGCGATACCATGGCTTTCCTGACTCTGTCCTTCTGCGAGATGTTCCATGCATGGAATATGAGAAGCCTGTATGGCTCCGTATTTACCATGGGCAGTCACAACAAGACCATGATCTTTGCCATTGCCTTCTCCGTTGCACTGACCCTTCCTTTGCTGTTTGTGCCTGCCCTGCAGAACATCTTCTCTCTGGTGGCACTGGAGCCTGTACAGTATCTTATCGGTATCGGTCTGGCAGCATTGATTGTTCCCGTTGTGGAAATTGTAAAAGCCTTTGAGCGCAAGTTTATGTTCAAGAACAACTGATCTTCTATGATGCAGAGCCGCCCCTTGACCAGGGGGCGGCTTTTTTCGTTCTTGACATTTGCGCCAAAATCGTGTATAATCAAATTGAGATTGAATCTCATTTTCATTTTGAGAGAAAGGCTGACCACCATGACTGAAAAATCCGCAGGATACCACACCAAACAAAAAGCCCGTATCCTGTCCTATTTTGAAGCGCATCCCCACGATCATTTTACTGCCGCTCAGCTTGTGCAGGCGATGCAGGCAGATGGCACGCCCATAGGAGCCGCAACCGTATACCGACAACTGGAACGATTGGAGCAAAGCGGTCTGCTGCGGCGGTATACCCTGGATGATCGAGGCTCTGCCTGCTGGCAGTATGGCGGTGCCGAGGCCAAAGCAGGTACCTGCCATGCCCATTTTCACCTGAAGTGCACCCGATGCGGCGCACTGATCCATCTGGATTGCGCGCATCTGGCAGAAATTACCCAACATGTACAGAAAGATCACGGCTTTACCATTGCCGCAGAGCGTACGACATTCTACGGTATATGCAGCCGATGTGAAACAACCGACACGGAAGAAAAGAAAGGAACCCTTGTATGATGGGAATTTGCAAACAAATCACTGCCGTGCTTTGTGCGGCGGTGCTGGGCAGCACGGCTTTGTGCGGCTGCAGCGGTGTACAAAATGATGAGGAAACACTGACCATTGTGGCAACAGTGTACCCCTGTTATGATTTTGCGGTGCAGCTGACAGAAGCTTTTGATCTGCAATGTGATGTCAGGCTGCTGCTGACCCCAGGCGGTGAAAGCCATTCTTATGAGCCTTCTCCTTCGGATGTAGCTGCCATTCAGAGCTGTGATCTGTTTTTGTATATCGGCGGTGCTTCGGAGATCTGGGCGGAAGATCTGCTGGAAACAAGCAGAAAAAACAAGCGCAGCCTGCGGATGATGGATCATGTGACTCCCATTGCCACCACCCATGAGCATCATGAGGACGAAGCCCATGAACATGAGCATGAGGAGTTGGCGGAGTATGACGAGCATATCTGGACTTCACCGCTGAATGCCGTTGCCATGGTGGAAGCCTTGGCTTTGGAGCTTGGAATGCTCTCTCCGGAAAATGAGCAGACCTGTACTGCCAATGCGGAACGCCTTTGTACTGCTCTGAAGCAATTGGATACGGATTTTCGGGTATTGGCGGATACCGCATCGGACAAGCCTCTGGTCTTTGGCGACCGTTTCCCTTTCTTGTATCTGGCAGAGGAGTACGGCTTTCCCTATGAAGCCGCATTTACCGGCTGTACCAGCGACACGGATGCTTCCGCCGCAACCCTTTCCGCATTGATCGAAACGGTTCAGACCAAGGAGATCGACACGGTATTTTATCTGGAAAACTCTTCCCAAAAAATCGCAGATGCCATTTGTCGGGCAACGGGTGCGGAATCTGCCATGCTGCATTCCTGCAACAATGTGACCCGTGAGGAATTTGAAAGCGGCAAGCATTTTCAGACCTTTATGGAAGAAAATCTGGCTGCCATGCGGGAGGCATTGAACTGATATGGCATATCTGACCTGTGAAAATGTGACCCTGCGCTATGAATCCACTACGGTACTGGAGCATCTCAGCTTTCAGGTGGAGCAGGGAGATTATCTTTGCATTGTGGGCGAAAACGGCTCCGGCAAAAGTACCCTGATGAAATGTCTGCTGGGACTGAAGGCGGTGGATGAGGGCAGATTGGTGCTGGGCGACGGCTTAAAGCGCAGCGAGATCGGTTACCTGCCCCAGCAAAGCATGATCCAGCGGGATTTTCCCGCATCGGTGCAAGAGGTGGTGCTTTCAGGCTGCCTCAACAGCCATGGGCTGCATCCCTTTTACACCAAAAAAGACCGTGCCCGTGCCGAAGAACAAATGAAATGTATGCGGATCACCGAGCTGGCCGACCGCTGTTACCGAGAGCTTTCCGGCGGGCAGCAGCAGCGTGTGCTGCTGGCAAGAGCCCTATGTGCTACCGGAAAGCTGCTGCTGCTGGATGAGCCTGCTACGGGTCTGGATCCGCTGGTGACCACAGAGCTGTACGGTATTCTGGAGCATCTGCATCGGGATCATGGCATTACGGTCATTATGGTCACCCATGATGTGGAATGTGCGGTGCGCCATGCAAAAACCATTCTGCACATCGGCAAAAAAACCAGCTTTTTCGGCTCCTGTACAGATTATCTGCAAAGCGAGGCAGGCAAGGCCTTTGTGGATGCAGACGGCTGTGTGGGCTGTCACAGTACCCATGAGGAGGTGGCCTGCTCATGAATGATCTTTCGGTATTTTTCACGCCCGAATATCTTTCTGCCATTCTGCTGCCTGCTCTGATCGCAGGTGTGGCAGTCAGTCTGTGCGCCAGCCTGCTGGGTGTCAGTCTGGTGCTGAAACGCTGTTCCATGATCGGTGACGGCTTGTCTCATGTGGGGTACGGTACCCTCTGCATAGCCGTAGCAATGGGCTGGGCACCTATGCAGGTGACCATTCCTGTGGTCATTGCGGCGGCGTATGTTCTGCTGCGCCTTTCGGAAAGCAGCAGGATGCGGGGCGATACTGCCATTGCACTGTTTTCCACTTCAGCCATGGCAGTGGGTATTCTGGTATCCTCCAAAGCCAATCTGACTACCGATGTGAGCCACTATATGTTCGGCAGCATCCTTGCCATGTCCAAAAGCGAGGTGGTCCTCAGTGTGATCCTCAGCATTTGTGTGCTGCTGGTGTATGTGCTGTTTTATGATAAGATCTTTGCTGTGACCTTTGATGAGAACTTTGCCCGTGCCACGGGGCTGAATGTACGGTTCTACAATCTGCTGATTGCTGTGCTGACTGCCGTAACGGTGGTGCTTGGCATGATGCTTATGGGTGCGCTGCTGATCTCCAGCCTGATGATCTTTCCGGCAGTAACGGCAATGCGCCTATGCAAGAGCTTCCGCCATGTGGTGATCACTGCTGTGGTCGTATCTGTGGGATGCTTTTTGCTGGGCTTGCTGCTTTCCCTTTGGCTGGATGCGGCAGTGGGCGCAAGTGTTATTATTGTAAATCTGACGGTGTATCTGGCGGCAACGGGGATCCATCTGCTGCAGAACCGCCGCAGAAGACAAACCGAACGCAAGGAGGCAGGCGTATGAAACATCCGCTGCGAACGCTGTTTTTGGGTGCCGCTGCATTGCTGACAGGTTATGCGCTTGTAGAAAACAAGCTGTGGCTGCGTACCGTGAAGGATCCGCTGACAACGGAGGAGATGGGCTTTCGGGTTCCTCGTATGGTCATGGTCTCCGACGTGCATAAGCGGCAGTTCGGCAAAAACAACAAACGGCTGGTGGCTGCCGTGGCGGCAGCCAAGCCGGAGGTGATCATTCTGACGGGAGATTTGGTTTCCCGCAGTATGGAGGATTTCTCCCAAACAGATGCTCTGCTGAAGGGTCTGGCTTCCATTGCGCCGATGCTGATGGTCTGGGGCAATCATGAGATGGGTCTGCATCCCGAAAATCGCAGTGAGCTGCGGCGGATCCTGAAGAAACATCATGTACGGCTGCTGGAAAACGAGATCATCCGGGTGGGAGATGTGCATTTTGCAGGCTTGTCTTTGAGCCGCAGCCACTATCGCACCGAGCATGGTTACGGCAATCTGCGCCGCTGTACCGCAGGTGATATTCAGGCAAAGCTGGGGGATTGTCCGCCTAACACGATCTTGCTGGTGCATAACCCCTTGTTTGCTACTGCCTATGCCGCATGGGGTGCCGATCTGGTACTGAGCGGCCATGTACATGGCGGTGTGCTGCGGCTGCCGCTGCTGGGCGGTGTGCTCTCGCCGGAACGAAAATTTTTTCCTGCCTATTCCAAGGGCAGATATGATCTGGGAGAGACTGTTATGATCGTAAGCGGCGGATTGGGTAAGCTGCGCCTGTTCAATCCACCGGAAATTCGCTGTATTTTCACCGTGCATTAACAGAAATCGACATCAAACGCCTTTGCTTTTTGAAAAGATTGCAAAGGCGTTGTATTTTGCTTGACGAACGATCAAAAACTTGCTATAATGAAGCTGACTTACGGGGGTGAAGTGAAAATCTCACACACAGCGGACTGCCCGAAGGCAAAACGAAAGGTGGTTTGTGTGAAGGCTACTGTCCCCTATGAGCATCGGCATCTGGTATCGTTGGCTGCGGCGGCAGTGCTGCTGCTTCTTCTGACTGCGGGCTTTGGCGTGATCTGGCAAAGCTGCTATGCCGATACCATCGTACAGCCCTTTTTCCGTCGCGGAAACTGGGCAGTTATCTGGATCTATGCGGTTTTGCTGGTGATTTTATTCCGTGCATATGATTGCCTGCGCTACGGCTATCTGAAGGGTGTGCATCTGATCTGTAATCAATGCATTGCCGTGGGGATCGCCAATGGCATCACCTATCTCCAGATCAGCGTCATTGGCAGAAGATTGCTTTCCACATTGCCCTTGCTGCTGCTGACGCTGGGAGATATCCTGTTGATCCTTGGCTGGGCGGCGATCATGAAGGGGTTGTATTTCCGACTGTATCCGCCGCGGCGGCTGGTGATCGTGTATGGTTCCCGCCGTGCGGCAGAGCTGGTGTTGAAAATGAGCAGCCGTGTGGATAAATATATGATCTGTGAAAGCGTGGATATGGCAGAGGGCTTTGCGGCGGTCTGTACACAGATACGGGGCTATGAGGGCGTGATCCTTTGTGAGCTGCCTGCGGATGCCCGTAATGATCTGCTGGAATATTGCTACGCTGTGGGGCTGCGTGTGTATATCGCCCCCGATATCCCCGATATTATGCTGCGTGGTGCGGAGGAGATCCGTTTGTTTGATACGCCCTTGCTGCTTTGCCGCAATACGGGGCTTTCTCCCGGGCAGCGGCTGTGCAAGCGGGTAATGGATGTTGTCATTGCAGGGGGCTTGCTGCTGGCAACTGCTCCGCTGTGGCTGATCTGTGCCGCTGCCATTCGGCTGGAGGACGGCGGCGACGTAATCTATCGGCAGCAGCGGCTTACCGAGGGCGGTAAGCTCTTTGATGTGCTGAAATTCCGCAGCATGATACCCGATGCGGAGCAGGAAGGCCGTGCGGTCACCGCAACGGAACAGGACAAGCGCATTACGCGTGTGGGTAAAGTGCTGCGGCGGTTCCGTTTGGATGAACTGCCTCAGCTCTGGAATATTCTCAAGGGGGATATGTCGCTGGTCGGTCCAAGACCGGAACGGCCGCAGCTAGCGGAAGCATATACCCAAGCCTGCCCGGAGTTCGGCTTTCGGCTGCGGGTAAAGGCAGGGCTGACGGGCTATGCACAGGTCATAGGCACCTATGATACCCGCCCTGCCGATAAGCTGAAAATGGATCTGATGTATATTGAGCAGTATTCGCTGCTGCTGGATCTCCGGATCCTGCTGATGACTGTAAAAACTGCATTGCTGCCTCATGCAACCAATGAGGCAGCACGCAAAAACATACAAAGGACTGTGCAAAAGGGGCGTAAAAACGGCCCCTGTTCCAAACTATGAGCAAAGGAAGGTGCAGTCTATGGCAGCATCGGTGCAGCCTGTGGTCACTGCTGTGATCATGGCAGGCGGCAGAGGAGAACGCTTCTGGCCCAGAAGCAGAAATCATCTGCCCAAACAGTTTTTATCTCTCACAGACGACGGTGAAACCATGATACGGAAAACTGCCGACCGACTGGAGGGTCTGGTTCCCCATGAAAATATCTATGTGGTTACCGCCGAAGAACATATTCCGCTGGCACGGGAGCAGCTTCCCTTTGTGCCTGCGGCCAATCTGCTGGCAGAGCCTGCCCCCCGCAACACTGCCCCCTGTATTGCACTGGCGGCTGCGGTGATCCGCAAACGTCACGGGGATGCTGTCATGCTGATCCTGCCTGCGGATCACATGATCCGCCACCGCAGTCTTTGCACGGATATTCTGCGGCGTGCCGTGGCAGCGGCTGCGGAGGATGACCGTCCCGTTACCATCGGCATTACCCCCACCTATCCCGAAACAGGCTACGGCTATATCGAGTTTTCTCCCGAAGACACTGCGGGGCAGGGTATTTATCGGGTCACATCCTTTCGGGAAAAGCCCGATGGGGAAACGGCCAAGGCATATGTGCAATCGGGCAGATATTTATGGAACAGCGGTATGTTTGCATGGCGTACTTCGGTATATTGCAATGCCCTGCGGGAGCATCTGCCGGTATTGGCGGATTTTGCCGATACCATTACCCAAGTGTGCGATACCCCAAGGTTTGCTTCGGTCCTGCGGGAGGAATTTCCAAGGCTGCCTGCGGTTTCCGTGGATTACGGTGTGCTGGAGCATTGGCGGCAGCTATATACCATTCCCGCAGGCTTTGGCTGGGATGATGTGGGAAGCTGGCCTGCACTGGGGCGTGTGGCAAAAACCGATACCAACGGCAATTACCGCAGCGGAGATATTCTGACCGTGGGCACCAGAGACTGCGTGTTTTACGGCGGCAAACGGCTGATTGCTGCGGTGGGGCTGGAAAATATCATTTTAGTGGATACCGAGGATGCGCTGCTTGCCTGTTCGGCAGATGCAGCCCAGAATGTAAGAAAAATCACGGAAATGCTGAGAGAACAGGGGCGCGGTGAATTACTGTAAGCTGCTGCCGGATGTGAAATATCCGAATTTGCATCGGGAATGAAAAATGCTTTCTCATTACGATCATGCAAAGGAGATTTTTCATGAAAAGCGCATTGATTACAGGCATTACAGGACAGGATGGCTCCTATCTGGCAGAGCTGCTGCTGCAAAAGGGATATCGGGTATACGGCCTTTGGCGCAGAAAAAGCACCGTGGATTACGGCAATATCGCACATCTGAAGGACAAGATCACGCTGCTGTACGGAGATATGACCGATCTTGCATCGCTGATGCAGGCAGTGAAAACCGCACAGCCTGATGAGGTTTACAATCTGGCAGCGCAGTCCTTTGTGGCAACCAGTTGGCATACGCCCTTTGCCACTGCCGAGACCGACGGCATCGGTGTGCTGCATTTGCTGGAGGCAGTGCGTACCGTAAAGCCCGATTGCCGCTTTTATCAGGCATCCACTTCGGAGATGTTCGGGCTGGTGCAGCAGGTGCCGCAAAAAGAGGATACGCCGTTTTATCCCCGCAGCCCCTATGGTGTGGCAAAGCTGTATGGGCATTGGATCACCAAAAACTATCGGGAGAGCTATGGTATGTTTGCCTGCTGCGGTATTCTGTTCAATCATGAATCGGAACGGCGCGGGCTGGAATTTGTGACCCGTAAGATCACCCATGCCGCTGCTCGTATTGCCGCAGGCTTGCAGGAGCAGGTAGCACTGGGCAATCTGGATGCCAAACGGGACTGGGGCCATGCCGAGGATTACGTCAAAGCCATGTGGCTGATGCTGCAGCAGGATACGCCCGATGATTATGTGGTGGCAAGCGGTGAGACCCATACGGTCCGAGAGTTTGCACAGCGTGCCTTTGCTGCCGCAGGCATTACACTGGAATGGCAGGGCAGCGGCATCGGAGAAAAAGGCATCAATACGGCAAACGGCAAGGCTGTGATCACGGTGGATCCTCGGTTTTATCGCCCTGCTGAGGTGGAACTGCTGCTGGGAGATCCTCAAAAAGCAGAAGCTGAGCTGGGCTGGCGCAGAGCTGTTGGCTTTGAGAAACTGATCCGCCGCATGGTGGCGAAAGATACCGCTTTGGTACAGGGTGTGCGGCAATGAAACCCTTGCACATTGCTTTCGAAGCTGCTGCCATGGAAGCTGACAGACCAACGGGCATCGGGCGATATGCTGCATCCATCACACAGGCTATGATGCGGCAGCACCCCGAGGTACAGTATGAGATGCTGCGGCTTTCGCCTTCCCAACGGTTGCTGGGCGCTGTGTGCAAAAGAGAATCTACGGCGGATGTGACCCATTTTTTCAATGATCTGGCGCCAAAAGGGATCAAGGGTAAAACTGTGGTTACCGTACATGATATGGTACTGCACGCCTGCCCCGAAACCATGCGCTGCCGTACCCGTCTGCTGCTGGCAGCCCATTTGCGGGATTCTATGGCACGGGCAGACCGCATTGTAACGGACAGTTTCTTTTCCGCTGCGGAGATCGCTGCCTACTATCCGCAGTTTGCCAAAAAAACCAGAGTCGTATACTGCGGAGTGGATCACAAACGATTTCACCCTATAACCCACCCCGCAGTCATCCGCAAGGTAAAGCATCGTCATGGTATTGCAGGGCCGTATCTGCTGTATGCAGGCACCTTGGAGCCAAGAAAAAATCTGGTACGGCTCATACAGGCCTACCGTCTGCTGTACCGTCAGCAGCCACAGATACCCAAGCTGGTGCTGGCAGGTGCAAAGGGCTGGAAATACCGTGAGATTTTTCAGGCTGCCAAGCCCCTGCTGCCGCAGGGACAGATCCTTTTTGCGGAATATGTGCCCGATGAAGATCTGGCAGCATTGTATGCAGGTGCCGAATGCTTTGTATTCCCTTCTTTGTATGAGGGCTTTGGCCTGCCGCCCTTGGAGGCAATGGCCTGCGGTACCCCTGTTATGATATCCCGTGCCGCTTCACTTCCGGAAATCTGCGGCTCGGCTGCGCTGCAATGTGATCCGTACAGTGTAAAATCCATAGCGGATGCCATGGATACCCTGCTGCACGATGCACCGCTGCGGCAGAAGCTGCGGCGGAAGGGTCTTGCCCGTGCCGCAAGATTTACATGGGAGATCGCTGCCATGCGGCTGTATGCCATTGATATGCAATTACTGAAAGGAGATGCCCCTCTATGAAGCCTTCCGCTGCCGATGCCCCCAGAAAGCCCCGTCTGCTGCTGGCAGGCAAGGCCTATGCGCCTCATATCGGCGGCATTGAAACCTTTATGGAGCAGGAAGCGGCGTATATGCGTGCTTACACCAAGGTTTCCGTGCTGGCTTGCAGAGATGGCTTCGGTTCTGCCACCAAGGAACGTTGCAACGGGATCTCCGTATATCGCTGCGGCAGTCTTGGCACGCTGCGGTCTTGCCCCATATCGCCAACGTATCTTTCGGCCTTTCGCCGTAAGGTTATGGTTGCCGATGTGGTAGAGCTGCATCTGCCTTTCCCCATAGCGGATCTGGCTTGTCTGCTGTCGGGGTATCGTGGCAGAGTGGTGGTGGCATGGCACAGTGAGATCGTGCGGCAGAAGTGGCTGGGAGCCATGTACCGTCCCATTATGCATGGCCTGCTGCGCCGTGCCGATGTGATCATCACCGCAACAAAGGCACATATGGAGCACAGTCCTTCTTTGCAGCCTTATAAAGAAAAATGTGTGGTCATTCCCTATGGGGTGGAGCCTGCTTTGTATGATGCCGTGCCGTATCAGCCTGTACTGCAGCGGCAGCTTTGTGATCCAAAGGCAAAAAAGCTCCTGTTTGCGGGCAGATTGGTGTACTACAAGGGCGTAGATGTATTACTGCGTGCCTTTGCCATGCTGCCGCCTGCGCCCTCCTGCGAGCTGATGATCGTGGGGGAAGGTCCCGAAGAACCCGGGCTGCGGGCGTTGGCACAGCAATTGGGAGTGGGGGAACGGGTGCATTTTATGGGGCGGCGGATGGAACCCGAGCTGCGTGCCGCCTACAAGGACTGCGATGTTTTTGTACTGCCTTCCGTGGCAGAAAGTGAAGCCTTTGGTCTGGTGCAGTTGGAAGCGATGACCTGCGGCAAGCCCGTTATCAATACAGCACTGCCTACGGGTGTGCCGTGGGTGAGTCTGCACGGCAAAACCGGTCTGACGGTGCCTGTGGGAGATGCGGAAGCCATGGCAAATGCCATTTCTCTGCTCATCGGTGATCCTGCACTGTGTGCAGAATTTGGTGCTGCCGCAAAAGAACGTGTAAAATCGGAGTTTGCGCTGCAAACTGTAATGGAAAGACGAAAATCCGTTTTGCTTTGCGATCTGCCCCCAAGGGCGTTCGGGAAAGGAGCATAACTCTTGCGTATTCTGATTACGGGTGCAGGCGGCTTTGTCGGTTCGCACCTGACGGCATATCTGGCAGAAGCGGGACATACCGTATATGCTGCACGGCAGCCCGGAGATCACGGTTCTCTTTCCGCAGCGGCTGCTGTTTATGATCTGGTATTGCCGGATGAGGAAGCTGTCACATCGCTGCTGCGGCGTGTGCAGCCGCAGGTGGTCTATCATCTGGCAGCCCGAAGCGGTGTTGCCGCTGCGTGGGAGCATCCCTTTGATACGGTGGATGTGAATATTTGCGGTACATTGCAAATCCTGGAGGGAATGCGGAGATGCTGCCCCGAGGCACGTCTGATGCTGATTGGCTCTGCGGAGGTATATGGGATCCCACGCTCCAATGTTTTCGGTGCTGCAGAGGATGAACCGCTGCAGCCTGCCAATCTGTATGGGGTAACCAAAACCTGTGGGGAGCAGCTTGCCATGGTCTATCACAAAGCCTATGGTCTGGATGTGGTAGCGATACGGGCATATCCTCATATCGGTGTGGGACAATCGGCGGAGTTTGTGCTTTCCGGCTTTTGCAGGCAGCTTGCCGCCATGGAGGCGGGTCAGCAGCCTGCGGAGCTGCTGGTCGGAAATCTGCAGGTGCGGAGAGATTTTACCGATGTGCGCGATGTTGTGCGTGCCTATGGGCTGCTGGCCGAAAAAGGCATCAGCGGCAGATGCTACAATGTAGGCAGCGGCAAAGCGGTTTTGCTGGCGGATGTGGTGGAAATGCTGCGTAGTCTTTGCAGGATTCCTTTTACGCTCCGTACCGATCCCGCCCGTATGCGTCCTGTGGATGTACCCTTTCAGCAGGCGGATATCCGCCGTCTGATGGAGGATACGGGCTGGTCACCGAAGATTCCTCTGCGGCGAAGCCTGAAGGAGCTGCTGCAGGCACAGCGGCAGGCATTGGACTGTGGATGATGGGATATCTGCGGGAGCTGTATCAATATCGTGAAATGATCGTCAGTCTGGTGCGGAAGGATCTGCGGGGACGCTACAAAGGCAGTGTACTGGGCTTTTTGTGGACTTTTCTTAATCCGCTGCTGCAGTTGATCGTGTATACGGTGGTGTTTTCTCATATTATGCGCAGCAACGTGGAGCATTACGCTTTGCATTTGTTTGCGGCACTGGTGCCATGGATGTTTTTTTCCTCTGCACTGACCACCGGTGCCAGACTGATCCTAGATCAGAAAAACATGATCAAAAAGATATATTTTCCCCGTGCGGTGCTGCCCATTGCCTATACGCTCAGCAGCTTTTGCAATATGCTGTTTGCTTTTGTCATTGTTTTTGCGGTGCTGCTGCTCTCGGGCAGAGGGATCGTTGCGGAGGCAGTCATCTATCTGCCTGTGGTGCTGGGGATCCAACTGATGCTGGTGCTGGGGGTGAATCTGATAACTGCCTCGGTTACGGTGTACTGGAGAGATCTGGAGCATATGATGGGTGTGATCGGTATGGCGTGGATGTATCTGACCCCTGTGGTGTACAGCATAGATCTGATCCCGCTACAGTGGCGGCAGTTGTATCTGCTCAACCCCATGGCACCGCTGATTCTTGCCTACCGCAGTATCTTATATGATGGCGTGCCGCCTGCTCCTGCGCTGCTGCTGCGGGGATTTCTCATGGCTGCTGTCATTCTGCCTATGGGAGCTTTTTTGTTCGGGCGGCTGCAAAAACGGTTTGCGGAGGTGCTGTGAAAGGAGATCTTATTTTGCCTGCCATTTCTGTTTCACAATTGCATAAGAGCTTTCGGGTATATGCGGACGGCAGTTCTACCCTGAAGGATCGGCTGTTGTTTCGTCACCGCAGAAAATATAGACTGCAACCTGTGCTGCGAGGGGTTTCTCTGGAGATCCGCAAAGGAGAAGCCGTGGCACTCATCGGCAGAAACGGCTGCGGAAAATCCACACTTCTGAAGCTCATCAGCCGTATTCTGTACCCCGATGCAGGCAGTGTGCAGGTGCATGGCAGAGTATCCTCTTTGCTGGAGCTGGGCGCAGGATTCCATCCGGAAATGACCGGCCGTGAGAATATTTTCACCAATGCATCGGTGTTTGGTCTCAGCCACGGCGAGATCCGTTCCCGCTTGCAGGAGATCATAGATTTTTCACGGCTGGGTGATGCCATTGATCGTCCTGTACGCACATATTCTTCCGGAATGTATATGCGCCTTGCCTTTGCGGTGGCGATTCATGTGGGAGCGGATATTCTGCTCATTGATGAGATCCTTGCGGTGGGAGATGCGGCCTTTCAGGCAAAGTGCATGGAGCGTCTGCTGGCATTGAAGGCGCAGGGTGTTACCATTGTGATTGTATCCCACAGTATGAGCCAACTGGAACGGATCTGTGACCGAAGCATCTGGCTGGAGCAGGGAGAAATCTGCATGGATGGCCCGCCCGGTATGGTGCATCCTTATTATCTGGAGCAGATGGGGCGGCAAAATCAGCCCTGTGAGCAGCCGCTTATGCCATCGCCCGTGCATCTTACCGGCGGAAGACTGTTGGATGCCAAAGGTGAGCCCACTGCCTGCGTTACGGAGGATGCCTCCTTGACGCTTTGTCTGCACTATCAAACTACCGAAGATACCTGTGTGCAGGCGGCCGTAACCGTTGCGGTGTATCGTTCCGATGCACTGCTTTGCTGGAGCAGCAATACCACGCTGACGGGAGAGGCTGCATTTGATCTGCATGGTACGGGAATGCTGCAATGTGAAATTGATATGGCCCCATTGGCCAACGGACAATACTGGGTGGATGCTGCCTTGCGGCATCCCGAAACCAATGCTTTGCTGGATGCGGCACATCGGATGCTGCTGTTTTCCGTGGAGCATTCCACAAAAGAGAAAGGTGTGGTGCATCTGCCCCACCGCTGGAAATAACGGTTGTATAAAGAAAAGGAGGTTTCTGCAATGAAACAAGACGACATGAGAGAACAGAAGATCCGCAGTATGCACGCCTGTAAGGAGAGCTTTACCGCTGCCGAGCCCGAGGGCAAGGGCAAAATGATGAAGCGTATGGGCAAAAAAATGACTGATTGGTATATCCGCCCCTTTGGGCAGGCCCAGAACGACTTCAACACGGCTGCTGCCGATGCCATCAGTGCGCTGCATACGCAGTTGCAGGAACAGCAGGCTGCACTTGCGGAAACCGAACGCCGCCTGACAGAGATCATTCGGGAGCAGAGAGAATCCATGGCACGCAGCCGCAATGCGTGGCAGGAAGCACTGGCAGAAACCGAAGAAAAGCTGGACCGTGCCCTGTGTGCTGCCGATCCTGCCTGTCGTCCCTTGGCAGGGGTACCGCCTATGACACGGCTTGCGGGGCTTTCGCATGAGGCTTTGTTTCCGCAGATACAGGCAGTCAAACGCGCTGAAAACAGCGATGCACTGGAGGGAGCTTTGGGGCAGCTTCGGCAGCAGTATGCCGATCAGTTGACACAATCTTTGCAGCAGTGTGCCGAAGCACCCCGTCATCGTCCCATACTGATCATATGCGCCGAGCTGCAGCAGGCAGAGGAAGCTGTAAAAACCGAAGCGGCCCGGATGTATCGTCTGCTGCAAAGGGCATCCCGCTATCCCGTGGAGCTGCTTTCTGTCTGCAAGGAGGGCACAGGTGTCCGTCAGGGGGGAGATTGCTTTGTGGTGCCCGAAAAACAGCTTTCTTCTGTTCTGCGGGAGAAAAAAGCGGCTTTGGTGATCCTTTGCGATACCGCCACTGCCGCTGCTCAGCTTGGTAGCGGCTGCCTGCTGATGGAAAATCTGCTGCTGCGGCTGGTGGGGGATGCTCCCGGCCGTGGTCTGGGCGGCAGTCTGATGCAGGATCTGCTGCATTTGTGTGAGTATGATCTCCACGGCTATTGTGTGGATTCTGCGGAAGCTGCCCATGCTCTGCGGAAGCTGGGCTTCCGCAGCCCATATATCATGGGAGATGACCGTCGTTTTGTATATCTGGCAGAAGAACGTGCCGCAAATCCCGTGCCCTATGGTCTGGTGCATGTCAGTGAGTGGGACAGACAACTGAAGGCGGAAAACCGCCATCTCATCAAGGGGTATGCCGCACTGAAGGCATATTATCAGCGACAGACCGATACCCGGGCGGTACAGCCGCAGAATCTGCCCTACCCGCAGAATTGCTGTATGCTCATGGAGCAGCAAAGCATCATCGGGCTGCTGGAGCATTATCTGCAAGGAAGAAAACAGCTTTCCTTGCTGGATCTCAGCCGTCCGCAAAAGGGGATCGTACCGCTGCTGCAGCCCTTTGGAACGTGCCGCTCTGCCGAAGCAGACCCTGTTTACGGTACCGTGGAAGGACAATATGATGTGATCACCCTGTTTGATGTGATCTGGCACTATGAATACACCGATCGCAGCCGTATCTGGGAGCAGTTGAAAGCAGCCCTTGTCCCTGAGGGTCTGCTGCTGCTGAATGTGCCCAATCTGCGGTTTGAGGTACCTCGTCGGCATCAGAAGGGCTGGAGCAGCTATCCGCTGTATGAGGTCTGCTGCACAAAGGAATCCTTTTACCGTGAGCTGGCAGATCACGGCCTGACCCCAAAAGCAATGCTGCCTGTGGGGCAGGGCTTGTACTCTGTGCCGGGTGTGCATCGCAGTGAGCCGATTGCATGGGTGGCTGTGGTGAGCATCGCTTTGTAACCGTTTGTTTCCAAAAGAAAGGAGTTCCTTTTCCGTTCATGAATGATCATACTCAAGATACGCTGCTGCGGGCGGTTTATCGCATTGTCGACAGCCGTTTGCAGGCTGCCGGTGAAGCCTCTCTCTGCACAGAGAATGTATTTTGTGCGTTGGCTGCTTCCGCACCGGATAAGGTTTCCTATACACAGCTTGCAAGGCTTTCCAACGAGGATTTTTTGCAGGCTGTGTATCTCACCCTGCTGGGCCGCCCTGTGGATACAGGTGCTCTGCATCGGTGGCGGCAGCATTTGCAGGAGCCAAAGGAAGTGTTTCGCAGCGCATTGCTGCATTCGGTGCTGGCATCGCCGGAATACCGCAGCCGTTTGGTTTTGCTGACAGATTGTCCGCTGCCTGTGGCATCGGCTGTACCGCAGCTTACTGTGGCGGCTTCGGTACAAGGGCTGCCGCCGAGATTGATTCGGCTGTACCGTATGCTGCCGCCCTTTTTACAGCGGCTTGCCAAGCGTATTGCAGGAAAGGAGTAGCGTTTTTGGGTATGTCGGTTCCCAGCACCCGTGTATATATTGATCTTTCCCGTTTGTGCATGACTCCCTTTACCACCGGTATTCAGCGGGTGGCAAAGGCTGTTGTGACCCGTATGCTGCAGGATCCCCGTGCGGAAGTGATTTTGCTGAACGCCCTGCCTTCCCATACGGCATGGCGGGTACTGCCGCATAAGGAATTCCTTGCGTTTTGCGACGGCACCCGCAGAGCACCCTATGGGGATGCCCCTTGTGATATCCTGACCCCTGCCGATCTGGAATCCGGCTCTGCCTTTTTTGAGATCGACAGCGCATGGAATATGCCCATGCATCGGGGATGGCTGTATCCACAGCTCAGGCAGCGCGGAATTTGCGTCATCTGTCATGTGTATGATCTCATTCCCGTTACGGAGCCGCAGTATTTTCATCGCAATACAGCGGTGCAGTTCTGGGCATGGGCGGCTGCGGTGGCAGCATATGCGGATCATGTGATCTGCAATGCACAGGCCACAAAAAATGCGCTGCATACGCTGTGCAGTCAGCTTGATGTGAAACCGCCCGCATGCACGGTGATCCCGCTGGGCGGAGATTTTACTGTTCCCCGCTGCCAAAGCCATGGGGCGGATGCTTCTTTGCTTGCACGGCTGCAGCCATACCGGTATCTGCTGATGGTGGGTACCATAGAGCCCAGAAAAAACCATCGGCTGGTGCTGGATGCATTGCCCCAATTGCAGGAAATGGGCATCAGTGTGGTGTTTGCGGGGCGCATGGGCTGGAATATGGAGACCTTTGCCGCCGAGATGCGGAAGCATCCTTTGAGGGGAAAGAGCTTCTTTTTTGCGGAATCTCCCGATGATGCCACCATACAGGCCCTGTATGCTTCTGCACTGGCGGTGGTGTTCCCCACCAAAAACGAGGGCTTCGGGCTGCCCATAGCAGAAGCCTTTTGCTATGGCACGCCCGTGCTGGCAGCAGATCTTCCTGTGCTGCGGGAATCCGGTGGTGAGCTGGCAGTGTATTTTGATCACAATGACCCCCGTGCGCTGACGGAAGCAGTGCGGGGGCTGCTGGCTGATCCTGCCGCCTATGAGCAGCTTCGGGCACGCATTGCGGCGTACCGCCCTTATACTTGGGATGCTGCTGCCGCTGCCATGACAGAAGCCATCTGCAAAGCTGCACCGCTGTACGGCACGGCAAAGGCTGCTCCCTTACGGCAGATCGCCGTACTGACCGCACGCAATGCCGATCTGCTGGCAAGTCTGCCCTTCTGGGATGCATACTATCCCTTTGCACAGGAGGTGCTGGTTTGCTGTCCGGCTGCCAATCGTGCGGAATTACAGGCAAAATGGCGTGGCAGACTGCACTTACGCTTCTGCACAGACGAAGAACTGCTGCGGGGAGATCCGCTGCCGAAGGATCACACCAAGCGGAATTTCTTTCTGCGCTGCCGTATGCTGCAATATGCCCCCTTGGATGATGTGTTCCTCATGACAGATGACGATTACCGTCCGCTGATGCCCATCGGTGAAGAGATGTTCCGCACAGAGGGCCGCTATTGTGCGTATTATTGCTATGATCTGCGGCAATGGCAGGGCACACAGGGCAGCTATACCGATTACGACAGCAGTATGTTCCGCACCTGTGCATTTTTACAGGAAAAACAGCTTCCCACCTTGCAGTATTCATCGCATCAGCCCCAGATCATTGATCGTTCCTTGTATCTGGCTTTGCTGGAGGAATATCCGCACATTATTACCCAAGGGCTGGATGAATGGAGCGTGTATTTCAATTACGGTGTGGCAAGGGCGGCGGCTCAGTTCAAGCCCATGCGGTATTGTACGGTGGGCTGGCCCGGTGCAATGACTGACTGGCCTTTGTTTGTTATGCCGGAACACTTGTATTTTGAGAATTTTTATGGTATACTGTATGAAGCAGGACAGGTATTTGCAGATCTGCCTGTAACCTTTGATGCGGAAAACGCACACCGGATCACTGTACAGAAGCTGAACCGATGGCATAGGCTGCTGCGCCGATTTGCATTGCAGCGCGGCAGTGAACAGACCGCAAAAGCCATTTACGAAAATTGTGGTGCCATACCTGTACAATTTATGCTTTCAGAGGATGAAGCAGGTGCGGTTCGGTTTGCTTTGCCGCAATATACGGTAATCCCATGTGGAATGCTTTCCCGCATTACGGTTCAGGTTCCGGAAGCGTTGCGGCTTCCGCAGGCTGTGCTGCAATACGGGCTGCAAACCGCCGATGGCGGCAGCATAACTCCCGTGCAGCGGATCCTGCTTGAAAAAACAGAAATGAGCCGTCCTGTTGTGCTTTCTTTGCTTGCACCTGCTGCGCCCATCAACGGGCTGCTGGTGCTGGAATACTTCACCGATCCTGAAAAGTCGCCCGTGCAAGGCACTACGCCCTGTATGATCGTTGCTTTACCTATGGATACGGGAAAGGAGTTCGGATGTTAAAAAAGACCAAAGCTGTGCTGCGTCGTCCGCTGAATTATACACAAACGCTGGCACTGAGCTTTTTGTGCCTGATTCTGGTGGGTGCGGTGCTGCTGTATCTGCCTGTGGCATCTTACGAGAAAACAGGGTTTCTGGATGCCTTGTTCACATCGGTCAGTGCAACCTGTGTTACAGGTCTGGTTATGTTTGATACCGCCACCCACTGGACTGCCTTTGGCAAAACGGTTTTGCTGCTGCTGATCCAGGTGGGTGGATTGGGCTTTATGTTTGTGGTGTCTTTGTTTTCTATGATGACAGGCAAGAAAATGGCATTGCATCAGCGGCGTATGCTGGCGGAAAATACCGGCGCCATGACGCTTTCCGGCGTGGTGCGGCTGCTGCGGAGCATTACTGTTGCTACCTTTGCCATTGAAGGCATGGGTGCGCTGTTGTTTGCCATTCGTTTTTGCCCTGTGTACGGATTGGGCAAGGGCCTGGCATATGCGGTGTTTCATTCTGTATCGGCATTCTGCAATGCAGGCTTTGACCTTGCAGGTGATCTGATACCCTATGGCTCTCTGACACCGTATATGGATGATCCTCTGGTGCTTCTTACTTCTGCTGCGCTCATCATTCTGGGCGGACTGGGCTTTTTTGTGTGGACAGATGTTGCCCATTGCAGGCTGAGATTTTCGGAGTGGACACTGCATACCAAGCTGGTGATCTCTACCACGGCAGTTTTGCTGCTGGGTGGTTGGGTCGGTTTTTTCATCACTGAATACAATGGCGCACTGGCAGGAGAATCTTTTGGAGTCAAGTTGCTCAATTCGTTCTTTCAATCGGTTACAGTGCGTACCGCCGGTTTTGATGCACTGGGGCAGGCAAGGCTTTCCGAAGGTGGCCTGATCCTTACCAATTGCATGATGCTGGTAGGCGGCAGTCCGGGTTCCACGGCAGGCGGTATGAAAACAACCACACTTGCCGTTTTGGTACTGCATACTGTGTCTACGATACAAAAGCGAAATTTCGTGCAGATCTGGCACCGCAGAATTGATACAGAAATCATCCGACAGGCGTTAGCTGTGATCGTTACATATATTGCAGCAGTGCTGGTCGGTTCCGTTCTGCTGTGTATTGCAGATCCCATTACCGCAGAAGAGGCGGTGTATGAATGTATTTCGGCGATTGCCACGGTGGGTTTGACCACAGGTATTACTCCCACATTGTCCCTGTTTTCCAAAATCGTACTGATGTTTATGATGTTTGCGGGACGCATCGGCGGGCTTTCCTTGCTGATCGTACTGGTGAACAAAAAGCCCCAGACCATTCCGGAACGCCCTGTGGACCGGGTTCTGGTAGGATAAGCAAACAAGAGAGGATATGCTATGAAATCTGTATTAGTCATCGGCCTTGGCCGTTTTGGCAGACATTTTGCTCAAAAGCTGCTGGCACTGCACAATGATGTGATGATCGTGGACAGTAATGCCGAGATCATCAATTCACTGGCGGCGGAGTTTACCGATTCCTGCATCGGTGACTGTACCCGTGAGGATCTGATCATCTCGCTGGGCGTGCGTAATTTTGATATCTGCATGGTGGCCATCGGCGAGGATTTTCAGTCTTCACTGGTCATTACCAGTCTGCTGAAGAAGCATGGTGCGCCCTATGTCATTGCAAAGGCAAATCAGGCCATTCAGGAGGATCTGCTGCGTACCATCGGGGCAGATCAGATCATCTATCCCGAACGGGAAATTGCCGAAAAGCTGGCGGTACGCTGTACGGCTCAGAATGTGTTCGACTGCATTGAGCTGACCGATCAATACGCCCTGTATGAGCTTCCCGTGCCTGCCGGTTGGGTGGGGCATGACATCGGCAGCCTGAATATCCGCCGGAAATATCATGTGAATATTGTGGGTGTCAAGCGGGATGGCGTGCTGCAGCCCATTCCCGGGGCGGATTATGTGTTCGCTGTGCAGGATCATATGATCATCATTGGAGAGCAGAGTGCTTTGTTAAAGCTCAACGACAAGATCTGACGGTGTATACGGCTATGGCAGGAAACAAAAGAATCTCCCAAAGAAACGTATGCATCGCTGCCGTGCTTTTGCTGATGCTGCTTGCATGGGTGCTGGCATGGCGGTTTGTGGGCAGACGCATGGAACAAGCCATGACCGATACCCAATATACCCATTTTATCTATGAGGATGCCATTTATGCCCGCTGTACTGCCCAATTGGCCGCAGAGTCCTATGGCCTGAAGCTGAACGGTACCGCTGCCGATTGCGGCACGGCATTGGGCAAGGTGCAATTCACCGTAGATGGCGTTACCGTGCATTGCGAGGCCTTTGCACCCCAAACAGAACCGCATCCCATTGCGGAGCCTGTGCTGCTGGTGCAGCGTGGGGATGAAGTGTTCCCCTATGAGCTGGTGGGATTTACCGCTTTGTCCGAGCAGCCATCCATTACAGAGGTTTGCGCCGCATACGGTATTGCTTCTGCAGAGGATATCCTTTCTGTGACCGTTTACGATGCCGACGGAGCGATTCTGCGGCAGCTTGCCGAGGAGGAGCTGCCCCTGTTTTACCGCAGGCTCATCGCTTTGGGTGAGGATATGGGCGCAGATGGACAGGCGCAGGCCTACTATGATGCCTATATCGAAAAATACGGCGAAGGCGATGCGCTGACCATTGAAAACGGCACCATTGAAGCTGCCGATGATGCAGCCTATCAGCAGGCGATGGAGCTTTGGGGTACAGGTATGTGTCGGGTCACCATGAAGCTGAAAAACGGCTTCCGATTGGCGGATATGGTGTATGCCCCCGTACCGGAAGTGTTTCAGGTGTACGGCTACTACGCCATTACCGAGCCTTTCTTTGAATAAAAAACAGGGCGGGAATGCAGACGCTTCCGCCCTGTTTTTGTGCTACTTGCAATTTGAGGAAAAATATGGTATACTATAAAATGGATTCATGTAATTTGCGAAAGGAGTGCAGAATGCCTCGCTTTTTTGATGATACATTCAACAGCGGTCATCCCTATCTGGAAGGGGAAAACGCCAGACATATCGGGCTTTCTCTGCGGATGCGTGCGGGAGAATCGGTTACGGTATGCGCCGGCGGCGTGGATTATCTGTGCGAGATTGACCGCATTACTCCGGAGACCGTTACTTTGCAGATTCTGGAGCAGATGCCCTGTGCCGCAGAGCCAACCATTGCCGTAACACTGTATCAGGCATTGCCAAAGGCCGATAAGCTGGAGCAGATCGTGCAGAAGGCTGTGGAGCTGGGCGTGACGGAGATTGTGCCCGTGATGACAAGACGCTGTGTGGCAAGACTGAATCAAAAGGAATTTGAAAAAAAACGCAGCCGCTATGAAAAAATCGCTTTGGCTGCCGCAATGCAGTCGGGCAGAGGCAGGATTCCTGCCATTGGTGCCCTTTGCTCTTTGGAGCAGGCGGCAAAGGCCATGCAGCAGGCAGAGGCTGCCGTTGTGCTGTATGAAGCCGAGGGCGGCGTCAGCTTTTCGGAGATCCCCTGTGATGCAAAGCAGTATGCCGTGATGATCGGCAGTGAGGGCGGCTTTGATGCAGAGGAGATCGCTTTGCTGCAGCGGTATCATGTAACACCTGTCTGGCTGGGCAGACGGATCCTGCGGTGCGAAACGGCTCCCGTGGCTGCTCTGGCGGTGCTGATGCATCGTACAGGCAACCTATGATGGGGAAAGGAACGCTGCCATGACCTATGTGATGAGTGATCTGCATGGCTGCTGCAAGCAGTTTTTGCAGATGTGTGAAACCATTGGGCTGGAAGAAAAGGACGACCTGTTTCTGCTGGGAGATCTGGTGGATCGCGGTCCGGAGCCGATGCCGCTGCTGCTGGAATGTATGCAGCGGCCCAATGTATATCCACTGATGGGCAACCATGAGGCGTTGTTTCTTCGCTGTGCCCGGCAGATCTCGCCCCAAGCCACCCCCGAAAACTTCTTCAGCGGATATTTCCCCTTTGTGCATGAGGTATGTACCCCTTGGCTGCAAAACGGCGGCGAGGTCACGCTGATGCAGTTTCTGGCATTATCTCCCGCCAAACGGCAGTTGGTGCTGGCTTATCTGGAGGAATTTTCTCTGCACGAGCATTGCGTGGTGGAGGGAGTACCCTATTTGCTGACCCACAGTGGCATCCGCGGTTACCGTAAGGGAAAGCCGCTTAAGGAGTATGAACCCGACGATTTTTTGCAGGCAAGGCCTTCTGTGGATACGGTGTATGACAACGATGCCGTATTGGTGTTCGGGCATACGCCAACGCTTTCTTTTCTGCCTGCCGCCGCACAGGCAGAGGTGCTTTTTACCGAAAGCTACATTAATGTGGATTGCGGCGCTGTATTTTCCGGAGCGGGCGGGCGGCTTGCCTGTCTGCGGCTGGATGACCGAAAGGTGTTTTATGTATGAATCGGAATGCAAAAGGCAAGCGTCAGCTTGGCGCACTGGATCTGACCCATATGGCTTTGCGGCAGCATATTGCTCCGGGAGATATCTGCATTGATGCCACTGCGGGGCGGGGCTTTGATACGGCTCTGCTTTGCGAGCTGACCGGTGAAGCGGGCAAGGTTCTGGCGTTTGATATTCAGCCGGAGGCCATTGCCAGCACTGCTGCGCTGCTGGAGGAAAAAGGGCTTTCTGCGCAGCTCCATCTGGATTCTCACGCCAATCTGCGGCAGTATGCCGAGGATGGTACGGTTTCTGCCATTGTGTTTAACTTTGGCTGGCTGCCCAAGGGCAATCACGAGATCTTTACCCATGCGGATTCCAGCATTGCCGCACTGGAGGCAAGTCTTGCACTGCTGAAGGTCGGCGGATTGCTTTCCCTTTGCATTTACTACGGCGGTGCAAACGGCTATTCGGAGCGCGATGCGCTGTTGGCATATATTGCCTCGCTGGACAGCCGTTATTACACGGTGCTGCAGTGCGGATTCCCCAACCGCACCGGCGACCCGCCCTTTGCTGTGCTGATCACCAAGGATACACAGCCCCCCGCAAAGGAGGTCTGAACGCCTTATGGAGAACACCAATCAGGATTTTCTTACCGTACTGCTGAAGTACGGTATGCTGTTTGCTTTGATCTTTGCCATTATTTTTCTGCTGGCAGTGCTGACCCCGTGGATGGCAAAGCAGGTGGATAAAATCATTGCAAAAATGAAAAAAGATACCCCAAAAGCACAGGAAGACCCCCGCTGCGCTCAGGTAAAGGGTCTTTATGATATGCCTGCGGAGCCCTCCGCAGCCACAGATGCAGATGATACCCACAATTCTGAAGAGCAAGGAGAAGAATTATGAGCCCTGCACGATGTCACAAGCGGCGTTTTGGCCGCAGTATCCTCATTACAATGCTGTTAAGCGGCATGCTGCTGGTGCCTTCCGCTTCTGCTGCTACCTATGATATGGACGGCGACAGCAATCTGACTGCTTTTGATGTGGTGCTGAAAAAGCGGGATGCCATGGAGGCACCTGACAGCAGCGCCCTGATCGAAATGTACATGATCGACAGCCACCTCATGGGCTATACCTCTCTGGGGTTGAATGATGATCCGCCGCCCCAATGGCTGCTGGAGCCTAAGGGTACGGTACATAGCGGTCAGGCTACTTACTATGATGGCGGCATCACCAGCGGTCATGCTTCTCTGGCACCTGTTCCCGATGGCATTTATGTTGCTGCCATTAACCGTACCGATTATAACGGTTCTATGATGGCCGGCGGTTATTTGCGGGTATTGGCCGAAAACGGCAACTCCATTGATGTATACGTCACAGACAGCTCCGGTCAGAGCCAGGGACATCTGGATCTGAATACCAATGCCTTTGAGCAGATTGCGGCATTGAGCGTGGGCAGATTGAACATCACCTGGACGATCATACCCTATCCCACCGATGAGGGTATGCATTATAAATTCTCGCCGGATAGCTCCTCCTCCTGGTTCTCCATGCAGATCCGTTACCATGTGTACCCCATTTACAGTGTGGAGATCCTGCAATCCGACGGCACCTACAAGCAGCTTACCCGACGTTCGGATAATTATTTCACTTGCTCCGGCGCAGGCAAAGGTCCCTTTACCTTCCGTGTTACGGATGTCTACGGTCAGGTTGTGGTGGAAGAAAATGTGCCGCTGTGTGCAGGGGAAAGTTACTTGGGTACAGGGAACTTCCCTGCATAAAAAAGCTGCCCCTAGCGACGGGACAGCTCCAGATCATGAAACAGCTTGCGGAAGGGCGAGCGTACTTTTACGGTACGCAATGCCCTTTCGATTTTTTTACGGTCACAGCGACCCTTGGGCAGCTTTTGCAATGCACTCTCTAACTGCGGCAGGGTAAGCCCTGCTTTGGTTTTCAGTACAATATTGGGATTTGCAAACACCACAAAGCCATGCACCGGCACATCTCCCAGGCCTGCCTTGTGCAGATGATGCTCTACATTGCGGATGTGAGTTTCGTTCTGCTTTTGGGGATGGCGCAGCTTGTGGGTCTTGCTGCCAAGCTGCTGGGTCAGGTATTCTCCGCTGCCGCTGATGGTGCCGCCAACATTTTTGGTTTCGACGACAACAACGCCAAAGCTGCCGCACAGCAGGTGGTCGATCTCGGTGCAGCCGTCGTACAGGGGAAGATACAGGCTGTTCATCAATACGGCATGGCGCTTTCTTGCAAAGCGGTGCAGAACCTTTGCCACACGGCGTTCTCCCGCAATGCCTTTTTGCTTTTTGTACCGATTGTACATCCACAAAAGGGCAAACAGCAACAGTGCCAACAGCACAAATCCCGCTGCGGCAATGAGCAGCCATACAGAGATCTTGCTCCATTCAACGGAAAAATATAACATTGCAACCAAACCTTTCTTTTTGATCTGTGTGAATCCGGCGGTATATTGCCGCAGCAACGGCGCATACTACTCATACCGCAGTTCGCGGCAAAAACCACAAAGCGAGGAACATTTTCATGTGGGATAAACTGGCACTGATCCTGCTGGTCATCGGCGGGATCAACTGGGGACTGGTTGGTATCTTTGAGCTGGATCTGGTGGCATGGCTTTTTGGTGGCGCAGCATCCATTATCAGCAGAGTAATCTATATTCTGGTTGCACTTTCTGCTGTCTGGTGCGTCACTTTTCTGTTCAGAAGCCGCAGCCTTGTGCATTCGGATACCTGATCTCCCCCGCGGGAACCGCTTCGGCTCCATCTGCTGTTTTCTTAGGTAAGATGGGCGGCCGGGGCGGTTTTCTTTTTGCGATATGCCCAAAATCCGGGGGGTTATTCGTGCAGAATGCCTAAAAACATTCGGGACACTTGCCTTTTCCATGAAAATATGGTATAATGTGGAAGTGCATTGGAATGCACCAGTAAGGAGGCTAATTCATGAATACCACAGAGCAGGTCATTCTCAACGGAACCCCATGTATCAAGCTTGCAGCAGGAAAGTATGAAGCCTATGTCGCCTATGAGATCGGCTCCAACGTTATCCGTCTGCGCGATGTGGAAAACGGCATCGAGGTTTTTCGATGGAACGAAGAAAATACCGCCGAAACATTGCTGGCATCTGCCGAGGTCTGGGGTCTGCCTACCCTGTATCTGCCCAACCGTATGGCAGACGGCGTGCTGAAAACCTCTGATGCGGTATATCAGCTCCCCGTGAATGAGGCTGCGCCCTTCCATAACCATATCCACGGCTTTTTGCATAAGCGGGTACATACCGTTGTCTTGCAGCACGCAGATGAAAACTGCGCCGTTGTAAAGACACAGTATCGCTTTGATGAAAATGACCCTTTCTTTGCACATTTCCCTCTGCGTTTTCTGGCAGAGCTGACCTTTACTCTCAGCGAGTGCGGTCTGGAGCATCATATCTCCATCACCAATCTCTCCGAGAAAATGCTGCCCATTTCCGTAGCGACTCACACTACGATTCAGGCACCTTTCCTGGATGGCGCAAAGGCAGAGGATCTTCGCCTGACCGTGCCCATCGGCAAACGCTGCGAGCTGAATGATCGTTGCCTGCCCACCGAGCGTCTGCTGGAGCCGAAGCTTTCCGATCTGGAATACAAAAACGGCACCAAATGCCCTGTGCTGCAGAATATCAGCAATGATATGTACCAGGCCGAAACCGGTCTGCTGGGCGATCAGAGCTTCTACGGCTGCGTGGTGGAGGATCTGGCAAGCGGCAAAAAGATCTGCTACCAGGTCAGCGAGCAGTACAAGTTCTGGATCATCTGGAACGACAAGGGCTTTAACGGCTACTTCTGCCCCGAGCCCATGACTGCTATGATCGACGCACCCAACCTGAGCCTGCCCGCAGATGTGACGGGCTATCTGGAGCTGCGCCCCCACGACACCTTTGAGGCAAATCAGCGGTTCTTTACCGAGTAAGAGGCCTGCTTCATCATACCATACAAACAAACGGTTGTCAACCTTTTGGGTTGGCAACCGTTTTTTGTTTTTCAGGATTTGCCGTGGTTGGCAGCGTAAACATCCGCCACCTCGGAGATGGCAATGTAGGCCGCAGGGTCGGCACGGTGTACCAGATCTTTGCATTTTGCCACCTGAAACCGGTTGACGATAAAGTAGATCATGGTTTTGCTTTCACCTGAATAACCGCCCTGTACTTCAATACGGGTCATGCCGCTTTCAAAGGCTTCCGTCAGCAAAGAGCAGATCTCGTCGGGGTTATCGGTAATGATCATGGCGCACTTGGCTCGGTCAAAGCCTTCCACGATAAAGTCTACGGTTTTCAGGGCGGCGGCGTAAGTCACAATGGAGTACAGAGGCAAGATCCAGCTATGGATGGCAATACCGCAGCAGATGTACAATACAATGTTATAGGCCATAACAAAGGTGCCCACGGTAATGCCCAGCCGCTTGGCAAAAATAACCGCCATGACTTCCACGCCATCCATGGCACCGCCAAAGCGTATGGCAAGACCGCTGCCTGCACCGGAGATCAATCCGCCGAACAATGCACACAGCAGCAGATCGGTACCTGCCAGCGGCGAAGCAATGGTCACATCCACAGGCAGCACATCGGTGATCAGCCATGCCGACAGGGAGTAGATCCCCACACAGAAAATAGCGCAGATAGTAAATGCCGTTCCCTGGCGTTTCCAGCCGTATAAAAACAGGGGTACATTCAGAAGCAGCAGAAAAACCGACAGGGAAAGATCGGGGAATAACTGGGAAAGCAGCATGGATGTTCCCGAAATACCACTGTCATATAGTTGCACAGGGGCAAGAAAAATGGTGACACCAAAGGCATTGACAATGCCCGATACTGTCAGCATCAGGAAATGACGCCAGCCGATCTCTTTGAATGTGGCGGCAATACTCGCAAAAAACCGTTTCACAGGCATTCTCCTTTCTTTTAATATTATGATACCATATTTTTCAAAAGCCGTCAAGGCATGGGGCGGTGTGTTCTATTTCCCGCCGAACAAGCATACACTGTATCATGCGCGGCAGTGCGGAACGAAAAATACTGCTGTGTGTTGGAGGCGAATAATATGATTACATCCAATGAATGCAAACTGACCCATGAAACTGTCTGTGTCCCTGTGCAGATCCCCGAGACTGTACAGGAGCAGAGCGTAGAGCTGGATTATGTACTGCCCGATTATTTCCCTGATTTCTTTCGGCTGGTACATTGCGAGGCAGAACCCGCAATTCTGCAATGGGAATGCCATGAAGGTATGCTTTCCTATGTGGTATGCGTGCGGCTCCGCATCTGGTATTGCTCGGAGCAATCCGCTGCCATCCAGTGTGTCAATCAGCGGCTGGAGTATACCAAACAGCTCCCCCTGCCCGCAGATTGCGATTGTACTTCCATAGGGGTACGGCTGACACCTGTAACGGCATATCTGAACTGCCGTGCGGTGAATCCTCGCCGTATGGATGTGCGGGGTGCGGTGCGGATCACAGCTCGGCTGACTGCTGAAACCAATAAGCCGATTCTGTGTGATGTGACAGGGCTGCATACCCGCTGCCGCAAGGAAGCCATTACTTATCTTTCCCGTGTCATTCGCACGCAGAAATTGTGTTCGCTGACCGAGGAATTTACGCTGGAGGAAACTCGTTCTCCTATGCTTGCTTTGCTGCGGGATACCGTTCAGGTTTCGATTACCGAGACCCGCTGTGTGGCTGGCAAGCTGGTGGTTAAGGGGGAAGCGCTCATCCGACTGCTGTATACTGCCGAGGGCGGCCCCGAAACCATGCAGTATGCAGTACCCTTCAGCCAGATCGTGGAACCTGAGGGGCTGGAGGATACCATGCACTGTCATACACACGCGGAGGCAGTTTCTATGACCGTTCATACTGAGGCAGATGCCAACGGCGATATCCGTTTGCTGCGCTGTGAACTGCAGCTTCGGCTGCTGTGTGAGGCTATGGCTGCTTCCATGGCGGAGCCTGTGGTGGATCTGTATTCCACCATGCACCCTGCTGCTGTGCAGACTGAAACCATTCCTCTGCGGGGGCTGCCTGTGCCTGTGCAGGAAAATCTGCGCTGCGGTATGCGTATGGCACGGCCCGATACAGTGATCCATCAGGTGTATGCCATGTGGGCAGAGCCCCGTGAGCTGCGGGTCACCGCTGATCCGGCTGCACAGCAAATGCTGCTGCTGGGAGAGCTGCAATATTATGTTCTGGCTGCCGATGAATCGGGTGAACCCTTTATGCTTCATGAAACCGAACAGCTTTCCATGCCTTTGACAATGCCCTATACCTGCGGCCGCAGTCTGATGGGTGCCCCCATGGTACAGATCATGAACTGCAGCTATCATCTTTCTGCGGCAGATACAGTATCTGTACAGGCAGAGCTGCAGATCTCCGGACAATGCACCGGCGAACAGCTCCATACCTTGGCTGTGGATGCACAAATCGACGGGCAGCAGCGGCTTTCTCATGATGACCGCTATGCACTGCGGTTGTATTTCGGGCAGGAACAGGAATCACTGTGGGAGATTGCAAAGGGCTTTCATACCTCTGTGGAGGCTATTCGAGAGGAAAATGACTGCCCCGAAGATACCCTTGCCGCCCCACAGATGCTGCTGATCCCCATTGTACTGTAAGCAAAGGAGAGGTTTCGGATGAATGATATTTACCGTGATATTGCCCAACGAACCGGCGGCAATATCTACATCGGCGTGGTAGGGCCTGTACGCACCGGTAAATCCACACTGATCAAACGCTTTATGGAAACACTGGTCATTCCCAATATTCAGGCAGAAGCCAAACGGGAGCGTGCCATTGATGAGCTGCCCCAGAGTGCGGGTGGCAAAACCATTATGACCACCGAGCCAAAATTCGTGCCCGAAGAAGCGGTACAGGTCAGCCTTTCGGAAGAAACGGTCTGTGCGGTGCGGCTGATTGATTGTGTAGGCTATATCGTACCTGCCAGTCTGGGCTATCTGGAGGACGAAGCACCCCGCATGGTAAAAACGCCGTGGTTTGATGAAGCGGTACCCTTTAACATGGCAGCAGAGCTCGGTACCCGCAAGGTGATTGCAGAGCATTCCACAGTGGGACTTGTGGTAACCACCGATGGCTCCGTTACGGATATCCCCAGAGAGGAATATGCGGCAGCAGAGGAAAGAGTCATCTCCGAGCTGCAGGCTTTGGGCAAGCCCTTTGCCGTGCTGCTGAACTGCGTGCGTCCCGAGAGTGCTTCGGCACAGGCCTTGGCAAAATCCTTGGAGGAGCAGTATCACGCACCGGTCATGGCAGTCAATTGTCTGGAACTGGATGAAGAAACCATCCGGCGTATGCTTTCGGCACTGCTGGAGATGTTCCCTTTACGGCAGGTGAATGTGGAAACAGCAGGCTGGCTGCCTGCTCTGGAGCAGGGACATTGGCTGAAAACCGCTGTGTTTGATCGGGTACGGCAGGCTGCGGCGGATCTGGTGCTGATGCGGGATGCGGCGAATATGGTGCATCGGCTGCAGGATTGCGAATACTTACAGGAGGCGGTCATCAGCCGGAAAGACCCCGGTGTGGGCTGTGTGGATCTGCGGCTGACACTGGACCCGGCACTGTTTTATCGGATCCTTGGTGAGGAGACCGGCTTGGAGATCCACAGTGAAAGCGAGCTGTTCCCTGTTCTGCTGGAGCTGAGCCGTATGCGTAAGGAGTACGAAAAGATCCGCCCTGCACTGGAAGAAGCTAAGGCAACCGGTTATGGTATCATTATGCCGGAGGCCGATGAGCTGACGCTGGAGGAGCCGGAAATGATCAAACAGGGCGGCAGATACGGTGTGCGTCTGCGGGCATCGGCACCCTCCATGCACATTATGCGCGCAGGGATCCAGACTACGGTAAGCCCCATTGTGGGCAGTGAACGCCAGAGCGAAGAGCTGGTCATGTATTTGCTGCGGGAGTTTGAAGAAAACCCCGCCAAGATCTGGGATTCCAATATTTTCGGTAAATCCTTGCATGAGCTGGTCAACGAGGGGCTGCACAACAAGCTGTATAAAATGCCTCCCGAAGCTCGTATGAAGCTGCAGGAAACTCTGGAACGGGTCATCAACGAAGGCTGCAGCGGCCTGATCTGCTTTATTCTCTGAACGGAATATTATCAGAAGCCCCATTGTAAAGCTGAAAAAACAGCTTTGACAGTGGGGCTTTATCTTGCCTTCTTGACAAATCCTTTGGATACTGCTACAATAAAATCAACAGAAAAAAGGGAGGACTTGTCATGGAGCATGAACGTATTCTGTATCTTTTGGATTATCTGACACGTTATACCAATGAAAAACGCACGGTTACCATCCATGATATCCGCAGATATCTGGAGCAGTGCGGCGATCTCAGCTCCGTATCTCCGCTGACCATCCGCAGAGATATTGATCGTCTGATTCTGGCAGGATATGCCATTGAGATCACCAACGGTGCCCATAATACCGCACATTATCGGCTGACAGGGCGCACATTCACCTTCAACGAGATCCGTTTTATTGTGGATTCGGTTTCCATCAACCGTTTTCTCTCCAATGCCCAGAAGAAACGGCTGGTGAAGAAATTCGAGCAGTTCTGCTCCGAAGAAGATGTACGGAAGCTCATCAGCCGCATTACCCTGAACGAACAAAGCGGCACAGCTCTGAATTTGCTGGAAAACCTGGATCGTGTGCATAATGTGATATCCGAACAGCGGAAGATCCACTTTGAGTACGGTAAGTACGATACCGAAAGGCAGGTCCGCTATTACAGCAAAAAACGTGAGATGATCCCATGCAGGATCGTGTACTTCAATGAACGGTTTTATCTGAAGTGCGTGGATGAAGCCACCGGTGCTCCCCGTACCTATCGTATTGACCGTATGCGGCGGATCTCTGCCGGTGATCAGCCCAAAAAGAAAGCACAGCTCCCCGTTTATGATGCGGCTGTCACAGATATCTTTGAACCGGAGGAATGCCGCACGGTGCATCTGCGGGTAAACAGGGTGCTGCTGGACGATATGCTGGAACAGTTCGGGCAGTATGCTACTGTGCTGGGCGATGATCAGGCAGGCAAAACCGTGGAGCTGAGAGTGCGTGTGGGCATCAGCCATGGCTTTTACCGCTGGCTGATGAAATACGGCAGCGATGTGGAGCTGCTGGCCCCCAAGAGTATCCGCAAAGAATTTTCCGACCGTATACAGGCAGTGGCAGAGCTTTACAAATAATTTTCAGTTGTGCATATTCTGAACATCTGATATGTTATAATAGCATCATCAACGGGAGAGAACACAAGTTCCCTGCCCAATGCTGAAAAGGAGATGTTTGAAATGAATGCACGTTTGATGGGTCTGTATTTTGGATATATTTGTGTGGCACTGGGGATTCTGCTGCCTATGTGCTGTGCCGTAAAGCTGCTGATGTGTAATGAGTGCAGCACGGCTCTGGTACTGACAGGTGATGCCCTGCTGCTGTGGGGACTGTACCGTGTGGGTCTTATGCGGTAAACTGTTCTTGACAAACAACGGCAGGTGTGCTATACTGAAATGGCAGTGAGGTTTTTCCTGCGATTTTATAAGGATAGGAGCTATTGTTTGAAACAGTACAACCAAATGGGGATTGCAGCGTAAACGGGACGGTTTGCGAATACAATCTTCACACACAAACCTCCCGTATTGCAGTCAACAATCTTCAGGAGGAAAAACAATGAAAACAAATGACTACACCATCCGTTTGGAAACAGCAAGCGATTACCGTACCGTTGAGCAGCTTGCCCGTGAGGCGTTCTGGAACCTGAGTGTGCCCGGCTGCAATGAGCATTACTTCATT
Organism: Ruminococcus sp.; assembly: GCA_015066805.1. Classification (GTDB taxonomy): domain Bacteria; phylum Bacillota; class Clostridia; order Oscillospirales; family Ruminococcaceae; genus Firm-04. The sequence goes on along the minus strand of SVNP01000001.1, from coordinate 16,556 downwards.
CATGTGATGAGAGATCATGTCTCTTTTCTGCCGGAGCTTGCGTATGTGCTGGAAACAGAGGGCAAGGTGATCGGCTGCATCTTTTACACCAAGGCAAAGCTGGTGGATGAACAGGGCGGCGAAAAGCCGGTTGTATCCTTCGGGCCGCTGTGTATTCACCCGGATTATCAGCGCAAGGGTTATGGCAAGGCATTGCTGGAGCATACCTTTGCTTTGGTAGCCGAGATGGGCTACGACACCATCGTAATTTTTGGCAACCCCGATAATTATGTGGCAAGAGGCTTCAAAAGCTGCCGAAAGTTCAATGTGTGCTTTGCAGGCGATGTTTTTCCGGCTGCCTTGCTGGTGAAGGTGCTGCGTGAGGATGCTCTGGATGGCAGAAAATGGGTGTATCATCCCAGTGATGCCGATGCCCCCTGCGAGGATGCCGATGCAGTAGAGGCCTTTGATGCCCAATTCCCACCTAAGGTAAAGGCGTGGCAGCCTTCCCAGGAGGAATTTTACATTCACAGCCACTCCGCTGTTACATGGTAAACGGCTTTTTCTTTGGATGAAACAGCAAGCCCTCCCACGGTGTATGCCGTGGGAGGGCTTTTGTATGCCTGTTTATACGATTTTGGTGGTCCAGTCCTCCAGATTCCACACTTCATCCGCTACGTCGAAGTAAAATTCCGGCTCATGGCTGACCAGCAGCACCGTGCCTTTGAATTCTTTGACTGCACGCTTCAATTCTTCCTTGGCTTCTACATCCAGGTGGTTGGTAGGCTCATCCAGCACCAGCAGATTGATGCTTTGCAGCATCAGCTTGCATAAGCGCACCTTGGCGTTTTCACCGCCGGAAAGTACACGCATCTGTGAGGTGATATGTTCTGTTGTCAGACCGCATCTTGCCAGAGCCGCACGCACTTCACCATTGGTCATGGCAGGGTAGGCATCCCAGATGGTTTGCAGGGCGGTATCGGAGGTAGCGATCTCTTCCTGCTCAAAATAACCTACCTCAATAAACTGATCATGCTCTACTGTGCCGGAAATAGGAGGGATCAGCTTCAGCAATGTTTTCAGCAAGGTGGATTTACCCAGACCGTTGACACCCTTGATGGCGATTTTCTGTCCGCACTCCAGCTTCAGAGAAACCGGGCGGGTCAGGGGAGTATCATATCCCAGCACCAGATCATTGCATTCAATGACCACACGGCCGGGGGTTCTGGCAGGAGTAAAGCCAAAGGAAAGCTCTGCTTTGCGTGGGCCAAGGGTGATTTTATCCATCTTATCCAGCTTTTTCTGGCGGGATTTTGCCATGTTGGTGGTTGCCACACGGGCTTTGTTTCTGGCAATAAAATCCTCAAGGTCAGCAATTTCCTTCTGCTGTTTTTCGTAGGCTTGCTCCAACTGTCGTTTTTTCAGCTCATACATCCGCAGGAAGTTGTCGTAATCGCCTGCATAACGGGTCAGCACAGCCTGCTCCACATGGTAGATCACATTGACCACATCATTGAGAAAGGGAATATCGTGAGAAACCAGAATAAACGCATTCTCATAATTCTGCAGGAAGTTTTTCAGCCATGCAATGTGGTTTTCATCCAGAAAGTTGGTAGGCTCATCCAGAATCAGGATCATGGGGTTTTCCAGCAGTACCTTTGCCAGCAGAACCTTGGCACGCTGACCGCCCGAAAGCTCCGTAACATCCCGGTCCAGACCGATCTCGCCCAGCCCCAGACCATTTGCGTATTCGGAGATCTTGGCGTCAATGGTGTAGTAGCCGCTGTAATCCAGAATATTCTGGATCTCGCCCACTTCCTCCATGGCTTCTGCCATTTCTTCTTCGGAGCAGTCTGCCATTTTGTCATAAAGAGCCAGCATTTCCTGTTCCAGCTCCTCCAGATGTACAAAAGCATCCTTCAGCACATCATAGATGGTTTTGCCGGCTTCCAATGTGCTGTACTGATCCAGATAACCGGTGGTGATGCGTCTGCACCATTCAATTTTGCCCTCATCGGGAGCAAGCTTGCCTGTGATAATATTCAAAAAGGTGGATTTACCTTCACCATTGGCACCAACCAAACCGATATGTTCGCCCTTCAGCAGACGGAACGATGCATTGTTCAGGATCTGTCTGGCACCAAAACCATGGGTCACGTTTTCAACAGTCAGAATACTCATGTACATACTCCTTGCAGCGTAATCCCGATTATTATATCATATCTGCGGTTTTTTTGCAATCCTTTTTTGTGGGGGAGAGTGAAGCTGTTTTATCAATTGCGGCTGCATTTTTCCGCATCTATCGCAATGACCAGCATCAGGGCGTGGAGCGCATCGGCGGGGTCGGCAATGTCGATGACATAGGTGTCGGTCAGATTCCAGATCTGTTTGGAAACTGCTGCGGCAATGCTGCCGTTGGGGCGGAGAATACGGTAATCCCATTCAAAGAAATCGCCGTCCATACGCCAGCCGTTAAAATCCACCTTGAATTTGGGCAGGAAGAAGGTAAGCTCCTTGCTGATGCAGCCCATATAGCGGTCGCCCTCGTAGATCTCATATCGGGGCAGGAAGGATAGTACCTTTTCCTTGACCATACCTGCCGCGCGGCCGTAGGCATCATAGATTTTCAGACAATGTCCCCAGGAAAGCTGTCCTTTTACCGAAAAAAGAGTATTGCCCTCCGCATCGTAGACATCATAGCTGTCAAACCAAGAAAAAAGCCGCTGCTTAAAAATCAGTTGCATAGTGTATCTTCCTTTCCGTATCTTAAGTTGAATTTATTGTACCAGAGATGGCTGTGCTTGTCAAGGGAATGCTGTTGCAAAGAGAACCAACCTGTCAGAAATTACCACAAATTCATAATTCGGACACAAACCGCACACAGAATATACATTCTTATGCTTTGGCGATGTGCTATAATAAAGTGTAAAGAGGATGTTGTCCTCAGAAAGGAAAAGGGAAAATATGGAAGATCAGAACAACTTTAATCTGAACAACGAACAGGACTTTGTTTCTCAGGAGCTGCAGCAGGAGGCACAGATGGACGGCGATCCCGGTACCAATGCTGCCCCCGGCTATGATCCTTATCAGCAGCAGCCCCCTTACGGTCAGCCACCCTATCAGCAGCCCCCTTACCCCAACAACCCTTACCCCAATAACCCTTACCCCAACAACGGCTTTAACGGTGTGCATCCCGATCTGGAAAAGCGTGCCGGTACTGTGCTGACTTTAGGTATTGTGGGTCTGATCATCAGCATTGTCATCGGATTCTGTTGCTGTACACTGCCCGGTCCCATCATCGGTATTGTGGGTCTGGTAAAGGCCAATAACCTTAAGCCCATGATGTCCAGCCTTTCCGAAAAGGCACAGAAGGACCTGAAAACCGGTCAGATCCTCTGCATCATTGCCATTGTTGCCGGAGCTATCTCCATGGTGTTTGGTGCCATTATGGGTGCATTGTCCAGTATGGAGGGCTTTAATTTCAACTCCGATTTTCACGAGACTCCTTGGGCATGAAACGCATCGGCAGATATGCCGTAATATGGGTGCCGCCAATGGTTTTGTTGGCGGCGTTCCTGTTTCGGGCAGAGATTTTAGCGGCTGCGGCGGCAGTGGGTCGGTGGATGTTTTGCCCCATGTATGCCTTTACGGGGATCTTATGTCCCGGCTGCGGCGGTACCCGTGCCACGCTGGCTTTGCTGCACGGAGATCTATGGCTTTCCCTGCGATGCAACCCCACGGTGGCAGGCATTGTGCTGGTGCTGCTTCTGTGGTATGCAGAGGCGGTTCTGAAATGCCTTGGCAAGCCCCGTAAACTGATCCCACGGAGCCTGTGGTTCTGGCTGATCGCCATTGCCGTGCTGCTTCTGTGGACTGCCGCACGGAATCTGTTTCCGGTGCTGCAGCCGCCTGTTACGCTGATATTATGAGGGATTCTGCTTATATCATGACACCGCAGACTATTGCAAGCTGCGGTGTTTTGTGTTATAATGGCAGTATGTGGCGAGCAATCGCCTGCAATGAGGAGGTAGTGTATGGCAAATCCCTTTTTGCCCTTGTGGGAGTATATTCCCGATGGCGAACCCCGTGTGTTTGGGGACAGAGTGTATATTTACGGCTCTCATGACAGAGCAGCCTGTGAGTTTTTCTGCGATTACCGTCTGATGGTCTGGTCTGCTCCCGTGAATGATCTGACCAACTGGAGCTGTCACGGCATCAGCTTTTGCACCAGAGGGGAAAACGGCAGAGAGCCGGATACCGCCGAGTGGACGGACAGCGAGCTGTATGCACCCGATGTGGTGGAAAAGGACGGCAAATACTATCTGTATGCCTATATTGTAGGCTCCAAGGGCTGTGTGGGTGTCAGTGATCATCCCGAAGGACCTTTTACGCTGCTGGGACGGTATCGGTATGAGGAAGCCGATGGCGGTGATGAGGGCGTTTTCAATGATCCCGGTGTGCTGGTGGATGATGACGGCAGTGCCTACATCTACTATGGCTTTGAGCGTTCCCACTTCAATGCGCTGGAGCCTGATATGATCACCGTGAAGAAAGGCTCCTACAAGGCAGATCTGATCCCCCGCGGCAGCGCACCCGATGATTTCTTTGAGGCCAGCTCTCCCAGAAAGATCAACGGGAAATACTATCTGATCTACTCCCCGAGATTTGGCTGCTGCCTGAATTATGCCATTGCCCATCGGCCGGAAGGCCCCTTTGTGCGCATGGGAACGATTATCAATAACAGTAAGGATTACCCCGGTGGCAACGATCATGGCTCCCTGTGCTGTATCAACGGGCAATGGTATATTTTCTATCACCGCATGACAAATGGTACCATTACCTCTCGCCGTGCCTGTGTGGAGCGTGTGGAGATCCTGTCCGACGGCACCATTCCCGAGGTGGAGATGACTTCTCTGGGCTTTGAAACTGCCCTGAATCCTTACCGCATTACTCCCGCAGAGATCGCCTGCGTGCTGAAGGGCGGCTGCATGATCACCGAAAAGGATGTCTTTACCCGCTGTATTATGGCGATCCATAAGGGCGCAGTCATCGGCTACAAGTATTTTGATTTCGGTGATGATTTTACAGGTGATGGTATGACCTTTGCCGCACAGGTTACGGGCAGCGGCTGCAAGGCAGAGATTCACATCCGCTTGGATGACGAAGATGGCGAGGAGATCGGTGTCTGCATGATAGATACCCATGATGGCACCTATCAGACAAGAGTAAAGCCTGTGACGGGTCGCCATAGCGTGTATTTTGTGATGGATCACGCCTACCACGGCTGGGCTTCGCAGGCATTTGATCAGCGACAGTTGTTCGATCTGCAAGCCTTTGTGTTCATGAAATAAACACAGCCAACAAGAGCATGAAAAACCGATCCCCGCAGAAGACTTGTGTTTCTTCTGCGGGGATCAGTTTCTGCACGGTTAGAATTGCTCCAATGTCAATTGTATCATCCATATCAGCAGGTAGTGCAGCGGATAAAACACATAGAAAAACCATTTGGCAAAGTTGGGGTATCTGCCTTTTTTGCCGTTATAGAACACGGTCATGCAAAGATATGCTGCCATTAATGCCGCAAACATAACGCAGATATAGAGAATCAGCGGCAAGGCAGGCACCGTACCCAACGAGAAAAGATTTATTGCGGTGTGGAGCAATGCGAGCGAGCTGTAGGCGATCAGCCGTGCTTTGGGCCGTTCTCTGAAAATATGCAGCAGCAATATGAATAATACGCCGAAAACCAGCCAATCGCAATAGAGCAGAACAGTGGCGGCGATGCACAGGATCACGAGAAGAAGCCTTTGCCACAGCGTGTAGCTGCTTTCCCATGCAAAGACAGAAAGCAGCCCGAAAAACAGCGTAAATATCACATTGAATGACCACCATCCCCCTGTGGGCTGAAACACGAGCCAATGAAAGGGCTGCGTGATACAGGCAAGCAACAGCAATCTCAGGGCGTATTTTTTCCGGTCTTTTGTGTATTTGTATCCATCTGCAATGAAGAAAAACATTACAGGCGGGCAGAAAAGAGATAGACCCGTCAGCAGCAGCAACGGAAGCGGCAGTTCATATAATGCGAGATTGTTTTCGGGGTGATTCATGAGATTGATCCAAGCGATCATATGACCGATCAACATGGGAATATATGCAAGGTATTTCATCATGTCACGAGTCAAAACCTTGAGATGATCTTTACCGGGCTGCATCATCGGCCTCCTTTCTCTCCATATATGGAGATTGCAAAATGCTTTGGGGCATATGGGGCGCGGCAGTGACATAGGTAACGCAAAGCCATTTTTGAAAGGATATCAAAAATGGCTTTGAAAACGGTAATTTATGATTTGATTTGCGAGATGGCGGCAAAGACGTTTTCCATCTTCATGCCGCGGGAGCCTTTGATCAGCAGCACGGCTTTGGTATCATCTGCCGCCAGATCTGCACAAAGCTGCGTGATCAGATCGGATTGCTGCTCAAAGGCATGGCAGCCTGCGCCGTGCCCCGAAGCAAAATCCGCATGATTCACGCCGCAAAAATAAGCAGCATCGGCGGAGGCTTTTACCAGTGCGCCCAGCTCCCGATGTGCCTTGGCGGCGTAGGTGCCCAGTTCATTCATATTGCCCAGTACCGCAATGCGCTTTGCACCTGACGCAATGGTCTGCAAAGCCGCCAGAGAAGCCCGCATGGCCTCGGGGTTGGCGTTGTAATAATCCTGAATGACAGTGAGATTCCCCAGAACCACACGTTCGCTTCGCATAGCACCGGGTGCAAAATCAGCCAAAGCCGCCGCAGCCTCCTGTAAAGACATTCCGCAGGCAAGGGCGGCATCTATGGCAAGCAGGCTGTTGCTTACGTTATGAATACCGGTCATAGGCAGCGTGACCTCGGCAGTTGCCCCTGCATAGGATGCGGTAAAACGGGTCTCAGTAGCTGTTTCACGAATGTTTTCAGCCTGCAGTGCGGCGAAAGGTAAACCTGTGCGGCTGCTGTAACGCAGGTTACAGGGCAGGGGAGATTGCTGCTGCACCAGTGCCAGATGTGCATCTTCGGCAGGCAGCACCAGAATACCGCTCTCCTGCCGCATGCCTTGGGTGATCTCCATTTTCGCATCAAAAATGGCTTGCTGAGAACCCAGATTGCCGATATGAGCCGTTCCCACATTGGTGATGATGCTGAGTTCAGGGTGGGCGATTCCTGTCAGGTAGGCGATTTCTCCCGTATGATTCATACCCATTTCCAAAATAACGATTTCCGCCTCTTTGGGGGCACGCAGAGCCGTATAGGGCAGGCCGATATGGTTATTGTGATTGCCTGCGGTGCAATAGGTAGCAAATCCCTTGGAAAGCACATGGGCAGTCATATCCTTGACGGTGGTTTTGCCGCTGCTGCCTGTAATGCCGATGATCCTAGTTCCCTGCTGCCGAAGCTGCTCTAAGTAGCCCGCAGCAATGATGCCATAGGCACGCACACAGTCCTCTACCAGCAGGTAGGGCACAGTCAGCGGCTCTGTGGGCTGCTGGGAGAGGATGCACAGCACGGCCCCTTGCTCTGCGGCAGCCTGTGCGTACAGATTGCCGTTAAAGTTTTCACCCTTCAGGGCAAGAAAGCAATTGCCGGGTACAATGGTGCGGGTATCGGTACTGAAACCCGTCACCGTAAAATCCTCCGCAAAGGGGGGCATTTGCAGCCATTGGCACAGGGTATTTGCCTGCACGGTTGCAGGCGTGGGCGCACACATTGCCATGATCAGTCCTCCAAAGCCAGTGCGATGACCCGTTCGATCAGCTCGGGGAAATCCACACCATCGGCAGCAAACATTTTGGGGTACATGGAGATAGAGGTGAATCCGGGCAGGGTGTTGATCTCGTTAAAGACGATCTCACCTGTATCACGGGTCACAAAGAAATCCACACGGGAAAGCCCCTTGCAGCCCAGTGCACGGTAGATCTTTACCGCCCAATCCTGCACGGCAGAGAGGGTCTGTGCGGGGACACGGGCAGGAATATAGGGCGTGGAGGTTGTTGTCACATATTTGGTCTCAAAGTCATAAAACTCTGCACCTGCGTCGATCTCACCGGGGGTAGCGGCAACGGGCTCATAGTTGCCCATTACGGCCACCTCCACTTCCTTGCCGTTGATAAATGCTTCTGCCAGCACTTTTTCATCAAAGCGGAAGGCATTTTCCAGTGCGGCAAGCAGTTCTTCGGTGTTCTTTGCCTTGGAAACACCCACGGAAGAACCGGTGCTGCAAGGCTTGATGAATACGGGGTAGCAAAGCTTTTCGGTGACAGCTTTGCACATGGTGTCGGCATCGGTTTTGAAATCCCGACGGCGCAGTACCAGCCAATCGGCTTGCTTTACACCTGTGGTGGCAGCCATCAGCTTGGTTGCGGATTTATCCATAGCGGCAGCAGAAGCCAGCACACCGCAGCCCACATAGGGGATACCTGCCAGCGTAAACAATCCCTGAATGGTACCGTCCTCACCGTTTTCGCCATGCAGCACAGGGAAAACAACATCTACTTTCACAGTCTCGGCCTTGCCTTCGGAATTAACGATGCACAGACCCATGCCCTTAACGGGAGAAAGAAAAGCGGTACGGTTGGCAGGATTCTCCTTCCAGCTTCCGTTGCCAAGCTCGCTGTAATCTTTGCCGCCAAAGAGCAGCCATTGGCCCTCCTTGGTAATACCCACCGGCAGAATGGTGCGGTTTTCGGTTTTCATGTTCCGCAGTACGGCCTCTGCGGAGCGCAGAGAGATGTCATGTTCGGGGGAAACACCGCCGAACAGTACACAAATCGTTTGCATAACAGCCTCCAGTCTTTATGTATCAGCGTTACAAAACCCCGTCACCCGTAAGCGGATGGCGGGGATTTGTGTAAAAAAACGGTTCATCAGATGCCGCCGACCACATCGCAGACGATGCGCTCCATATCGGCACGCTTGGAAAGCATATCCTTTGCAAGTGCAAGCTGGCAGCGGGCACGCACCAGGTTATGGCCTTCGTAGTTGGTCTTGAAATACTTGTCACCGGTGAGGTAATCCGTCAGGAAGCGGACTGCCAGCTCAATGGTGATGGTAATGGCACCCAGAGCCATGGTCTTTACCTCGGCGGTGGTCAGTGCATCGGCAATTTTGCCGATGAAGCCCTGTGCAAAGGCACGGTACTTGTTCAGGTCCAGGGAAACCTTGGAGAGATCGGGTTCATCCTCCACAGCGGTGCTGGCGGCAAAGCGCACAGCATCGCCGAAATCGTGCATGGGCAGACCGGGCATGACCGTATCCAGATCAATAATGGTCAGGGGAGCAAAGGTCTGGCGGTCAAACAGCACGTTGTTGGTTTTAGTATCGTTGTGCGTGACACGCAGGGGCAGCTTGCCCTCGTCCAGCATCTGCTGAAGCTGGGAAGCCAGCTCACGGTTTTCCTTGATAAATGCGATTTCCTCTGCAATCTCGGCAGCTCTGCCGCAGATATCCTCCTCCACAGCCGCAAAGAAGGTCTCCAGACGCTTTGCGGTGTTATGGAAATCGGGGATGGTTGTGAACAGCAAGGAGGCATCAAAATCGGAAAGCTGGTTCTGGAATTCGCCGAAGGCCTCGCCTGCGCCCCGCAGGGTATCCAGATCATCGCAGGTATCAAAGGTTACGGAGCTGATATAGTTCAGCAGCCGCCAGAATGCGCCTTCATCCTGAACATAGTAGTTGTTGTTGTCCGCCTCGGTATGATAGAAGTGGAGGGCGGGCTTATTCAGGCGGCGCACTTTGTTTCGCAGGTGGGTGGTGACCAGATCAATGTTTTTCATGATCTCCACGGGGTTTTTGAACACATAGGTGTTGACCCGCTGGAGGATATAGGACTTGACAGAGCCGTCCTCCTGGCGGTAATCCACGCGGTAGGTGGTGTTGATATTGCCCTGATTGATGATCTCATGGGCGATAAACTCGCCTGTGACATGAAACTTGGAGGCGATCTCGCGGAGAACGTTCTTTTCCTCCATGTAGCGCTTATGCTGCTCGTTATCCTGATGGATAAACACGCCGCCGATCATCACATGGGCAAGGTTCATTTCCTCATCCAGAATCAGCAGGTCGGCATCGGCACCCACCTCAATACGGCCCTTGTTGGAAGCACCGATGAGATCGGCAGGGGTACGGGTTGCCATGGTAACAGCATCCTCAAAGGGTACGCCGAATGCGATTGCCTGCTTCATGCAGGTGAACAGGGTGGAGGTGGAGCCGGCAATGGCGCCATCCAGCGTGCGGGCCACACTGTTTTTCACTTCAATGGGCTGGCCGCCGAACTCATAGGTGCCGTCGCACAGACCGGTGGCACGCATACTGTCGCTGATAATCACCATGCGCTGGGGGCCGAAGGCCTTATACAGCAGCATGACGATGGAGGGATGCAGGTGAAGACCATCGGTAATGGCCTGCACATAGATGTTCTTCTGCACCGCCGCACCGATGGGACCGGGGTTGCGGTGGTGAATGCCGGGCATGGCATTGAAGGTATGGGTCAGGCAAAGAGCGCCGGCATCAATGGCCTTGATGCAGGTGTCGTAATCGGCAGCGGTATGGCCCAGAGAGACCACAGCGCCGCATTCCTTGATGAACTCCATGCTGCCTGCCAGCTCAGGGGCGATGGTGACCATTTTCATATCGGGCAGAGATTTGAACTCAGCCAAATCGGGCTCCTTGATGAACTTGCCGTTCTGTGCGCCCTTGTACTGTGCGGCAATATAGGGGCCTTCCATATGGAAGCCCAAGATCTGTGCGCCGGAAACATCTCTGTTGGCGGCAGTAACACGGCGGATGGATTCATAATCCATGGTCATGGTGGTAGGCAGGAAGGACGTGGTACCGTTCTGTGCCAGGTAGCTGCTGATCTCCTCAAAGTGGGCATCCATGGTATCATAGCCTGCACAGCCATGGGTGTGAATATCCACCAGACCCGGGATGACAGTCATGCCGTCGTAGGATTCGCCGGGGGTTTTATCATCGGCGGGAGCAATGGCAGTGATCTTGCCGTTCTCCACGGTAATATCGCTCAAAACGCCGTTGAGCGTCAGGTTCTTCAGAATCATAATGCACTTCAGTCACGCAGTGATATATGCGTGAAATCCTTTCATCGTAATATCGCTGCGGGAATTATGCAATGCCGGGAAGGCTTGCGGCAGCCACCGCCTGACCCACACGACGGTCCATCTCATCGGGCAGGATGAACTGGATCTGCTCGTACAGGGCGGGGAATTCTGTCTTAAGAACTTCCTTGGCACCGTTGATGACCAGATCGCCGCCCTCACCGGAGGTAACACGGCCGGAGATCTGCAGGTAGCGGATATCGTAGAAATCCGCATAGTTTGCGATGGCATAGCCGAAGTAGGTGCCGATGGTGCGGAAGATATCCTTTGCGCCCTCGTGACCTTCCTTCAGAAGCTGCTGCACAGCGGTCAGCTTTTCTGCCAGTGTCAGGGATTCATCCAGTGTAATACCTGCCTTGGGTGCCAGACGGATAACGGCATCCTGGGAGAAATACTTCACGCCGCAGCCGTAATCGCCGGACCACTCATCCACGGCAGAATCGGGGTTATAATCCACGGGAACGAAAGCCAGCTCGTTATGCCAGCCGGTGACGTTGCCGTTGCAATCCACATAGCCGCCGGCCTGGCTGGTGCCCATGGCAATGCCCAGCACGCCGTTGACATCCAGAGCCATGGAGGCTGCCAGAGCAGCCACGTCGCCATCATTGGCAACAGCGTAGGGAACGCCCATTTCGCCCAGCACATCCACATAGATGTTTTTGCAGGCGGCACCCTGGGTGTCCTTGGGGACCTTCAGAAACAGGTGAGAAACCATGGCACGGTTTGCCACCAGCACGCCTGCGGTGCTGACGCCCACGGCATCGAAGCGGGGCATTTTGGAGGCAGCCAGCTCAATGGCTTCCTTAATATGCTTTTGGTGGTAGGAAATATCCTCTGCCAGCTTGGGCAGCCAGACGATCTCTTCAGCCCAGATGGTTTCGCCATCCACCACGGCAGCTACCTTGATATCACTGCCGCCTGCATCGAAGCCTACACGGCAGCCACCCAGGTTTCTGCCGATGGAAAGGGGGTTGGTTTTGCTCTGCGGCATATCTTCCAGAGCAAGCTCCTCCACAACGAAGGGACGTTCGTAGGTGGTGCTCCAGAAATCCACGTCAAATGCACGGAGACCTTCCTTGGTGTAGGCATCACGGATATAGCAGTACACATCGTGGTCGCCGGAAAGCATGACCTTCCAGCCGCCTGCACACCAGAGAATGGTTTTGATCAAGCGCTCTGCATAAAGGCAGTTTTGCGAGAAATCATCGCCCAGCATGGTGTCGCGGCGGTACACAAGACCGTCCTCGCGCTCCACTGCAATGGAGAAGGGGCGTGTTGCGGTGCTGAGGAACTCGCGGTTGAAATACACCGCAGGAACAAAGCTGTCATCGAGAATAGGTTTGATCATTCGGAGAAATCCTTTCTTCGTGTTGATTCTATGCATCGGCACAGGGAAAATGCCCTTATGCGGATGGTTTACTTTGTGTTATGGATATTCCAGCGGAAGGGGCAGAGCCGTGCCGCCTTGGAGATATCGAACATAAAGTTTTTGTCGATAGTGGCAAAATCCAGGTAGCGGTAGTCGGTGCGCTCCTCAGGTGTTGTGCTGCCGAAGACGCGCTTGAACAGGCTGTTGTTGATGCTGTTGCGCTGCAGCACCGGACCGAGACGGTGGTTTTCCTTCATAAAGTTGATGATCTCGGAGGCCATAATCAGGCTGGAATCGGCGACATTGTAGTTGCCGGTATAGGTCAGCCCCTCTGCCTGACGCAGGAAGCAGATGATGAAATCTGCCACGTTATGGATGCAGCACATATGGAAGCCGTACTCACCGGTGCGATAAATGAACAGGGTCTTATCCTTGGGGTCGGTAATGCGGGACATGAGGTTGTCGGTGAAATCCAGAGAATACACCGGCGGGATCCGCATAATGCAGCAGACCATGGTCTTGGTACGGGCTACATCGTTGGCAAAGGCCTGCTCTGCATCGGCTTTCAGCTTGCCATAATTGGATACGGGCTTTTTGGGGTCATCCTCACGGACCGGCTCACGGGTCTCCGGCTGTTTATACACCTGTGTGGTGCTGACCAGGATGAACTTCTTGATCTCCTTACCGATGGCCAGCTTATACAGGAACTTGTTGCATGCAGCACTGAGATCCATTTGTTCTTTTCCCACAATGGGGCCAAAGTCGTTATCGACGGTGCAAGCCAAGTGTACCACATAATCGATGGCAAACTCATCGAAGATATCGCCGTACTTGCCTTTTTCATTGGGGGCTGCCTGACGGAAGATGTAATTTTCCTTTTGCGCGTTATAGTCGGTGGGTGCTGTATCCACAGCGATCACGGTATTTCCCTTCTTCAGAAGACCGGAGCATACCTTTTCACCGATTCTGCCACAGCCGCCGGTAATTAAAACGGTTGCCATATGAATCACGCATTCCTTTCTGTGTTGCTGACAGCGCAGAGCTGCCGCAATATATAATCACACATCATTATTATAGCACAAACGGGCATCAAATGCAAGGGACAGCGCAAAATTTACCAAAGTTTTTCGTTTGCTACAAAAAAGAAGGCTCCGCATCGTGCAAATTTCACAAAAATTCGCCACCGATACGAAGCATTGAGCTATTTTTGCCGAAGGCTTTGGAAGAATTCCTGTAACTGCAGGGTGCAGGGTTCTTCCAGCAGACCGGCTGTTACTCTGGGCTTATGGTTGTAGGGCAGCGAGAACATTTCCTCCACGGAGCAGATCGCACCGCCCTTGGGGTCATATGCACCAAAGACCACTCGTTCCACCCTTGCATTGATGATGGCACCGCTGCACATGGGACAGGGTTCCAGAGTAACGTACAGTGTACAGCCGGAAAGCCGCCAGCTTCCTCGTTTTTTTGCGGCTTCCTCCATGGCAAGGATTTCTGCATGGGCAAAGGGGGAATGTCCCGTTTCCCGCAGGTTATAGCCCTGCCCGAGGATCTCTCCGGTGGCTCTGTCCACCACAAGGGCACCCACGGGTACTTCTCCCTGTTTGGCGGCCAGCTCTGCCAGAGCCATTGCCTGCCGCATATAATCAAAGTCGTCCATACAGGCACCTCACAGGAGAAGCTGCGCCACGGCCAGCAGTACGGAAAACGCCAGCCAGGGCAGCATGGTAAAGCTCTCGCAAAGGGTCATGATTTTTTTGGAAAGGGGTAGATACGTCACGGTGTTTTCGGTTTTCAGTCTGCCGTAACGTGTAATGCCATAGCTGATGAATGCCAGTGCGCCCATTGCTGCCAGGATCAATATGTATTGCAGGGGCGTGGCTATGGCACCATCATGGTAAACCAGAATCAGACGGGCGTAGATCAGTGCATGATAAATGGTGTGCATCATAGCGCAGTTGAGGAATGATCCGCCCTTTACCAGAAAATACCCCGATGCCAGCCCGATAAGGAACATTCCCACACGCCATGGCGTGGTGTTGGGGAAGAGGAAGCCCATGGCGGCAACGGTGCATACAGCAAAGCTGTCACCAAACTGGCGCAGCATGGGCAGCAGCGTACCACGCATCAGCAGCTCATGCAGCAGGGAGACTACCAGCATATCAAAAATACCGTAGACCATCAGGGCGGTGGCATTTTTATAGGAAAAAAGCTGCTGTGCCGATTCCGCACCGTGTCCGCTGAAGTGATCCAGTGTACAGAAAACTGCCGCACACAGCATGGCACAGCCCACGGCACCAATGGCTTCGGGTATGGCGCGGAAGGTAAATGGGATGCGGATCTTGGTGGGGATACGGAAAAAACGGTTGGCTATGACCAGCGCACCGCCATATTGCAGCAGCATGACCAATACACGCACCGCAATGACCAGCCATTGGCTGCCTTTCATGCTGAGCGTGAGAAAATCCAGACGGATATCCATTCCCAGCATTTGCAGCACCCAGACCATCAAAGAGCCACCGCCCAGTTGCACCAGCATCAGCAGCAGCAGGGCAAAGCCGATGACTTCGCCCACCCGCCGCAGGGTGCGCTGCTCGGTGGCGGAGGCAGTGGTGGAAGCAAAGCCTGTGCCATCCATGTAGGCGTGTTCTCTGGGATCCTGCACAAAACGGAACAGATAGGGGGAATCCGTTGATTTGCGCCAACTGCGGTATTGCTCATTGTATTTGGGGTTGCGGCTGCTGTAGATGAAATCTTCGGCGACGTCAATGCGTTTGGTTTCCTGCAATTGTGGTTTGGTTGATTGCTGCAACGGGCTCGCCCCCTTTCTGTAGCATTCGGTAAATTATAATACACCAAGTTTATTTTAGCAGATGCAGATGGCGAAAGTAGTGACATCCTGTAAACAAAATATGAATAAATCATGAACGGGAGTGATGGCTTCCCCACAGGCGGTTCAGCTCAGCGCCCAGCAGCCAGCAGAACATACAGGCATAAACCCATAACAGCAGCAGAACGGGGCCCGACAGACTGCCGTAGATATAGGAATACCGCTCCATGGAATGCTGTAAAAAGGCGGCACAGAGACTTGCGGCACCTCTCCAGCAAAGAGCGGTGAACAATGCACCCAAAAATGTGGAGCGAAAGCTTTGTTTTCTGCCCGGCAGAAAGACATAGGAGCACCAGAAGATCAGCAGAAGCAGCAGGGGGCTGATGAGATTGCGGATCAGCCCGAACAGCAGCGAGAGAAATGCGAGATCGGCGGAAAGCACCTCTGCATAGGCAAGCAGCCTGCTGCCCAGACCTGCCATGCCCAGCATGGCCGCCAGCATCACACAGAGGATCAGGGTATAGCCGCAGCCAATAAGCCGCAGATGGAGCTGACCTCTTGTTTCGGCAATGCCGCCGATGCTGTTGAAGGCGTTCATGAGGGCGAGGATCATACGGGAGCAGCTCCAGACAAGGAACAGCAGAAGCCATATGCCCATATCGGAGATATTTTCGTTGAGGTAGCCTTCCGTAACGGATACAGCCAGACCGTCCAAAGCATCGGGCAGCAGCATGGTAAGGGCATTCTGAATGGTTTCTCCGCTGAAGGGCAGCAGACGTGTCAGGATACACAGAAGCATCAGCAGAGGGAACACCGCCAGCAACAGATAGAAGGTCATCTGGGCGGCGTAGGCAGAAAGATGATGGGCGGCAAATTCCTTTGTGCGGCGCAGAAAAAACCGCCACATCCGAAAGGGCACAGCAGTACCTTCGGAAAGGGCGGTTCTGATCTGTTTAATCTTCGAAATCATAAATGTCGCCGTATTCGGTGCGGAAACGCTCAAAGAGCTTTTCAGCCAGTGCAGGCTCGGTCACGGCCTCGTAATGCTCCGTATCCTTGCCCAGATCAATGATCTCCACGATGACCACGCCTGCCTCTTCGTCCTCCTCGGGCAGCAGAATGGCATAGGGCTTGCCTTCGTGATGAATGATTGCCAGGAAGGTAAACAGAATCTCGTTGCCGTCTTCATCTTCCAGCAGAACGCTGTCCTCGGGCAGCTCCTGCTCATTGTTTCTGA
>SVNP01000015.1 GCA_015066805.1 Ruminococcus sp. | reverse complement strand
TGCTCAGCGGTAATGAGAGTGTCGTCATCCGGCTTCACCACAGAATACTGCTTGATCCATTTAGCCAATGCGTTGTGGGACACGCCATATTCCTGTTCGATCTCGGCATAGCTTTTGCCGTTTTGGTGCAGGTTTACGATGGTTTTCTTGAATTCTTCCGTGTAACGAGTGCTTTTCTTTCTTGGCATTTCTTTTTCCCTCCAGGTGTTTTATTCTATTATACCTTGTCTTTCTCTTTTTGTCCACTTTTTTAGTATAGCACCAGGTTCAGTCTTATTGCAGAAAGGAGAAAAGTCTGATTTTTTAAAAACCTCTTGTAATCTTCGGAAAGATGTGGTATAATATATAAGACAAGATTAGACTTTATTATTACGGAAGGCTAAGATGAATTTTTATGGGGGTTCGAAAGTCCCTACCGTGTTTTTGAAAAAGAGTCAGGATGATGACCTGAAAACCTGGTAGAATCGTCGTTTTTCAATGTCATCTATTTTGAGCAGGACTGCCATCTATGTGTGATAAAACAGAACACATACGCAAAGAAAGTCCGATTTTTTTCGGACTTTTTTTCGTATCTCAAGCCGAAAGTTCTTATATAAAAACCGTAGATGACAAAGATTTGAATGGGCTTTCTTCAAGGGAATAGAAATCAAAAACGGGATTGGTGGTAACTATGAAGAAATTATTGGCGGCAGCTTTATCTTTGCTTTTATGTACAGGATGTAATGCGAGTGAACAGAGTTCCGATCAACAAGACTCCATAGTGGAATCCGTAACATCCGATGTTACGCAAAGCGTGACAGATCATACAACTACAACAGTTGATACAAGCACAACAGATGAGATGATGAAGGATATACAGCTAATTGATCTCAATTTGCCTGAAAACAGCCGTTATCTGGAAGATTATAAGGAATTTACCTATGGGAACGAGTATTCTTTGTCCGATGGTCGGAAGATAATCGAAGATACGAATCTCTATCTTGAGGACGAGGCAGGAAATAGAACAGCCATTCTTGAGGTTCCGGAAGAAGAGACAGAGAAATATGTTGTGTTTGGTGAAATGATTGACGATAACAGATTCAGCTACTATATCATTAATCATGAATCAACAGGGGGTTCGGGCGTGTATAACCTTGAAAACGGCCGGGACTTCCGTATAGATGTTTGTGACGATCATTCAGCCTACGTTCCTGGGAAAGCAGTCGGGCATGATTTGTATTTTTCGAAAGGCCTCATCTCTGATTTCAGAGGAATCGGCAGGTTGAATCTGGATACCTATGAATTCACAGAACTCGACTGCTCTGCATTGCTTGACAGCGATACGTACTATTGGTGCGGTCCGGCCTTCTCATCCGATGGAACGAAAGCTGCTGTTTACGGAATTGTTTCCGATGCTTCGGAGACAAACGGATTAAACGAATATCAGGTAGCAATCTATTCGCTGACAGAGGAAGAAGTCATTTCAACTTATCATTTTTTTAGCCGGTATGATTATGTGAATCATCAATTGTTATATCGGAATGATGGTGAGGTTTACCTGTATCTTTCTCAGTATGGCGATAATCCTCAGCGTCATCTCTATATCATTGATACAACAAAGTGAGAATGGCGTTTGTATTTGCTATGATGATAAAGAATCGGATGCAATAGAATAACTTGTGGCTTTATGGTGATTTATTCCGTTACATATTTTCAGTCAACCTCCGATGTGCAAGCATCGGAGATTTTTTATTGCAATCACTTGTAAAATCTGGTATAATACAGATGGGCAGACTGATCTGTTACAATATGGAGGAATTGATTGAGATGAAAAAAGTGCGGAAGATAATAGTCAGAATATTGCTGTTCATGCTTGTGGGTTTGTTTTTGTTTGTGCTTGGAACGTTTATTTTTCATCGAGTAAAGACGAAGCAGGCGTTGAAGCTTCTGAAAGAGAAAGGCTACTACAATCCTGTATCTGTGGGTGATTATTCCCTTAATGTTGCAAAATTCGGCAATGCTAACGGCGCACATACCATCGTTGGTCTTGCGGGCCTTGGAAGCGGTGATTATGCCGTTGGTGCACGGCAGATGACTGCTTGCCTTGAGGAAGACAATCAGGTGGTTTTTGTTGACCGTGCCGGTTATGGTTTTAGTGGAGATACTGATCACGACATGACACTGGAATATATTGTTGAGGATTACAGAACTGCATTGAAAAATGCAGGTATCGAAGCCCCCTACATACTGATGCCTCATTCCATCGGAGGTGCATATGCCAATTACTGGGTGAACCATTATCCCGAGGAGATCGAAGCCGTTGTCTTTGTAGACGGTTCGCAGTTGAGTGCTGATGCCTTTGAGGAAGAAAAAGCCGATACAGTCGGTTTAGATAATAAGATTCTGGCATTGCTTGCAAAGCTCGGATTCAGCCGATATGTGCTGAGAGATTATTTCTATCACTACCCCGATAATTATACAGAGGAAGAACAGTATCTGGGCGATGAGCTAATGCTGTTGACCATGGACTCTCTTGCGACTGTTTCGGAGGAATGCAATCTTGCAGCGAATGCACAGGCAGCGTTTAACGATATCATTGCAAATGATGTACCAAAGCTTTATATCTGTGCAAGCTGGGGGATTCAGACGGAAGAGGAGCTGGTTGAATACAGCAAATGGATCAATCGCCAGATTGAAATCAACGAGTTTGATATGAAGTTAAGACGCACGGAATACGATGATGAACAGCTGGAGAAAATTCTTAAAACGTATGAGGACGCAAGGCAAGAGACACTCTATCCGTATATAGAGAAAATGGGCAATTGCAAACTGGTTTGTCTTGGTGGTGACCATATGATCTATGAGCAGAAGCCCGATCAATGTGGTGAGATCATCAGCGCTTTTCTGGATGAATTGGACAACTGAATCTTACTTGCAGGAGCTTCCGAGGGATGATAGATCATATTGATCAAACCGGATGCCTAACAACAGAACAACCTCCGAGGTATGAGCCCCGGAGGTTGTTTGTTTATGCTTTTTTACAATGCAGATCAGTCATTACAGGGGCAGTGCGGATACAAGACCTGCCAGCAAGGAAAGAATTGCCGTTGCATCACCGGATGAAAGATCAGCCTTACTGTCACACTCTGCGTTGGCAAGACCCTGTGCGGAAACCTGTGCGGAAGTATCCTCAGCCAGTACACGGTTCAGCAGAATGACATCGTCGATCTTGACATAGCCATCACAGTTCACATCGCCCGGCAGAGAAGGCTTGACAGGCTCGGTAGTGGTGGTAGTGGTGGTAGTGGTTGTTGTGGTGGTAGTAGTGGTTTCCTTGGGAATCTCTGTGCCTTCCATGGCAAAGGTCACATAGTTGATCACGTTATAGCCTGTGGTGTTGGAGCCGAGATTAACGGTTTCGCCTGCTTTCACTACCTTTGCATACACCTGCATGGTAACATCATTGCTGGTGGAAAGTGTCATGTCGGTTACAGTCCAATCGTTCATCCAATCGGGAATCGGATTCAGACGGGTATCCAGTGCCACATAGACTACGGCATCCTTGGTGATATTTACCTTGCCAAGCTGGTTTGCATAGGTTTTGGAATCACAAGCAGGTTGAATGTATTCTGCGCCCACCAGTGCATCGGGAACAGCAGTATAGGTGAAATCACGGTCGCCAAAGATCTTGCTGCCGACATTCAGGTTTTCAACGATGCTCCAGTTGTCGCGGTTTGCGGAGTCATTTACCAGCAGAGAATCAAACAGTACGCCGGAGATCACAGGAGGCTCAATGCCTTCGCCGTTGATCGTCACAGCAGGACGATCGGGCAGGGGCTTGTCAGAACCAAGATAGAAGCCGGTGTGAGGAGGCTGATTATAGCCGCTCTGCTCTGCAGATACCTGCATACGATAGGTCGTGTCGTGCATCAGGGTGGTCAGTCTGACATTGGTGGTGTAGGGTGTGCAGTATACACGCAGATACTTGTTATCGTTGGTACGCAGCACCAGCTCTTCACGCCAGTCGCCGTACAGGTCGGCAGTCAGACAGGGAGTTGCCTTTGTGCTGTTGCAAGAGCCGCAATCATTGGCCATCAGCAGGTATTCTACCTTCTTGGAGGAATTGATCTTGCTGATTGCGTTACCGCTCATCAGTTCACGCTCCAGATCGCCATCCCAGTACATCAGGAAGTTCATGCCGGGACGCTCAATGCCGGTGGAGCCGCCGGTGCCGTTATATACGGTGCCCGATTGTGCACCCCAGAACTCTGCGCCGGGATTGCCTGCATAAATGTTGCCTGCGGCACAACGACCTGTATCCTTAGAGTGGTCATAGTGGAAGATGGTGCTGCCGTTCTTGGCATCCAGCAGAGAAACACCGTAGGGCGCATGCTCATGGCAGACCCACAGCTCCAGACCGGGACGATCGGGAAGGAAATCGGAAAGGTGCATAGCATCGCCGTGACCCAGGCGGTTGCACCACAGTACAGAACCGTTGTCATCAATACAGGTTGCACCCAGAACAAATTCCTGTTTGCCGTCGCCGTCTACATCGGCGGGCATACCATTGTGGTTACCGTTGCCGTAGCCTGCTGCAGACCAGTTATAGCCTGTATCATAACCCCAGCGCTTGACTAGCTTCTTGTCTACAACATCATAAGCAACAACGGTCATTCTGGTGTAATAGCCGCGAACAGAGATTGCGGTGGGCTTAACGCCATCGCAGTACATAACGGTGGAAAGAAAACGGTCTACACGGTTGCCGTAGTTATCGCCCCATGTGGACTTGGAAACCTCACCGCGAGGATACTCGTAGTTTACGGTATCCAGTGCGGCACCTGTCATGCCGTCGAAGAGGGTGTAATACTCAGGGCCGCTGAGGATGTAGCCTGCACCGTTGCGATAATCCTTGCTGCCGTCACCGATGACTTTACCTACGCCATCCACGGTGCCATCAGCGGTTTTACAAGTCATTTCAGCCTTACCGTCGCAGTCGAAATCTGCCACAAGGAACTGTGTATAGTGTGCGCCTGCACGGATATTTCTGCCCAGATCCACACGCCACAGCTTTTCGCCGTTGAGTCGGTAGCAATCAATGAATACATTGCCGGTATAGCCGGAGTGAGAATTATCCTTGGAGTTGGAAGGATCCCATTTTACAAAGATTTCATACACGCCATCGCCGTCAACGTCACCGGTGGAGCAATCGTTGGGGGAGTAGGTGTATGCAACGCCATCGGGTGTAGTGCCCCCTCTGGGTACATCCATGGGAATATTGAAATAGCTGTTGTTGGTATTGAACATACAATCATCGGAAGCAACCACGTTATCGTTCACGATGGTTTCTACACGGTACTGGGAGGATGCGTTACCGCCCTTATCCAGATAGCAGGTGGCATCCGCTGCCTGTGCGGTGTAGATCAGCTGATTGTTGCGGTACAGTTTAAAAACGGTGTTATCCGCATCATTGGCAAGAAACCGCCAGCTTACCAGCATTCCGGAGCCTGTATTGACAGCGGTGATACCTCTGTCCAGATACTCCACGATATTGTTGCCTGTGCCGTACTTGGCAGTTGCCTGCATTTGCGGCATCACTGCTGAGCTGACGCTCAATGTCATTGCCGCTGCCATAGCCATGGCCGATACTTTTCTCAAATCCCTCATAAAAAACACCTTTCTGTTTGTATTTCAAAACGGCTGCTGAGATAAATGCATCCGTTTTTTACCGATGGATACGATCTGCTTTTGCATCAAGCAGATTTCAATGTCCGCTTACGATAGCGTTTGGGAGTAGTGCCGACGATCTTGGTAAACAGCTTGTTGAAGTGGGATGCCCCTGCATAACCGCAGCGTTCTGCGATCTCTTCAAAGGTCATGGTGGTGGTTTCCAGCAGATGACAGGCAAGGCGGATGCGGCTGTTGATGACATCCTGCTTCAGGGTAGAACCGAAGGTTTCTGTGTACAGATGCTGCAGCCGTGAACTGCTGAGGTGCATCTGTGCTGCCATTTCCGATGCGTTCCATTCCTGCTCGGGACTGCGGAAAATAGACTGCCGGAACCACAGCAGATGGGCAATATGTGTGGTTTCGTTTACAATGGAATCGGCTGCGTTTTGGTGGATCTGCTGATGCAGCCCATATAACAGGATACGGAAATAGCTTTCCGATACTTGTTGGCGGTATGTGTGGTTGGAATCATGTTCAAAGCACATCTGCTTCAGACAATTAGACGCACCTTGCAGATCAGATACGGTGACCGGCTGATTCATGGGAATGCCCAGTTCCTTGATCAGGGCGATGGTTTCCTGATCGGGCATAAAATGCAGCCAGTCATCGGTATAAGGAACGTTGGCAGCACCATAATGCTGGGGTGTTCCCGGTGTGTACAAAATAAAGCTGTTGCCTGGCAGATGTATGGCTCCGTTTTCCGTATGCAGGATGGCGGGAGATTGGAACATCAGCAGAAGCCAGTTATCTGTACCGACCGGACGATGAATCTGAAACGTGATTTCATGATGGTGATGATATCCTAAGTCAAAAATGTCCATTTTTTATCCCTCCTGTGAGTTCCGGAATGCTGTGTTTTTCTGTATTTACATCATATCACGCAGAGAACAGAAGGTCAACAGGTATAGAGCAATTTGAAACAATCCTGCATTTTTTTAATGCAAACCGTCATTTTTTCGGCAGAAAAAAACACCCACACAAGCTCACGGAATGCTTGCATGGGTGTTGTTTTTTTGCTGAAATTACACCTGAGAGTTGTTATCCAGCCAGTCCAGCACATCATCTACAGTGGTGAAGCAAAGGCTGGTTACGGTATCGGCACAGCCATAATAGATGGCAATGCGTCCGGTATCGGCATCCACCAGATTTGCACAGGGGAAGGTAACGTTGGGCACGTCACCTACGCACTCGTACAGAGTCTGGGGGCTGATGAGATAATCTCTGCCGCGCTTGAGAACCTTCCAAGGCTCGTCCTTATCCAGCAGGGCAGCGGAGAAGCTGTACACATAGCCGTTGCAGGAGGTCAGAACGCCGTGGTAGAAGATCAGCCAGCCACGCTCGGTTTCAATGGGGATAGGGCCTGCGCCGATCTTGGTGGACTCCCAACCCTTGGAGGGTCCCATCATGTGACGATGTTTGCCCCAGTAGGTCAGATCGGGGGACTGGGAAACATAAATATCACCAAAAGGAGTATGGCCGCTGTCGGAAGGACGGCTCATCATCATGTAATTGCCGTTGATCTTGCGGGGGAACATAACGCCGTTGCGGTTAAAGGGCAGGTAGGCGTTTTCAAGCTGATGGAAGGTCTTGAAATCAAAGGTATATGCCAGACCGATGGTGGGTTTCCAGCCATAGGCGTTGCACCAGGTGATGTAGTAACGATCCTCGATGAAGCAGACACGGGGGTCATAGCCATACTGGAACTCTGCCATCTCGGGGATATCGGTTTCAAAGCTGATGCGCTCAGGATTGATATCCCAGTGCAGACCATCTTTGGAGAAGCCTGCGTGAAGCTGCATATTACGGGAACGATCGTCCACACGGAACACGCCTGCGAAGCCGCCCTCAAAGGGAACGACAGCACTGTTGAACACGCTGTTGGAGGTGGGGAAGATATCACGCTGGATCACAGGGTTCTGTGCATAGCGCCAGATAACATCCTTGCAATCGGCAGGCTTTTCCTGCCAAGGAAGATTGGGGATGGAAACACCGTTAATGATCTTGGTTTTCATGGTAATCATACCGCCTTTCTGCCGGAGTATAAGCCCCCAGCGCATAGTTGAATTATACCATAATTTTTTAGGTTTTGCAAGGGATTATTGCATACTTAAGCGAAAATCATTTAAGGACAATGCACGGTCGGAGTTGTATAGATTATACAAATCGCTACTTGAATAATACCGATCAGAAAAAGTGCCGTCGCTTTGCATGATATAATCACCGTACCAAAGGCCGAAGAACGACCAGATAGTTTTATCCAGCAGCAGCATTTCAATATCCGGCAGGGAGCTGCACTCGCTGAGTGCAAGCATTTTTTTGCCCTTTGTAATGCGTGCCAGAGAAACAAACTGCTCATAGCGGCTGCCGTATTGCATATCGGGGGAAAGGTAAACATCTACCGAAGCGATATCGTATGTATCCGCAGGCACGATGTAAGACGCACTTTGACCGTTCCACAGCCAGATGAGATTATGCAGTGCGTGATATTCGGTCATCCGGCGGTACAGCAGCTTCCAAAGCTGCACATAGGCAGTTGCGCCGTCTGCCCCCCACCAATACCAGCCGCCGCCTGCCTCATGCAGAGGCCGCCACAGCACGGGAATATCCATGTTTGCAAATTTGTTAAGCTGAGACGCCATATTGTCAATATCCCGCAGCAGTAACAGGCATTCCTGTGTGATCTCTCCACTATCGGCCATTTGCTGCGCTTCATCCAATGAAAGATTGACAAGGCTGTTGATATCAGCGCCGCGCAGTGCTGTCATAAGGGAGAAATCGGTTTCCTCTGCATACACGGTATCGCTGCCCGGGGCGTTCCAGTGCCACATCAGGCCTACAAATCCGCCGGTATAGAGGTGCCAGTCCATGGCAGCTTCTACTTGTTCCAGGGTGTCGGTATCACCCAATGCACTGAAACGGATCAGCGGAAGCTGACCTGTCATCTCATAGATCAGTGCCAGTTCACGGTTGGAGCCATCGGAGGCGTATTGTCCGGTGATGATCTGTTTGTTCCAGTTTTCCCGGAGAAATTTGTACATCTCCCTTGTTGAAGCAGTAGCATCGGGATCGCAGGGGCTTTCCGCAATGGAGAAATCTACATCCAGTACGGTGGATTCGCTGGTCATTTCAAAGTAATCAATGTCCAGACCACCGTCTACGGCATCAATGGTGATCTCTGCGGAGCCTTCTGCAAGAAAAATACCGTAAAAGGTGACCCGTACAAAATGGTCGTAGGGGTTCAGGGTGAAATCGGTGACAGGGCTGCCGTTGATCCGCAGGCGATTGGTTACCTTACGGTCGGAAGCCATGCAGATAGTGATATCATAGTGCTGGGTGGCAGGGACATTCATTTCCAGTGACATGGCAGAATCCGTATTTCGCTTGTTGAGAGTCACATAGCCCGTGCCTCTGAAGCCGGGACGCTCTGCACAAATGGGAAAGCTGCCATTATGAAACACCATTTCCGCTTCTCTGGCAGAGGCTACCTTGGATTCATCTATACTGGGAACATCCACTGCATAGCGGTCCGGTTCCAGCTCATCCACTGCAAGAGAATCTCCGTTGTTGCCCAATGTAATGCGGTCATAATCCAAAAAACCATCCGGCACATATTGTGTTGCGGGAGCAGGTCGCAGAAACAGTATAGTCAGCAGCAGAAGCAGTGCCATGATGACAGCCATGACACGCCGCAGTATTCTTTGTTGAGGTGTAGTATTATGCTTCATTCTGTCACCAGCAGATATTTGCAGCAGGGTTCTGTTGCAAATTCCGTGGCACCGTCCGCCTCCTTTTGTGTAGATATGGGATTACCTGCTTCATCGGTGATTTTGCAGGCGTTGGGCAGGAATATTCTGCAATTACCGCCTTGATTGGACGTGATACAGCCTTTTGTGATGCGGCCTTTTTCCCACTGTGCCGATACAGTAAATCCACCGTAGGCACGCATGCCCTCAAAAGAGCCGGTATCCCATTGGGGCGGGCAGGCAGGCAGCAGATAAATGCCGTCAGGATCGGAACGCAGCAGGGCTTCTGCTACGGCAGCAGTACCGCCAAAATTGCCGTCGATCTGGAAGGGCGGATGCATATCAAACAGATTGTTTGCAGTGGAATACTGCATGAGCTGTGTGAGATGGGAAAGAACTGCTTCACCGTTGTTCAGTCTGGCATACATATTGGCGATCCATGCACGGCTCCAGCCTGTATGACCGCCGCCATGGGTCAGTCTGCGTGTAAGGGTAGCATCGGCTGCTGCTGCAAGTTCGGGCGTTTTACGGGGCGTGATGAGATGTGCGGGATGCAGGGCAAACAACTGGGAAATATGACGATGCCCCGGTTCTTCTTCATCGTAATCCTCTGCCCATTCCATGATCTGGCCGTATTTACCAATGGCGGGCTTTGGCAGACGCTCCCGCATTGCTGCACAGCGTGCTGCAAATTCGTGGTCGGTATCCAGCACGGCAGAGGAATGGGCAACAGCATCAAACAATGCGGTTATGATCTGCGTATCCATGCTGGGGCCGACGCAGAGATTGCCTTTTTCGCCGTTGGGAAGGCGGTAGGTGTTCTCGGGCGATACGCCGGGACAGGTAACCAGTCTGCCGTCGGGCATCTCCATGAGGAATTCTGTAAAGAAACGTGCGGCCTCACGCAGGGTGGGGTATTTTTCACGGAGGAAATCCTCATCATCGCTGTACAGATAATGCTCATAGATATGAAGGCAGAGCCATGCTGCGCTCATTGGCCAAAGGGTTGCGGGCATCCACAGATCCTGAGGGTCACAATCACCCCAGAGATCGGTATTGTGATGTGCACAGAATCCGCCGCAGCCGTACATTTCCTTGGCGGTTGCTCTACCATGTGGGCGCATTTTTTCAATCAGATCAAACAGGGGAAGATGACATTCAGGCAGAGCACATTGTTCGGCAGGCCAGTAGTTCATCTCTGTATTGATATTGACAGTAAAGCGGCAGCCCCATGCAGGCCACATATCCTGATTCCAGATGCCTTGCAGATTCATGGGGAGAGAGCCCGGGCGGCTGCCTGCGATCATCAGATATCTGCCGTAGCGGAAATATAACGCCAGCAGCGTATCCCGATGGGTCATATCGCCCTCTTTGACGGATTGCAGAAGAACATCCGTGGGGATGGTTGCTGCGGCTTCCGTTTCAGTGCCGAAGGACAGGCTGCAGCGATTGTAATACGCACTGTGATCCGCCACATGATCTTCCAGCAGGTTAGTATAACCGTGGCTGAGAGCAAAGGCAGTATCCTGCAGTGCAAGGGCAGACAGTTCATTTTCGGGGTGATAGTAGCTTGTACGGATGCCCACTGCGACTGTTACACAGGTAGCTTGCTCCACACAAAGGGTATTGCCAAAGGATGTCACAGTACCATCATTAGAAGAAGCCTGCACGACGGCTGCAAATTGTATGCCGTTTTTGCCGCCTGTTCCTCCTGTAAAAAACAAGCCAAGACCATGCTCCGTGCTGCGGATGACATTATCATCGTAGTAGTCATCACGGCCATCCAGTGTGATCTCGCAGTTGAAAGGAAGGCCATTTTCTACCTGAAGCTGCATAACCATGACCTGAGCAGGGGCAGAACAGAATACCGTTCTTCGATACAGAGCATCACCCACAGAAAAAGAGGTTTGCTGCAATGCCTGAGAAAGATCCAGACTGCGGCGATACTGTTTGATCTCCCCTTGAGGCAGCGACCAGCGTACTGACAGATTTCCCAATGGCATATAGTGAGGCATATTGGGGGAACAGCCCTGCATTTTGCGGAAGGCAATGGCTTCGGCTTCGGCAATTTTGCCTTGCAGCACCAGCTCCCGCACCTGATGAAAGCCCTCTGATGCATTGGGATTTCTGCGGTTACGCTTGCCGCCCGACCATACAGAATCCTCATTGAGCTTTAACAGCTCTGCGGCGGGGTCACCATATGCCATGGCACCAAAACGGCCCGCACCGACAGGCAATGCTTCTTCAAAAGCTTTGGCGGGCTGTTCATACCAAAGGGTATGCAGACTTTGGTTGTCATGATTTTGTTTCATGGACAAATCTCCGATCATTGATCAAGTAGTTTGGAAAGGGTGGATTTGGCATCCTCCAGTTGGGTATCGGTTTCCGCAGCGGGATCGTAGACCGATTCCACATCGGGGGAAATACCGACACCGTGATAGCATTCGGTTTCACCTGTGGAGTAGGTTGCGGTGGTAAGGGTCAGTCCGCCGCCATCGGGCAGAGAGTAGGTGGTTTGCATAATGCCTTTGCCAAAGGTTTTTTCGCCTACCAAAACGGCATCGGCGTAATCCCGCAGCAGACAGGCAAACAGTTCGGCTGCACTGGCAGTGCTGCCATTGGTCAGGATCACCATGGGTACTTTGGCGCATTCCGCATCGGATTCAATGATAGGAGTTGCTTTTCCGTTCTGATCGTAGGCAAAGGCAAAATCACCCTTGGCCAGAAAAGGATCTACCATAGCTTCCAGCGCACTGAGCAGGCCACCGCCGTTATTGCGGACATCAAACACAAATCCCTTGGCTCCCTGCTTTTGCAGATCTTCATAAGCATTCAGGAATTGCTCTATAGTAATGGTACGGAACTTTTTGATGCGGATATATCCTATGGAATCTTCCAGCATTTCATGGAAGACGGTGGGTTCATCCACCTTGGCACGGAGCATGGTGGTGGTATGCTCACTGCCATCGGGACGCAGCACGGTCACGGTTACTTCCGTATCGGGCAGGCCTTTGATGGCATCTGTGGCGGTCTGAGCATCCTCGGAGACAGAAAGATCATTGACACGGATGATATAATCGCCTACGCCGATGCCGCCTTTTTCCGCAGGGGAGTTGGGGAAAACATCAGTGACCAGCACGGTATTATCCTGAGATTGCAGCACAGAAACACCGATGCCGACATATTGTCCCGTATTACCTTCACGGGTTTCAGCCAGCTCTTCATCGGTGAGGTATACGCTGTACGGATCGCCAAGGCCCGCCACATAGCCTTTCAGCGTGGCATCCATGAGGGCTTCCTCGTCGATCTCTTTGGTATAATAGCTGCTGCGGATCTCTGCATCCAGTGCATCCAGACGGGCGAATTTTTTTTGCAGCTCTGTGTTGTGCCGATGTATCACGACAACGGCAATTGCGGTGGTGATCATGCAAGCTGCCAGACCTGTGACAATGCACATCAAAATACCCTTTTGCAGGCTGATTTGTTTCTTCAAAGGAGGGAACCGCCTTTCTATGATAGCTGAACAGTATGGGAAAACGGCAAGAAGTATGACTTCCTACCGTTTTCTGAAACATCCTTGGTGTAATTACAGATATAGCTGGGGGTTGACCCATGTACCGTTGACTGACACGCCATAGTGGAGATGATAGCCGGTGGAGTTGCCGGTTGCACCTACATATCCGATGACGGTACCTGCCGAAACTGTGGTACCAACGGAAACTGCTACACGGCTCATATGAGCATAAATGGTGGTCATACCGTTACCGTGGCTTATAATGACATAGTTGCCGTAACCGCCGCCACAGCCACAAAAGCCCTTGTAATCATGGCTGCAGCCGGTAACTACTTTGGTTACAGTACCGCTTGCAGAGGCAATAATGGGCGCATTGTGGATACCGCCGCCGGCAATATCAATACCGTTATGGCTTCTGCCCCAACGCCAGCCAAAGGGACTGGAGATCCAGTAGAAGTTGGGGACGGGCCATGCAAGGGTACCGTTGCCCACAGGGGGGATATATCCGGGATTGTCATTGCCGGGCTGCTGTTGCTGCTCCTGCTGCTTTCTGATTTCTTCCAGAATGGCATCTTCCTCCGCAGCAAGGAAATCCAGACGCTCCTGATATTCGGTCAGCCAGTTTTCGGCATCATTTTTCTGCTTTTCCAGCTCGGCCTTCACTTCCTCGGTCTGCTCCATGGCTTCAGCAAGCTCATCGTAGCGGGCATTAAATTCATCTCTGAGACTGTCCGTCTGGGTGCGCTTCAGCTCCAAGGCTGTGACTCGGGCATCCAGATCAGTTTTGGCGGTATTCAGGGCATCCAGTTGAGCAGTGAGCGTATCCAGCATTGCATCATCATGCTCCGCAATGCGGTTGATAAGGTCGATCTTTGCCAGCACATCGTAGAAATCCGTGGCACCTACCAGTGCGGAAAGAAGGCTGTCATTGCCGTGCATATACAGGGTGCGGATACGAGCCTTGAAGTTCTCCATGCCCTTGTCGATCTCTGCCTGCTGATCGGCGATATCGCTTTCCAGCAGTGCGATTTCTTCGGATTTGGTGTTGATATCCGCAGTCAGGCTTTGTAGCTGCTGATTGATCAAAGTCAGCTCGCTGTTGATGAGGTCGATCTTTTCCTGCAGCACCTGTTGGTAAGCTTCCTGCCGTTCAATATCATTGGCAAGGGCATTCAGCTCATCCTGTTTTTGCTGCTGCTGCTTGCGGATTTCTTCCTTTTCAGCGTCGATTTCCTCAAGCGTTTTGGCGGAAACGATCTGTTCATTCCGTGTTACAGGCAGTTGCGGGAAAATGCAGCAGCCCAGTCCGATACAGGCGGCAGAGATCAGTGCGATCCATCTTGTATTCTTTCGTTTCATACAAATCCTTTCGTGACAAAGCGGGTTACATATTGGCGGCACGATGCTTCAGGTGGGCACGGGTAGAGAACACACTGCCCAGCGCACCGATGAGCGAGCCTGCGAGAATATAAGCCACAGTAACCCAAATGGCGATTGATTCGTAGGGGATAATGCTGCCCAGTCCGATGGTGCTGAGTACGTTGAAATTGCCCAGCATATCCACAAGGCTGTCGTAGGTAAACCAAGTCAGCAAGGTGGCAACCGCACCTGCCATAAAGCCGTTGACCATGCCTTCCACGAAGAAGGGAAAACGGATAAAGGCCTTGGTGGCACCTACGCTCTGCATAATGCTGATCTCACGGCGGCGTGCAAAGACGCTGGCACGGGTGGTGTTGGAGATGATCACCATGGAAACGATCAGCAGTGCGATGATAATTGCAATGGCGATAATGGCAATCACTCTCCGCAGCTCGGTCAGCAGCTCCACAAAAGAATCGGGTGCGCTGACATATTCCACATCGGGAATGGCATTGGCGGCGGCTACGGTCTCCTCCATTTGTGCAATGTCGTTGACACGGATGCGATAGGCATCGGGCAGGGGGTTATCGTCACCCAAAGATTCAAAGACCTGGGTATAGTCATTCATGCTTGCTTTCAGATCGGCAAAGGCTTCCTCACGGGAATAGAGGGTCACAGCACTGACATTATCCATAGCAGTGAGCTGCTTGCCGATTTCCTCGATGCGGGCATCATCGGTTTCATCCAGCAGATAGACGATGACCTCGTTTTTATCTTCAATGCTGCCGATGACTGCATTAATGTTAATATAGAACAGTACGGAGATACCCACCAGCAGCAGGCTGACCAGCAGCACACAGAAGGATGCAAAGGCCATGACTCGGTTTTTCCATACGTTATCAAAACCTTGGGAGACCAGATAGCGAAAACTACTGAGCTTCAACTTCCGACCCTCCAATCACTTCGTCAAACACGACCTCGCCCTGGCTGATATTGATGATACGTCCGCCAAAGTGGCGAACCATTTCGTGGGCGTGGGTGACCATCAGAATGGTGGTGCCGCACTCGTTGATGCCTTGCAGAAGCTCTACCAGCTCGTAGGCCAGCTCGGGGTCCACGTTGCCGGTAGGTTCATCGGCAATGAGGAGCGCAGGATCATTGACCAGCGCACGGGCGAGGGCGCAGCGCTGCTGCTCACCGCCGGAAAGCTCACTGGGGTAGCTGTCTGCCTTATCCTGCAATCCCACCAGAGAGATCACATAGGGCACTCGCTTACGGATAAGCTTCATGGGGGCATCAATCACACGGAGCACAAAGGCAATATTCTCGTACACGGTCATGGTTTCGATGAGACGGTAATCCTGAAAGACCACGCCGATGGTACGACGGAACTCGGGCACTTTATGCTTCTTCATCTTCGTCAGGTTATATCCGTTGACCAGCACCTCACCGCTGTTGGCATCCAGTTCTTTCAGCAGCAGCTTGATGAGTGTACTTTTTCCTGCACCGGAACGGCCGATAACGAATGCAAATTCGCCGTCCTCCACCTTCAGGTTTACATCGCTGAGGGCTTCTACGCCGGTGCTTTCATAGGTAACGGAAACGTTTTTCAGTTCTACCAAGGGAATCCTCCTTAACAAATCGGGGAGGAAGGAGTCACGGCGGCTGTTGAATTGCGCTGCCGTTCCACTGCAGGGTCATGGTGCTCCCTGCATCCGCAAATGAATTTCCTTCCTGTACTTTATTCTGATAAAGTGAACAAGTGCCAAACGAGCGCTGATCAGAGTCGTTTGGCACTTGCGCGGCATCAGTCAGATCACAGTGGCCGCAACCGTATGCCAAAAGCAAAACGAATGCGCAGTCACATATCAGAATTTCACGGGACTTGCAGACAGATACTTCTTGACCATCAGAGCGATCTTGAAGATGATGGCGTGATCGAACTCACGCAGATCAAGACCTGTCAGCTTCTTGATCTTTTCCAGACGGTACACCAGCGTGTTACGGTGTACGAACAGTTTGCGAGAGGTCTCGGAAACATTCAGGTTGTTCTCAAAGAAGCGCTGGATGGTGAAGAGAGTTTCATGATCCAGGCTCTCAATGCTGCCGCGCTTGAATACCTCATGGAGGAAGGTCTCACAGAGGGTGGTGGGCAGGTGGTAGATCAGTCGGGCAATACCCAGGTTGTCGTAGCTGACGATGACCTTATCGGTATCAAACACCTTACCGACTTCCAGAGCCATCTGCGCTTCCTTGAAGGAGCGTGCCAGATCACGGACACCCACAACGCTGGTACCGATACCCACATTGACACGGGTATAGAATTCGCTGGAAAGGGTATCTGCGATGGAGCGTGCCAGCTTTTCCAGATCCTTGCTTTCCACGGTGGACTTGATCTCCTTGACCAGAACGATGTCGGTTTCGGTAATATTGAACACGAAGTCCTTGCTCTTGTCAGGGAACAGGTTCTGGATAACATCATAGGCAGAGATATCGTTTGCGGAAACGATACGGATCAGCAGCACCACGCGGGTGATCTCTGCGCTGAAGTGCAGCTCTCTTGCCTTGACGACGATATCACCGGGCAGGATGTTGTCCAGCACAACATTCTTGATGAAGTTGTTGCGGTCATATTTTTCGTCATAGTACTGCTTGATGTTGGACATGGTGATTGCCATGATGTCTGCATATTTGGCAGCGTTCTCGTCGGTGCCTTCCACAAAGACAGCATAATCGGGGGAGGTACGGGAACCGAAAGGCTTATAAGTGCAGCCGTCTCGGATGAACAAATCACCGGATTCGTTCATATCCAAGGAAACGAACTCATTGGTGGTACCGACCTTGGAAGGATCGCTGCAGGCGATGATCGTTGCGGTTTCATCAACCACGCCGACCATGGCGTCGATGGTGTCATGCATCTGCACTACAAGAGGCTGAAACGGTCTGTTAGACATAGTAAAATCCCTTCGCTTTCTTCATGATTTCTATTCTCAGGATAGTGGATCATCCATAGGTAACATGGAAGCCGGATACCCCCAGAGAGAAACAGCACGATAACCGAGGCTCAAACCATTGTAGCATATTTCATGAGCCTATTTGTTACCGAATTGTTAACAAACTGTGAATATTCGTCAAAATGGCATTTTTTAGGGGCTTCCATTGTAAAAAATACCGAAAAAACAATGTCCAAATTTCATTGTTGGAGCAAGTTCGTTGCAAATCCGGTTACAAACCGGTAACAGCTTTACATCTTTTCGGGGGCGGAGACCTTCAGCAGAGTCAGTACATTAAACAGCACCTGACGTGCGGCGGCACACAGCAGCAGGCGTGCATCGCGCAGCTCGGAGGTTTCCGCATCCTTGACCTTGCAGGCATCGTAGAACTTGTGGAACATGGCTGCAAGCTCCACGGCGTACTTGGTCATGCGAGAGGGGTCGAGCTGCTTAGCGGCACTTTCGATCTCGGCAGGCAGCATGGCAAGCTGACGGATCAGCTCACGCTCGGGAGTGGTTGCCAGCAGGGAGAGACCGGCTGCATTTGCTGCGGGGACCGCAAAGCCTTCTTCTGCCAGGTTGCGGATCAGGCTGCAAAGACGTGCGTGTGCATACTGTACATAGTACACGGGGTTAGAGGAGGATTTCTCCACGGCAAGGTCCAGATCAAACTCAAAGTGAGAGTTGGCCTCACGAAGATTGAAGAAGAATCTTGCGGCATCCACGGGGATGTCCTCCAGCAGGGTGATGAGGGTGAGTGCCTTACCGCTGCGCTTGGACTGCTTTACGGGTTTGCCGTCACGCATAACGGCAACCATCTGCATCAGTACAACGGTCAGGCGGGAGGCATCCACGCCGAGGGCGGTAAGAGCTGCCTTCAGGCGAGGCACATAGCCGTGGTGGTCTGCGCCCAGAATATCGATGGCACGGTCATATCCTCTGGTGACCAGTTTATTATAGTGGTAGGCGATATCGGGCACCACATAGGTGGGGATGCCGTTGGAACGGACGATGACAAAGTCCTTATCTGCGCCCAGCTCCTCTGCCTTGAACCAGAGTGCGCCTTCTTTTTCGTAGGTATAGCCGCTGTCCTTAAGCTGCTGAATGATGCCTGCCACGCTGCCATCGGCGTGGAGGGTGCTTTCGGCAAACCAGCGGTCGTACTCGATACGGTACTGGAACAGGTCATCCTTCAGTCCTTGGATATTCTTGGGAAGAGCGAAGGCGACCAGAGCATCTCTGCGGGATTGCTGCTCCGCATTGGCATAAGCGTCACCATGCTCTGCGAAGAATGCGTTGGCGTGTGCGATGATATCTGCGCCCTGATATGCATCCTCGGGCATTTCGATCTCACGGCCGCAAGCCTGCAGATAGCGAACCTCCAGAGAGGTTGCGAATTTTTCGATCTGGTTGCCGGCATCGTTGATGTAGAACTCACGGTCAGCCTGATATCCGGCAGCATTCAGCACCGATGCAAGGCAATCGCCGATGGCACCGCCGCGGGCATTGCCGACGTGCATGGGGCCGGTGGGGTTTGCGGAAACGAACTCTACCAGAACACGCTTGCCTTGGCCGACTTTGCTTTCGCCATAGGTGGTGTTTTCTGCGATGATGTTGCGGATCACTTCTTCATACCAAAGAGAGGAGAGGAAGAAGTTCAGAAAACCGGGACCTGCGATCTCCACACGAGAAAACATGGAGCCTTCGGTTTCAAGGGCACCTGCAATGGCCTCGGCAATTTTTCTGGGAGGCATACGCAAGGGCTTGGCGCAGACCATAGCCACATTGGCGGCAAAATCGCCGTGGGAACGGTCGGCGGGGATTTCAATAATGAAAGGGGGCAGCGGCTCGGCAGGGAATACGCCATCGGCGACCAATCTGCCCAGTGCCTCCATAATGAGGGATTGTGCTTGCTCAGATGCTGCGGCAATGCTGTTCAAAGGGGAACGCTCCTTTCCGGAATAAAAAATTTATGTATGGGAAGCGCTGCTGCGCTTCACTGCAAGACGGATGGTATGGTTGGAACGGATCATACCGTTCAGATCCAATGTGTAGCGGACAAGCATCATGCCGCCGTCATCATTGAAGGAAAAGCGGATCTTTTCCGTATAAATCGTCAAAGGGATCTCGCCTTCGGGCACACGGTAGGCTGTTTCGTGAGTTACGCCTTCTTCCAGCACAAGATTCATGCTGAATTTGCCCACACGCTGTATGGTTACTACCTGACCTGTCAGCACGGTGATGACCGTATCGGGGGCATTATGCTCATCCAGCCCCGATTCTTTGTAGCGGATGACTGCTTTATCGGGGGTGTATTCAAACACGCAGGTAGAGTTGAGATCGGTATTATGAGTATCATCGTCCAGCTTCTGCACGCTATGCAGGTGCAGCACTGCATTATCAGAGTGCAATTTCACATCCTCCATGGCTGTGGTATGCGATCAGAAGCCTCTGTCGGCGTGCTCCATAGCCTGCTGAATAAGCTTATCCAGCAGATAGGAATAGCGCATACCCAGATCATTCATCAAAGTAGGGTAGGGGGCATCAGCGGAAAGGTCGGGGGCGGTATTGAGTTCATCCAGCAGAAGGGCACCGTTTTCCGCATAGTGGAAATCCACCAGAGCGAGGCCTCGGCCCTCAAGGACACGGAAGGCTTCCAGAGCCATATTCCGTGCAGCCTCTGCGATCTCCTCGTCCAGATCGGCAGGCACACGGACGGTATTGCCGATTTTTTCACCCACAAAGGTGGCAAAGGGCAGGTCATAACCGAAAATTCCAACGCAAAGCGAACGGCCTGTCACAAACTGCTCCACAAGAATGGTGGCATCCTTGGTGAAGGCACGCTTCATGGCGGTGAGAAGTTCCTCACGGTTATGGGCTGCGTTTTCGCCAAAGGCAGAATCCACACCTGCGGGCTTGACAAAAACGGGATAGCCGAGCTTCTGCTCGATGATCTCGCATTCACGCTCCAGACGGCTGAGGCTGCGCTGAGAAACTGCCACCCACTTGGGGGTGGGGATGTCTGCGGCATTGAGCAGCGTGTTGGCGATCTTTTTGTTGTGGGAGATTGCCGAGCCCAGCACGTTATTGCCTACATAGGGGATGCGTGTCAGCTCACAGAGACCCTGCACCGAGCCATCCTCGCCGCAGCAGTCGCTCATGAGAGAAAAGACCACATCCACACGCTTATGGGTAAAACCTTCGTCATCGGTAATGAGGATGCCGTGATGTGCGGCATCGGGAGAAAGCACGGTGGGGATACAATCGGGGTTGCGCTCCCAGGAACCGTCTGCGATCTCCGCATAGCTGCCCTGGAAGTAGAGCCATCTGCCGCGAGCGTTGCGGCCTAAGGGAATGATTTCGTATTTATCCTCGGGAATGGCTGACAGCACATGGGCGGCGGATGCCAGCGACTGTCTGTATTCATCTGCGGTTGTACCGCCAAACAGAACCAATACCTTTGTTTTTGCCATAATGCCAATCGGCAGCTATGTCCGCTGCCTCTCCTTTCCCGGATGAACGTTCCCACGGGATGCATACGGCTTGTCCGCCGTTTGTGCATTTTTCTGAAAATCAGGAGCGAGACGTTCGAAATCAGCGAAAAATCGCTGTGTCAAGCGAAGAATCGAAAAGTACAGATCCAAGGTCTGACAAATGTATTTTAGCATACTTCACAAAAAAATGCAAGTGTTTTTTAGCAATTTCACAGAAAAAATTTTGGGGAATTGGTTTTTGGACGTTTTTTTCGGGAAAGTTGTTGTAGATTTTCACAAATTTTGAATTGCATGGATGATTTTACGGCTTTCGGGGGTGACAAATCCTCTGTTTTTTGGTATGATGTACAGGTACGTTTCATTCTATAAAAAGAAAAGGAGCTTTTACTTATGGATATTTTAGCTGCTTTGGCGCAGGAATTCAAGCTGGGACAGGAGCAGATCAGCAATGCGGTGGCATTGATGGATGACGGCTGCACCATTCCTTTCATTGCACGTTATCGTAAGGAGAAAACGGGCTCGCTGGATGATCAGACATTGCACGCCATTGCCGATCGTCTGCATTATCTGCGGAATCTGGAGAGCCGTAAGGAGGAGGTGCGCTCCGCCATTGCCGCACAGGATAAGCTGACCGATGCCATTTCCGAAGCGATTGATGCGGCAAAAACGCTGGTGGAGGTAGAGGACATCTACCGCCCTTACAAGCAGAAGCGCAAGACAAAGGCATCTGTTGCAAAGGCAAGAGGTCTGGAGCCTCTGGCACAGTGGATCATGGCACAGCCCCAGGGAGATCCCGCAAGAGAGGCACAGCAGTATGTAGATGCCGAAAAGGAAGTTCCCGATGCCGAGGCTGCGCTGGCAGGTGCTTTTGATATTCTGGTGGAAACCATCTCCGATGACGGTGAGCTGCGGAAACGACTGAGAAATCTGATGAAGCTCCGCGGCAGTATCATCGTAAAGGCTGCCGATCCCGACACGGACAGTGTGTACCGCAATTATTATGACCATAC
Source organism: Ruminococcus sp. (assembly GCA_015066805.1). Taxonomy (GTDB): domain Bacteria; phylum Bacillota; class Clostridia; order Oscillospirales; family Ruminococcaceae; genus Firm-04. The sequence continues at coordinate 36,921 of SVNP01000015.1, read as the reverse complement.
CGAAGCCGTGGAGAAAATTGCAAAACACCGTGTTCTGGCCATTAACCGCGGTGAAAAAGAAGAATTTCTGAAGGTAAGCCTGCTGCTGCCCGATGGTATGGGCGAAAGCATCACCGCCAAGGCTTATGTGATCCATAACAACCGCTGCGGTGAGCTGGTGCATCAGGCTTGTCTGGAGGCCTTTAAGAAGCATCTGCTGCCTGCGGTACAGCGTGAGGTGCGGAATGACCTGACTGCTGCTGCCTGTGAACAGGCCATTACCGTGTTTGCATCCAATCTGCGGCAGCTTTTGCTGCAGCCCCCCATGAGAGGTGCTGTGACGCTGGGTCTGGATCCCGGTTTCCGTACGGGCTGCAAGGTAGCCATTGTGGATGAGACCGGTAAGGTGCTTGCCACCGATGTGGTTTACATCACCGCTGCCTCCGATGAAAAGGTTGCAGCCTCCAAGCGGAAGCTGAAGAAGCTGATTCTGGATCACAATGTTGCGATGATCGCCATTGGCAACGGTACCGCATCGCGGGAATCCGAGGCTTGTGTGGCCGAGATCCTGCGAAGCATCCCCGAGAAGAAGATCGCTTATATGGTTGTCAGCGAGGCGGGTGCTTCTGTGTATTCCGCTTCCAAGTTGGCTGCGGAGGAATTTCCGGATTATGATGTTTCTCTGCGTAGTGCCGTATCCATTGCAAGAAGATTGCAGGATCCTCTGGCGGAGCTGGTAAAGATTGAGCCTAAGGCCATTGGTGTAGGAGAATACCAGCATGATATGCCTCCCGCACGGCTCAGTGAATCTCTGGATGGCGTGGTGGAGGATTGCGTAAATGCTGTGGGTGTGGATGTGAACACTGCATCTTACAGCCTGCTTTCTTATGTATCGGGCATTCACAGCGGTATTGCAAAGAATATTGTTGCTTACCGTGAGGAAAACGGTGCCTTTATCAACCGGCGTGCCTTGCTGAAGGTGCCGAAGCTGGGTGCCAAGGCATATGAGCTTTGTGCAGGCTTCCTGCGAGTGCGTGAGGGTAAAAATCCGCTGGACAATACAGGTGTGCATCCCGAAAGCTACAAGGCTGCGGAGGCTTTGCTGAAAGCCTGCGGCTATTCTCTGACGGAGGTGGGCGGTGATCTTTCCATGCTGGCGGAGATCGTGGCTTCCAAGGGATATGATACGCTTAGCGCAGAACTGGGCATAGGTGTACCTACGCTGCGGGACATCGTTGCAGAGCTGCAGAAGCCCGGCCGTGATCTGCGTGATGAGCTGCCGCCTCCTCTGATGCGCAGCGGCGATGTGATGACCATTGAAAATCTGAAGCCGGATATGGAGTTTGTGGGTACCGTTCGGAATATCATTGACTTTGGTGCATTTGTGGATATCGGTGTGCATGAGGATGGCCTGGTGCATATTTCCCGCTTGTCCGATCGCTTTATCAAGCATCCGCTGGATGCCGTGAAGGTGGGGCAGATCGTGCGGGTGCGTGTGCTGGATGTGGATGTCAAGCGCAAACGTATCAGCCTGACCATGAAGGGTGTTTCTCAGGAAAACCTGTACTGAGGGGAAAGCTGAAATTTTCTCAAATATTTCGTATTTCCTTGACTTTTTGGCTGAATCATGCTATGATGTCAGTGTATAGCGGCTTCGGGGGATCCCGATATACAAATTCATTTTGAAAGGATTTGTGCTTATGAACATCAACAAGAAAGTTTGTGCTGCTGCCGTATCCGCTGCCATGCTTGTAACGGTTTTTTCTGCAATGCCTGTGTGCGCTGCCGTGGATGGCGTGGAAATGACTGCGGTCATTACCTTGAACGGCGACAGCATTACCGCAGAGGGCTCCAATGTGACAGTGGAGGGTACGGTGGCTACTATTACGGCTTCCGGCTCTTACGAGATCTCAGGTACTCTGAATGCAGGTCAGATCCGTGTGGCGGTGCCCGATGAAACAGTAGATGCGGAAACCGTAAAGCTGTATCTGAACGGTGCGACCATTACCGGTGCCACAGATGCCGCTATTTATGTGGTCAATGCGGAGAATACTTCTCTGAATCTGGTGGCAGGTACCGAGAACTATCTTTATGACGGTACCACCTACACCGAGACCACTGCTGTCATCTATGCAAAGGATGACATGACCGTAAAGGGTGAAGGCTCTCTGACGGTAACGGCTCTTACCCAGCAGGGAATCCACTGCAATAACGATCTGAAGATCAATGGCGGCGATATCCGCATTGATACAGAGCTGGAGGATGCGCTGCGGGGCAAGACCTCCGTGGAGATCAACGGTGGTTCACTGAACATCAATGCAGAGGGCGACGGCATCAAGTCTACCCAGGGCGATGTGTTTATCACAGGAGGCGTTCATGAGGTCAAGGCGGGCAATGATGCGGTGCAGGGTGAGACCTCTCTGACCATCAGCGGCGGTGAACTGCTGGCAAACGGTGACCGCAGTCTGACCTGTGCCACCGCTGCCGTGACCATTACAGGTGGTACGGTGCTGGCTACCGCTACGGATAATCAGCCGGCTGCCGTAACTGCTGCACAGCCTGTTATGCTGCTGAATTTTGCTGCCGAGCAGGTGAAGGATCAGGAGCTGACGGTTTACAGTGCGGTTGTGGATGCCGAGGAAATCGTGCTTTCCATGAAGCCTGATAAGAAGTTTTCCTATGCGCTGATCTCTGCGCCCTTGCTGACAGGGGACGGCTCTTATAATGTTGCACTGGCAGGTATGTACCTGACCCACGCCGCCGCCGTGTCTGAGATCGACTTTGCCATGACAAATGCCATGACCGCCTTTGATGCCGTAACTCCCACCGATCTTGCGGTTTCCGTTTCTCCTGTGCCTGAAGTACAGCTTGGTGATGTAAATGCAGACGGTCTGGTGAAGATCGACGATGCCATTCTGCTGAGCCGTGTGGTTGCCGAGGATACCGCTGCTGTGGTGCCTGAAGCAGGACAGGCTGCTATGAATGTGAATCAGGACGATTTTGTGGATGCCGAGGATGTTACAGCCATTCTCCGCATGATCGCAGGCCTTGCCTGAGAATACTATCATACTAATCTATTAGCAGGAAGCTTCGGCTTCCTGCTTTTTTGCTGTAACGGCAATATGCTCACAAAATATTTTTGGAAAAAATCACAAACAGCACTTGCAAAGGGATGAAAAAAATGGTATAATATGATAAGCTGGATGAAAATGTCGTTATACGTCCGATACATACAATATACAAAATACATTCGATAAGGAGGTCTATGTATGGCAGATCGTATCCTGACCAGAGAAAGTGCAAAATCTCTCATCCTTACCAATACTGAAAAATTAAAGGTGCCCAATGATATTACGGTGATCGGTGAAGGCTCTCTGGCGGGTTTTTCTCAGGTCAAGGAGCTGACTGTTCACGAGTATATGCATCGGGTCTGTGCACATGCTTTTTATATGCGCAGCTTTAAGAATGCCTGCGGACTGGAGCGCATCATCATCAACAGCGCAGGTACGGAGTTTGACCCCTGGGCTTTCTATGACTGCAATGCTCTGAAAACCGTTTTCCTGCCTGAGGACTTTCCCGAGCAGCAGGCGATGGAGATGTTCTTCCACTATCCCTCCGTTACATTGAACTTCGGGAAAAAGCTGCTGTTCGCCGCCAAAACTAAGACGGTACAGCAGATCATGGAGGAAACCTCCGGCATTCTGATGTTCGGTGGTGCAGGTATGCTGCCTGTAAAGGATGGCGTACTGGAGATCCCGTCTATGTATTATGCCATTGCACCCCATGCGCTGCGTACTCTGGCAAACAAAAAGGTTCGCAAGGTGATTTTGCACGCAGGTGTGCGGATGATCGCTCCGCAGGTATTTGCAGATCTCCCTGAGCTGGAGGAGGTTGTGCTGGCAGATGGCGTGACACAGATCGACAATGCTGTGTTTGCCCGCTGCAAGAATCTCCGCTCTGTACAGATCCCCGACAGCGTAAAACGTATTGGCGCAGCGGCTTTTCTGGATTGTGAAGCTTTGACGGATATTCGTCTGCCCGCACAGCTTGTCGCTTTGGAGGATGAAGTGTTTGGCGGATGCAGCTCTCTGGTTGCACTGCCTGTTCCCGAGGGTGTTAGTAAGGTGGGCGCAGGTGCTTTTGCCGGCTGTACCGCTTTGCGTTCCATGGTGCTGCCCGATTCCGTACAGACCATCGGCACAGGTGCTTTCTGGGATTGCGCCTCCCTGCAGCAGCTTTATATTTCGCCTGCTACCGAGAGCATTCAGCCTTCGGCACTGGGCAATTGTCCTGTGCTGACCACGCTGTATATGCCCCGCATCATTCATGATGCACTGGAAAGCAAGCGTGTGTTCGGTGAGAAAACTGTTGTCCCCGATATCCGGTGGATCACCACGGAGGATCCCAAGCCCGATTTTGCTCTGATGCAGCCTCATGAGGCAGTGGCAGCGTTGGGGGATCCCGAGGAGATTACCGTACCCGAGGTGCCCGTGCGCCCCGCTGCGGAAGAATCTTTCTTCTCCATGAAAGAAAAACGTGCAGATGATGCCGAATCCGTACGGAAGCTGGAGCAGACCATTGCTGCTATGCAGGAGAAGATCGATGCACTTTCTGTACAGAATCCACAGGCGGCACAGCAGCCTGCACTGAATGCCGATGCCATAGCTGCCCTGAACGCCAATCTGACTGCCATTCAGGCAAAGTTTGATTCCATTTCCGGTATGCAGGATTCCGTAGCAGCTATTTCTGCCATGCAGGAGCAGGTGGCATCCATTGCCGCTATGCAGGAGACCGTTCATGAACGGGTAGGTGCCATCAGTGAAATTCAGGAGAAAATGAGTGAGATCGACGACATCCGTGCCCGTGTGGATGCCATTCAGCCCGATGCCATTGGTGATATGCAGCAGAAGGTTGCCGAAATCTCCGATATGCGCGATAAGATCGAAGCGATTTCCGATATTCAGGAAAAAGTCAGTGTCATTACCGACATTCAGCAGAAGGTAGATGCCATTACTGATGTGCAGGGTATGGCTTCTGAGATCTCTGACATTCGCCAGAAGGTAGATGCTATCTCCGATGTGCAGGAAAAGGTTTCCGAGCTGTCCGATATCCGGCAGAAGGTAGATGCCATTACCGAGGTACAGGAAAAGGTGGATGCTATTTCCGATATCCAGCAGAAGGTAAGTGCCATTCCCGATGTGCAGGTAAAGGTGGATGCCATTGCGGATATTCAGCAGAAGGTAGGTGCCATCTCCGATATGCAGGAGAAGGTGGATGCCATTTCCGATATTCAGCAGAAGGTGGGCGCCATTACCGATGTGCAGGAGAAAGTGGGTGCCATCTCTGATGTGCAGGAAAAGGTTTCCGAGATTTCTACCTCTCAGGCAGATATCAGCCAGCGGTTTGCTGAAATGACAGGGCATCGTGTGGGCGGCAAGGAAAGTGTTGTCATGGATGAGGAAATGCTGGATTCCGCATTTGTGGCTGTTCGCAGAGGCAATTACCGTAAGGATGACAGAGTGTTCACCTATGAGATCTCCAAACCCGTGGAAGGTCCCAAGCATCGCAGTCTGATGCTGAAGGACTTTACGGTCATCGCCTTCCGTTCCTTCCGTGAAAAAGAGGGCGGTGAGCGGTTCGAGATCCCCGAGGGCGTGCGCCGTGTGGAAACACAGGCCTTCTGGAACTGCCCCCGTTTGCTTGCGCTGGAGCTGCCCCATTCTCTTACTGAGGTGGAGCCTGATGCCTTCAGCGGATGCTCCCGTCTGACCGATGTTTATCTTTGCGAGGAGTTCCCCGAGCGTCGTGCTGCCGAATACTTCATGTTCCGCCCTGAGATCAAGCTGCACTGGCCGAAGAAAGGATTCCTTTCCAAGGCAAAGGTGCTGACGGTTGGTGAGCTGCTGGAGCAGTATGAGGATATTCTCACGGCAGAAAAGTTAAAAAAACTGCAGGTGGGCAATCATGTGCTGCAGATCCCCGATGGGTATTCCATTCTGGCACCGGATATGGCAAAAGGCATTGATCCCCGTGCCAATGATCCCGAGCATTGTCTGGAAACCATCGTGCTGCCCAAGAGCCTGCGCCGTATCGGTGCCCGTGCTTTTGCAGGGCTGGAAACGCTGCGCCATATTGTTATGTCCAAGGGCTTGCAGATCATTGATATGAACGCTTTTACAGGCTGTACGGGTCCTTATCGTCTGGTGCTGCCCAACGGTGTGCCGTACATTGGCCCATATGCCTTTGCCGCACCCTGCCGCTTTGAACAGATCCGTCTGCCCAAGCGTTTGCAGCGCATCTGCGAAAACACCTTCTCCAACTGTGATTCACTCTGCTCGCTGCGGATCCCTTCCGCTGTGCAGGAGATCGGTGATTGCGCTCTTTCGGGCTGTACCGCTCTGACCGGTCTGACACTTTCCAAGCGGTTTGAAAACGATCTGAAGCGGATTTTGGACGGCCCTGTGAAGCTGAATGTGATGTGGACGGAGGATGTGCAGGACACCTTCCGCAACCCGCCTCCTGAGGTGCTCTGCGATGTGCTTACACCTTCCATGGAGCCGCTGCCTTCCCATCGTTTGTTTACCAAGGAGGCTGCCGAGAGCTGCAATACCTTCCAGGAAAAGCTGGCACTGCTGAGAAGCCGTCCCTATGTAGCTGCACATGCACTCTCCGATATGGCCAACCAGACCAAGTTTGAGATTCCTCTGGGCGTAATGCGTCTTTGCAGCTATGCCTTCGGTCACAATGACCGCTTGCTGACGCTGACTATTCCCAAAGCCATCCGCACCTTTGAATATGCTGCGTTCTATGGTCTTTCTCATGTAAGAGATGTGTTCCTGCCCGATGACTTTGACCGTGACAGTGCTGCGGTGCTGTTTATGAATCATCCGCAGGTGCTGCTGAATATCGGAGGCAGCCGTTCCGTGCGTGTGCGGCAGGTGCTGCATGACTGCCCCTGGGTGCTGACTGCCAATGATATCTCCGATCTTTCCGTGCGTAACGGTGTTATGACTGTGCCCAGCGGCTATATGGTCATTGCCTCCTATGCTTACCACGGCATTATGGGTATGACCCATCTGCGCTGCCTGCAGATTCCGCCTACTGCAAGGATCATCGGCTACCATGCCTTTACCGAGCAGGATCATCTGGAGGAAGTTATTTGTGCTGAGGGTCTGCTGGCGGTAGAGCCACACGCTTTTGTGAATTGCCACAGTCTGCGGCGGGTGGTGCTGCCCTCTACGCTGCGTTTCCTCGGTTCAAACCCCTTTATGGGCTGTATGCGTCTGGAAACCATCGTGCTGCCCCGTTCTTTTGCTGACAGAGAGGAAGAGCTGAGGCGTGATTGCCCGCACCTGAAGATCCAGTGGTGCGAGGACTTTGATGCAGATGCAAGACCTTCTGTGGTGGTGGATTATTCCGACCTGATGAGTGAGGCCATGCCTGCCAGTGCAGAAATGCTGACTCCCTTTGAGGAAGAGGATATCCCTGTATATCACAGGGAGGAAGACGCCTTTGATTCTCCCATTGAGGCTGCGCTGCTTTCTGAGGAGACCATTCCCCAGATGCCCGAATCCCAGACCATTGCGTCGGCTGTTTCGGGGACAATCATGCTGGAGGATCATGCTGCTGCGGAGGAAGCCGAAGAAACCGCTGCATTCCCTGCTGCCATTGCTATGATCGGTGGGGAGGAAGCGGAATTTCCCGCAGATATCGAAGCGGAACCCGAAACTGCTCCCGCAGAAGAAACATCGGCAGAGGAAATTTCCGATGCGCTGCCTGAGGAGGATACTTCTACTACGCAGCCTGAAGGCTTTGATCCGTTTGATGATGCTATGTCTGCTCTGGCGGATGCTCTGTTCAGCGGTGCCGGGGAAGAATCCGCTGAGGAAGAATCTACCGATGACGCTGCGGAGGAATCCTCTGAAGAAGCAGAGATGGAATCTTCCGGGGAAGCTGCCCCCGATGACGCTGTTGCAGAGGATGAAGCTGCCGAAGAAATCGTGCCCGATGCTGTGGATGATGCAGCGGGTGCCCCGACAGAAGAACTTCAACACTCCGACGACGCAGAAGCGTCCGACGAAGAAGCGGCCGCTTTGCCTGTAGGGGAGGAGACTTCGGCAGAAATCATGAACGATATCGTGGAGAACCTGTTTGCTGAGAAGATCCCTGCGGCGGAGGATGCGGAGACGTTCCCCACTGAAACAGAACCCGAAACGGCCGATGCTCCCACTTGGGACGGCGAAGAGGCCGATGCACTGGCAGATGCGCTGTTTGCTGCCGTAGAAACAGTGGAAGCTGCTGACGATAAGGGAGCTGCCTGTGAGGAATCCGAGACTGCTGAGGAGGAAGCCGAGGCTTTGTGGGGCGGTGAAGATGCCGATGCGCTGGCGGATATCCTCTTTGCACAGCCTGTTGTTACAGAAACCGCACCCGAAAACGAGGAGATCACAGAAGAGAGCCCTGCCGAGCTGCCTTCCGAGGAAGTGGATACATCTTCCGAAGAAACTACTGTATCCGTACCTGAGGACGGACGGCTGACTGCCAAGGAATGCCGCAGGATCTATCATGGAGAAAGCTGTTGGGAGATCCCTGCCGGCTATCGTGAGATCCGTGCAGGTGCCTGCGCCGCTTTGGAAGAGCTGACCGCTGTGGTCATCTGCGATACCATGGAACGGATCGGGAACGGTGCTTTTGCCGATTGCTCTGCACTGGAGAACATAACACTTCCTTTATCTCTGCAAACTTTGGAATCCGATGCCTTTGAGGGCTGCGACAATATCACTGCGGTAACGGCACCGGAAGCCATGCAGGAACAGGTCATGGCGGTGTTTGGGGACTCTGTCGCCTATACCTGGCTGAAAGAACCGCCAAAGATCATTGGTGACGGCAGATTTACCGCTAAGATCCGCAACGGTATGTACTGCGATGAGGAAGAACTGGTGATTCCGGAGGGCTATCTGGAAATCCGTGCAGGTGCTTGTGCCGGTCTGGAGGAGCTGAAGCGTGTGATCCTGCCCTCTACGCTGGTGAAGATCGCCGCAGGTGCCTTTGCTGATTGCTCCGCTTTGGAGGAAATTGCTATCCCCGAAAGCGTGACAGAACTGGCAGAAGATGCCTTTGAAGGCTGTACCGCTTTGCGCCGTGTGACGGCTCCGGCTCATCTGGAATCGGTGATTCGCACAAATTTTACCAATGTTTTGGTGCAGTTAACGGAAAATGAATGAATTTCTCGGCTACCACTTGTATTTTCTCAGCCTTTGTGCTATAATATTCGTTATGGATTTTCTTGAAAGGAGATTCGTATGATCGTTATTGAAAACCATCTTGGCAGTATTCGTATTTCCCGTGATTATCTTTACACGGTGATCGAGCATACCGTAACCGCTTGCTTCGGTGTTGCCGACCTGCATGAATCCTCTCTGTTGGAAACCATCAAAACCAAGCTGTTCCCCGGTGATATCCGCCGCGGTATCCGTTTGCGCTCCCGTAACAATGCGCTGGTCATTGATCTGCACATTGTAACCGGTATCGGTGCCAATGTGACCGCCATCACCGACAGCATCCGCAATAAGGTGCGCTATGCTGTTGAGGAATTTACGGGTATTCAGCCCGCACAGATCAACGTGTATGTTGACGGCATCTGTGTATAACGATTTGGAGGCTTAACGAAGTGATGAACGGAAACCAATTAAAGTCCGCTATGATTCACGGTGCGATCCTGATTTCCAATCAGCGGCGTGCAGTGGATGAGTTGAATGTTTACCCTGTTCCCGATGGCGATACAGGTACCAATATGTCCATGACCATCTCCGCCGCAAAGCGTGAGCTGGAGCTGCTGCCCAAGGATGTGACCGTTTCTCAGGTGGCAGATACCGCAGCTTCCGCTATGCTGCGTGGTGCAAGAGGTAACTCCGGTGTGATCCTCTCTCTGCTGTTCCGCGGTTTTTCCAAGGGTCTGGCAGGGATGAAGGAAGCAGGCAACGCCGATTTTGCCAATGCGCTGGAGCTGGGTGTTGCAGGTGCCTACAAGGCTGTCATGAAGCCTACCGAGGGTACCATTCTGACTGTTTCCCGCATGGCTGCCAACAAGGCACAGGAGCTTGCAAAGCAGGATCTCTCCCTTTGCGATTTTCTGCAGGGCGTTTGCGATGAAGCCAATGATGTTCTGAAGCAGACCACCGAGATGCTGCCTGCTCTGAAGAAGGCAAACGTAGTGGATGCAGGCGGTAAGGGCTTCTGCATTATTCTGGAGGGTATGCTGGCTTCTCTGCGCGGCGAAAGCCTGCCTGCCGAGGAGTCTGAGCGTGCTGCTGCGGTAGATCCCGCAACGGACTTTAATTCCGCTGTTGCACAGTATGATGATGAGATCAATTTTACCTATTGCACCGAGTATATCGTGGAAAAGTACGATGCTTCCGTGGACCCTGCAAAGCTGAGAGCTTATCTGGAAACCATCGGTGACTGCGTTGTGGTGGTGGATGATGACGAGATCATCAAGGTTCATGTGCATACCGATCATCCCGGTAAGGCCATTACCAAGGCTCTGGAGTTCGGCAGCTTTATCAATGATCCCAAGCCCAAGATCGAGAATATGAAGATCCAGCACGCAGGTAAGGTGAAGGAAGCTGCCATTGCCAAGCAGCAGGAGTTTGTTCCCGTTGAACCTACCAAGGATTTCGGCTTTGTGGCAGTTGCCGCAGGTGCGGGTCTGGAGCGTACATTCCTGGATCTGGGTGTGGATCAGGTGGTGCGGGGCGGTCAGACCATGAATCCCTCTACCGATGACATTCTCCGTGCCATTCATGCAACTCCCGCAAAGACCGTTTTTGTTCTGCCTAACAACAAAAACATCATCATGGCTGCCGAGCAGGCTGTGAATCTGGCAAACCGCAATGTTTGCGTGCTGCAGACCAGAACCGTTCCTCAGGGCATTGCTGCTATGCTTGCCTATGATGAATTCGCTCAGCTTTCCGAGAACCGTGTGGCTATGACCAAGGCTGCGGAGGCTGTTTCTACCGGTTCCATTACCTTTGCGGCCCGTGATTCCGAGCTGGACGGCAAGCCCATCCGCAAGGATGAGGTGCTGGCACTGGATAATGGCAAGCTCTCCTTTACCGAAAAGGATGTGAACAAGGCTGCTTACAAGCTCACCAAGAAGATGGTTAAGAGCGATACCAGCTATGTTACCATCATTTACGGTGCCGATGTGACTGAGGAACAGTCCCAGCAGTTGAAGGATATGCTGGCCGCAAAGCTCAGCAGCCGCATTGAGCTGACGCTCATCAACGGTGGTCAGCCTGTGTATTACTATCTGATTTCTGTGGAATAACAAGAAAAAAGGGCGGGTGACCGCCCTTTTTTTCGCAATAGGGGAGTTGCTTATGGAAAAACGTCAATATCATACGGAGATGGATGATATCATCAAAATGCTGCCTTCGGATCCGCCCCCGAAGCTGCTGCTGCATAGCTGCTGCGGTCCATGCAGCACAGCGGTTCTGGAATGCCTGACACCGCATTTTGAGATCCTGTTGCTGTATTATAATCCCTGTATTGCTCCGGCTGATGAGTTTGCACGCAGGGTAGAAACACAGCGGCAGCTATTGGATGCCATGACCCCCGTACATCCCATTACGCTGCTGGTGCCGCCTTATGTGCCGGAGGAATATCTCCGAGCGGTGGGTGATGCAATGGATACCCCTGAGGGCGGTGAACGCTGCCGCAGATGTATCGCACAGCGCATGGAGGAGGCCGCAAGGGCTGCTGCGGCATACGGCTGTGAATGGTTTACTACTACGCTTTCTGTCAGCCCCCACAAGAACGCTTCCTACATCAACCAATGCGGAGAACGACTGGCAGGGGAGTACGCAGTGAGATTTCTCCCTTCGGATTTTAAAAAACGGGGCGGCTACGCCCGTTCTGTGGAGCTTTCCCGCAGTTATGGGCTGTATCGGCAGGATTATTGCGGTTGTTTACGCAGTCTGGCAGAAGCCGAGGCACGCAGGCTGCAAAGGGGAGCGGGGGACAACGGCAATACCCACAAATAACCCATGAAAATGGTTGTTATTTTTTTCACAAACATCATAACAGGGGCTTGACAATTGGCGGAAAAAATTGTATACTATAAGATGTGATGCAATAGCTTTTGCCGTGATGTGCAAGGCTAACATCGGATAAAACTGGTTCAAATACCAATTTTCATGGAGGTTTTTACAATGAGCAGAGTGTACAACTTCAGCGCAGGTCCCGCTGTTCTGCCCGAGGATGTCCTCAAAAAGGCAGCAGCAGAGCTTCTCGAGTACGGTGACAGCGGTCAGTCCGTTATGGAAATGTCCCACCGTTCCAAGGAGTATCAGGCAATCATTGACGAGTGCGAGGCACTGCTCCGCAGCGTAATGAACATTCCCGAGAACTACAAGGTTCTGTTCCTGCAGGGCGGCGCATCTTCCCAGTTCGCAATGATCCCCCTGAACCTGATGACCGGCAGCGGTAAGGCTGATTTTGTTTTGACCGGTCAGTGGGCAAGCAAGGCTTACCAGGAGGCCAGCAAGCTGATGGGTGCAGAAAACTGCAAGGTCATCGCTTCTTCCAAGGATAAGACCTTCTCTTACATCCCCGCACTGGATTCTGCTGATTTTACCAAGGATGCAGACTACTTCCACATCTGCATGAACAACACCATCTACGGTACCCGCTTTGCAGAGCTGCCCGATACCGGCAATGTTCCGCTGGTAGCCGATATGAGCTCCTGCATCCTCAGCGAGCCTGTGGATGTCAGCAAGTTCGGCATGATCTATGCCGGCGCACAGAAGAACATGGGCCCTGCTGGTCTGACCGTCGTTATCATCCGTGAGGATCTTATCGGCAAGGCAAAGGAGGGTACTCCCACCATGTTCGATTACAAGATCCACGCAGACAACGGCTCCATGTACAATACTCCTCCCACCTATGGCATCTACATCCTGAAGCTGGTGCTGGAGTGGGTGAAGGAGCAGGGCGGTCTGACCGCTATGAAGGCTCGCAACGAGAAGAAGGCCGCTATCCTGTATGATTTCCTGGATCAGTCTAAGCTGTTCAAGGCTACCGTTGAGGGCAAGGATCGCTCCCTGATGAACGTTCCCTTCGTCACCGGCGATGAGGAGAAGGACGCTGCTTTTGTTGCTGCTGCCAAGAAGGCTGGCTTCATCAACCTGAAGGGTCACCGTTCCGTGGGCGGTATGAGAGCTTCCATCTACAACGCTATGCCTTGCGAGGGCGTTGAGGCTCTGGTTGCTTTTATGAAGCAGTTTGAAGCCGAAAACGCATAATGGAACTCATATTTTTGTTGCTGCTGATCGGCGGTGTGTTTCTCACACTGGGGATTCTGGAGCATAAGAATGTGTATTCCAAAAAAACATATGCCGAAGGAACCGTTGTGCATTATGTATCCGCACAGGGCGCAACCCTTGGCCTGACAGCAGTCAACCATCTTGTAGGGGCGATGAACCCCGTTGTTAAGGTGGAGACTCCGGAACAGGGAACCATGGAGCTGAAGCTCTATGAGCAGGTTACGCCCGATTTGGTTCGGCAGATGCCCGAAATGCAGGTGGGGGAAAGATCTCCGTTATGTTTTTCGGTGATCAGCCTAAGGTCTGCCATTTGGTTGGTCATCCCTTGGCACAGTCCGTGCTGCGCTTCAGCATGAAGCTGGTCATTGGTGCTGTGTGCCTTGGTGTGGCTGTCATCTGCATTGCTGCAATGTTTCTTCTATAATCTAGCTTGAAAGGATGTTTTGTCATGTTTCAGATTCAGACTTTGAATAAGATCTCTCCCGTGGGTCTGGCACAGCTCAACGACAACTATCAGGTTGCCGATACCTGCGAAAACCCCGATGCCATCCTGGTTCGTTCTGCTGTTATGCACGAGATGACCTTCGGTGACAGCCTGCTGGCCATCGCAAGAGCAGGTGCAGGCGTGAACAATATCCCAGTTGACCGCTGCGCTGATGAGGGTATCGTGGTGTTCAATACGCCCGGTGCCAACGCAAACGGCGTTAAGGAGCTGGCGATTGCAGGTATGCTGCTGGCTTCCCGTGATATCATCGGCGGTATTCAGTGGGTACAGACCATCAAGGGCGAGGAGACTGTTGCCAAGATGGTGGAAAAGGGTAAGTCCAAGTTTGCCGGTACCGAGCTGAAGGGTAAGAAGCTGGGTATCATCGGTCTGGGTGCTATCGGCGGTCCTCTGGGCAATGCTGCAACACATCTGGGCATGGAAGTGTACGGCTGCGACCCCTACATCTCCATTGACGCTGCTTGGAATCTGTCCCGCACCATTCACCATGTTAAGACCCGTGAGGAGATCTTCCGTGAGTGTGATTTCATCTCTGTGCATACACCGCTGATCGAGAACCCCGATCCCGGCATCAACACCAAGAAGATGATCAATGCCGAGACCATCGCCATGATGAAGGATGGCGTTGTGATCCTGAACTTTGCCCGTGATCTGCTGGTGGATGACGATGCTATGGAGGCTGCTCTGAAGTCCGGTAAGGTACGCAAGTATGTTACCGATTTCCCCAACGCAAAGTCTGCTAACATGGAAGGTGCAATCGCAATTCCTCACCTTGGTGCTTCTACCGAGGAAGCTGAGGATAACTGCGCTGTTATGGCTGCCAACGAGCTGGTTGAGTATCTGGAGAACGGCAACATCCGCAACAGTGTGAACTTCCCCAATGCCGAGATGAACGCTGTGGGCAAGAAGTTCTGCATTCTGCACAAGAACGTGAAGAATGTGGTTGCAGGTCTGACTACGCTCATCAGCAATGCAGGTGGAAACATTGAGAACATGGTGAACGCAAGCCGCAAGGATTACGCTTACACCATGATCGACGTGACCGGTGATCTGACCGGCGATCTGGCTGCTGATATGAAGAATATTGAAGGCGTGATTCGTGTTCGCGTCATCGGCTGACGATAGGTTGCTATGTAACGGCACACACCGGATGCGTGTGTGCCGTTTTTCATTTGCTTGCCGTCAGTGCCATCAGTAAGACTGCTCGTTGTTGTTTTTGTTCTGAGCGTTGTTCTGCTTGTTGTTGCGTGCTTCGTTGTTCTTCTTGTTCTGTGCGTTGTTTTGCTGACGGTTATTGGCGTTTTCCATACGATTCTGCTGACTCATGTGCATTCTCCGTTTCTTCATACAGGAATAATAGGGGAAGATTGCTTCCCGTTAACATGTTGCCCATTCTTTTTGAGATTATTCTCACATCGGGGTAATCGGATATATTACTACACCTAATCGTAATTTGGTGCAATTCAAATGGTGAAAACAGGAAAGGACTCCTTATGAAAGACTTCCGACACGGGTTACGGCATGGTTTATCCATTGCCCTTGGATATTTGTCGGTATCCTTTAGCTTTGGTATTATGTCGGTGCAAGCCGGATTAACAGTGTGGCAAACAGTTTTGATCTCCATTACCAATCTGACTTCCGCAGGTCAGGTTGCCGGTGTTGGATTGATCGCAGCCAATGCAGCTTATCTGGAGCTGTTTTTGGCGGAGCTTGTGATCAATATACGGTACTCGCTGATGAGCCTTGCACTTTCACAGAAAACCAATGAACGCTTTGGTCTGCCGCACAGATTGCTGGCTGCCTTTGGTATTACCGATGAGATCTTTGCGGTATCTTCCATTCAGCCGGCAAAGATCTCTCCGCCATATTTATATGGTATGATCCTGATTGCTTTTACCGGTTGGGTCGGCGGAACCTATCTGGGTGCGGCTGCCGGTACGCTGCTGCCTATGACGGTTGCCAATGCGCTGAGTATTGCGCTGTATGGAATGTTCCTTGCTATTATCATTCCGCCTGCCAGAAAATCCAAAGGCATTCTTGTGGCAGTTTTGCTCTCTGCGGCCATGAGTATTTTGTTATATTATTTTGTTCCCGTGCTTTCTTCCGGGTTCGCCATGATCATTTGTTCTGTGGCGGCTGCATTGGTGGCTGCATATTTCTTTCCTGTGGCACATGAGGAGGAATCGGCATGAAGTATATTCTGATTTGTATGGCTATCATGGCGGTAACGACCTATCTGATCCGCATGATTCCCTTTGCATTCTTCCGCAAAAAAATCAAAAGCCGCTTTGTTCAGAGCTTTTTGTACTATATTCCTTACACGGTTTTAAGTGCCATGACAGTGCCTTCCGTGTTTTACGCCACCGGTGATATGCCTTCGGCGGTGGTGGGTACGGTGGTTGCGGTAGTGCTGTCATATCGCAAATGCCCGTTGATCGTGGTGGCATTGTGTGCTTCTCTGGCGGCTTATCTCACCATGATGGCACTCCCCTATTTGCAGGCTTGTTTTAGTTAGAATGAAAAATCAACGAGAAAATCTTGACATTTTTCCGTTATATGTGATATGATATGCTTGCGTAGCTTTTACGCATACAGAAAAAAGGGAGGAAAAATCACTATGAAACACAATCGTATGCTTTCTGCTTTGTGTGCTGCGGTGATGGGTCTGACAGTGGCCGCATCATTGCCCGCACAAACAGTCAGCGCAGAGCCGGTAGAGCTGTTCTTTGACGATTTCGAGGACGGCGATACAGACGGCTGGGCATCCCATGGCGGTGCGGCTACCGTTTCTCTTACCACGGAGGTGGCACATACCGGTGAATCCAGTATGTACATCACTGACCGTGAGCAGAACTGGCAGGGCGCAGAATGCAGCAAAGTCGGTTATTATTATGCCGGTCAGAGCTATACCTGCAGCCTGTGGTTCTACTATGATGACGAAGCTGCCAACGCCACACAGAACTTCCAGCTTGGGTACAAGTATGTGCAGAACGGTGAGACCCGCTACGGCAGCATCGGTTCTGTGACTGCCACCAAGGGTGAATGGGCACAGATGACTGCCAATGTGACCTTTGCTGCGGATATCACCGGCATAACCCTGTACACCCAGTGCGATGACACCGATCTGCCCTATTACATTGATGACTGCTCCGGTACCGGTGAGGTCTATCAGGGGGAAACACAGGATGGTTTTTCCTACGATTTTGAGGATGGCAATGTGGGTGACTGGTTCGCCAGAAGCTGTGATATCGCCATTTCCACCGATTATGCACACAGTGGCAGCTATTCGCTGTATACCTCCGGCAGAACCGAGCTTTGGAACAGCCCTGCTGTGGACTGCACACTGTTTCTGGAGCAGGGCGGATACTATTCTTTCTCCTGCTGGGCGACCTATGCAGGAGAAAACTGGACAGATTCCGCTTCTTTCCAGATCTACCTGATGTACAATGAGGGCGGCGTGACACAGTATAAGAACCTTGCTGCGGAATCTACTGTACAGGGCGAATGGGTACAGATCGCCACCCGTTATACCATTCCCGAGGGCGTGAGCAATCTGGCTTTTTACATTCAGCCCACTTGGAGCTCCAATCCCTCTCAGCAGGATAACACCATTGATTTTTACATTGATGATGTGGTCTGCACCCATCTGCCGGATCCTCAGATTGAAGCCGATCTGGATAGCCTGTGCGCTGCCTACGAGGATCTCTTTAAGGTTGGCTGCGCCAGTACCGTGCCTGAGCTTTCACAGCAGGCTACCAAGGATCTGATCCTGAAGCACTACAACTCCCTCACCTTCGGCAATGAGCTGAAGCCCGATTCTGTGCTGAACCAGAAGGCTTGTCAGGCTCTTGGTTCCGAAACAGAGGTTGCCATCTCCCTGGCAGGTGCAGAGCCTTTGCTGCAATTTGCCGCCGACAATGATCTGCCTGTGCGCGGTCACACGCTGGTGTGGCACAGCCAGACTCCCGATTGGTTCTTCCGTGAGGGTTACTCCGATACAGGTGCATGGGTGGATCGTGACACCATGCTGGCTCGCATGGAAAACTACATCCGTGAGGTATTGCAGACCCTTGCCGAGGAATGGCCCGATGTGGAGTTCTACTGCTGGGATGTGGTCAATGAGACCTTCCGGGATGACGGCAATTACCGCACGCCCGGCTCTACTACCGAGGACAGCAATTATTCTCCCTGGATTCAGACCATTGGTGAGGATTTTGTGACCTATGCTTTCACCTATGCCAGAAAATATGCGCCTGAAGGCTGCAAGCTGTTCTACAATGATTTCAACGAGTATGCTCCCGCTAAGCGGGATGCCATTGTTGCTATGGTGGAAGATCTGGCGGCTGAGGGACTGATTGACGGTGTGGGTATGCAATCTCATCTGAAGCTGAGCTACCCCACGCTGGATGGTTACGAGGACGCCATCCGTGCGTATTCCGCACTGGGTCTGGAGGTACAGATCACCGAGCTGGATGTAGATGTAAAGGATAACAGCAATGCGGCACAGCTTGAACTGGCAGAGCGTTACCGTTCTCTCATGGAGTGCATTATCAACTGCAAAAAGGATGGCTGTAACATTACTGCCGTGGTATTCTGGGGTATTACCGATTCCACAAGCTGGATCGGCGGATATCCGCTGCTGTTTGATGAGGACTACTGCGCCAAGCCTGCTTTCTATGCGGTGCTGGATCCGACGGCTCCTGTGCAGACCATTCAAAATAAGAATGCCATTGACGCATCCGGCACCTCTTTGGAGGACGCATTTGCTGTGCAGTCGGCATCTGCTATCGGAACAGCAGGTTCTTTTAAGGCCGCTTGGGATGGCGAAATGCTAACTTTGCGGGTGAATGCAAAGGAAAGTGGTCGCTTAATACTGTGCATTCACCGCATTTCGAATGACGGCACTGTCAAAATTGTCCAAGAAGAACATATTGTGAATGCCGGTACTACTGATTTTGAAATTCTTTTGGCTGACCCGACAGTCGGCGCGGAGCTTTCTATTGAGATCGTTCTGAACGATGTACCTTGGAACAGTTTGACCCTTGAAAATGCATTGACTCCCGAAACAGCAGGTACGATCACGCTGGCAGCTTATCCCATTTGTGCCGATGCTGCCGCAGGTACCGTCACCGTAGACGGTGAGATCGACGCTGCCTGGGAGAATGCTCCTATGGTGCAGATCAACCGCTTCCAGATGGGCAATGCCAATGAGAATGCCTACGGTACCGCAAAAATGCTGTGGGATTCCAAGTATGTGTATGTGCTGGTGGAGGTCACCGATCCCAACGGTACTCACTCCAGCAGCGCAAATCACTACGAAACCGACACCGTAGAGATTTTCTTTGATGAGAACAACAACAAGTCTTCCGCTTATCAGAATGACGATATGCAGTGCAGAATCGGTTTTGACGGCAGCAAGACCGTTTCCGATAATCACAGCGTAGACGACTATCTTTCCGCAGCGGCAACTACCGCAAACGGCTATCTGGTCGAGGTGGCAATTCCTTATTCCATCAGCCCCTTTACAAGCGGTCAGGCTGTGGGATTTGATGTGCAGATCAACGACGATAACGGCAGCGGTGCCCGTGCAGGTATTTCCAACTGGTCGGGTGATACCACAGGTCTTGGTTATACCACCACACAGTATTTCGGTGTACTGATGCTGGAGGGCGAAACCGATCCTTCTCTGAAATTGGGTGATGTGAACGAGGACGGTCAGGTGAAGATCGATGATGTGATTCTGCTGAACCGTCTGCTGGCTGAAGATACCGCAGCAAAGGTTTCCGAGCAGGGTATTCTCAATGCGGATGTAACTCGTGACGGTATTCCTGCACCCGATGACAGTGTAAAGATTCTGGAGTATCTGGCAGGTATTGTCAGCGGATTCTGATGTGAATTTCATATGAAAAGTGCGTTCGGGCATCATCCGAACGCACTTTTTTCTGTTTATGCGGATGCCGGATGCGGATCCTGCACTTTGGCAGGTAACCGCTGCATCACATGGAGCAAAAACAGATCCAGCAAGCCGCACAGCACACAAAAGCATACAAAATATAATTGCGGTGAACGCTGCGGGATCCGAAGCAGCCACAGCACCAATGCACTGCATTGCCACGCCAACAGCAAGGTGAACGCAGGACGCACCAGAATGCGTTTCCAGCAGGGGTGCAGCCCTGTGGTACGGAATACAAAAAACATCCGAACGGCGTTTCCTGTGAGATTACAAGCCAAATACGAGGCCATGATGCCATAAAATCCGAACAGTGGCACACAAATCAGCAAAACAGAGATCCGCACGGTGTATTCCGCCAGATAATTCAGAGAGGAAAAACCTTGCTTGCCGATGCCTCGCAGCACGCCCTCCAGAATGATCTCAATATAAATAAAGGGTATGACGGGTGCCATTCGGCACAGTACGCTGCCCGCAAAGGCATCGCCGCCCAGAAAATCACCGATCACATGACCGAACAAGGAAAAGATCAGCACAGCAAACAGGGAGAAGCCTACAGTCTGCTCCAATACCCGCTGGGTAGTTTGCCGAATCCCCTCCTCATCCCCTGCTGCTCGCAGCTTGGAAAGGGTAGGCACAAGCAGCCCTGACATACAGCACTGCACCACCGAGGGGAAAAACAATGCAGGCAGAATAATGGCTTCAAATTCTCCGAACTGGGAAAGGGCGGTTTCCGTACTGCTGCCGTATTGCATCAATGTCAGAGGTACCAGCGCATCGTTGGTGCTGCTGAGCAGGGATACCAGACAGGCATTGGAAAACACCGGCAGCAGCAGGCGCAGCAATCGGCGGAAGGATAGGGTGCAGCTCCCTTTTGGGTGGAATGTGGGTGCCCCTGCTATGCAGAGAAACAGCGCTGCACTCCCCTGACCGGCCAGCATGGACACCGCAAAGGCTGTCAGCAGGCTGAGGGTACCGCCGGGAATGAGAAACTCTGTGCAGAATGCCAGCACCGCAGCACGCAGCACAAACTCAATGCATTCCGCAATGGCAGGCAGGTATACCCGCTGATATGCGTAGCATCTGCCCTTGCAGCAGGCATAAAAGGCTGCTGTGGGCAGAGAGATTCCCAGCAGACGTACTGCGGTGATGCTGACGGCTTCGTTGTTGATGAGATTTACAATCCATGAAGGAAACAGATTGATCAGCAATGCGGCAGGTATGCTGAGGGTAAAGACAAATCGCAGGATATAGCGGAACACTTTTTGAGGATCACCCCCTGCGCCGATTTCTTCCGAGAGAAAACGGCTTGCGGCTATGAATCCGCTGCCCCCTGTAAACACACAGGCAAGGCTGTAGAAGGAGCCCATCAGCGTAATAACACCTACCGATGCCGAGCCAAGCCGTTTGGTGAGAAATACATTCAGCAGCAGCCCGAATAGCTGCAAACTGACAGAAAACACACTGAGAACCGCTGCTTCCCGTGACATCCCTCCGTTATGGGTCGTATTCTGCCCAGACATAAAAATCACCTCGGTACATCCTATGTGCACCAAGGTGATTTTAGAAGATGCAGGTTTTTCAGCCATTGGGGAAGGTGGCTACAAAGGTCACCACATGATTTTCGCTGTGAGCTGTCAGGGTACCGCCCATATCACGGACGATACTGCGGGCAATGCTCAAGCCAAGACCCGAACCGTTGGGACTGCCCTTGGTATCCAGCCGATAAAAACGGTCAAAGAGATGGGCAAGCTCTTCGGCAGGGATATCCTCGGCGGTATTGGCTACCGCCAGACGAATCTTGCCCTGGGCATCACGGGAGAGGGTCACGGTAATATCCGCACCTGCCGTGGAATGCAGCACGGCGTTATCCAGCAGGATGGAAAGAAGCTGCTTCAGGTTATCCTCGTCGCCGTGTATCATCACATTGCGCTGCAGAACGGTGTTGAGGGTTTTGCCTTTTTCATAGATGATGGGTTCAAACACAAGGCACACATTGCCGACCAGCTCATGGAAATTGAGAGAGGCAGCACTGTCGGTATCCTTGGTGTGATCCATGCGCGCCACAGTCAGCAGATTGGTAATGAGCTTGGACATCCGCATGGTTTCCGCTTTGATGTAGTTGAGCCATTTACTCTGGTCGGTGACTGTATCATAGGGGTTTGCCAGCACCACCTCGGTATTGGCGGAGATCACTGCCAGAGGCGTTTTCAGCTCATGGGAGGCATCTGCCACAAACTGCTTCTGTTTTTCCCATGCGGTGGCAATGGGGCGTACGGTCCAGTTGGCAAGGAGCACGCTGATACCAAACATACAGGCAAGACCGAATATCGCCAATGCCACAAACAGCAGCAGCATCCGGCTGAGCATGGAAAGCTCCAGCGTACGGCTCAGCAGTACGATACGGTAACCGCCCGAGGGCGTAGGCTGCAGCTTATAACGGTAGGAGGTATCATCCACCTTGACGGTACCCTTGTCATCCCCTTTTTTGCGGATCTCGGACAGAGCACTGTTTACGGTGTGCAGATCATCATTGGCAGCGGTGTTTTCCACGGTACCTGCATAGGAGCTGATCTGACCATCGGGCTGTACCTCTGCCACAAAGGCATCAGGGACATACACACCCTTTGCCGGCACGGTGATCTGTGCCTTGGTTGTGGTGGTGACGGTAACGGCAGTTGTGGTGTGGGTCGTGGTAGAGGGAGAAGCATCCGTTGCAGGTGGCTGGGGCTTGGTATGCTCTGTGGAAGAAGCCGCAGGCGGTGTATGTACCGTTGTGGATGTGGTTGTTGTGGTGCGGGGACGTGTAGTGGTGGTAACTGTGGTTTCAATGATCTCCGGAGGCGGCGGCGGTGGGGGCGGTTGATTCTCCCACCAGTTGTTCCAGTCATTATCGGACTGGTTATTGTCGTCATCGCTGCTGTTATTGTCGTCATCCTGCGACTGATTGCCGAAATCCCAGTAGGGCGGGAAATCATAGCGGTAATCACGGTCATGGCAGAACAGAAGGTTTTCGTCGCTCACGGCTGTTGTAGTGGTTTCCCCTGTCAGAAGCACTGTCGTTTCGGTGGCTTCGGGCATGGTAAAGCTCATGGGAGATACTACATCGGAGCGGGCAGGCTGCTGCTGCTCCGTTTGTGCCAGAAGATCGTTCATCACCGTATAGGAGGAACGGACTTCCGCGCGGTACAGCAGCACGAACAGCACGGTCAGCGCAATGAGCAGCGTACAGGAAAGCAAGGTCATATTTGCCAGAAAATAGCGTTTCCGCAGCTTTTGTACCATGGGATCCTCCTTTCGGTTTTTTCATATGCTGTATGCGTGTGATTCAGTGTTCTTCCAGGCAGTAGCCAACGCCCCGTACGGTTTTGATGACTACCTTGGAACGGATATGCGCCAGCTTTTTCCGCAGGAAGCTGACGTAAACTTCCACATTATTGTTTTCCGCATCGGATTCGTAGCCCCAGATCTTGATGATGAGGGTTTCCTTGGAGAGGATGGTGCTGCCGTTTTTCATGAACAGCTCCATCATGGAAAACTCCTTCAGGCCAAGCTTCATGGAATGCTCACCGCAGAACAGCTCGTAGGTGGAGAGATTCAGGGTCAGGTCACTCCAATGCAGGGCGTTTTCGCAGATGACATTGGATTTGCGGCGGTACAGAGAACGGATCCGTGCCAGCAGCTCATCGGTGGAAAAGGGCTTGGTGAGGTAGTCGTCTGCACCCACATCCAGACCTGCCACCTTATCCGCAACGGAATCCTTGGCGGTCAGCAGCAGCACGGGTGTTGTCAGCTTATGGCGGCGGATCTCACGCAGCACGTCCAGACCGTTCATTTTGGGCAGCATGACATCCAGCACGATCATATCATAGATATCGGAAAGTGCGTTATCCAGACCGCTTTCGCCGTCGTAGCAGGCATCTGCGATATATTTGTTTTTTCGGAAGATCTGTATCAGCGCATCGGAAAGGCCCACTTCATCCTCGACCAGTAAAATTCGCACGCTGCACACCCCTTTCTCATAGATACTATGCTTACAGTATACTATAAAATCAAGAAAATTGCAAGCATTTTTCCAAATCCATGCACAAAAAGACAGCTTTTGAATAGGATATAACATCTCATGGAAAGGAGCAGAGGATATGCCAAAGGTATTTTTAAGTCCCTCCACACAGGAGTGGAACCCTTATGTAACGGAGGGCAATGAGGAGCTGGTGATGAATCGGCTGGCAGATGCCATGGAGCCTTATCTGCGTGCTTCGGGCATTGCATATGTACGCAACGATCCGCAAAGAAACGTAGGCGGTGCCATTGCAGATTCCAATGCAGGCTGGTTTGATGTTCACCTTGCGCTGCACTCCAATGCGGCACCCCAACAGTTTGCGGGCAGGCTTCGTGGGGTGGATTTCTACTACTCCCCTTACAGCTACGAGAGCGAACGCCTTGCCACCATACTTTCCAACAACATGAAGGATCTCTACCCCATTGCGGATAAGGTCACACCGCGCCCTACCACCTCTCTGGGAGAAGTGACACAGACCCGTGCGGTGGCGGTGCTGGCGGAGATCGGGTACCACGACAATGTACAGGATGAAGCATGGCTGCGGAGCAATACAGATGCCATTGCAAAGAATCTGGTGCTTTCTCTGACGGATTATTTCGGCATCCCCTTTATTGAGCCTGCACCCACAAGGGCGGGTACCGTAGTCACCGATGGCAGCAACCTGAATCTGCGGAGCTACCCTTCTATGTACGGCACCATTATCGGGGTGATCCCCAACGGTGCCAAGGTGTTTGTGGATGGTCAGAGCGGGCAATGGCTGGTGGTTCGCTATGAGGGAAAGAACGGCTATGTCAGCAGTGATTTTGTAAACATCAGCGGTTAATAGCCTGCAATGGTCATGGCATCTATGATCCTGCGGAACACGGGGGCGGCACAGGTATTGCCGTAACCGCCGTTTTCAATCATGACTGTAACGGCATAACGGGGGGATTCCGCAGGGAAAAAGCCTGTCATCCAGCCGTGACACAGCTCTACGCCCTCTGCATCATAGCGGCCTGTCTGGGCGGTGGAGGTTTTTCCTCCTGCGGTGGTATATTGGGGCAGTCCCTTGGCATCCTCTGCGGTATTCAGCACGTTGATCATCATCTGACGAAGCTGCCTTGCGGTTTCTGCGGAGATGGCCTGTGTGCGTTCCGTGGGGGTGGCGTTCAGCAGGGTTTTGCCATCCTCGGTGACCCCAAGGAGCAGTTTGGGCGTACAGTATACGCCTTCATTGGCGATACAGGCGGTAAAGGCGGCAACTTGCAGGGGCGTTGCCAGAAGCTTGCCTTGTCCGAAGGAAAAATTGGCTTTTTCCGCTTCGATCTCCAGTTCGTCTACAGTTTGCAGGTTGCCTGCTGCTGATTGCATTCCCTCTGCCAGACGGATGCTTTTACCAAATCCGAAGGCAGAGGCGGTGCTGACCAGACTTTCGGGTGAGAGAAATCGGCTGAGGGAAACAAAATAAGGGTTGCAGGAAACCGTAAGGGCATCCTGCAGAGAAAGCAGACCATGACCCTCATGGGTATGGCAGCGGAATACTCTGCCATAAACGGAGGTTTTGCCTGTGCAGGTGTACATATAGCCCTCAGCAAGGCCTTCATCTATGGCGGCTGCGGCGATGGCCAGCTTGAAAATAGACCCCACACTGTAAGCGCATAATGCTCTGTTGAGGAAGGGGGCATCGGTATCATCCAGATAATCCGCAAGATGGTTGGCATCATACACAGGCAGACTTGCCATGGCTAAGATCTCTCCGCTTTGGATATCCAGCACCACGGCGGCACCGTTTTGTCCGCTGTCCGCCAACGCCGCTTCGGTGATCTGCTGTACATCTCTTTCCAAAGAAGTGATAATGCCTCCCATACCGCCGCCATCCTTATAGATGGAATTGGCAAGCCCGGGGAGCATCACACCGGTTGCATTGACAGTGCATTCCAGACGGGCGGTAGTATTGCAGGCGGAAAGCCACGGATCACAGGCTGCCTGTAAACCTGTTACACCCTTGCCCTCGTGACGGTATCCCACCAGATGTTGTGCAAGCTGCGGAAGATTCCCCTGTTCTGCTACCTCCACGATACGGATATTGGGATGAGAGATCTCACTGTCGGTGACCTCACAGAAAAAGGGGCGGCCTTGCTTGGCAGCTTTTCGCAGGGCAGATACATCGGTAACCTTGGTAAACAGGGCGGCTACCGCATCGGCGGTGGGATGCACCACAGCATAATAACGGGTGGCGGTATTGGTCAGCCGCTGCATATCCCGGTCGTAAATGGTGCCTGTGGACACGGGGATCTCCAGAATATAGCTGCCCTGTGCATTGCCCGCTGCGATGGCATCTGCGTTGGTCAGCACGGTGCATAATCGGGTCAGCACGGCTGCTGCTGCCACCAGAAAGGCTGCTGTTACTCCTTGGATCCGTTTGTTCATTGCTTCCATGATATCCTGTTCCTTTACGGTTTTACAGGAAGTATGGTGCAATTTACGGGCAAATATACAAAAAAACGGAGGACACGAATGTCCTCCGTTTCATTTTGCTGAATCAGAACTCAAAAGAGCCGGAGTTGAGGTCGTCATTGACGACATAGTAAACTCTGCCCTCAGCGGTGTTGAGATACACAGCCAGAGACTTGATCTCGCTGAGAGAATGACCCTGAGCCTCCCAATCAGCCTTTGCACGAGCCACCATGTCCTCGGGGGTAGCATCCTTGCCCATGATCTGGACAACGACCTTCTCCACGGTCTTTGCGGACTTTCTGGGGCCACGCTTTGCAGCGGGCTTCTCGGCTGCTGCGGGAGCAGCGGGAGCATCGGCGGTCTTACGCTTGTAGGTACGCTTTGCGGCGGGCTTAGCAGCCTTGGCAGCCTTTGCGGTTTCAGCAGCGGGTGCTGCAACTGCAACTGCGGCAGCTTCCTGTACAGCGGTCTCGGCAGCCTGTGCGGTCTTCTTCTTGGTAGTTGCCATTGTATTTCTCCTCCGGGATACGATTACTCAGCAGGGTTGATGGCGTCCTTCAGAGCCTTGCCGGCCTTGAATGCCAGAACATTGCAGGCCTTGGTGGTCATCTTCTCCTTGGTGCGGGGGTTGATGCAGGTCTTGGACTCGCGGCGACGGATCTCGAAAGTACCGAAACCGGCAATGGAGATCTTCTCACCGGCAGCCAGAGCGTCGGTCAGAGAGCCCAGAACCAGGTTAACAGCCTTCTCGGCATCCTTCTTGGTGCAGTTCTCTTTTGCAGCGATTGCTGCGATCAGGTCGTTCTTCTTCATGGTATGTGTCCTCCTAAAAAAGTATCATGTACCTCATTATATAACGAAAATTCGTGGTTTGTCAATTCTTTTCTGATAATTCAGACTTTTCAATCAGAAAAGGGCGAAAAAACACTCAAAACTTGGCAATTTTACCATAAAAACCGCCACACAACGAGGGTTTTAACGGGTTTACAGCAGCGAAGCACGCAGGCTTTCCGCAGAAAGAGGCGAAAGCTCACCGGGGGCGATATCGAATACGGTTTTGCAGCCCTTCTCCCCTTTTGCTGCCAGACGGACGGCTGCACGGGCGTAGGCAATCAGCACGCTTGTGGTGAACTCGGGGTTGGAATCCAGCTTCAGGCTGTACTCGATGAGGTGCTTATGCTCATGGTTGGCACCGGTGGTACCGCTGCGCATGACAAAGCCGCCATGAGGGATCTCACTGTGCTCTGCCTTCAGCTCTTCGGCGGAGATAAAATGCACGATGGTATCATAATCTGCAAAATAGTTGGGCATGGTGCAGATATCCTTTTCAATGCGCTTGAGGTCTGCGCCCTCTTCGGCCACCACAAAGCACTCACGCAGATGCTTCTGGCGGGTGGTCAGCTCGGGCTGCTCGCCGCTGCGGACTGCATCCATAGCTGCCTGAATGGGAATGGTATACTGTCTGGCATCCACAACGCCTTCCACACGGCGGATGGCATCGGAGTGACCCTGACTGATACCTTTGCCCCAGAAGGTATAATCCTTACCATCAGGCAGAATGCAATTGCCGTACAATCTTGCCAGAGAGAACATACCGGGATCCCAGCCCACAGAGATCACTGCAACATGACCGGATGCTTCTGCGGCGGCGTTGACTGCTGCAAAATGTGCGGGGATCTTGGCATGGGTATCAAAGCTGTCCACCACATGGAACATAGATGCGATCTCGGGGGTCTGGGTGGGCAGGTCTGTTGCGGAGCCGCCGCACAGAATGATGACATCTGCGTCATTGCGGTGCTCTGCCAGAGAATCATATGCGTATACGGGGATGCCGGGTGTTTGCAGTTTTACGGTGGCAGGGTCACGGCGGGATGCAACAAAGGCAAGCTGCATATCGGGGTTGCTGCGGATGGCAAGCTCTACGCCCTTGCCCAGATTGCCGTAGCCTACGATACCGACTCGGATAGGATTCATGTGAAAAAAACCTCCTTTTCATTTCTGACGCATTTATTATATACCAATCTTTCGGGTTTGTCAATTTCTTCCGAAGATTTTTTTGTGATTTCTTTCGCAAAAGGGTGTCACTGCTTGACTTTTTTTGGCGGTTGGAGTATAATATTCCTTGTATCAAATCAAAATAAGGAGTGTACCACCCATGAGTTCGGTTCATATTATTGCGGATAGTACCTGTGATCTTTCCCCCGAGCAGATCGCCCGGTATGGGATCGAGATCATTCCGTTGTATGTGACATTGAATGACAGCTCGTATCAAGACGGTATTGAGATCAAGGCAGAGGATATTTTCCGCCATGTGGCAGAGGGCGGTGATCTGCCCAAGACCGCTGCGGTGCCTGTGGACACCTACATTCAGCGGTTTGCTGCTGCTTTGCGTGAGCATGACACTGTGATCTGCCTGACCATCGGCTCCAAGTTTTCAAGCTGCTTCCAGAATGCCCGTATTGCCGCCGAGGATGAGCCTCGGGTGGTGGTGGTGGATTCCGCCAATCTCTCCACAGGCTTTGGTCATGTGGTGCTGCAGGCGGCTCTGAAGGCAGAGGAAGGCCTTTCCCACACAGAGATCGCCGAATATTTGCAGCAGGAGATCATTCCCAAGGTGGATGCCAGCTTTATTGTGGACAGACTGGACTACCTTCACAAGGGCGGCAGATGCTCCACTGTGGCGGCTCTGGGTGCCAATATGCTGAAGCTGAAGCCCTGCATTGCCGTGGAAAACGGTGAGATGCGTGTGGTCAAGAAATACCGCGGCAACTTTATTTCCTGCGTGACACAGTATGTAAACGATCGCCTGGGTGAGGGCATCAGCCCCCGTGAGGATCTGATCTTCATTACCCACACCCGCGCGGAGCAGGGTGCGGTGGGTGCCGCAGAGGATGTCATCCGCAAAAAGGGTGTGTTTGCCTCTGTGGTGGAAACCGTTGCGGGCTGCACCGTTTCCAGCCATTGCGGACCCAATACGCTGGGTGTATTATTCATCCGCAAATAAGCAAATAATAAAAGTGCGGTGTTGGAATACCGCACTTTTTATGCATCAATGGAGAAATTTACATGGATATTTCTGTGATTCTGGAGCAATTGATCCGTTTGTTTCTGGTGCTTTGCGTGGGCGTGCTGCTGGCAAAGCTGGATATCATTGATCTGCACACCAAGCAGAAGCTCACCAAGCTGATGCTGTATGTGACCACTCCCCTGATGATTCTGGATGCCTTTAACGACCGTCTGCTGATGATCGAAAACGGGGAAACGGGCGGTACGGTTCTGGGCATCGGATATTTGTTCGGGGTTTCGGCAGGGTTTTATGTGGTGCTGATTCTGCTGGGCGTGTTAGTAACGCTGCTGTTCCGCTTCCCCAAAGACAAGCGGAATCTTTACACCTTTATGACGGTATTCGGCAATGTGGGCTTTATGGGATTCCCCGTTGCACTGGCTGTGTGCGGCACAGAGGGCTTGTTTTATGCGGCTATCCTCAACAGTGTGTTCAATATCCTGATCTACACGGCGGGTGTGATGCTCATGACCGCAGGAAACAACTCCCATGAAGGCGACACGGCAAAGGGGCAGCAAAGAATGCAGCTCAAAAAGCTGCTTGTGACCCCCGGTGTGCTGTGCTGTGCCGTGGCTGTACTGCTGTTTTCCTTGCAGATACGGCTTCCCTCTTTGCTGGCAGATACCTTTGACACGCTGGGCGGACTGACCTCTCCCCTTGCAATGCTGGTTGTAGGTGCCAATCTGGCGGGTATGCCCCTTAAAAGCACACTGGGCAATCTGCGGCTGAACCTGTATACCCTTGTGCGGCAGTTTGTGCTGCCTGTTCTCATGTGGCCTGTGATCCGCTTGTGCATCGGCCATGAAACACTGGCTTCGGTTCTGCTGCTGATGGCAGCCATGCCCGTTGCCAACATGGCTGCTCTGTTCGCCACGGAATATCACGCAGATGAAAAACTGGCATCTCAGGCGATTTTTGTTACTACCCTCTGCTCGCTGATTTCTTTGCCTGCGGTGGTGTGGTTCTGCAATACGGTGATGCCATTT
The DNA here is from genome assembly GCA_015066805.1 of Ruminococcus sp. Taxonomy (GTDB): domain Bacteria; phylum Bacillota; class Clostridia; order Oscillospirales; family Ruminococcaceae; genus Firm-04. The sequence continues at coordinate 6,613 of SVNP01000015.1, read as the reverse complement.
TAGCGTTTGGGCTTGATCTTTGCCCAGTATTCTCTGGCGGCCTGCTCCTGACGGTTGTCGCCGTACTGATAATACACACGGTCACGCAGCGTATCGGGCAGATATTGCTGCTCCACATAATGATTGGGATAGTCATGGGGATAGCGGTAGTGCTGTCCCCTTTGTTTTGCGTCTGCGCCATCAAAATGGACATTTTGCAGGCAGCGGGGGAAATCACCCGAAAGACCTGCACGGATATCCGCAAGGGCGGCATCCATTGCCAGATAGGCACTGTTGGATTTGGGCGCGGTGGCAAGAAGGATCACGGCATTGGCAAGAGGGATCCTTGCTTCGGGCATACCAAGCTGCAGGGCGGAATCCACCGCTGCCTTGACAATGGGTATGGCCATGGGATAGGCAAGCCCTACATCCTCGGCGGCAATGACCAGCAGGCGGCGGCACACCGAAAGGATATCCCCTGCCTCCAGAATCCGTGCCGCATAGTGGATGGCTGCGTTTTCATCGGAGCCACGGATGGATTTTTGCAGGGCGGAAAGCAGGTCATAGTGCTGATCTCCTTCTCTGTCATAGCGCATATTGCTGCGCTGGGTCAGGCTTTTCACGCTCTCGGTATCAATGCGGATGCCTGCTTCGGTTTTTTCGCCCGCAAGCACCGCAAGCTCTACGGTATTGACGGCTTTCCGCACATCACCGCCGCAGCCTGCCGCAATATAGGGCACCACGGAGTCATCATACAGAATGGGTGTACCCTGTTCCTCCGAGAGAAAGCGGAAGGCACGTTCCACCGCAGGTACAAGCTGCTGTGCGGTCACAGGCTTGAACTCAAACACGGTGCAGCGGCTGATGATGGCATTGAACACCGCAAAATAGGGGTTTTCCGTGGTGGATGCAATGAGGGTCACGCTGCCGTTTTCGATGTACTCCAGCAGGCTTTGCTGCTGCTTTTTGTTCAGGTACTGGATCTCATCCAGATACAGCAGGATACCATTTGAGCCAAACAGCGAGCCGCTTTCCTGCAAAATCTCTCGGATATCCCCTACCGATGCGGTGGTTCCGTTGAGCTTATGCAGCCGCAGATCGGTACGGTCTGCCAGAATACGGGCAAGGGTGGTTTTTCCCACGCCGGAAGGCCCGTAAAAGATCATGTTGGGGATTTTGCCCGATGCGACGATTCTTCGCATGGGAGAGTTTTCCCCGAAGAGCTGGGGCTGTCCCACCATTTCTTCTATGGATCTTGGGCGCAGTCTTTCCGCAAGCGGAACCATTTTGCATTCCTCCTTGGCAAAAAGCGGCGGTGTCGTTCTTCTCAAACAGAACACCGCCGCAATTTTTATTCCGTGGTTTCGGGTATTTCGCAGATGTAGAAGATATCGCTGGAGTGGCGGCCGCCGTTATAGGGCTGATTGACCCGCTCCCCCATAAACACCATTTCAGAGCTGGTACCGCCATCCAGATTGTAGGCTTCGGTACAGCCCAGAGACGCAAACAGCAGGGCAAATTCATCCATGGTCATGCCGATGGAGTAGCCATCCTGCCGGCCGTCGCACTGGACAAAGCAGTAATGTCCCGGCTCATAGTACCCCAGACCGCTGCGGGGATTTGCCACCGCAATGGAACCGGAATAGCCCAGCACGGCCTCGCCGCTGCGAACCAGTGAAGGCCCGAAGCTGGCACTCTGCCAGATCTTGGCACACTGTTCCTCGGTCAGCAGGCGGAAATCCGACTTGCTGTAGGTTTTCAGTATGCCGTCATAGGTCAAAACGGCAACGTCGTCTTTGTCCACATCACGGTACAGCACGCCGTTACGATACAGCACACCTGTGGTGCGGATCTCGCAATAATCTGCGTTGATGGCAAGAATAGCGTTGTTTTCCGCTGCCATATTGGAGATGGAATCCGTCTGACCGCTGCGGGGTTCGGGGTAGGTACCCCCTGCAAAGGCAGAACGGAAGCTGTTCAGGTCACGGACATAGATATCCGCAACAAAATACGCCATGTTTTCCTCGATATGCTCGGTGACAGTGATACTCACATCATGGCTTTTGTAGGAATTTTCCGTGACGGTAACGGTATCATCCTTGGAAAAAACCTCGGGCCACTGCCATGCATAGCCGCTGAGATCGTAGCCTTCCTCATTGATCTGCCCATAGAACTCCTCTGCGGAGATCAACCCTGCCAGATATTGCAGCAGCAGGGTTGAATCATTGACGGAAATCAGCCCGTCTTTGTCGGTATCGGCATTGACCATGCCGTCAGCGGTGACCGTTACGGCATCCTCTGCGGCAATGCGGTTGATGAGAATGGCATCGGCAATGGCAAGAGTACCGTCTGTGTCTGCATCGCCCAAGGACGTACCCTGTGCGGATACGGCAAGGCTGCACACGGAAAACATCAGTGCAGCGGCGGTGAAAACCGCTGCACAGCTTTGAAACAGTCGCACAAATAACATCCTTTCGGTATCACAATTCGGTTGTCAATTGAAACGACCCCCAGTGCCTCTTTTCTCTGTTAAGAGGCTTTCCCCAGTTCATTGGCGGAAATTGCACCCGCCAGGTATTGCAGGATTTTTACGCTGTCTTCGGGATCGGGTGTACCGCTGGCATCGCAGTCGGCATTCAGCACGCCCTGATCGCTGACCTGAACGGTGGTATCCTCGGCCAGCATACGGTTCAGCAGGATCACGTCACCGATCTTTACGGAGCCGTCGCAGTTCACATCGCCGTAATCGGCAGAAGAGTCTGCTTCGGGGGCTGCATCGGGTGCATTGCCCCATACGGATTCGCCCTCCACGGTCATGGTGATCTTTTCGTAGAACTCAGGTGCTTCGTTGAGTGGCACACCCAGCTCCTTGGAAGTATGCAGCTCGCTGCGGCTGTAATCGTTGGTGGGATCCCAGATGAACACATAGTCGGCGTTCTGGGTCTGTGCCATCAGTGCAAACTGGAACTGCAGAGAGCCGTAGAACTGATAATCCGACCATGTAAACTCGATGTAGCAGTCGCCTTCCTCGTTGTACTGCTCCATCTCATAGGTGACGTAGTATTCGCCATCGCTGTTGGATTTCATTTCGTCGTAGTCGATACGCACGTCCACATCATCCAGAGTCTGGCCGTTTTCCAGCAGCTCTGCGATGCTGAAGTAATAGCGCACCTTGACCTCATCCAGGTAGCGGGGAGGCAGAGAGCTCTGGTTGGTGATCTCGATCAGCACCTGTGTTGCCATATTGTCTTCCTGACCCACGGCGGCTGCAAGGGTAAACTCGTTGATCTCACCCTTCATGCTTGCCTCGGAGGGCGGGAAATTGGGGTCATTGGACATTTCCTCGGTGCCGTAGTAGTGGTAGAAGCCTGCACAGGCACCCACAATGGCAGCGTTGTAGTCCACGGCCACCTCGTTGTAGATGTAATCCTTGGTGATATCGCGGTGCCAGTCACCGGAATCGGGACCGCCTACCAGTGCGCCCCACAGAACGTGCACCTGATCCCAGGGCTCATCCATGTTCAGTGTCATGGAGCCGTGTGCGGCACGGTGATGGGGGTGAGAGGCTGCGGTATCGGAATAACCCACGATATAGGGACGGTTCATGGGGTTTTTGCCCATGATGTACTCCATCTGGGTATAGGCCCAGTCAGCAAAACGCATGGGATCGTGGGTGGTTTCGGGAGAATACTTGGCATAAACCAGCGCACAGAGCTGTGCGGCGGAGTTATATCTTGCAGAGCCGTACTCGTTGAGCATAGAGAAGCCCTCGGGCGTTTTGGCAAGATAGGTGGTATCCTGCGTATCAATGGGCAGATCGGGTGTATACTCCATGTTCCAGAGCTGATCATCCAGACCGGGATTCAGATGGGGCAGACCCGACCAGTACTCCAGATTCCAGCGGAAAATGTACCAATCACGGGCGGTATTGGTAATGGGAGCCAGCTTTGCAAACACGCCGCCCCAGATGGTATCCCAGCAATGCACCCAGATGTTCTGCCAGCAGTTGCCGGTATCGGCAATAATACGCTTGAGGTAGCCGGTATAGGGGTGTGCGCCCATTTCATTGCTGGTGGTTTCATCCACCTTGATGATGGCATTGATGTACTCCCATGCCTCCTCGGTGGCAGTGGGATCATCGGTCAGGGTACACTCATAGAGCCATACGGCAGCCCATGCCAGCTCATCGTAGTCGTAGCTGGATTCATAGAAACCGCCATCATAGCCCAGAGAAAGCACTTCGTTACCCTCACCCTCTGCATGGGTTGCAACGGCAAAATCGTAGAGGGCATAGGCACCCTTACGGCATTCTGCGGCAAACTCGGGCTCGGTCTCACGGAACAGCAGGTAGCAGATGGCCAGAACTGCGGAGGTACCTGCACACATATCGGTGGCAGGGGTCTCCACGGTGGCAAAATAGGCAGGTCTTGCAAAATCCAGCAGAGCTGTGGTATTCTGCAGCTCGGGGGCGATCCAGTAGTTGTGGTCGATGTTGCCCTCGCCTACCTGATAGCAATATGCCAGCACGGAGCCATCCTCGTTATAATACAGGCACTTGAGGTAGTAATCCGCAAACCAGTGGATGATCTCCTCAATATGCTCGGCGTTGCCGGTTTTCTCGTATGCCTCACGGAACTCATAGTAGCCCCATGCCAGTGTGGATGCGGCATAGGAACCGGGCAGACAGAACTTCACATGGTCGCCTGCGTCATGCATACCGCCTTCGCAGTCAACGGTGCCGTCACCGTCGGGGTCGAGAATATCGGAGTAGGTATCAATGAACTCCTGGGAAAGGTTGGTGCCGATGTAGTCCTCGCCGTAGGGCTTCAGCGGAATGGCAGCGTCCTCGGTGTGACAGTCGCCTCTCCATTCCAGTCTGCCGCCGGCAATGCCGCTGCCGCACATATTTGCATTGTAGAAATGCATGGTGTACTGCAGAGCCTTGGCAAAATCCACTTCCACGTCATCGTAGGAAAAACTGTCGGGATCGGGGAAGATCTTCTCCGAATCATCCACAGTGCCGGGGTCCTCACCTGCGCTGGCGTATGCGGGCAGAACTGCCCCCACGGACATCACCGCCGCCAGACACAAGCAAGCAGTTGCTTGGAAAACTTTCTTCAAATCCATAATGGCCTCCCTTTTTCGGTTGATCGACTTATATTACATTGCGAGAAGCTCGCAAAGAATACCGGTGCGACGCATGACTTCCAGACACATTCTGCCGTTATGATAGGGGCATTTCCACGGGCCCGCCATATCGTTGGCAGGACGCGGTGTCCCATCGGGCTCCAGCTCGCCGAACCATTCACCGCCCTCACGGGGGTCGATCTGTGCAAAGCGAATGGCTGCCCACAGCGATGCTGCGTTTTGGAGCATACGTTCACATACAACTGCATCCGAATGCCTTGCGGCATACTCGGCTGCATTCAGAAAACCGATCACACCCTCGGCCTGTACCCACCAGACACGAGTTTTATCTATCTCTGTTTCAAATCTTTCGTTATAAAGGAAACCATCATCCAGCGCAAGCTGTTCGATGTGCAAAGCAAGCTTGTAATCGATCTCACGGAGAAGACCGGTCAGCTCCCCATCGCCCAGACAGTCACAGGCGTGATCTGTCAGCCAGCTTGCTTCAATATCATGTCCATAGGAGTGCAGATCTCCCAGCACATTGAGGTTTTCGTCAAAGAACACACGGAGCATATTCTCTTCGGGGTCATAAATGCGCTCTGCCATGAGATGCAGGAGCTTTGCGAGAGCCTTCCCCACCGCATCATTCCCTGTGATGCGGAACAGCTCTGCGTAGGCCTCAATGAGATGCAGGGTGGTGTTCATGGTTTTGGCGGCACCTAAGTCATGCTCGGAGAGGTGGTCGTTCTCCAGCGGTGACCAGTCGGCGTAAAAGGATTCTGCATAGCCGTTTGGCTGTGCGGCGTGTTCCTCGATGACGGAGAACAGGCGCAGGGCGAAATCCAGAGCAGCCTTGCTGCCGCTTGCCTCGGCGTACAGGGAAAGACCGTACACCGCAAATGCCATACAGTAGGTATACTTATTGGTTTCAAAGGGGGCGCATTCCGCATCCAGTGACCAATACACGCCGCCTTTTTCCGCATCCTCCGCCTTGCAGAGAAATTCGTAGGCATGGCGGGCGGTTTCCAGGTAGGCGGGGTTTTTCTCTGTCAGATAAGCGGAAGAAAACGTCCACAGAATGCGGGCATGAAGAATCACGCCCTTCGGCGCAGAGGTCTGCACCGAAAGGTCGTGGGTCATTCTGCCGTAAAAGCCGCCTGCGGGGTCCTTCAGCTTCATCCAGAAAGGCAGGATATGTTCTGTCAGCTCGCTGCGGCATTCTGCGGCAAGCTGCATGAGTTCCTTACGTTCTGTCATGCTTCTTTCGCTCCGCAGCAAAGCTTATACTTTTTGCCGCTGCCGCAGGGGCAGGGCTCGTTGGGTCCGATCTTCTTTTTGGCGGTTGCCTGTGCGGAGAAGCTGCCATCACCTGCGCCTGCATTGGGTGCGGCGGGCTTTGCAACCTGCTCACGCTCGGGAGCCTTGTTGTTGATCAGACGAATGGTCATCAGCATACGCACGGTTTCCTCACGGATGGCCTCGATCATGGCATCGAACATGGCAA
>SVNP01000037.1 GCA_015066805.1 Ruminococcus sp. | reverse complement strand
GATACCTCTGCAATCATGCCGTTTTCGGGAATCACAGAGCCGTCCGCTGCAGTGATGACTTCATCTGCAAACAGTCCGAAGCGGACAAAGCGGTATTCTTCATTCTCGCCAAGCCCGAAAAGCTCATCATACTCCATAAACTTGGAGAGTGTAATATCTACCTCCTGATAGTCATTGACAAATGCCTGATTCACCGTATCTCTCACCTCGATTTCCTGTCCTGCATAGGTCAGTTCTACTGTTTCGGAAACAGCATTCTGAACGTAACCGTAAGGAGCCTTGGTTTCCTTTACCTCGTACTTGCCGAGATAGAGCAGATCACTCTCTGCATAGAAATACCGCCCATATCAAGGCTTTCTTCTTCCTCGATATCATTGGTTTCATCCATCATCTCAACTTCAATCTGCCAGCTGTCGGAGGAGTTCCAGAATCTGACGTAAATCGTACCGAATGCGTCAGTCTTGATTTCTCTCTGCTCGAAGCCCTCTGACCAGCCATCACTACACTGACCTTCCCACCAACGGCAGAATTCTTTCATTTCGCTGTCAGTAAGTGGTTCTGTAATCTGGCAGGTGAGAACTCCAACAAGCTCTCCGTTTCTGACCTCTACTGACGGGAATGCAGATACAACCTTTTCATTGACAGGTGAGTTTGCATCATAATATACCATCAGTCCACGGTGTTTTTCCTCCGGCTCTGAATACTTCTGAATCGCTGTATTGATTTCATCCTCACAGCCACAGGCACAGCTTGACGGGATAACCTCGTAATCATCGATGAAATCTTCATCCTCGTCATATTGCGGTTCAGTCTGAATTTCAAGGGGACAATAGAGCTTCATTTCCTGTGCAGGTTTTGCAGTTACCGTGAAATCTGCCTGACCTCTAATTCCGAGGTAGTGGTCACGAACCTCTGCAAGATCTTCGCGTCTGTCAAGCATTTCTGCTACTGTTCGAATCATCAGAACTCGCAAATCTTCATCGCCGAGCATATCTTCAAAGGTGAAATGCTTCTGACCTGTGTGAGCAAGCTCTGCGATTCGTTCTGCTATACCTCTCAGCTCAGCATGGAGCTGACGTTCTCCTGCGGTAATATCATTCGCCTCGACAATCGCTCTTGCGTTCGGAATGAACTGTGACTTCCGAGCGTAGTCAGCACCCTCGGCTTCCACAAGGATTCCATCGCTGCCGTTGGCATCAAGGAAAATAATACAGTGAGCTGTGTTGCCTTCCATATACATCAGATCTCTGTTCTCAATGATTTCGGGGCACTCATCCAATGGATGATCTCTCATCTGTTCGAACCTCTTACCGTAGAGGGGAATGACTTTCTCCACTTCAATCTGCATCGGCTCGTAGCTGTAAGCCTTGTGATTAAGTGGAGCGTTAAATGTGATTTTCTTCATAGGCATCATCTCGCTTTCCTTTATAATGTATAGGGTAAATAAAAAATGCCGAACCAATCGAGAGTGGTGACTCTCAACGGATTCGGCATAACGAACAAGAAACCGCCAGAAACTTTGTGAAAGTTTTTTGCAATAGAAATGAGCAAAATTCGAATTTTTTCATCCAAATCTGCTCTCATTTCTCTTGAAAATGAAAAAACGCCCGTTCAAGTCCCAAAAACACTCGAAAAAGGCCTTAGGTGATCCACGGTTTTGCGAATAAAATTTTAGTGTCCATATACGCAAAAAAGTCCGAAAAATCGGACTTTTTTGGCATGTGATCTTTTTCGTCACATATAGATGATGCGCCGGAAGGGACTCGAACCCCCGACCTACTGGTTCGTAGCCAGTCACTCTATCCAGCTGAGCTACCGGCGCATATCGCTTTGGGTCACTGTGGTTTCCCTCAAGCCTAGATTATTATATCACAAGCCCATTCATTTGTCAAGCACTTTTTTGAAAAATTCCCAAAATTGAAAAATTCGGGCAATATTTCTCACTTTGCCAGAGAAAAATGATACAATTGAACATAAAAAAGGCGCAAAAAACACTATACATTCAAAAGCATCTGTGATATAATACCCACAGAATGGCAGGTATGCCATCAGAACATACAGCCCGCCACAAAAATACAAAAGGGCGGCTTTATTCGTTTGTTTTGAAACAAGGAGGAATCATCATGTCTTTTCTGAAAACCCTGCGCCGCACCGCAGCGGCCGTTGTCAGCGCCCTGCTGGTATGCACCTCGCTGCCTGCTCTGCCCGAAACAACACCCGTCACCGCAGCGGGCACTACCCTGACCGTAGGCTCGGGCGGCACCTACAAAACCGTCACCGAAGCTGTGAAGGCAGCGGCATCCATTAATCCCCAAAGCGAATCTGACCGTGTGACCATTGCCATTGCTCCCGGCACCTACCGTGAGCAGATCATCATCAACACGCCCTATGTTTCCTTTACCAACAGCAATCCCGGCGGCGGTGATGTACTGCTGACCTGGTACTACGGCATCGGCTATAAATATTACTCATGCGATTCCGGCGGCTATTACAATGCTTCCAATGCAGCATCAAAGTCCTCCAAGAACGTGGCTGCACGATGGGGCACCGCAGTGCGTGTGAACAGCGGCGCAAAATACTTCCGTGCGGAGAATATTGTTTTTGAAAACAGCTTCAATCGCTACATGACCAGCGAAGAGATCGCTGACGGCGTCGAGCCCACCGGCGAGACCCTGACGGTACAGCGCACCTCCGGACTGGATGTAAGAGCAAAATCCAACACCGAGCGTGCCGCTGCCTGCTGCGTAGAGGCAGATTACTCCGAATTTTTCAACTGCCAGTTCCTCAGCAGCCAGGATACCCTTTACACCGCTACCCCCGCTTACTTCAAAAACTGCAAGATCCAGGGCAATACCGACTACATCTTCGGCAGCGGAGATATTGTATTTGATGAATGCGAGCTTTGCTTCGGCGGTTATTCCGACAAGGCTGTGGGCGGCTACATCACTGCAGCCAGAGAACAGACCCTCGGTTACCTGTTCTGGAACTGCACCGTTACCGCCAACCCCGATCTGACTGTTGGCTCCGGCTACTTCGGCCGTCCTTGGAGAGATACGGCCCATGTACTGTTCTACAACACCAAGCTGCAGTATGAAAGCATTATCACTTCTGTGGGCTGGCACAGCATGAGCGGCGTAGATCCCTCTCAGGCAACTTTCCGTGAGTACAATACCACGACTGTCAACGGCGGCTCTGTCAATACCTCCGGCAGAACCAGCGGCACCGTGCTTTCTTCCTGCAATGTGACCCGCGAAACCTACCTGAACGGCTGGACACCATACTATTATAATTACACTGCACAGCCTGTCACCGTAAACGGCACACTGATCTCCGAAATTTCCATCAATGACAGAGATAACGGCTACGATTGGAAGATCGCACAGAATCTTGCCGTGGGCAACACCGTGTTCGGTGACCGTGATTTCACCTATACCGCTGTCCCCAATGAACTGCTGGGCGCAGAGTATGTACAGACTGCCTGCGATTCCAAGAATTACAGCGGTGATCTTGGCGTGCTGACCGCCGGCGATACCATGACTCTGTATATGGCATATGATTCCCGACTGGGCAATGCACCTGCGTGGCTTAACGGCTGGAACAACACCGGCCTGACCATGTCCACCAGCAATGATTTGACCATGCCGGTTTACGCCAAGAGCGTTTCTGCCGGTGAGGAGATCACACTGGGCGACAACACCACAGGTTCCGGCGTAGTAGGCTATGTACTGTTTGCAAAGGCAACACCTATCGTTTATAATGGTACCCTGGTACAGGATCTCAATATGATCGACCGTGCAAACGGTCTGAACTGGGGCATTACCTCCAACCTGAACGTAGGCACCGCTATTTATGGTGACCGTGATTTCACCTTTACCGCTGTTCCCGATGCGCTGATTGGTGCAGAGTATATTCAGACCGCCTGCGATTCCAAGCACAGCACGGGCGATCTGGCAACCTTCGTTGCAGGCAATGATATCGTGCTGTATGTTGGTGTGGATTCCCGCATTGCCGCTCCCGCATGGCTTTCCGGCTGGGAGAATACCGCTCTCACCATGTCCACCAGCAACGATGTGACCTTCAACTTGTATGCAAAGCGGTTCTCCGCAGGTGAGAGCATTGCTCTGGGCGACAACGGCACTTCTGCAAGCTGCATCAACTATGTGGCAGCCGCAACTCTCGTTCCCATGGAAACGACCACCACCACTACTACAACAACAACGACGACGACTACCACAACTACCACCACCGAAACCACTGCCGCACTGAGCCCCAGTCTGCTGGGCGATGTGAACTGCGATGGTCTGGTTAAGATCGACGATGTGATCCTGCTGAACCGTATGCTGGCTGAGGATACCACCATCACCATTACCGCTGTGGGTATGCTCAACGCCGACTACAATCAGCAAGACGGCATCACCGCCGAAGATCCCACTGCCATTCTCATGTCGCTGGCAGGTTTTTGATGAAAAGACTTTCTGCTGCGCCCTGTCTTGTACAGGGCGCAGTTTTTCCAAAGGTTGGAAAAGAGCAGCTTGATCTCTGCATTTTACATAAAGAACGCCCCCACAAAGAGTCTAAATCTGTGAAAATATCCGCTTCGCAAAAAAATGTCTTTTTCCCCCCTTGACAAAATTCGGAAAAGTAGTAAAATAGTATATAGCAGATTTTGTGGCATTTTCAAAATGCTGCCGAATATTTCCATAACAGGAGGAACTTTACACAATGAAAAGAATTGGCGTATTGACAAGTGGCGGCGATGCTCCCGGCATGAACGCTGCGATTCGTGCAGTCACTCGTACCGCTCTGTATAAGGGCATGGAGGTCGTTGGCATCCGCAGAGGCTATAATGGTCTGATCAACGGTGATGTCTTCGATATGAATGTCCGTTCCGTTTCGTCTATCATTCAGCGCGGCGGTACCCTGCTGTTCACCGCACGCTGCCCCGAGTTCAAGACCGAGGAAGGTCTGCAGAAGGCTGTTCACGCCTGTAAGGAAATGGGCATTGAAGGTCTGGCTGTCATCGGCGGCGACGGTTCCTACCGCGGCGCAGGCGATCTCTCTGCAAGAGGTATCCCCTGCATCGGTATACCCGGCACCATTGACAACGACATTTCCAGCACCGATTACACCATCGGCTACGATACTGCCATGAACACCGTTATGCAGCTCGTGGATAAGCTCCGTGATACCGCACACAGCCATGATCGCTGCTCTGTGGTTGAGGTTATGGGTCGTCACGCAGGCTATATTGCTCTGAACACCGCCATTGCCTGCGGTGCTACCGAGGTTCTTTGCCCCGAGCGGGATTACAATCTGGACGATGTGGTTGCCAAGATGCTGCGTACCCGTGAGACCGGCAAGCAGAACTTCATCATCATTGTTGCAGAAGGTATCGGTAAATCCGAGGAAATTGCAAAGTACATTGAGGAAAAGACCGGTATTGAGTCCCGCGCAACCATTCTGGGTCATGTGCAGCGTGGTGGTTCTCCTACCGTGCGTGACCGTGTGCTGGCAAGCCAGATGGGCTACTATGCCGTCAACCTGCTGGAGCAGGGCATCGGCAACCGTGTCATCGGTATCCGTGGCGATAAGCTGGTGGATTACGATATCCACGAAGCACTGAAGATGAAGAAGCCTTTTGAAGATGCTCTGTATGACATCTCCGGCATCATCAACATCTGATTTCTGACAACCGTTTGTTTGCTCTGTTCCAAAGCTTCAGAGTAGACGGCTTTGCGTAAAGTGCCTTTTGGACGGGGAGTTGCCAAAAGGACGAAAAGTGCAGTGTTCTGCACTTGCGGTAAAGCTGTCGCATCCCGCTGACGCATAAAGCGAGCTTTCACACTCCTTTGTGCATTAGCCAATGTTCAAAGGAGTGTATTTATTATGAAACGTTTTTTTGCCGCTTTCCGCAGCTCTGCCAAGGAACTGACCGATATCCGCTGTATTCTGGTAACCGGCCTGCTCATCGCCGTATCCATGGTCATTGAATCCCAGACCATAAACCTTGGCTTTGCAAAGATCAATTTTGCCTTTTTGGCCATTGCGGCCATTGGTATGCTGTATGGGCCTGTGGTGGGTCTTGCAGCAGGCGGATTGTGCGATATCATCGGCTTCGTCGCTTTCCCTGATGGCGGTTTTCTGCCGCTTTATACTTTGCTGGGTATGGCACAGGGCTTACTGTATGGCACTGTCGCCTACCGCAAACTGCAGTGCGGCAGCCGTACCATCACCGTAAAGGGCAAGCGGTTTGATCTCATGCAGTTGGGCAGATTGTTCCTTGCCCGTATACTGGATGTGATCTTCATCAATCTGATCTGCAATACCGCTGCCAATTATCACTACGGATTTCTGGCCTCGGAAAGCTCTCTGATACTGGCTATTTACGGCCGTATCGCAAAAAATCTGATTGAATTACCCGTTGACCTGCTGCTAATGGCACTGATCCTGCCGGCGATTCTCAAGGCGTATGAGATCGTGTTCGGTAAGCGCAGGGCAACTGTCTGATATCCCGAAAGGAAGTTTTTTATGATGCAAATCGGTTTTCTCGGTGCAGGCAATATGGGTCTGGCTATGCTGCAGGGCATTGCCGGCTCTGCACTTTGCAAAAGCGGCACCATCAAACAACTGCTGGCTTATGACCCCAACCCCGAAAAGCACCCTGCCCTGAACGCCATCGGTGTTGCTGTATGCGAAAGCGCACAGGCTCTGGCAGATGCCGCTGATATGCTCGTGCTGGCGGTCAAGCCACAGATGCTTGCTGATGTTCTCGATGGCCTGACTCTTCGCAAGGAACAGGTGATCGTCTCCATCTGTGCGGGCATTACCGCTGATTTTATCCGTAAGCACACCATTGCAGACGCAAGAATTATTCTGGTAATGCCCAACACACCCCTGATGCTGGGTGAGGGCGCATCGGCACTGGCACGCTGCAAGGGCATTACCGATGAAGAATTTGCCCTAGTCATGGAAATGTTCTCATCCTGCGGTCTGGCTGAAGAGATCCCCGAAAACAAGATGAAGGAGATCATTGCCATTAACGGCAGCAGCCCTGCATTTCTGTACTATTACGCAAAGGGTTTTCTGGATTATGCCGCTTCGGAAGGCATTGACGCCGATGCTGCGCTGCGCCTGTTTGCACAATCCATGATTGGCTCCGCCAAAATGCTGACCGATTCCGGCTATACCGTAGAGGAGCTCATCCGTATGGTTTCTTCTCCCGGCGGCACCACACTGGCAGGTCTGGACCGCCTTTGCGAGGGCGAGCTGCAGGATACAGTTTATCGCTGCTGCGATAGCTGCACTGCCCGTGCTTATACACTGGCCGGAGAAACACGTCCCGAGAAAATCTCCTGACTGCATTGCACTTGACATCATGGCGGGTTACTCATACCCGCCTGATTTGTTGCATAACTTGTCTTTCCGCTGCATAGGATGCAGTGGAGGGATGCTTCATGTCAACATTACAACACGTTTTCTATCGTACACTTACCTGCCGTACCGGAGAATTACGGATCGCTCACACCAAACGCATTCTGATGCTTTGGGTCTTGCTGGGCGTGGGAATGGGCACTGCCCTCTCCTGCTATGATGCCACAGCAGCCGATACCCTTTGGCTGGATCACGGACTGGCTGTTGCGGATACCGCACAAAATTTGTGGGATGTATTTGCGCCCTGTCTGTTCCCCACCATACTGCTGATGGTGCTGATCCTGCTTTGTGGCTTTTGTGCAATCGGACAACCTGCTGCTCTGTTTCTTCTGCTGAGCCATGGATGCGCTGTGGGCATTGCTGCGGCTGATTGCTTTCTCTGCCACGGCTTCCTGCAAGGCCTTGTACAGGCCGCGGCTATGATTGTGCCCCATGGCTTTTTCTCCTCTCTGCTTCTGCTGCTGGCGGCAAGAGATGCCATGGAACTTTCCGGCAGGCTTTTTGCATATCTGGTGCATGGTGACACAGAACCCGATATCCGCAGCCGTACCCGCAGATATTTTCTGCATTTTCTGGGCAGAACCGCTTTGCTGCCTTTGGGCGCAGCAGCACAGACCTTATTTGTCTGGCTGTTTGCTGCCTTCAGTTAAATCTACCATATCAAAGGAGTCGTTCAATTTATGGGTTTATTCGGAAGTTATCAAAATGCAGGCCCCGGCATTAACCCCTATGCCCCCAAAAAGAAACCATTTTTCCGCTTTTGGGAGCTAATGTGGCGTTCTCTGGGCAAGCTGCTTAGTCTGAATATTCTGCACACGCTGCTGCACGCACCCCTGTTTCTCTCACTGATTGTTTTTCTGGAAACGGATAACGCAATGACTGTTCCCTTTTCCATTGGTCTGCTGGTAATACAGTTTTTCCTGGAAGGCCCCATTATGGCAGGCTGCACCCGTGTGCTGCGTCTGATCGTTCTGGATAAGCCTTGTTTTCTGGGTGAGGAGTTTAAGATCGGTTTTTCCAAGAACTTTATGCCTTCTGTTCTGGTGTGGATCCTGGATGCCGTTATCATTGCATCCATTACCAGCGGATACTTTATGTACCCTCTTGCTGCTGAACACTTCAACGCAAACTGGCCCTATATCTTCTATGTGATCTCCATTGGTGTGGCGTTGATCGTGCTGTTTATGAATTTCTATCTGTTTCCCATGATCGTCTGCACGAATCTGAAAACAAAGGCGGTATTCAAAAACGCATTTATGCTGGCTTGTCTTTCGCCCAAGGCCTGTCTGATCAGTCTGGGCGGTATTGTGCTGATGCTGGCCATTCTGATCCTTCTGCTGCTGGTGCACAGCCTGTTTATGGTACTGGTGGCGTTTTTCCCTGCTGCTTTCATCGGGTATTTGGTGATGTTTGTCAATTACCCTGTGATCCAGAAGTTTGTCATTGATCCATACTACGAGGAAACCGGCGAGCAGAATCCCGAAAAAGATCAGCCTGTTCCCGTGGATGAGCGTGTGTTCACTGACCGTGGCGGCACCGAAACGCCCATCAAGGTGGATAAACCCAAAAAAGGCAAAACACTTTCATAAACACAAAGAAGCCCGAAGGACAAATGCTGAAATGCTCCCCTTTTGTTAGACAATGTGGTATAATAGAGATATACCGAACCAAAGTCTAACGAAAGGGGGCATTTTAATGCCAAAAGGGAAACC
>SVNP01000036.1 GCA_015066805.1 Ruminococcus sp. | reverse complement strand
GTGTAGCCGGCGATGGCAAAGGCCTTCTTCATGATCTCGGGGTTATGGTTACGCACCGCACCGGATGCCAGCTCGATGCCATTGCAGACCAGATCGTACTGGTATGCAAGAATCTCCAGCGGATCCTTGGTGTTCAGTGCCTCCAGGCCGCCCTGGGGCATGGAGAAGGGGTTGTGGGTGAAGTCCATCTTGCCGGTTTCTGCGTTGATCTCGTACATGGGGAAATCCACCACAAAGCAGAAGCGGAAAGCGTCCTTCTCCAGAATATCCAGTGTTTCACCCAGCCAGGTACGGATCTGACCTGCCATGGTATCCACCACTCTTGCACCGTCGCAGATGAAGAACAAAGTCTCGCCCTCCTTGATGCCGGAGAGCTCGGTGATCTCCTTGCGCTGGTCATCGGTGAGGAACTTGTCGATGGGACCCTTGAACTGGCCTTCCTTCAGGGTCAGGTAGCCCAGACCCTTCATGCCGATGGACAGAGCGAACTTCAGAGAATCCTCAAAGAATTTCTTGGAGCAGCCGGAGCAGTCAGCCACAATACCGCGGACAGGACGACCCTTGAATGCCTTGAACTCAACCTTTGCAAAGAAATCGGTGAGATCCATAATGGTCAGGGGGTTGCGGAGATCGGGCTTATCGGAGCCGTACTTCAGCATGGCATCCGCATAGGTGATGCGCTCAAAGGGGGCAGCAGAGCTAACCTTATCGGGGGCAAACTCTGCAAAGGTCTTGGAGATGACCTGTTCACAAACGGCCAGAACCTCATCCTGGGTTGCAAAGGCCATTTCGTAGTCAAGCTGATAGAACTCACCGGGGGAACGATCCTGACGGGCATCCTCATCACGGAAGCAGGGTGCCACCTGATAGTAGCGGTCAAAGCCGGAAACCATCAGAAGCTGCTTGAACTGCTGAGGTGCCTGGGGCAGTGCATAGAACTTGCCCTTATGCTTTCTGCTGGGAACCAGGAAGTCACGGGCACCCTCGGGGGAAGATGCGGTGAGGATGGGTGTCTGCATATCCAAAAAGCCCAGCTCCTCCATATGGCGGCGCAGTGCGGAGATCACCTTGGAACGCAGAATGATCTTGCTGTGCAGGTCGGGGTTACGCAGATCCAGATAACGGTACTTCAGACGAACCTCCTCACGGGTCTCCATGGAATCGGAGGGAGTAAAGGGAAGCATCTGGCGGCAGGGACCCAGCAGCTCGTATTCAGCCACATGGACCTCTACCAGACCGGTAGCCAGCTTGGCGTTGACGGTTTCCGCATCACGGGCAACCACCTTGCCGGTTACGGTAATAACAGCCTCGCGGTTGATGCCTTCGGGAGAAAGACCCTCATGGAATACCACCTGAGTAATACCGGTTTCGTCGCGCAGGTCCAGGAACAGCACGCCGCCGTGGTCACGGATGGCGTCTACCCAGCCTGCCAGAGAAACGGTCTGCCCGATGTGCTCGGGACGCAGTGCATTGCAGCGCATGGAACGATACATAGTGAAAACCTCCGTTATGATAAAATAAAAACGCCCCGGAACAACAAAACTTGTTCCGGGACGAGCGTTTTACAAAAGCCCGCGGTGCCACCCGACTTAACAGCATTGCCCTTTGACGACGTATGCTGTTCACTTTCGATTCAGTTGTTGCGCCTCGGAGCGTTCCTTAGGCGATCGGCGGAGCCTACCGCCGACAGAGTGTTGCCGCAGCCACTACTTTCCGTGAATATGCTTTCAGCCCATGACATATTCTCTCTGACCGGATTTCCCAAAGGAGCGGGTCTCATACTTCTATTTTATCCATTTTTCCCGATTTGTCAAGTCCTCATCAAATTTTTGTGGTTTTCTCTAAATTTCCGAAAAAAAGTACTTGACAAATTGAAAATCTATGGTATAATAAGATTAAGAACAATTCCTAATGCGAAGGGAGATGCACCATGAAAAGTCAACGGCAGCTTATTTATGATGTACTGTGCGCCATGCCCAAGCATCCCACTGCCGAAGATGTTTTTATGGAGGTGCGTAAGCAGCAGCCCCATGTTGCCATGGGTACGGTGTACCGCAACCTGAATCTTCTTTGCAGTGACGGTGCAATTATGCGGATCTCCGTAAACGGTGCGCCCGACCGCTACGATGATAACCCCCGCTTTCACGATCATATCATATGCAAGCGGTGCGGCAGCGTGCGGGATGTGCAGTTGGATTCGCTGCAGTCGTTGTTTTCCAAGGCGGCCGGCAGCGATGTCATCGGTTACGATCTGCTGCTGTATGAGATCTGCACTGCCTGTACCGAGGAAGGCGATTTATAACCTGCGGGTGAATGCGGCGGCAAGCCGCTTACCATAAATCTAAACAATGAATACGGAGGATATTACCATGGAACTGAAAGGCTCTAGAACCGAACAAAATCTGATGACCGCTTTTGCCGGCGAATCCCAGGCACGCAACAAGTACACCTATTACGCTTCCAAGGCCAGAAAAGAAGGCTATGTGCAGATCGCAGAGCTGTTTGAGGAAACCGCAAACAACGAGAAGGAGCACGCAAAAATCTGGTTTAAGGAGCTGCACGGCGGCGAAGTGCCCGATACCGCAGCAAACCTGCTGGATGCCGCAGAGGGCGAGAACTACGAGTGGACCGATATGTACGCTTCCTTTGCAGAGATCGCCCGTGAGGAAGGCTTTACCCGTCTGGCATATCTGTTTGAGGCTGTGGGCAAGATCGAGAAGGCTCACGAGGAGCGTTACCGCAAGCTGCTGGCCAATGTGGAGGGCGGTCTGGTGTTCTCCAAGGACGGCGATATGATCTGGGAATGCAGCAATTGCGGCCATATCTGCGTAGGCAAGGCTGCCCCCAAGGTATGTCCCGTATGCGCTCATCCTCAGGCATACTTCAAGCTGAGAGCAGAGAACTATTGATTTCCGTTTTGCATAGGAAAGGGGAGAAGCCTGCGGGCTTCTCCCTTTGCCTTTGGCAGGTAGTGCGGTATTTTTTGTGAAAGCTCTTGTAATTTCCCGAATCTTGTGGTATAATGAAAAAAAGGGACTTGTTACAAAGAATGCAGCAAACATCATGCAAAAAGTGTTTTGTACCAAAAGTCAAACTACCGAAAGCCCTTGTCCGTTCAAGGGCTTTCGTCTTTTCATGTCCGAAGAAAGCAACAAAGGAGGATCTATCATGAAAGTGCAGTTTTTGCCTGCCATGCGTGTCATGTTTCATCATAAAGATGAAGACAGAGCACCTGTGGCGGTGTTTCGTCCGTACAGCGTGCTGAATATGGAGGAGCTGGAGGAGCACGCAGCCCATGATTCCGTGGGTGCCGTGCTGGAGCTTGGCGAACGCTATTACTTCGGTCTTGGTGTGGAGCAGGATCCGGTCAAGGCATACCCCTATCTGGTGCAGGCTGCCGACAGCGGCGCACAGGATGCCAAGTTCTTGCTGGCGGAATGCTACCGCACAGGCACCGCTGTGGCGGCGGATCAGGAAAAATATCTCACATGGCTTTCCGATGCGGCCCTTGGCGGAAGCTGGATGGCAATGCTCAGTCTGGCTGCCGTTTATCATAACGGTGACGGCGTTGTGCCCGATGATGCACAGGCCTTTAGCTGGACGTTGCAGGCGGAAAAAGCCATCCGTGCTTACTGGGATGTTTACAGCCGCCCCGATTTCTTTGATTTCGGAGAGGTGCTGCATCGGCTGCTGAATGCATATCTGCAAACCGTCGCACAGCTTTCCAAGCATTATGTGGAAGGCATCGGCGTGGAAAAGGACCTGAAGAAGGCGTTGTCCTGGCTGGAAAAGGGCAAGCGGTTTGCGGTCAATTTTACCAACCGGCAGAGCGTGCTCCCCATGGATGATGCTATTGCCGATCTGCGCCGGCAGATGCAGGAAGAAAAAGAGAACCGCTGAATTGTTCATGTCATCGGTAAGGATGAAAGGTTAGAAAGAAGGAATCATTTTTGGTAAGAGAGAATTTACGGAACATTGCCATTATTGCTCACGTTGACCACGGCAAAACCACTTTGGTGGATGAAATGCTCAAACAGAGCGGTGCTTTTCGTGAGAATCAATCGGTCACCGAGCGTGTGATGGACTCCAATGATCTGGAGCGTGAACGCGGCATTACCATTCTGGCAAAGAATACCTCTGTTATGTACAACGGGGTGAAGATCAACATTATTGATACCCCCGGCCACGCCGATTTCGGCGGCGAGGTGGAGCGTGTTCTGAACATGGTGGATGGCGTTCTGCTGCTGGTGGATGCGGCGGAAGGCCCCATGCCACAGACTCGTTTTGTGCTTTCTAAGGCCTTGGAGATGGGACAGAAGATCATCATTGTTGTGAATAAGATCGACCGCCCCGATGCCCGTCTGGACCAGATCGGTGATGAGGTGCTGGAGCTGCTGCTGGATCTGGATGCCAGTGATGAGCAGTTGGAAAGCCCCCTGCTGTTCTGCTCCGGCAGAGCAGGTACCGCCTCCCTGAGCCAGTATGAGGCCGGTACCGACCTTAAGCCCCTGTTTGATACCATTCTGGATTATATCGAGCCGCCCGTGGGTGACGAGACCCAGCCGCTGCAGATGCTGATCTCCTCCATTGATTATAATGAGTATGTGGGTCGTATCGGCATCGGCCGTATTGTGCGCGGACAGGCTAAAGTAGGTCAGCAGGTGCAGGTGGGCAACTACCACAATGACGAAAAGCCCGTAAATGCCAAGCTGGTAACCCTGCTGCAGATCGAGCAGCTGAAGCGTGTACCCACCCAGGATGCCACTGTGGGCGATATTGTATGGGTCAGCGGCATCGAAGGCATCAATATCGGGGACACCATTTGCGCCGCAGGCAGCTTTGAGCCTCTGAACTTCACTAAGATCAGTGAGCCTACCGTGGAAATGACCTTCTCGGTGAATGACAGCCCCCTTGCGGGTCAGGAGGGCAAATATGTGACCTCCCGCCAGCTTCGTGACCGTCTGTTCCATGAGCTGCTGCGTGATGTATCCCTGCGTGTATCCGAAACTGACAGCACTGATTCCTTTTTGGTGGCGGGCAGAGGAGAAATGCATCTTTCCGTACTCATCGAAACCATGCGTCGTGAGGGCTATGAGCTGGCGGTTTCTCCGCCCCGTGTGCTGTTCCGTGAAGAGAACGGCAAGCGGCATGAGCCTATTGAACGTCTGGTGATCGACGTGCCCGAAGGCTGTGTGGGCTCCGTGATGGAAAAGCTGGGCGGCAGAAAGGCCGAGCTGCAGCAGATGCACCCCCAGGGCAGCCGTATGCGTATGGAGTTTCTGATTCCCTCCCGCGGTCTGTTCGGCTATAAGAGCGAGTTTTTGACCGATACCAAGGGCGAAGGCATCATGTCCTCCGTATTTGAGTGCTATGCACCCTATAAAGGTGAGATCCCCCGCCGTTCCATCGGCTCCCTCATCTCTTACGAAACAGGCGAGGCGGTGACTTACGGTCTGTATAATGCCCAGGAGCGCGGTGCGCTGTTCATCACTCCCGGCACCGCCGTTTACGAGGGTATGGTCATCGGCAGCTCGCCCAAGCCCGAGGATATCGTGGTCAATGTCTGCAAAAAAAAGCACCTGACCAACACCCGTGCCAGCGGCAGTGATGATGCTTTGCGGCTCATCCCCCCCAGAGTACTGAGTCTGGAGGATTGCCTGGAATTTCTGGGCGAGGATGAGCTGCTGGAGGTCACGCCCGAGCATCTCCGTATCCGCAAGCAGATCCTGGATAACAGCCAGCGTATGAAAATGCGCTTCAAAAAATCCTGAGGGATAGGGACAAAGGTCTCGCGCATATATTGCTCCGAAGGGAGTGTGACAGCGTGGGCAGAAAGGTTCCCCATGGGTATGTTTACCGTGAAGAACGGCAAAAAAACGGGCGGAAACTGGTGATCTATCGTCCGCAAGGGGCGGAGGATGCAAAAAAACAACGTATCTGCGATGAAAACGTGGGCAGCTCCCCCAAATGGGATTCTTTAGGAAACCGTGTTTGAATTGTGTCGGTTTGGTGAAACTGCACAAATATATCCCCTGAAATTCGGCGTGAATTGTTACGAAAATCGCCCGAATGCCCTTGACTTCTCTTTGAAATTATGGTAAAATACTCTTATAAGCTGCTGCAACGGGGGCGTTATGACCCGAAGCAGTAACAACGGTACCAATGCCGACAAGGTGTTGATATACGCAAAACGGAAAGGATTGAAATCTTATGACCACTTTCAAGAAACTGGCTGCAGTTCTCTGCGGCGCAACAACCCTGCTGGCACTGGGCGCATCTCTGACCACAAGTGCTGCTGGCACTCTCACCATCTCCGGTAACGATCAGACTGTTGAGCTGGGTGCTACCAACATCGCTGTTACCATGTCCATCGAGAACAACCCCGGCTACGCTGGTATCGGTGTTGGCATCTACTACGGTGAGCTGGTTCCTGTCTGCACTGATGCAGAGAACAAGACTCCCAAGAACAAGCTGGAAGAGGCTTACATGGATGATGCCGGCGAGATCGTAATTCTGAACACCGTTCCCGGTCTGGCTGTTATCGAGAACAGCGATGCTAAGGATCTGATCGGCTTCTCCGCAGCAGATACCGCAAACTGTGTGGATGACGGCAAGATGGTTACCCTGTACTTCGATCTGCCTGCTGATGCAGCTGCCGGCGATGTTTACGAGATTCGTTACGTTGTTGACCAGATCGCTCTGGAAGACAAGACTCTGATGGATCTCAGCACTATCTCTGTAAACAGCGCATTCGTTCGCGTTGCCGGTGAGACTACTACCGAGACCACTACTACCGAGACCACCACTGAGACCACTACTACCGAGACCACCACTGAGACTACTACTACCGAGACCACCACTGAGACCACTACTACCGAGACTACCACTGAGACCACTACTACTGAGACTACCACTGAGACCACTACTACCGAGACCACCACTGAGACTACTACCACCGAAGCACCTCCTTCTTCTACCGGTGATGCAGGCGTTGGTCTGGCTGTTGCAGGTCTGATGACTGCTGCTGCTGCTGCTGTAGTTGCTCGCAAGAAGAGAGACTAATTCTACTCTTTGATGTGACATCAAGTTAACAAAAGGACGATGCTTCGGCATCGTCCTTTTTGCTTTTCTCCCATCGCCTTGACATTGTCTGCGAATCGTGGTATACTATTAGTGTTCACGCATTGAGTGCAGTGCGTGTTTTCGTTTGTTTTCACATCAAAAAGGAGTGTATGATAATGAGTGAATGTAGTCGCGATTGTTCCAGTTGCAGCGCAAACTGCGCCAGCCGTCAGCCCCAGGATCTTCACGAGAAGCCTCATGCCATGAGCCGCATCGGTAAGGTGATCGGCATTGTCAGTGGTAAGGGCGGCGTGGGTAAATCTCTGGTCACTGCTCTGACTGCCGTTTCCGTGCAGCGAACCGGCCACACTGTGGGCATCATGGATGCGGATATCACCGGTCCCTCTGTGCCCAAGATGTTCGGTATCACCGCCCGTGCCGAGGGTGATGAAAATGGTCTGTATCCCGTGCGTTCCAAGCTGGGCACCGATCTTATGAGCGTAAATCTGCTGCTGGAAAATCCCGCCGATCCCGTTATTTGGCGTGGCCCTGTGATCGCAGGCGTGGTCAAGCAGTTCTGGACAGATGTTGTCTGGGGCGATGACGAGTATCTCTTTGTGGATATGCCTCCCGGGACAGGTGATGTGCCCTTGACCGTGTTCCAGAGTCTGCCTGTGGACGGTATCCTTGTGGTTACCACCCCTCAGGAGCTGGTTTCCATGATCGTGGAAAAGGCTGTGAAAATGGCCAAGCTGATGAATATTCCCATCCTCGGTATCATTGAGAATATGAGCTATGCCGAGTGCCCTGATTGCGGCAAGAAGATTCATGTGTTCGGCGAGAGCAAGCTGGACGAGGTGGCTGAGGAGTTTGGTCTGCCTGTGCTGGGCAGAATCCCTATGAACCCCAAGCTGGCTGCTGCCTGTGATAAGGGCATGATCGAGCTGTTTGAAGGCGATTGGCTGGACGGTGCAGTGGATGCTGTGTTGGCACTGGGCGGGGAGGATCAGAAGTGAACTGGACAGAAGTCACCATCGAGACCCGATCGGAGGGGGTAGAGCTTTTGTGCGCTCTCCTGACCGATCTGGGCTTCAAGGGCTTTGCAATTCACGATCCTGCGGATTTTGAAGATCTCATGGCAGGTCGTGTGGGGCATTGGGATTATCTGGAGGAGGGCCTTGCGGATGCTCTGACATCGGGCGAGCCTTCTATTACGGTGTATGTTCCCGAAAATGCCCAGGGCGCAGAGCAAATGCTGGCTCTGCGTGATGAATTGCAGCGTCTGCGGAGTGAATCCGCAGATACTTTTGGCTCGCTTGCTGTGACCGCCAAGGGCATTCGCGAGGAAGATTGGGCAAATAACTGGAAACAGTATTTTCAGCCGCTTTGTGTGGGCGATCGCTTATGGATCACACCCACATGGGTGGAGGCTGAGGTGCCTGAGGGACGTGTTGCGCTGCAGATCGACCCCGGCTCCAGCTTCGGCACCGGACAGCATGATACTACACGTCTTTGTCTCGCTATGCTGGAAGGCTGCGTGACAGAAGGTTGTCAGGTTCTGGATATGGGCTGCGGAAGCGGTATTTTGTCCATCGGAGCGATGCTTCTTGGTGCAGGCATGACTCGTGCTGTGGATATTGAACAGCACGCCGTGGATGCCGCTGCGGAAAATGCACAGCGTAATGGTATCGCTGCGGAACAATACGAAACCTACTGCGGCAATATTCTGGAGGATGATGCCTTGGTGGCGAAGCTGGGCGGCCCTTATGATGTGGTGTGCGCCAACATTGTTTCGGATATCCTGATCGCTATGCGCCATTTGTTTGTCGGCTTTATGAAGGATGGTGCCACTATTCTCCTTTCCGGCATTATAGATGAGCGTCTGGATGAGGTGGTTTCAGCTATGCAAGAGGTCGGCCTGACGGTTCGTCGGATCGAGCAGAGTGCTGGCTGGGCGGCTGTTCGTCTGACCAAATAACCCAAAGGGCGACTGCGATGGTCGCCCTTTGTTCATTTTAGACATTTTGCGACCGGAAATTTTTGTAATCTTTGAGTTGACAAATGCGATCTGAAGTGATATAATAATAAAGCTGTCTGAGATGAGCGACGGCGCTTGACGAAATCCCGGCTTTTGGCAAAGTTTTTTGAGGATTTTCAAAAAAGCGCTTGACAAATCATCGAAAAGATGGTATAATACAAAAAGTCGCCCGCAAGGGAGAGACGGATCACAGAAGAGAGCGTCGAAAAACTTTTTGAGAAAATTTCAAAAAGGTGTTGACAAAGCTCACGAGATGTGATATAATAGATAGGCTGCTTGCGAGAGCGGCAGCAAGATCTAAGCGACGGCACCTTGAAAATTGAACAATGCTTTACAAGAAAAACCCTTGAAATTCCGATCTAATCGAGAGATTGGATCAAGCCAAGCACAGGCTATAAGAAGAGTTGAGAGCAAAAAGCTTAAGATGGTGC
>SVNP01000014.1 GCA_015066805.1 Ruminococcus sp. | reverse complement strand
AATGTCGCCTGTTGAATACCGTCTCTCAACTGCTGCATAATGCAGCAAAGCGACCAAGCCTGCCGCTTAATCGCTTTGCACAATGTTTTCTATTATTCTTTGTCTAACTTTTGGGTGTCAGTTCATGTGTTCGGGCGGTTTTTATGGCTTTTGACCTGTCATGCCTTGCTTTTTTGTCTGTGTCATGCTATAATGAAACCCTACGAAAAAGGTTACCATCCCCTATGGAAAGGAAAAGAAAAATATGCGATCCATACTCCACCTGAACGGGAAATGGGAGCTGCTGTGCGATCCTGCCCCCTGCCAACGCACCGCACCGCCCCCTGCATATCCCGATGTCATGCTGCTGCCCGGCACTACGGCACAGCAAAAGATCGGCACGCCCAATACTGCCTGCGAAACAGGCTATCTCACCGAGGTTTACCCCTTTGAGGGTCAGATCTGGCTGCGAAAGACTGTTGCATTGCCAAAGGAGATGCTTGGCTGCCATCTGACCCTGACCTTAAACCGCACCCGCATGACGGCTCTCTGGGTCAACGGCTGCAAGGCAGGCTGCTGTGACAGTCTTTGCGCCCCCCACTGCTATGATCTGACACCCTTTGCCCATGAAACCATGGAGCTTGTACTGTGTGTGAAGAACACCGACTATCCCACACGGGGCGGACATATGACCTCCCCCGATACCCAGACCAACTGGATCGGTGTCACAGGCGATATCACACTGACCGCATCCGCTGCCCTGCGTACAGATACCCTGCGGACATATCCCGATGCCACAGAAAAAACCGTTGCGCTGACAGGCATTCTTCACGGTGCTCTGCAAACAGAATGTATCGTCACAGCAGAATCCTTTGACAAAAACGGCATCATCCGACCGCTGCAGGTGCTTTCCCATCATACATTGCGTGCCGATGTACAGGGAAAATTCACCCTTGCGCTGCCAATGCCCGATGCCCCCTTGTGGAGCGAATACAACCCCGTGTGCATCCGCCTGATGCTGACCCTGCCCGAATCCGATGATACGGCGGAAGTTACCTTTGGTATGCGGAATTTTACCGCCAACGGCGATCATTTTGAGATCAACGGCAGCGAAGTGATGCTGCGCGGCAAGCATGACGGTCTGGTGTTCCCCATTGAGGGTGCTGCCCCCACCGATGTGGAAAGCTGGCTGCGGATCTTTGCCATTGCCAAGGCATGGGGTATCAATCACTATCGGTTCCACACCTGCTGCCCCCCCGAAGCCTGCTTTGCCGCTGCGGATCTGATGGGTATTTACATGGAGCCCGAGCTGCCCTTCTGGGGGACGGTACACGCCCCCGATGACAAGGATTTCCGGCAGGAGGAACAGGAATATCTCATCTGTGAAGGCTTACGCATTGCCGATGCCTACGGCAATCATCCTTCGTTCTGTATGTTTTCCCTGGGCAACGAGCTTTGGGGCAGTCCCGAACGGCTCACCGAGATCATTGCACGCCTAAAGGCAAATGACAGCCGCCCCCTGTACACACAGGGCAGCAACAACTTCCAGCATATGCCCCTGCAAGTACCCAACGAGGACTTCTGGACAGGCGTGCGCCTGGGCTGGGGCAAGCTGATCCGCGGTTCCTATGCCACCTGTGATGCCCCCATCGGTCTGATCCAGACCGCAGCACCCTCCACCGCATGGGATTACGAAGCCCTGCTGACACCGCAGTATGCGGAAAGCACCGAGAGCGGTGGGGAAGAAGCGGAAATCGAGATCCAGTACGGTACAGGCGTGAAAAAAGTCCGTGCCGCCAAAACCGAAGGCTTCTGCCCCGATGTTCCCGTGGTCACGCACGAAGTGGGACAGTATGCCGTATACCCCGATTTCTCCGAGATCGAAAAATACACAGGCGTTTTGCAGGCACGCAACTTTGAGATCTTCCGCAAGCGGCTGGAAACCGCCGGTATGCTTGCACAGGCAGAGGATTTCTTCCGCTGCTCGGGCAAGCTCTCCCGTGATTGCTACAAAATGGAGATCGAAGCCGCCATGCGTTCCCCCCATGTAGCAGGCTTCCAACTGCTGGATTTACAGGATTTCCCCGGACAAGGTACGGCACTGGTGGGTATGCTCAATGCTCTGATGGAAAACAAGGGCTTTATTCAACCGGAAGCATGGCGTGGGTTCTGCGGTGACTGCGTTCCGCTGGCAAGGTTTGATTCCTTTGTATGGACAGCCGGCACAGAGGTTTCCGTCGGTCTTGGCCTGCGGAATTACCGTCCCAATATCCAAAAGCAGACTCTGCATATGACCCTGACCTGCACCGAGCGTCTGCTTGCAGAAGCAAAGGCGGAAATTTCTGCGGCAGCAACAGGCTATTGCGATCTGGGTAACGTTGGCTTTACCCTCTCGCCCGATATGACCGGCAAGGCCGTACTGACACTCACTCTTACAGAAACGGGTATCACCAACCGCTATGACATTACCATACTATCTCCTGCAAAGCCCGTTATCCCGCAGGATGCCGTATCGGTGGTGCATACCATGGCAGATGCGCTCCCCTTGCTGCAAAAAGGAAACGCCGTACTGATGCTGCCTGCGACCGTTGCCCAAAGCATTCCCGGTTTTTATTGTACGGATTTCTGGTGCTATCCCATGTTCCGCAGCATTTCCGAGTCCATGAACAAGGAAGTACCCGTAGGCACCATGGGTCTGTGCATTCAGGCAGAACACCCCATTGCCAAGGTTTTGTACAGTGAGGAATACACGACACCTCAGTGGTATACTCCCGTTTCTCATGCCGATTGCGCGATTCTGGATGCAGCTCCCGAGGGCTTCCGTCCCATTGTGCAGATGATCGACAATTTTGAGCGCAATCATCGCCTGGGTCTGATTTTTGAAGCCCGTGTGGGCGGCGGCAGACTGCTGGTTTCCACCATCCGCACAGAGGAATGCCCCGATGATGCCGCCATGTCGGCTCTGGCACAGGCCCTGACCGATTACGCAGCATCTCCTGCCTTTGCTCCCGAAGCTGAGCTGGATGCCCGTATGCTGGCAGAGATCCTTTGCTGAAAAAACGATCCGCCGCACCGCAGGAGACTTTTCTTCTGCGGTGTTTTTTCATGGGTGGGCAAAAAAATATCCGCAAGGGTGCCGTAAAATGGCAAAAACAGAAAATCAGCCCCGAAATCAAATAAAATCGTTAATAGCACTTGCTTTTTTTCGGCGGTTATGGTATCATATATTGTGTATGTTTATGCGATCATGCGGCTGTGAAACCCAACGCCGCCACAGAACGGAGGTCCCTTTTGGAACAGACAAGCCTGATCTCGGTCATTGTACCGTGTTATAACGAAGAAGAAGTGCTGCCCCTGTTTTATGCGGAGATCACAAAGATCTCGGCACAGATGCAGGAAAAACACCCTGAGCTTCGCTTTGAATATCTGTTTATTGATGACGGCTCCAAGGATCATACCCTGCGGTATCTGCGTGCCCTTGCCCGCAAGGATGAACGGGTACGCTTCATTTCCTTCTCCCGCAATTTCGGTAAGGAAGCGGGCATTTACGCCGGCCTGCAGAACGCCAAGGGCGATTACTGCGTGGTCATGGATGCCGATCTGCAGCACCCGCCTGCATTTTTGCCCACCATGTACGAGGCTGTGGCAAGCGGCGAATACGACTGCGCTACCACAAGACGTGTCAGCCGCAAGGGTGAATCCAAGATCCGTTCCTGGTTTGCCAGATTGTTCTACCGCATCATGAACAAGATCTCCCAGACAGAGATTGTGGACGGCGCACAGGATTTCCGCTTTATGACCCGCCAGATGGTGGATGCCGTTCTTTCCATGAGCGAATACAACCGTTTTTCCAAGGGTATTTTCTCCTGGGTTGGCTTCCGTGTCAAATATCTGGAATATGAAAACGTGGAGCGTGCCGCAGGCACCACTGCATGGAGCTTCTGGGGTTTGTTCCGCTACTCCATCGAAGGCATCATCGGTTTTTCTACTGCGCCTCTCTCCGTATCCGTGGTGCTGGGTCTGCTGAGCTGTGTGGCAGCGGTGATCATCATCATCGCCACCATCATCAAAACACTGGTATTCGGCGAAGAAGTCTCGGGCTTCCCCACGCTGCTGTGCTCCATCTTCTTTATGGGTGGTCTGCAGTTGTTCTGTATGGGTATTCTGGGCATTTATCTTTCCAAAACCTATCTTGAGGTGAAAAACCGTCCCATCTATCTGGTGCGGGAAACCGAAGAAAATATGCCCCCCGCCCCCGCCGAGGACGAAGCCAAGTAAGCTGCTTCTCTCTGCCGCAGCCATTAATAAGCGCTGTTTTTCTTGATAACCAGCGTTAAAAAACAAGGAGGTTTACTCGCTATGTCCAAGCACAAGCTTTCCCCCGTCATCATCACCCAGATCGCCCTTGTGGCAGCCGTTTACGCTGCCCTGACCGTTGTGCTGGCCCCCTTTTCCTACGGTGCCATGCAGGTACGCATTGCAGAAATGCTGATGCTGCTCTGTGTATACCGCAAACGATGGTGCGTGGCACTTTCGCTGGGCTGCTTCATCGCCAATCTGTTCAGCGGTATGCCTGCGGATATTCTCTTCGGCACTCTGGCAACCGTAATAGCGGCCGTTTTGATGTACTGTATCGGAAAGCCTGTGATCGCCTCTCTGATCCCCGCAGTCGCCAACGGCCTGATCGTAGGTGCAGAGCTGCATTTTTTCTACGGAATGCCCTATGCAGCCACCTTTCTGGGCGTTGCAGCCGGCGAGCTGATTGCCGTTACCCTGCTGGGGCTGCCTGTTATGGCCGCCGCCATGCGTTCGCCCCATGTGCGCAGACTGGTAGGCAAAAGGGAATGAAATTCGCTTTTTATACTGAGAAAGGATGTGTCACCGCCTGTGGATCGCCGTATGAAGCTGCTGATTCTTGCACTGCTGACCGCCATTCTCATCTTAACGGCAGCAATTGCTTCTCTTGCCATGGAAGGCAAGGAGACCGACCATATCCTCACCGATAATGCCGGCAGCGGCAGCTCTGTTACACTGTATGTGCAGAACGGTCTCTGGGGCATCCGCACCAACAGCGGCAGAACCGTTACGGAACCCCGCTGGTCTGATCTGAAGGTGATGAACGATACCATGCTCATTGCCAAGGAAGGCACCGGCACCAGACGCAGATACGGCATCATTGACAACAAAGGCGATGCTTTGGTACCCTATGTGTATTCCGGTTTTACGCTGATGGAAGAACAAGACCTGTGGGTCGCAGAATTGGCTCCGGAGGACGATGCACAGCCCCAATATCATCTGTACAGCACAGAAGGCCTGCTTTGCTCCATGACCCCGTGGGATAGCTGCTCAGAAGAGAACGGTCTGCTGCATCTGACTGAGGGAAGCAACCGCTACACCGCTTTGCATACAGAGCAGGGCCTGCAGTTCCAAAGCCATTACTCCGAACATTCCGTGGGTCTGCGTAAGCTGACCATGGAGCTGGACACCAATGCCCTTGCACGCCTGCACACGGCGCATACCGCCACTGCACTGGGCGATGCCGCCGCAGGATTTCTCAGCTACCTGTTTGTGACGCCGGATACCCCCTTGGATTCTGCACTCATCGGCAGCGAGAATCCCTCCTCTCTGCTGGTAGGCTCCCGTTACATCGGCTACCGTCTGCAATCTGCCGCTGTCAGCAGGGTGACCCCTCTTTCCGGCGATGGCCTGCCCGCCTACCGTATGCAGATACAGGTCCGATACGCTCCCGCCGATGCAGGCAACGATGCCTCCCGCATCATTACCACAGCCATGGTGCTGACGGTGGCACGCAACGGCAACGGCGATTTTGTCTACACCGCATTTTCCGATATTCAGGCCGAGCTGGCTGCTTCCGCAAAGCTGCGGAATCATACAGCCGCTCAGCCCTGACATAAATCCCCAAGAAAGGATTCGTTACCCATGAAAAAAGTAGCAGTCATTATGGGCAGCGACAGCGATTTCCCCGTTGTCAAAGCTGCCGTCACCGAGCTGAAGCAGTTTGGTGTTCCCGTAGAGGCACATGTCATGAGCGCCCACCGCACCCCCGCTGCCGCTGCGGAATTTGCCGCCAATGCCGCTGAAAACGGCTTCGGTGTCATCATCTGTGCAGCAGGCATGGCAGCCCATCTGGCAGGCGTTATTGCAGGCCACACTACCCTGCCCGTGATCGGCATTCCCATGAAATCCGCTGCGCTGGAGGGCATGGATGCCTTGCTTGCCACGGTTATGATGCCCCCCGGCGTGCCCGTAGCGACCGTAGGCATCAACGGTGCCGCAAATGCCGCACTGCTGGCAGTGCAGATCCTTGCTGTTTCCGATGAAAGCCTTGCCGAAAAGCTGAAGGCAAGAAAGCAGGCTATGATCGACGGCGTAATGAAAAAGGATGCCGCGCTGCAGGAACAGCTCGCCGCCCTGTAAAAATCACGGCGGATACAGCTTACTTATCGTTTTCGTAACCCATCTATATATCATTTTGTGGAGGTTTCTAGCATGGAAAACATTGTTAAGGCAGAACAACTGTATGAGGGCAAGGCAAAGCGCGTTTTTGCCACCAACGACCCCGACCTGGTCATCGTGGATTACAAGGATGACGCAACCGCTTTCAACGGCGAGAAGAAGGGCACCATCTCCGGCAAGGGTGTCATCAACAACCGCATGACCAACTTCATGTTCAAGCTGCTGGAGCAGGCGGGCGTGCCCACCCATCTGGTAGAGGAGATCAGCGACCGTGAGACCATCGTCAAGAAGGTTTCCATCGTTCCTCTGGAGGTCATCGTCCGCAACGTGGCAGCAGGCAGCTTTTCCAAAAAGCTGGGTATCCCCGAGGGCACTCCCCTGAAGCAGCCCACCCTGGAGTTCAGCTACAAGAACGACGATCTGGGCGATCCCTTCATCAATGATTATTACGCACTGGGTCTGGGTCTGGCCACCAAGGAAGAGATCGAGACCATCACCAAGTACGCTTTCATGATCAATGATTTCATGGTCAGCTTCTTCAAGAAAATGAACATCGACCTCATCGACTTCAAGATCGAGTTCGGCCGTTTCCACGACCAGATCATTCTGGCAGATGAGATCTCCCCCGATACCTGCCGCTTCTGGGATTCCACTACCCACGAAAAGCTGGACAAGGACCGCTTCCGCAGAGATATGGGCGGCGTGGAAGAGGCCTACCAGGAGATCATGAAGCGTCTGATGGGAGAGGCATAATATGGGCGGTCTTTTCGGTGTTGCTTCCCGCAAAAACTGCGTAGAGGATCTGTTCTTCGGAACGGACTACCATACGCATCTGGGAGCGCGGCGCGGCGGACTTTCCCTTTACCACCCGGTCAAGGGCTTTCTGCGTGCTATTCACAATATCGAAAACGCTCCCTTCCGCACCAAATTTGAAAGCGATTTTGCCGACTACTACAAGGAATTTGAGAAAACCGGCCCCTGCATGGGCATCGGCTGCATCAGTGATACGGAACCGCAGCCTTTGATGATCCGTTCTCATCTGGGCAGCTATGCCCTGACCATCGTCGGCAGGATCAACAACGTGGATGAGCTGGTGGATGAGGTCTTCAAAAGCGGCGCAAGCCACTTTACCGAATCCAGCGGCAGCGTCATCAATAATACCGAGCTGGTAGCCGCACTGATCAACCAGTGCGATACCATCCCCGAAGGCATCCGCTACGCCCAGTCCAAGATCGACGGCTCCCTGACCCTGCTGCTGATGACCGCAGAGGGCATCTATGCCGCCCGCGATCTCATGGGCAGAACGCCTATCATCCTGGGTAAGCGGGAGGCAAACCCCTATGCGGGTCTGCCCGAGGCCTACTGTGCCTGCTTTGAGTCCTTCTCCTACCTGAATATGGGCTACCACTATCTCCGTGATCTTGGTCCCGGTGAGATCGTGTTTATGACACCCGATTCCTGCGAGACGGTCATGGCACCCAACAACAAAATGAAGATCTGCGCCTTTTTGTGGATCTATTACGGCTACACCACCTCCTGCTATGAGGGCGTGAATGTAGAGGTCATGCGTAACCGCTGCGGCGCATTGCTGGCTAAGCGGGATAAGGGCATCGACGTGGATTATGTGGCAGGTATCCCCGAATCGGGCAACGGCCACGCCATCGGCTATGCCAATGAAAGCGGCATCTGCTTTGCAAGACCCTTCATTAAGTATACACCCACATGGCCCCGCAGCTTTATGCCTGCTCATCAGTCTCTGCGCAACCTCATCGCCAAGATGAAGCTGATCCCCGTGGAAGATCTGATCCGTGACAAACGGCTGCTGTTTCTGGATGACTCCATCGTCCGCGGCACCCAGATGCGGGAAACCGTCGATTTCTTGTATAACCACGGTGCCAAAGAGGTTCATGTCCGTTCCGCAAGCCCGCCCAGTATGTTTGGGTGCAAATATCTGAATTTCTCCCGCTCCAAATCCGAGATGGATCTGATCGCAAGACAGGTCATCCGTGATTTTGACGGCGATGACCGCTATTTGCAAGAGTATTGCACCGATGGCAGCGAACGGTATCAGGCCATGGTGAATGAGATCGCCAAACGGCTGAATTTCACCTCCCTGAAATATCATCTGCTGGCAGATGTAAAGAAGGCTGTGGGCATCGACCCCGATATGCTCTGCACCTACTGCTGGACAGGCCGTGAGGACTGACCGCAGCTTCAGGGCATAGGTCATAGGCCACCAACAAAATAGTTCATACGAAAGGATGTTACGGAATGGAACACGGAAAAAACAGCTATTCCGAAAGCTACAAGAAGGCAGGCGTTGACGTAACTGCCGGTTACCGTGCTGTGGAGCTGATGAAGCAGCATGTGGCACGCACCGCCACCAAGGGCGTGCTGGATGGCATCGGCGGCTTTGGCGGCCTGTTTGCCCTGGATGTAAAGGGTATGGAGGAGCCTGTACTGGTCTCCGGTACCGATGGTGTGGGCACCAAGCTGAAGCTGGCTTTCCTGATGGATCGTCACAACACCGTGGGTATTGACTGCGTGGCAATGTGTGTCAACGACATCATCTGCTGCGGCGCAAAGCCCCAGTGCTTCCTGGATTATATCGCCTGCGGCAAGAACGTGCCTGAGCGCATTGCAGATATCGTTTCCGGTATCGCAGAGGGCTGTGTGCAGTCCGGCGCAGCACTGGTAGGCGGTGAAACCGCCGAAATGCCCGGCTTCTACCCCGAGGATGAGTACGATCTGGCAGGCTTTGCTGTGGGTATTGTGGATAAGAAAAAGATCCTGCAGCCCGATACCCAGAAGGCCGGCGACGTTCTCATCGCCATCGCCTCCAGCGGTGTGCATTCCAACGGCTTCTCTCTGGTCAGAAAGGTCTTTGACATCAGCGAAAAGACCCTTTGCCGTGAGTTTGCCGATCTGGGCGGCACTTTGGGTGAGACCCTGCTGACTCCCACCAAGATCTATGTAAAGCCCGTTCTCTCTCTGCTGGAGCAGGTGCCCGTCAAGGCCATCTCCCACATTACAGGCGGCGGCTTCTACGAGAATATCCCCCGCAGCCTGCCCTCCGGCATCACCGCAAGAATCCCTCGCAGTGCCGTGCAGGTGCTGCCTATCTTCGATCTCATTGCACGCACCGGCAATATCCCCGAGCGTGATATGTTCAACACCTTCAACATGGGCGTCGGCATGATCGTCAGCGTGGCTCCCGAGTACGCAGACCGTGCCGTGGCTGCCCTGAAGGCCGCAGGCGAGACCGCCTATATTCTGGGCGAGCTGGCAGACGGCAACGACGGCGTGATCATCGAATAAAAACGAAAGGAAGTGCGCGTATGGCAGATGTCCGCAGCACGGATTTTTCCGAAAACGGTTGGGTTGACCCTTTGGAAGGGATCGACCTCTCCGCCAAAAATATCGTTGTGCTGGTCTCCGGCGGCGGCACCAATTTGCAGGCTCTCATTGATGCACAGGAGCGTGGTGAGCTGGGCGGCGGCGTGATCAAATGCGTCATCAGCTCCCGCCCCGATGCCTATGCTCTCAAGCGTGCCAAGGATCACGGTATCCCTACCCGGGTCATTCAGCGCAAATCCTTCCCCGATGTGGAAAGTTACAGCAACGCCCTCATCGAAGCACTCTATCAGGAGTACGCCGATCTGGTGGTGCAGGCCGGCTTTATGACCATCCTTGACCGCTGTGTGTGCCGTGCCTACCAGAACAAGATCATCAACGTGCATCCCGCACTGATCCCCAGCTTCTGCGGCAAGGGATACTACGGACTGCACGTTCACGAGGCTGCACTGGAAAAGGGCGTGAAGGTGACCGGTGCTACCGTGCATTTTGTCACAGAGGTCTGTGACGGCGGCCCCATTATTCTGCAGAAGGCTGTGGAGGTAAAGGCTGACGATACCCCCGAAATCCTGCAGAAGCGTGTGATGGAAGAAGCAGAATGGAAAATTCTGCCCGAAGCCGTGCGCCTGTTCTGCGAAGGCCGAATCAAGGTGAAGGACGGCAAGACGATCATTTCTTAATCAGAATACAGCGGCTGACGAACCGGCCGCATCAGGAGGTTCAAATATTATGGCTATGATTTCTTTGGCTCAGGAGCTGCAGGGCAACAGCTACCCCGGCAGAGGCATTATCCTCGGTCGCTCCGCAAACGGCAAGTATGCCGTGGCTGCCTATTTCATCATGGGCAGAAGCGAAAACTCCCGCAACCGTATTTTTGTTCCCGATGGCGCAGGTTTGCGTACCGAAGCCTATGACCCCAGCAAGTGCACCGATCCTTCCCTGATCATCTACTCCCCCGTGCGTGTGCTGGGCAACAAGACCATCGTTACCAACGGCGACCAGACCGATACCATCTACGAGGGTCTGGATCACCAGTTCACCTTTGAGCAGAGCCTCCGTGCCCGTGAGTTTGAGCCGGATGCCCCCAACTACACCCCTCGTATTTCCGGCATCATCCGTTTGGAGAACAACAGCTTTAACTATGCGCTGTCCATCCTGAAGAGCGCAGACGGCGACCCCTCCTCCTGCCAGCGGTTCACCTACTCCTACCAGAACCCCATTGCAGGTCAGGGTCACTTCATCCACACCTATGTGGGTGACGGCAATCCGCTGCCCAGCTTCTGCGGCGAGCCTAAGCTGGTTTCCATCCCCGATGATATCGACGGCTTTACCTCCCTGCTGTGGACAAACCTGAACGCAGACAACAAGATCTCTCTGTTTGTGCGTTACATTGATGTGACCAACGGCAATGCTGTCAGCAAGGTCGTAAACCGCTACGGCAAGCCTGCCAACGAATAAAATCACCACGCCGCAAGGCGAGAAACGGAGCGTTATCATGGCAAACGAGCGTTTGTTGAAATACGGCTGCAACCCCAATCAGAAGCCCGCACGCATCTATATGCAGGATGGCAGCGACCTGCCCATTACCGTGCTTTCCGGCAACCCCGGCTACATCAATCTGCTGGATGCCTTTAACGGCTGGCAGCTTGTGCGCGAGCTGAAGACTGCCACCGGACTGTGCGCCGCTACCTCCTTCAAGCATGTTTCCCCCGCAGGTGCAGCCATTGGTCTGCCCCTTTCCGATACCCTGAAGAAGATCTATTTTGTGGATGATCTGGGTGAGCTTTCCCCCCTTGCCTGCGCTTATGCAAGAGCAAGAGGTGCAGACAGAATGTCCAGCTTTGGTGACTGGATCTCCCTTTCCGATGAATGCGACGAATGCACCGCAAGACTCATCGCCCGTGAGGTTTCCGATGGTGTGATCGCACCCGGCTACACTCCCGAGGCTCTGGAGATCCTGAAGACCAAACGCAAGGGCAACTACAACATCGTGCAGATCGACCCCAACTATCAGCCTGCCCCTGTGGAGCACAAGGATGTGTTCGGCATCACCTTTGAGCAGGGCAGAAATGATCTGGACATCAACGAGCAGACCATGCTCAGCAACATGGTCACCGAGAACAAGGATATCCCCGCCGACAAAAAGCGGGATCTCATCATTTCCCTCATCACCCTGAAGTACACCCAGTCCAACTCCGTGTGCTATGTCAAGGATGGTCAGGCAATCGGTATCGGTGCAGGTCAGCAGTCCAGAATCCACTGCACCCGTCTGGCAGGCACCAAGGCTGATAACTGGTGGCTGCGTCAGGCACCTCAGGTGTTGGGTCTGCCCTTCCGTGAGGATGTGAAGCGTCCCGACCGTGACAATGCCATTGATCTGTACATCGGTGAGGATTATATGGATGTACTGGCAGATGGCGAGTGGGAGCGTCTGTTCACCGAAAAGCCCCCTGTATTCACCAAGGAGGAAAAGCAGGCATGGATCGCACAGAACACCGGTGTTTGTCTGGGCTCCGATGCTTTCTTCCCCTTCCCCGACAACATCGACCGTGCCTACAAGAGCGGCGTAGCATACATTGTTGAGCCCGGCGGCTCTATCCGTGATGATATCGTCATTGAGCAGTGCAACAAGTACGGCATTGCCATGGCATTCTGCGGCCTGAGATTGTTCCACCACTGATATGTAACCTGTGCGCCTGAGGGGAGTGTTTCCCCTCAGGCAGCACTGAAATATCTGCAAGGAAGGACAGCTTTTTTATGAATAATCCGAGATCTGCGGTGCTGCTTGCACGCCTGTCGGCCGTTATTTTGCTTGTGTATGTAGTGGTATGTGTTCTGGCGACCCTGAACCCTGCCGTGCCCTGTGCCATGTTCAACCGCACAGAGGAATACACACCTCTTTCCAAAATCACAGTCGGACTGCTGCTGTTTGTACACGCACTTTCTCTGCCTATGCTGGGGCTTGCACTGTATCAGCTATGTGCCGAAAAAATCCAACGCGCCACCGCAATGATGAATGCCATTCTGTACGGCGTGTTTTTTGTGCTGTATCTGGTGGGCGGACTCATCGGCTCGTACATCAGCACCCTGACCGCTGCCCGGGATGGTGCAGCAGCCGTGGTAACGGTAGGCTCCATTCGCAGCTTCCTTGGATTTTTCCGGCCCTTGGCCGATATTGCCGGTGTTCTGCTGGGATGCTCCGTGGCCATTACCACCTATGCCACAGCACAGCTTCCCCATGAAACCAATGGATAAACGGCGTTTTTCGCCGTTTCTTTGGAATCACATTGATTTGCAGTGCGATTCCAAAGGAACAGCGTTCCTCTCCATAAATACAACACCGAAAGGATGTAACCATATGAAAGTTCTTGTAGTAGGCGGCGGCGGCCGTGAGCACGCCATTATCATGAAGCTGGCAGAAAGCCCTCGTATTTCCAAGCTGTATTGCGCCCCCGGCAACGGCGGCATTGCCAAATATGCTGATTGCTACCCCGTTGCAGCTACCGATCTCGACGGTATGCTGGCTCTGGCAAAGGAGCTGGCTGTGGACTGGGTTTTTGTGGCTCCCGATGATCCGCTGGTGCTGGGCATGGCTGATCTGCTCCGTGAAAACGGCTTCAAGGTGTTCGGCCCCTCCAAGGCGGCCGCCATTATTGAAGGCAGCAAGGTGTTCTCCAAAAACCTGATGAAGCAGTACGGTATTCCCACCGCTGGCTACGAGGTGTTTACCGATGCCGATTCCGCCATTGCCTACCTGAAAGAACAGAACAGCTACCCCACCGTCATCAAGGCGGATGGTCTGGCCCTGGGCAAGGGTGTCATCATTGCACAGAATGAGGACGAAGCAGTGGCAGCGGTGCGCTCTATGATGGAGGATAAGATCTTCGGCGAAAGCGGCTCCCGTCTGGTGGTGGAGGAATTCCTCACCGGCCCCGAGATCTCCGTGCTGGCCTTTACCGATGGCAAAACCGTTGCTCCCATGATCTCTTCCATGGATCACAAGCGTGCTTTAGATGGCGATAACGGCAAAAACACCGGCGGTATGGGCACTGTTTCTCCCAACCCCTACTATACCGATGCCATTGCCGAGGAATGTATGCAGAATATCTTCCTGCCCACTGTCAATGCCATGAATGCAGAGGGCAGAAGCTTCCGCGGCTGCCTGTATTTCGGTCTGATGGCCACCCCCAAGGGCGTTAAGGTCATTGAATACAACTGCCGCTTCGGTGACCCCGAAACCCAGGTGGTACTGCCCATGCTGGAAACCGACCTGATGGATATTATGGAGGCTGTGGAAGCACAGACTCTGGCAGAGCTGCCCATGCAGTGGAAGCAGGGTGCCTGCGCTTGCGTCATTATGGCAAGTGGCGGCTACCCGGAGGCTTATCAGAAGCATAAGGCCATTGCAGGTCTGGAAACAAACGGTCAGCATAAAAAGGCTGCGGTTTATCACGCAGGTACGCTGCTGGAGGATGATGTGTTCTACACCAACGGCGGCCGTGTGCTGGGCGTAACCGCAGGTGCAGATACGCTGGAGGATGCTCTGGCAAAGGCCTATGCCGCTGTCAGGGAGATCTCCTTTGAAGCTGCCCACTGGCGCACCGATATCGGTAAGCGTGCTCTGGAGGCAAAGGGCTGAGCTTCCCCTCGCTCTTTCCCCTCATGAAAGGAGGTGCCACGGATGGCAAAATACTATCCGCCGCCCCATACCCCCACACCCCCGCAAAAGCATTCTCCCAAGCGGAAAGCCAAAGGAGCTCCGGCTGCCAAAGCGCAGCCCGTGCGCCGTCAGGAACCTCTGCACAAGGAAGAGCCCAAGCGGGAATACACACTGATGGATTGCATGCGTATCGGGCGAACTGCCAACATTTTGTTTGTGGTATTCATTGTAATCTGCCTGATCTATTACTATTCTCTGGCAAAATACGGCAATTTTGTGATCCCCTTTGAGATCATTGCATATGGTATTGAAGCCACTGCCTTTGCATTGTTCACCCTCAGCGTGGTCTGGCTGGATCGTCTGGTGCGGCAGCGACTGCCCATGAAGATTCTGCTCATATGCTATATCATCGTGGAAGTCATACTGATGCTGCTGGAATTTGACTTTTTGCCCTTTATCCCCTATAACGGATTATCTCTGGCACTGACCCTGTGCCATGTGATCTTCTCCGGCGGCGTAGCACTTTCCTTGCTGATGCTTGCCCCCGAAAGCAAAAAGCTCCAGACTGTGGTCATCATCCACAGCGTCCTCATTCTGGCAGGTATGTTTCTGGGTCTGGCTGGATACCGTGTGTATGCCAGCATTCTGCTGAATGCCTTTGCCTATATTTTCTTCTTTACCGCCATGATCCACCTCATCCGCAACGAGGATGTGGATATTGACTGCTACGGCGATAAGGCAAAGGTCACGGATTTTTCTTCTACCATGTTTTCCGATTCCCCTGTGCTGAAGGAGCCGGTCAGAGAAACCGTTTCCGAAAAGCTGCGGAAAAAGGCTCTGCTTGTGGCTGATAAGCTGACACCGCGTGCCAACCCCGTGGAAACCCTCACCGATGATGCCGAGTTTGAATACGAATTCGGCGTGGATGAGGATGAGGACGACTACGACTACGACGAGGAGCAGGATGTATGAACCCCCGCCTGCCCTTTCTTCAACAGAAAACCGCCGCACTCACCACAGAGCCCGGCGTATATATCATGAAAAACAAGCAGGAAAAGATCCTGTATATCGGCAAGGCAAAAAACCTGCGGAACCGTGTCACCAGCTATTTTCGGGATCACCCCGACCACACCCCCAAAACCGCCGCCATGGTTTCTCAGGTGCATGATTATGATTTTATCGTTACCGGCTCCGAATACGAAGCGCTGGTGCTGGAATGCTCGCTGATCAAGCAGCATAAACCACCCTATAACATTCTGCTGAAGGATGATAAGGGCTACCACTATATCCGTATTTCTCCGCCGCCCTTTTCCCGCATTACCGCCGAGGTGAATACCACCGAGCCGGGAGAATATCTGGGTCCCTATATGAGCGGCTTTGTGGCAAAGCAAACCGCCCATGAGGTCAACCGCCTGTTTCAGCTCCCCACCTGCGGCAAGCAATTTCCTTCCGCCTTTGGCAAGCAGCGCCCCTGCCTGAATTACCACATCGGGCAATGTATGGGCGTGTGCAGAGGAAAAACCTCTGCCGCAGCCTACGCCGAAACCCTTGCCGATGCGGTACGATTCATCAAAAACGGCGGTGACCACACCGTTTCCGCCCTGGAACAGCGTATGCTTGCCGCATCGGAACGGCTGGATTTTGAAGAAGCGGCACGGCTCCGTGACCGTATCAACGCCATCCGCCGTGCGGGAGAATCTCAGGATATTATAGATGCCATCCCCGAAGATACGGATGTGATCGCCATTGCCCACGCCCCCAAAACCTCGGTGATCTCCGTGCTGATGTACCGTGGCGGCAGATTATGCGATCAGGCATCGTTCTTCCTGACCGGCAATGTGCTAACTGACCGGCCCATAGATGAATTCATCCCACAGTATTACAGCGGCAGAAGCAACAAAGACCTGCCCCGTACCATCCTGGTAGAAGCACTGCCCGAGGAAGCAGAGCTGATCACCGACCTGCTGCGGGCACAGGCAGGACACGCCGTGACGCTGGCAGTACCCCAGAAGGGCATCCGCCACCGCCTGCTGCTGCGTGCCAAGCAAAATGCAAGCGAAAAACTCTCCATCCAATCCGGACGCACCGGCAGAGAGCTGCTGGAGCTGGAAGAGCTGGGTAGGGTACTGGGGCTTGCAAAACCGCCTGTCCGCATTGAGGCTTATGATATCTCTAACCTTTCCTCCGCAGCCATGGTTGCGGGTATGGTGGTGTTTGAAAACGGAAGACCGCTGAAATCCGCATACCGCCGCTTTTCCGTCAAGGAGCTGCAAACCCAGAACGACTACGCCGCCATGCAGGAGATCATCCGACGACGGCTGAATGAATACAAACAAGCCTTGCACGCCGAAACACCTCCCGATACGGAGAAAAACAGCTTCGCCGTGCTGCCCGATCTTATCCTGCTGGATGGCGGCAAGGGGCATGTATCTGCCATTGCGCCCATTCTGGAGGAAATGAAGATCTCCGTGCCGCTGTTCGGTATGGTGAAGGATGACAAGCATCGCACCAGAGCCATTGCCACCAATGGCGGCGAGCTTTCTCTGCGGGATAAACAAGGGGCGTTTTCCCTGCTGACCCGTATTCAGGATGAAGTCCACCGCTATTCGGTGCAGTATATGAAAACCCGACACAAGCAAAGCAGCTATGCCCTGACCCTGACCAAGGTCAAGGGCATCGGCGAAAAAAAAGCCCGCAAGCTGCTGCTGACCTACAAAACCCGCGCCCAGCTTAAGGCGGCAAGTGCAGCGGATCTGGCAAAAACCGCAGGTGTTTCTGCGGAAACTGCCGCCGAGCTGCACGCTCTGATCGCAGAGCTGCCCGATGACTGAGCAAAAAAACTGTCATAATTTATCTAGGAGGGAATACTATGGAACCGTTAAAGCTCAAGCCTGCATTTCAGGATTATATCTGGGGCGGTACACGCCTGCGGGACGAATTCAAGCGTCCCTGCGGAGAAATGGAACGCATTGCCGAAAGCTGGGAGCTTTCCTGTCACCCCGCCGGAGAATCTATCATTATGAACGGCCCCGATAAAGGCGCCACGCTGACTGCTTATCTGGAGCATG
Organism: Ruminococcus sp.; assembly: GCA_015066805.1. GTDB lineage: Bacteria > Bacillota > Clostridia > Oscillospirales > Ruminococcaceae > Firm-04. The sequence goes on along the minus strand of SVNP01000014.1, from coordinate 45,461 downwards.
ACTGGAAGACCTTGGTGGGCAGAGGTGCAGCCAATTTTTCCGGTTTCCCCGTGCTGATCAAGCTCATTGATGCCTGCCAGGATCTCAGTGTGCAGGTACACCCCGATGACCACTACGCCCGTGAAAACGAAAACGGTCAGAACGGTAAGACCGAGTGCTGGTATATCGTGGATTGCGATGAAGGTGCCGCACTGGCCTACGGCTTCAACCGTGAGCTTTCCAAAGAGGAGTTCCGTGCCCATATTCAGGATGGCACCTTGCTGGATTATGTCCGTCTGGTGCCTGTGCATAAGGGCGATGTATTCTTCATTGAAGCAGGCACACTGCACGCCATCGGCGCAGGTATTCTCATTGCAGAGATCCAGCAGAATTCCAACCTGACCTACCGTGTGTACGATTACGAGCGTGTGGGCGCAGACGGCAAGCCCCGTGAGCTGCACATCGACAAGGCTGTGGATGTGACCAAAACATGGGCTGCTCCCCCCAGACTGAAGCGCCCCCCCATGGCATATGAGGGCTATACCTCTGCCATGATCGCCAACTGCAGCTACTTTACCACCTGGGAGCTGCATATCAACGGCGATGCAAAATTCCCCCCTGCCGAGGGTGAATCCTACACCCACCTGCTGGTGACCGAAGGCGAAGCCGTACTGGTCTACGATGAAGGCGTTGTAATGGCACTTTCCAAAGGCGAATCCGTCTTTTTGCCCGCAAACTTCGGCAGCTACTCCATCCGCAGCAAGGATTGCACCATCCTCAGCACCCGTACCATGCCCAGATAATCCCAAACCATCTATGAAAAGGAGTTACCCATTATGAAGTATTATGTCGGCATTGATCTCGGCGGCACCAACATTGTTGCAGGTGTCGTAGATGAGAACTACAATATTCTGAACAAGGCTTCCATGAAGACCAACTGCCCCCGTCCCTCCGAAGAGATCGCAGCGGATATGGCAGAATGTGCATTGCAGGCCATCCAGAACGCAGGTCTGACCCCCGAGCAGGTGGAGTGGATCGGTATCGGCACCCCCGGTATTGCAAATTCCGCAACCGGTATCATCGAGTATTCCAACAATCTGGGCTTTGTGAATGTGCCTATGGTCAAGTGGATCTCTGAAAAGACCGGCTGCCCTGCCTTCATTGAAAACGATGCAAACGCAGCCGCATACGGTGAGTATGTGGCAGGTGCCGCAAAGGGCGCAGTCAACGCTGTCTGCATTACACTGGGCACCGGCGTAGGCGGCGGTATCGTTGTGGATGGCAAGATCTATGCAGGCTCCAACTTTGCAGGTGCCGAGATCGGCCACACCGTACTGCAGATGGACGGCCCCCCCTGCACCTGCGGCAGAAAAGGCTGCTTTGAGGTGTATTCCTCTGCGACCGGTCTGGTTCGTATGACCAAGGAAGCCATGGCCGAGCATCCCGAATCCATTATGCACAAAATGGCTGAGGAAAAAGGCAAGGTCACCGCACGCACTGCCTTTGATGCCATGAGAGCCGGCGATGCTGCTGCAAAATCTGTGGTGGATTTCTATATCAAGGCACTGGCTGCCGGTATTACCAACACCATCAACATCTTCCAGCCCGATGTTCTGTGCATCGGCGGCGGTGTTTGCAATGAGGGTGATGCTCTGCTGCTGCCCGTTAAGGAGCTGGTGGCAAAGGAAGTCTACACCCGCAACTCCGAAAAGAACACCGAGATCGTCATTGCCAAGCTGGGCAACGATGCCGGTATCATCGGTGCGGCATTTTTGGGCAGAGCCAAGTAATTTCTACCGCAAATATAATTCTATGGTATCACCATCCACCATCGCACAGCATAAAAAACGCTGTGCGATGGTCTTTTTTTGTGCCGCATCCAAGCTCTCCCACGGTGGTACGGCAGAAGAATGCATCCGCACAGGCGCAGGCTGCCCCAAAGCAGTGATCCTGCCATCCACAGCGGCAATGGCTTCTGTCAATACGGAAACCGCTGTATCGTCGCTTTCGGTCAAAGCCTGCATCAGGCGGGCACGGCGCAGCCGCAGACGTTCCAGCTCCTGCAATGCTGCCGTATCCTTGGCGGAAGATACCGCTTCCCCTTGGACAGCCGCCGCCGATTCCTCTGCCAGTACTGCCCCAATGAGCAATTCTGCTTCCCCGGTGCGCCATGTGGCTCCCGCACCGCCGCAGATACCTCTTTTTCTGCCGCCGCACACCAGATACAGGTCACTTCTCCCCTGCACAGCAGTCATGGCACTGCCGCAGCGTTTGCAAAAAATACTGCCGCTGAGCCATGTTCGCTCTCCGCAGCCCAGAGTACGGATCCCCCGCCGCCCCGTCATCCGCTGCTGGCACTGCAGCCAGAGTGCGCCTTCCACCAAACCCTTATGAGGCGCAGTAATGGCGTATGTTCCGTGCAGATCTGTCAGCTTCTTGCTTTGCAGCCTGCGGTCACGGTACAGATATACCCCATGCTCCGTCAGCAGTGGTTCCGGCAGACACAGCGTTGCCCCCAGCTCCGCCAGATGCGTGTATACTGCACTGTCTGCACAGGCATATACCGGGTTCCGCAGGATCCTGCACAGGGCGGCACGGCTCCAAGCGCTGCCCCTTGCCGTTACAAAGCCTTGGGCGTTCCAGCAGGCGGCAATTTCGCTGAGAGATCGGTTTTCTTCCCCATAAGACCGAAACAACGCCATGATCCGCCCCGCGTTTTCATCCGGCACCAGATATTGCGTATGCCTGCCCATCAACTGAAAGGGTGCCTTGGCAAACCCTATGGGCGGAGGTCCGCCTGTATCAAAGCCCAGCTTTGCCCTTGTAAAAGCAGCATCCCGCACACGACCGCAGATGGTTTCCCGTTCCAGTTGAGCAAACACCATCAGCAGACTTTGCATGGCCTGCCCCATGGGTGTGGCTGTTTCAAACCGCTCGGTATGGGAGTGAAACTGCACCCCATATGTCCCAAATACCCGCAGCAGATCGGTAAAATCCGCAAGGTTGCGGCTGATGCGGTCCAGCTTGTATACCAGCACCCGCCCGATCTCCCCGCGGCGGATCCCTTCCATCATGGCAGCCAGCCCCGGCCGTTTGGTATTTTTGCCCGAATAACCCCGGTCTGCATACACCTCTGCTGCTTCTCCCGGCACCAGCTCCCTGCGGCACAGTGCCTCCTGTGTCTCCAGACTGACACTGTCCGCACGGTCAGCCGATTGCCGCACATAGATCGCCGTTTTCAACACCATCCACCCCCTGTTTTCTCCGTCTTTTTGGCTCTTGCGGGAAAAATCCATATACTTTTTGTGTAAAATGCTACATATCCATGCCTAAAATTCGGTAAAAAAGAGACTTGCATTGTTCATAAAGCTGTGATATAATTGATGTATATTCGCGTACTGCGGTCGTTCATTCGCGGAACACCCTCTGCGCGTTCCCCCGGCGAAAATTCACTGTTCAAAAAGGAGAAACCCCATGAAGAAATTCGGCTATTTTGATGACGCAAGCAAGGAGTACGTCATTCAATCTCCCCAAACGCCCTACCCTTGGATCAACTACCTGGGCACACAGGCATTCTTCTCTCTGATTTCCAATACCGCAGGCGGCTATCACTTCTATAAGGATGCCCGTCTCCGCCGTATCACCCGCTACCGCTACAACAATGTCCCTGTGGATATGGGCGGCCGCTACTTCTATGTTTACGATAACGGTACCGTCTGGAACCCCGGCTGGTCTCCCGTAAAGACCGAGCTGGACGCTTACGAGTGCCGCCATGGTATGGGCTATACCATCATTTCCGGTCAGAAGAACGATCTGCAGGCTGAGGTCACCTTCTTCGTACCCCAGGATTTCAACGGTGAGATCCAGCGTGTACGCCTGACCAACAAGGGTACTGCCCCCAAGAGCTTCAAGCTGTTCTCCTTCCTGGAGTGGTGCCTGTGGAATGCACAGGATGACTCCACCAACTTCCAGAGAAACTTCAATACCGGTGAGGTGGAGATCGAAGGCTCTACCCTGTTCCATAAGACCGAGTACAAGGAGCGCCGTGATCACTTCGCATTCTATACCGTAAACGCTCCCATCGACGGCTTTGATACCGACCGTGAGTCCTTCATGGGTCTGTACAACGGCTTTGAGAATCCCCAGACCGTTATGGCAGGTCAGCCCTCCAACTCCGTGGCTGACGGCTGGTCTCCCATCGCTTCCCACTGCATCAACGTGGAGCTGGCCGCAGGCGAGACCAAGGAGCTGATCTTCATGCTGGGCTATGTGGAGAACCCCGTTGCCGAGAAGTTCAACGCTGACGGCTCCATGAACAAGTCCCGTGCATACGCCATGATGGAACAGTACAACACCACCGAGAAGGTAGAGGCTGCTCTGGCTGCCCTGAAGACCATGTGGAACGACCTGCTGGGCAAGTACCAGGTCAAGTCCCCCGAGGATAAGCTGGATCGTATGGTCAACATCTGGAACCAGTATCAGTGCATGGTCACCTTCAATATGTCCCGTTCCGCTTCCTACTTCGAGAGTGGCATCGGTCGTGGTATGGGCTTCCGTGATTCCAACCAGGATCTGCTGGGCTTTGTACACCAGATCCCTGATCGTGCAAGAGAGCGTATCATCGATCTGGCTTCTACCCAGTTTGAGGACGGCGGCTGCTACCACCAGTACCAGCCCCTGACCAAGAAGGGCAACGACGAGATCGGCGGCGACTTCTCCGACGATCCGCTGTGGATGATCCTTTCCACCGCCGCTTACATCAAGGAAACCGGCGATGATTCCATTCTGGACGAAATGGTGCCCTACGACAACGATCCCGCAAAGGCACAGCCCATGATGCACCACCTGAAGCAGAGCTTCTGGCATGTTGCCGATAATGTAGGCCCCCACGGCCTGCCCCTGGCAATGCGCGCCGACTGGAACGACTGCCTGAACCTCTCCTGCTTCTCCGATACCCCCGGCGAGTCCTTCCAGACTTCCACCTCCCCCAAGTACGGCGAGGACAAGTACAGCCGTGTGGCTGAGTCCGTATTCGTAGCAGGTCTGTTCACCTTTGCAGGTCCCGAGTACGTTGCCATCTGCCGCCGCCGCGGCGACAACGCTGCTGCCGATGAGGCCCAGGCTGCCATCGACAAGATGAAGCAGGCCATTGAGACCGCAGGCTGGGACGGCGAGTGGTTCGTTCGTGCATACGATGACTTCGGCAAGAAGGTCGGCTCCAATGAGTGCGAGGAAGGCAAGATCTTCATCGAGCCTCAGGGCTTCTGCGTCATGTCCGGCGTGGGTAAGGAGTCCGGTAAGGATATTATGGCTCTGGATTCCGTTGATAAGTACCTGAACTCCGAGCATGGTCTGGTGCTGAATAACCCCGCATTCACCAAGTACTACATCGAGTACGGTGAGATCTCCACCTACCCCGGCGGCTACAAGGAGAACGCAGGTATCTTCTGCCACAACAACGCCTGGATCATCTGCGCCGAGGCTGCTGTGGGCAGAGGCGAAAAGGCATTTGAGTATTACAGCAAGATCGCTCCCGCATACCGTGAGGCTAAGTATGCTGATCTCCACCGCACCGAGCCCTATGTGTACGCTCAGATGATCGCCGGTAAGGATGCACGCCGCCACGGCGAGGCTAAGAATAGCTGGCTCACCGGTACCGCCGCCTGGAACTTTGTGGCTGTTTCTCAGTACATCCTGGGCATGATCCCCGACTGGGACGGCCTGAAGGTTGACCCCTGCATTCCTTCCGCTTGGGATGGCTTTGAGCTGACCCGTGTGTTCCGTGGTGCAGAGTATGCCATTACCGTGAAGAACCCCAACCACGTCTGCAAGGGCGTTCAGTCCGTTACTGTGGACGGCAATGCCATCGAGGGCAATGTGCTGCCCGTATTTGCTGACGGCAAGACCCATACCGTTGAGGTCGTTCTCGGCTGATTTTACAATTGCAAAGCGGCATGGAGTTTTCCCCTCCGTGCCGCTTTTTGTATAGGAAAGGAGCTTCGCTATGCCATTCTGGGATCATGTGAGCAGAAGAATGGGACAGATCGCAGACAGATTGGACGATTTTTCTCAACGCAGAGCTGCCGCAAACGGAGAATTCTCCGTGCTGGATAAGGACTACTGCTGGGAAGAGCTGGACTATCATGGGGAATATACCCTGCAGCGCCATGTGGTAACCGAGCAGTGCCGCATCATCGACGGTTTTGGAACTGTGAAAAATTACGGCACCCTGCCCGAAATGGAAGCCGCTTTGCAGCAGTTGGCCGCACCCCATTCCGAGACACCCGTATGTGCCTCTTATGGCGATATCATCGGTGTGGTGCGCCGTAACGGCACCTATGAGCATTACGGCATCTATGTCAGCGATACCTGCGTGGTGCATTATGCCGCACCTGCCAGCAGTCCACTCTCCCCTGCTACCATCCATTGCACCTCTTTGCGGTATTTTCTCAAGGATGATGGCGATTACTTTATTCTGGATTTTCCTCACCCATACGCCGCCCCCATCCGTATCGGCAATGAGCCTGCCGCTTTTACCGCCAACCCCGATGGTACCGACCGCACCAACGCCGCTGCACATCTGGCAGATGTTTTGCAGCGCAGCTATGGGTACCACCTGTATACGCCCGAGCAAACCGTTGCCCGTGCCCGTACCCGTCTGGGCGAAAGCCGCTACAATCTGGTAACCAACAACTGCGAGCATTTTGTCATCTGGTGCAAAACAGGTGTGCATGAATCCATGCAGGTCAATGAAATGTTCCGGCTGCTGACCAATTCCAACGGCTACCGCTTCCGCAGACCCTTCCGCTGGTGAAAAAAACGCACCCGATGAAATTTCGGGTGCGATTTTTCATATTTCTGCCGAAAACGGGCATACTGGCAATAAATTCTCATAAGGAGTGTTCGATCATGCCCATTCATCCCCGTCAGCCTTCTCCCAAGGAATACAGCAAGCTGGTGCAGGCAGCATCCCGCAAAACCAAGTGGTATTGCAATCTGCCCAAGGCTTTTATCATCGGCGGCACCATTTGTCTGATTGGTGAAGGCATTACTCAATTTCTTATGGCCTATCATATTCCCAAGGAAGAAGCAGGCACCTGGACCTCTGTGGTGCTGGTATTTCTTTCCGCATTGCTGACCGGTCTGGGTCTGTATGAAAAAATCGCAAAGCACGGCGGTGCAGGTACACTGGTGCCCATTACCGGATTTGCCAACGCAGTATCCTCTGCGGCGGTAGAAGCCAAAACCGAAGGCTTTATTCTGGGTGTAGGTACCAAGATCTTTACCATTGCAGGCCCCGTGATCCTCTACGGCACCACGGCAAGTGTCATTTACGGGCTGCTGTATTGGCTGGCGGAAAAGCTGTAAGCAGGCAAGACGGAAAGTAATCTGTAATTTTTTGCAAAACAGGGTGACAAATCCGAAAAGATGTGCTATAATAGAAGGTACGATTGAAAACCATTCACGCTCGATTGAAAGAAAGGATGCCCGTTATGGCAAAGAATACAAAAAAGAAGGCCGCCACAGGGAAGCGCAGCGGTTCATCTGCCGCTATGCTGCTGTTGGTGCTGATGTGCATGGCCGGTTTGGTGATGGGTGTGTACCTCATTGCCAATGGTGGCGGAAATAATAAAAATCACTACTACAATATTACCATGGAGGTAGGGCAATCCCGCACACTGGTTACAACCTTCGCAGGTGATTTTACCTGCGCTGTTTCCGATGATGCCTTGCTCTCTGTGGATGAAACTCATCTCATGACTGCACTGGCTCCCGGTGATGTAGTCGTCATTGCAGAAGGTGCCGCAGGAGATCGGGAAACGTTCTATATTCAGATCGTGGGTGGAACCGGTACCTCTGCTACCACAACTTCTTCCGATGCAACCACGACCACTACAACAAGCTCCGAAACCACAACTACCACAACCACCGTCAGCCTTGGGCCTGGTTCGGTCACAGGCATTGAACTGACCTTCTACGCCGTGAGCCTGAAGGTGGGTGAGAACAAAATGCCCATTGTTACCATGTCCCCCGCAGATGCCACCGATAAATCCGAGCAATGGACTTCCTCCGATGAATCGGTTGCAACGGTAAACTGGTTGGGCGATATTACCGCAGTGGGACCCGGTGTATGTATTGTGCGGGTCACCTCCGTCAATAATCCTTCTGTGTACGCGGAGGTTACCGTTACCGTTCTGGATGAAACCCCCTCTGCCCCTGCTGCAAACGTGGAGGTCATCAACGGCGTGACATACGTGCAGGGTATTCTCATCGTCAATAAAACTTATGCGCTGCCCGCAGATTACGACCCCGGTGTCAACCCCGAGGCAAAGGCTGCATTTGATCGGATGCAGGTGGCAGCCTCCGCCGAAATGATGAGCCTGAGCATCGTATCCGGTTATCGTTCCTACGCCACCCAGGAGGCCACCTACAACCGTCACGTTGTTGCAAGCGGACAGGAAAAGGCCGATACCTTCTCTGCACGCCCCGGCCACTCGGAGCACCAGACCGGCCTTGCCTTTGATATCAACTATGCGGGCGACAGCTTCGGCAGCACCCCCGAGGCCGCCTGGCTTGCGGCAAACTGCTGGAAATACGGCTTCATTATCCGCTACCCCCAAGGCAAATCCGATATCACCGGTTATAAGTATGAGCCCTGGCATATCCGCTACCTTGGCGAGGAAAACGCCAAAAAAGTCTATGACAGCGGCCTGACGCTGGAAGAATACCTGGGCATCACCTCACAATACGCAGAGTAATCTTTTCTGTGATTTATATCGTTTTTGCAAAAACGCAGTCTGTACGGCTGCGTTTTTTTCATTCTAAAAATAAATCGCATATTCACGGATTTTTCATATTCTACGCAAAAGGGAGCACAAAATTTCATAGAACCGTTTCTGATTTTATATGACAATATTGCTTATGCACATCCGCTTATTTCTGGGCGAATTTTGCGATTTTATGTGAATGTTGCACAAAAAACAAGGGGAAAATTTGGCGGTTACTCCGATTGACAATTGGAGAATATTGTGGTAAATTGATAGTACCATACTTATGAAAAGGGGACTGATATTCATGAAACTGTATAGCAAGCTGCTCTCCGGTTTTCTGACAGTTGCACTCGCCTCCGGCGTATGCACCTTTGAAATTCCGCAGGCAACCGCCGCTTCCAATGCCGTAGCTCTCGTTGATGAGATGGGCATGGGCTGGAACCTGGGCAATACCTTCGATTCCGGCGCTTGTGCCGGCTGGGTCAGCAATGATCCTTATGTAGACACCGAGGTGGGCTGGGGCAACTCCAAAACCACCAGCGCCATGATCAACGCCATTGCCGCTACCGGCTTTGACACCGTTCGTATCCCTGTGACCTGGGTTGAGAACATGGACAGCAACGGCAATGTGGATGTGGATTACCTCAACCGTATCGAGGAAGTGGCTAACTACTGCTTTGATGCAGGCATGAAGGTTATCATCAATGTTCACCACGATGGCGCCTCCACGAACGACAGCGGCGATGCTGCTACCGTCAACGCTACGAAAGCCGATGTAGACGGTGCATGGCTCTGGCAGGGCACCTCCCAGAAGGCAAAGTTCACCTCTCTGTGGACCCAGATCGCAAACCACTTTGCCGATTACGGCCAGGAGCTTTCCTTTGCAGGCTGGAACGAGATTAACTGGGATCACAGCATTAACACCCAGATGGGTCAGGCGTTCGTAGACGCTGTCCGCGCAACTGGCGGCAACAATGCAAACCGTCTGCTGATTATTCCTTCCAACAACACCAACTGTGCCGCTGCACTGGAAAGCGGCTTCACTATGCCGACCGACAGCGCCAATATGCTGGCTGTGGAAGTTCACTATTATGAGCCGCCCACCTTCTGTGTGGCTCCCCAGAATTCTTCTTGGGGTTACAGCGCAACATGGGGCACCGACAGCGATATCACCGCACTGAAGAACGGCATCAACAGCCTGTATCAGAAATTTGCTTCCAAAGGCGTACCCGTAATCATCGGTGAGTGTGGCGTTCTGACCAATGCCGGAAAGGATACTGAAGACACCGAACTGTGGCTGGAAACTCTGTTCTCCACCTGCATTGGTTATGACGGCGTTTGCCCCGTGCTGTGGGATTCCGGTAACTGCGGCGATATGCAGTTCTTCGATCGCAACAATCTGAAGTGGTTCAATTCTGATATTGAAACCATGTTCAAGAACATGACCGGCATCTCCACCGAGACTGTAACCTCCGATGAGATCTCCGGCGACGACATCACCGTTGAGGTTGACGAGAACGGCAACCCCACCTGGACCATCGACATTAAGCCCTACCGTGACATCGCTAAGATCACCGGCGTGCTGATCAAGGGCAGCGCAACCACCACCGGCGCAGATTCCTGCTTCGGTATCTCTCTGGCTTGCAACGGCTATTTCACCGAAGTAGATGAAGGTTCCGATTACACCTGGATGTGGGCACCCCAGATCTCCTACGGCTCTACTCTGGAGTCTGCTACCATTCTGTTTGATGCCGAAGGCATGAACGACGGTGCATACCTGAAGGAAGGCGACGACTGGAAGCTCTGCTACGACTTCATCAAGCTCTCCTGCTACTGGACCAATAATGCTTCCGATCCTACCATTGAGTCCGTTACCGTACTGTTTGCCGAGCCTGTCATTCTGAACGGCACCGGCACTGTTGTGACTACCACCTCCACCACTACCACTACCACTACTACTACCACTACCACCACCACTACTATCTCCTCCGAGACCGTTCCTCCTACCACTGTTCAGGTAGGTGATGTAAACTGCGACGGCAACGTGAAGATCGGTGACGTTATTCTGCTGAACCGCTTCCTGGCCGAGGATCAGACCATTGAGATCACCGAGCAGGGTATGCTCAATGCAGAGGCCGATGGCGTATCCGGCGTAACCGGCAACGATTCCATCGCAATCCTGAAGATCCTGGCAGGTCTTTGATCTGTAAACCACAAAATCCACCGGAATACATTCCGGTGGATTTTTTTGTCCCGTTTTCCCCATCCCTCACAAAAAAGCCGCCGCAGTCTGAAGCTGCGGCGGCTTTCCATATCGGTTTTACAGGGAATCAATCCTCGTCATCGGCAGCGGACTTCAGGCTTGCCACCACGTCATCCACCAGATTGCCGGGGAGCTGCTCATAGCGCAGGAAGGAGAAGGTGAATTCACCCATGCCTCTTGCCACCTGGCGCAGATACATAGCGAAATCGTGCATTTCACGCATGGGAACTTCCGCAGAGATCACGGTCATGCCCTTGCCGGCGGGTTCCATACCCAGCACTCTGCCGCGACGCTTGTTCAGGTCACCCATCACATCGCCGGTCTTGGCATCGGGAATCGAAACCTCCAGAGAGCCGATAGGCTCCAGCAGCACGGGGCCAGCCTGCTTCAGGCCCTCCTTATAGGCCAGAGAAGCAGCAGTCTTAAAGGCCATTTCGGAAGAATCAACAGGGTGGTAGGAACCATCCACCAGAGTAGCCTTCAGGCCGACTACGGGGCAGCCTGCCAGCACGCCCTTCTTGACGCAATCCTGCAGACCCTTTTCCACTGCAGGGAAGAAGTTCTTGGGCACAGCACCGCCGAACACACGCTCCTCAAATACCAGAGAATCGCTGTCGCAGGGCTCAAACTCGATGACAACATCACCAAACTGGCCGTGACCGCCGGACTGCTTCTTATGCTTACCACGCTGAGAAACCTTCTTGCGGATGGTTTCACGATAAGCCACACGGGGCACCTCCAGCAACACCTCAGCGCCGAACTTGCTCTTCAGCTTTGCCATGGCAATATCCAGATGCTGGTCGCCCAGACCGCCCAGTATCATTTCCTTAGTCATAGAATCCAGACCGTAGGACAGGCTCTTGTCCTCCTCCAGCAGACGCTGGATACCGTTGGAGATCTTTGCCTCATCGCCCTGTGCCTTGGCCTTTACAGCCATCTTATAGCAGGGCTTGGGGTAGCCAATCTCGGGATAAGCGATGACACGCTCCTGTGCACAGATGGTATCACCGGTATTGGCAGCGATCTTGGTTGCCACAACGATATCACCGGCAATGGCCTTGGTTACTTCAGTCTGCTTTTTACCTACCATGGTATACAGCTTACCGATACGCTCGGAAGCACCGGTGGTAGCATTGATCAGTTCCTTGTCGGCAGAAAGGGTACCGGACATAACCTTGATGAAGCTCATCTTGCCCACAAAGGGGTCAGCGATGGTCTTGAATACAAAGGCAGAAACGGGAGCCTTTTCGTCCATGGAAACAGCAACATCCTTGCCGTCCTTGTCGGCGGCCTTGATCTCACCCATGGCATTGGCTGCGGGCAGGTACTTAGTGAACTCCAGCAGCAGATCAATACCCATCAGATTGGTGCTGGATACGGTAAAGACAGGGTAAGCCTTACCGGTACGCATACTTGCGTGGATACCGTGGCTGATCTCCTCCTGGGTAAAGGGCTCGCCTGCAAAGAACTTCTCCATGAGAGCGTCTTCGGACTCGGCAACAGCCTCGCTCAGAGTCTCGATAAGAGCCTCAGCAGAAATGTCCTCCTTGGCGGAGAGCATGGTATCGGTGGTGATCTCACCGATGGCAGGTGCGCCCTTGCCTGCGTATGTATAGGACTTCAGTCTGCCCAGATGCACCAGAGAAACTGCCTTGCCGTCCACGATCTGCGGCACCACAACAGGGCACACAGCCGTACCGAAGTTCTCCTTCAGCATTTCCAGAGACTTGTAGAAATCCTGATTGGGGTCGTCGATCTTGGTCATTACGAACATAACGTGCTTGCCGCGCTTGATGGCAGCCTCGTATGCCTTCTTGGTGCCAACGTGCACACCGGATTTTGCAGATACACAGATCATGACGGTATCGCCTGCATACAGACCCTCGTTCATGCCGGCTGCAAAGTCAAACAGACCGGGGGTGTCGATCAGGTTGATCTTGTTCTCGCCAACCTCAAAATTGGCAAGAGAAAGGTTGATTGAGAATTTGCGCTTGATCTCCTCGGGGTCGTAGTCGCATACGGTGTTGCCCTCAGCGGATTTACCCAGACGGTCGGTCACTCCGGCCTGAAACAGCAGTGCCTCTGCGAGAGCAGTTTTACCGCAGCCGCTATGGCCGGCGAGTGTGACGTTTTTGATTTTGCCGGTTTCCAATTGTTTCATGAGATCCTCCCAAAAGTGCGCTATGCAGCCTATACCGTTGATCAAATTTCGGAAAAGCAGTGCAGGATTTGTAGTAGCACGACTCAAGCTGCTCCAACGCACCCAATATAGAAAATATTATAACACGCATTTTCCTATGTTGCAAGCGATATTTGAAATTTCATCGTTTTCCCGAAAAACGGGCATTCTTTTTGTGCATATTGACGAAAGTGGGGTCGGCTTTTTTTTTGTTCACTGCAAAACTTCCGCAAAACATATTGACTTTTCATGGCTGTTGTGGTATAATATTCTGCGAGCCGATGTGATGGAATTGGCAGACGTGACGGACTCAAAATCCGTTGGTAGCGATACCGTGCGGGTTCAAGTCCCGCCATCGGCACCAAAAACGGTAAATGCCCCTTCGGAAAAAAGGGGCATTTTTCCTACCCGAAACCGAAAGGAGTACAGCGATCATGAAAAACCGTGCCCAACGCCGTGCAGAGGCAAACGCAAAGCCCGTACAGCAACAAAAGGTCGATCCCAAAAAACGCGGTCTGCGGATCGCTGTGATCATTCTCGTCGCAGTCATGCTGCTGGGCGTGATTCTTATGCCCTTTTTATAACGACCAGACAGCCGGTATCCGCAATGATGCCGGCTTTTTTTGATGAACAGGAGAAGCACTATGGCAAAAGCAAAGATCCGCTACGAATGTACCGCCTGCGGTGCCGAATATCCCAAGTGGAACGGCAGATGTACCGCCTGCGGTGCGTGGAATTCCATTGAAGAACAACTGCCTGCCGCTGTACCCACAGGCAGCAGCGGCTCCAAAGCCACTGTCAATGCCACAGCCCAGATCCGTGAGCTGGCAGAGATCGGCACCAATGAAGATATCCGCTACGATACGGGCATTGGTGAGCTGAACCGTGTACTGGGCGGCGGTCTGGTCAAAGGCTCTCTGGTGCTGCTGGGCGGTGAACCGGGCATCGGAAAAAGTACGCTGCTGCTCCAGATCTGCCAGTTTTTGGGGGAATCTCACTCGGTACTGTATGTTTCCGGTGAAGAGTCCGCCCGACAGATCAAGCTGCGTGCCCAACGCCTTGGGGTGGATACGGAAAGCCTGTATCTGCTGACCATTACCGATGCCGAGGCCATCTGTGATACCATTGCGGAAACCGAACCCGACGTGGTGATTGTGGATTCGGTGCAGACTTTGCACATTAACGGCATGAATTCCGGCGCAGGCTCCGTACCGCAGGTCAGAGAATGCACCAATCTGCTGATGCACACCGCAAAAGCAAAGGAGATCCCCATTTTTCTGGTGGGTCATGTGACCAAAGAAGGCTCCATTGCAGGTCCCAAGGTCATGGAGCATATTGTGGATGCGGTGCTGATCTTTGAAGGCGACCGCTACCAGAGCTGCCGCATTCTGCGTGCAGTGAAGAACCGTTTCGGTTCTACCAACGAGATCGGCGTATTTGAAATGTCCGATTGCGGCTTAAAAGAGGTGGAAAACCCCTCTGCCATGCTGCTGGAGGGCAGACCGTTGGGTGTTTCCGGCACCTGTGTGTGCTGTATGATGGAAGGCAGCCGCCCCATTCTTGCGGAAATTCAGGCGTTGGTATCAAAAAGCACACTTTCTACCCCCCGCCGTACCGCTACGGGCTTTGATTACAACCGTGTGTACATTCTGCTGGCGGTACTGGAAAAACGGATGGGATTGTTCTTTGGTGCGCTGGATGTGTACCTGAATATCGTAGGCGGCTTCCGTCTGGATGAGCCTGCCGGTGATCTGGCAGTTGCACTGGCCTTGTATTCCTCGCTGATGGACAAGCCCATCGGGGAAACGGTCATGGCATTCGGTGAGGTGGGTCTGGGCGGCGAGATCCGTGCTGTATCCAATGCCACACAGCGCATTCAGGAGGCGCAGCGGCTGGGCTTTACTCTGTGTATTCTGCCAAAGCAGACGTTACGCACCCTGCAAACCCAACGGTATCATATTCGTCTGGAGGGCGTTTCTAATCTGAAAGAGGCCTTTGCTGTACTGCAGCGTGAGGCAAATAAGGGGTAAGCCATGAAAGTTCCCACTCATTTGCGACAGATCGCCGTGCCGGAAAACGATCGCCTGCGGCTGCAATGTCCCTGCGGCTGTGGATCGTTTCTCCTTTATCGGAATGGGTATTCGCCCGAAGAACAGGCTGTGCTGGATGCCTATGAAGCGGAATGCAGCAAGCTGTTAAGACACGGTACGATTTGCGGCAAATCCGATGCGGATGGCACAGTACATATCTATCGGCGACGGTTTGGTCTGTTCCGGCAGGAGATCGTACTACCGGAGCGCCCCTTTTTTGCAGATATCACTGTGATAAAGGCAATATGTGCGGAGTGCAACACAGAGCATCTGCTGTTTGATAGACGGCTGCATGGCTATGATGCGTTGACAGAGCAGGAAGCAATCCCCTACACCGTAACGCTGTATCGCCCCATGACAAAAAAGCCCTGTATCATATGGATTCAACTGGAATGGGACGACGATCCGGATGCCTTTGGTTGGATCGGCATTGGGGTCAGTTCTTCTGCCAATGAAAAAATGCGACGGGTGTTTGATGCGGAGACTGCTTAAGCTCCGGTATTTCATCCCCTTGCCGATGCTATCCGTCAATATGATTCTCAAGCGAAAGGAGCTTTGAATGATGCAAAGCAAAACATTTCCTCTATTCTTCTGCGGAGGGCTTCTGATGATGTTTGGTTCCGGCTGCGGTGACCCATCCAACAAAATGGAGAAGCTGCTGGAAGAAAAGTATCATGAAGACTTTGCAATTGGTCACACATGGACCACACCGCTTGGCGCGGACACAACCCAAACGGAATATCATGCGATCTGTTCCCCAACAGCGCATCCCGAAGTGCAATTTGAAATCAGTGTGCAGGATCTTGACGCAAAGCAGTTTACCGATGATTACGCACAGGGCATCATAGCCGCAGAACTATCGGGTATGATGGAAGCAAAACTGAAAAGCACCTTCGGAGAATGCTACGTTTATACAGGATGTATGGGTAAAAGTCCCGAATTTCCGGATTATGCTTCCGTTACCATTACCGACTATGCAGCCAAAGCAGAAGAACCGTGGGCATACCACGATGTGTTTGTAAACACCGATCAATATGCTCCGACAGATTATGCGGCAGAATTTGATACACTGCGTGAAATACTGCTGGATATGGAAGAAACCACCGGCATCAACACAACGATATCGGTATACTTTGTGCCGGAAGCGGTTTGTGAAACAGCAGAAACACATCTCACAACATACAGGCAATGGAATGCATCCCTAGAGGAAGCGATCAGACAAGAGTATTCCCGGTATACATTTGCATTTGATACTGACGATCAGGTCTGGCGGCATAATGTTTATGAAGCGCCCAACTGGAAAGTACATTCTGTGACACAAGAGGAATACATCCTTTGCAGACAGGCCGAAAATCCGACAAGCAACTGATTTGTTTCATGCAATATTCGGCAAACAGATCGTCTGCCGCTCCGGATGCGCTTCATCTCTTTACCGATAAAAAGCTTTAAACCGTCAAAGCGCACAAAACAAGGTGGGAAAAGAAAATAAATCTCGGTATAGCTGCCACTTGAAACAATGGCAAATTCGTGATATAATGGATACATAAGGTATCTTATCCCTATCTTTTGCAGCGCCGCACAGCATCAT
The DNA here is from genome assembly GCA_015066805.1 of Ruminococcus sp. GTDB lineage: Bacteria > Bacillota > Clostridia > Oscillospirales > Ruminococcaceae > Firm-04. The sequence goes on along the minus strand of SVNP01000014.1, from coordinate 28,591 downwards.
GCGCAGATCGCTGTGCGAGAGGAGTTATCATCATGAACCGTATTACCGCTTTGTTTTACGCAACCGAATATCGATTTTATGGCTTTATCTATTATTTTATGGATAAGGTCTGTTGTCGTTTGACTGCGAAAACCATTGCGGCATCCGGTATCTGATCGGCAGGCATTTCTGCCAGCCGTCACCATGACACCCCATTGACGCAAAACGCTCACAGTCCAAACGGCTGTGGGCGTTTTTTGATTTCAGAAAGGAAGTTTTTTATCATGATCGTAGTATTGAAGCAGAATCCCGATGCACAGCAGCTTTCTACCCTGATCGACTGGCTGAAAGAAAAGCATATCGAAGTACATACCAGCACCGGTGAGCTGCATACCATTCTTGGTCTGGTGGGTGATACCGCCGCTATTGATGCCGACCTGATCTCCGCACTGGATATTGTGGAAGACGTAAAGCGTGTGCAGGAGCCCTACAAGAACGCAAACCGCAAATTCCACCCCGAAAATACCGTTGTCACCGTTGGCGATACCCAGATCGGCGGCGGTACTCTTACCCTGATGGCAGGTCCCTGTTCCGTGGAAAGCGAAGAACAGATCGTTGCCATTGCCAAAAGTGTAAAGGCAAGCGGTGCCACACTTCTGCGGGGCGGTGCCTTTAAGCCCCGTACTTCTCCCTATTCCTTCCAGGGTATGGGTGCAGAGGGTCTGGAGCTGCTGAAGATCGCAAGACAGGAAACCGGTCTGCCCATTGTTACTGAGATCATGGATACCGCCCAGCTTCCCTTGTTCAAGGATGTGGATGTGATTCAGGTGGGTGCCAGAAATATGCAGAACTTCGACCTGCTGAAACAGCTTGGCAGACAGGAAAAGCCCGTTATGATCAAGCGCGGACTTTCCGCCACCTACGAAGAATGGCTCATGAGTGCCGAATATGTCATGGCAGGCGGCAATCATAACGTAATCCTCTGTGAGCGTGGTGTGCGTACCTTTGAAAGCTACACCCGTAATATGCTGGATCTGGGTGCAGTACCCGTACTGCGTAAGCTGACCCATCTGCCTGTAATCATTGATCCCAGTCACGCAGCAGGCAAAGCATGGCTGGTGCCGCAGCTTTCCGTGGCAGCAGTGGCAGCAGGCTGCGATGGTCTGATCATCGAAGTGCATAACGATCCCGAGCATGCTGCCTGTGACGGCCCCCAGTCTATCCGTCCCGAAACCTTTGCAGAGGTGGCAAAGAAGCTCCACGGTCTGCACAATTACCTTTCGGAAAACGCCTGACAGGAAAGGAAGCAACACATTATGAATATCACAATCGTAGGTCTGGGACTCATCGGCGGCTCTCTTGCCAAGGCAACCAAGGCTCGTACCGCCCATACCGTCATGGGCTGTGATCTGGATGAGGAAGTCAAGCTGTTTGCACGGCTCACCGGAGCCATTGACTGCCAGTACGATGAAGCATTGCTCCCCCAAAGCGACCTCATCCTCATTGCACTGCGTCCCGGTGCTGCCATCGGCTGGCTGAAAAACAACGCAGCGCACATTGCAAAAAGTGCTGTGGTAGTGGATATGTGCGGCACCAAGCGGGAAGTCTGCGAAGCCATGGGTGCCATTGCCAAGGAAAACGGATTTATGTATGTGGGCGGTCATCCTATGGCAGGCAAGGAATGCGGCGGCTTTGTCAATGCATCCGAAACGCTGTATGACGGTGCTTCCATGATCCTTACACCCGACAGCTCCATTGATATGAAAACGCTGGAGCTGCTGAAAAATTACTTTACGGATATTGGCTTTGCCAACCTGACCTTTTCCACCCCGCAGGAGCATGATGAGATCATTGCGTATACCTCTCAGCTTGCCCATATCGTATCGGGTGCCTATGTCAAATCCCCTACGGCAGCAAAACGCCGTGGTTTTTCCGCAGGCAGCTTTAAGGATATGACCCGTGTGGCACGTCTGGATGAGGATATGTGGACAGAGCTGATGCTGCAGAACAGAGATTTTCTTTGCGATGAGCTGACAGTGCTGATCGAAAAGCTGAGTGAATACCGTTCGGCTTTGCAGGCCAATGATGCGGATACCCTGCGGGAATGCCTGAAGGAAGGCCGTATCTGCAAGGCAAACGCAGGCGGAAACTAAAATCTACCAAACCCAAAGGAGAACAAAATGACAACGGTAACAGTTGCACTGACCGACCACGCCTATCCGGTTATGATGGAGCAGGGCTTGCGGCATCGCTGCGGCGCTGTGATTGCAGAACGCATTGCCCCCTGTAAAATGGCGGTCATCACCGATGAAAATGTAGCCCCCCTCTATCTGGCGGATGTGACTGCATCCTTGGAGCAGGCAGGGTTTTCCGTGCTGCCCATTGTGGTGGCACCGGGAGAAGGCTCCAAATCCTTTACTACCCTTGCAACGGTGGTGGAGACCATGGCTGCGACAAAATTTACCCGCACCGATTGTGCTCTGGCATTGGGCGGCGGTGTCATCGGTGACCTGACAGGCTTTGCGGCAGGCTGTTATCTGCGTGGTATCTCCTTTGTACAGATGCCCACTACCCTGCTTGCGGCAGTGGATGCATCCGTGGGCGGAAAAACGGCTGTGAATCTGGATGCAGGCAAAAATCTGGCAGGGCTGTTTCATCAGCCCCAAATGGTGCTGTGTGACCCCCAATGTCTTGCCACACTGAACCAACACTGCATTGCAGACGGTGCGGCGGAAGCCATCAAAACAGGTATTCTGGGGGATAGTGAGCTGTTTGCCATTTATGAATCCGGCGATCCTTCCACTTCTTATGAGGAGATCATTGCCCGTTGTGTGGCGTATAAGGCAAAAATTGTGGCGGAAGACCCCACAGAGCATTCGGTGCGTAAGCTGCTGAATCTGGGACATACCATCGGTCATGCCGTAGAGCGTGCCTCGGATTTCGGTATCTCTCACGGTCATGCAGTGGCCATTGGTATGGCATATGTGGCAAGAGCAGCCGCCAAGCGGGGTATGCTTTCCCACAAGGATGCACAGCGGATCTTGCATACGCTGCAGCGCAATGCATTGCCTGTGGAAACCGCCTTTGATCTTCAAACACTGGATACACTCACCAAAGTGGATAAAAAAGCCGCAGGCTCCTCTATTACGGTGATCCTACCGGAACGCATTGGGTCTTGCCGTATGGAAAAGCTCTCATCAGATGATATGGGTGCGCTGATCCTGGATGGTGTACAGGAAGGAGCTTCCGCATGAATCTGACGCTGACTCCTGCCGTGCTGCAAGGTGCGGTTTCCGCCATTCCATCCAAATCCGATGGGCACCGCAAGCTGATTTGCGCCGCCTGCTCGGACAAAGAATCGTTTTTGCCGCTGCAAAAGCCCCATTGCGCCGACATTCTGGCTACCATGCAATGCCTGAAGGCTTTGGGCGCGGTCTTTACCGAAACGGAACAGGGCGTGCTTATTTCTCCCATACAGCCGCATCGGCAGTGGAAAAAACCGCTGCTGGATTGCAATGAAAGCGGCTCTACTTTTCGGTTTTTGCTGCCCGTTGCCATGACCTTTGCAGAAAAAGCAAGCTTTACGGGCAGCGGCAGATTGCCCGAGCGTCCCATTGATGCCCTGACCTGTGTGATGGAGCAGCACGGCGTGGCCTTTGATGCGCCGACTCTGCCCTTTACTGCCACAGGCAAGCTGAAGGGCGGCACATTTGAGCTGGCAGGCAATGTGACTTCACAATATCTCAGCGGATTGCTGATGGCCTTGCCTCATGGCACGGAGGACAGCGTGATTCATCTGACAAAACCGCTGGAATCTGCTGCCTATGTGGATCTGACCTGCAATGTGCTGCGGGCATTCGGTGCCAAAATCCGGCAGGAAACCGAAAACGGTCTGCCTGCTTACTATATCGAGGGCAACCAAAAGCTGTGCGTCCCCGACAGTCTTTATGTGGACGGTGACTGGTCCAATGCCGCGTTTTTCTTAGTTGCGGGAGCTATTTTCGCCCCCGTGACCGTGCATGGTGTGTATGCGGATTCTACTCAAGGGGATAAGGCCATTTGTGAGATCCTGCGGCAGGCAGGTGCAGTGGTGGAACAATCCGCCGATTGTGTCACGGTTTCTGCCCCCAAGGACGGCGTGCTGCGGGCTTTTTCCGCAGATATGCGGGAGATACCCGATCTGCTGCCGATCCTGTCGGTTCTGGCAGCCTACGCTAAGGGAGAAACCCATCTGCATCACGCTGCAAGACTGCGCCTGAAGGAATGTGACCGTCTGGCAGAAACCACAAAGCTGCTGAAAAATCTGGGCGGTGATGTGACAGAGCTGGAGGATGCTTTGCTGATTCGTGGCGGTGCCCTGCAAGGCGGCACCGTAAACGGCTGCAATGATCATCGGATGGTCATGTCTGCTGCCATTGCGGCTTTGGGCTGCACACATCCTGTAACGGTACTGGGTACCGAGGCAGTCAATAAATCATACCCTGCATTTTTTGAGGATTATCAGAAGCTGGGCGGTATCTGCCGCACAGCAGAGGAGGAATAACATGGCATCGGTATTCGGTGAACGTGTACGGGTTTCCGTATTCGGAGAATCCCACGGCGGCGGCATCGGCGTAGTGGTGGATGGCCTGCCCGCAGGCATGGAGATCTCCGAGGATGCACTGTACAGCTTTATGGCAAGAAGAAAGCCCGGCGGCAGCCCTTTTTCCACGCCACGCAAGGAAAGCGACCGCCCCACAATCCTTTCGGGCTTATTTGAGGGACATACCACCGGCTTCCCTCTGTGTGCCACCATTTGCAATACAGACACCCGTTCCGGCGATTATAAAGCACTTTCCGATCTGCCCCGCCCCTCTCATGCGGATTATACCGCTTTCCTGAAATGGCAGGGACAGGCAGATATGCGGGGCGGCGGCCATTTTTCCGGCCGATTGACTGCCCCCCTTTGTGTGGCAGGCGGCATTGCTTTGCAGATCCTGGCACAGAAGGGCATTTTCATCGGTGCCCATCTGCTCAGTGTGGGTAATGCAAAGGATCAGCCCTACCCCATGCTGCCGGATGCCGATACGCTGCTGGCTCCGGGTCAAAAAGCCTTCCCCGTCTGCGATGACCGCTGCGGAGAAGCCATGCAGGCGGAGATCATGGCTGCCGCCAAGGAAAAGGATTCCGTGGGCGGAACCGTAGAATGTATGGTCATCGGCCTGCCCGCAGGCTTGGGTGACCCCATGTTTGAAGGCATGGAAAACCGTATCGCAGGTGCGGTATTTGGCATTCCTGCCATTAAGGGCATTGAATTCGGCAGCGGCTTTGGCTGTGCTGCCATGCGGGGTTCTCAGTGCAATGACCCCTTCTGCATAGATGAAAACGGAAAGATCGCAACGGAAACCAACCACAGCGGCGGTATTCAGGGCGGCATTACCAACGGTATGCCCCTGCGGTTCTGTGTGGCAGTCAAGCCCACGCCTTCCATCGGGCAGCCCCAGAAGACCGTTTCCCTTTCCGGGCATACCGAAGAAACACTGGTGATCCAAGGCCGCCACGATCCCTGCATTGCCCATCGGGCAGTGCCTGTGCTGGAGGCTGTTACCGCATTGGTGATTTTGGATCTTCTGGCAGAGCAATGAACATCAAGAAAGGAAAAAACAATGGAACTGAAGGATATCCGCAAGGAAATTGACAGTGTGGACGATCAATTGCTGGCACTGTTTTTGAAGCGTATGGAGCTGGTGGAACAGGTCAGCGAAGCAAAAAAGCATGAGCACACCCCTGTGTATGATCCCAGCAGAGAACGACTGATCCTGGAAAAGGTACATCAGGCAGCAGGCCCCAAGCAGGAAAAAGCCGCACATCAGTTGTTCAAGACACTGATGGAGCTTTCCAAGGCGCAGCAATCTGCCAGTATGAAGCACAGCTCCGAGCTGACTGATATCTTGCAGAAAATGTGCAATGAGGAGCAAAAGCTGTTTCCCGCCTCCGGCAGAATTGCCTGCTCCGGCATTGAAGGCAGCCATGCACAATCCGCCGCAGAGCATCTGTTTCCTCGCGGCGACCTGATGCATGTGGATGGCTTTGCCGCTGTATTCCGTGCCATTAAAGCAGGACTTTGTCAATACGGTGTTGTGCCCATTGAAAACAGCAACAGCGGTTCGGTGCGTGCCGTTTATGAGCTGCTGCGGCAGGAAAAGGCATACATCGCACGAAGCATACGGCTTTCTGTGCGGCAGATGCTGCTGGCAAGACCCGGTGTGGCATTGTCCGATATCCATACCGTGTATTCTCACGAGCAGGCACTCAACCAGTGCAGCGAATTTCTCTCCTCACTTGGCAAGGTGGATATTGTTCCCTGCACCAGCACCGCCCACGCTGCCAAGCGTGCTTCCGAATCCAAGGATCCCGGTGTGGCAGCCATCGCCTCGGAGGTTTGTGCCAAGCTGTACGGCCTGCGGGTGCTGTGTGATACCATCCAGAATCACGATAACAACGAGACCCGTTTCCTTTGCATCTCCAAGGAGCCTGTTTTGTTTGCAGGCGCAAACCGCATCAGCCTGATGCTGAGCTGCGCCAACCGACCCGGTGCGCTATATGAGATGATCGCAAAGATCTCTGCCACAGGCGTGAATATGTGCAAGCTGGAAAGCGCGCCTATTTCCGGCAGTAACTTTACCTACCGTTTCTTTATGGATCTGGAAGGCTCTCTCCACCAGGAGGGTGTTATGGCATTGCTGGATGATCTGCAGCGCAGCAGCGAGACCTTTACCTTCCTTGGCAATTATACCGAGTGTGCCGGCTGAAAGGAGCAACCTCTTATGTGCGAAATGACCCCCTACGGACTCATTGGAAGAAAGCTGGGGCATAGTGATTCCCCTGCGATTCACGCCGCCTTTGGCAACCCCGATTATCTGTGCTACCCCATGGAGCCGGAGGCGTTGCCGGATTTTCTGGCACAGCCCCATCTGAAGGGACTGAATGTGACCATTCCCTATAAGATCACCGTAATGCCCTTCTGCAAACGGCTGGATCCTCTGGCAGAAGCCATTGGCAGTGTAAACACCATGGTGCGGGAAGCCGACGGAAGCTGGACCGGCTATAACACCGATGCCTACGGCTTCCGCTATCTCATGCGTAATGCAGGGCTCTCTTTTGCAGGTGCAAAGGTGCTGATTCTGGGCAATGGCGGAGCCTCCCAGACAGTACAGGCACTTGCTAAGCTGGATGGCGCACAGCGCATCATTGTGGGGGACCTGAAGGGTGAATACACCTATGATGATCTGCCCCGGTTTACGGACAGCACACTGATCATCAATGCGACCCCTGTGGGGATGTACCCAAATGCAGGGCAGTCGTTGGTGGATCTGACCATGTTCCCTCAGTGCAGGGGCGTGGTAGATCTGATCTATAATCCCTGCCGTACCGCTCTGCTGCTGCAGGCAGAGGCTTTGGGGATCCCATACAGCGGCGGTCTGCCTATGCTGGTAGCCCAGGCAAAGCAGGCAGAGGAGCTGTTCTTCCACACCACCATCTCTGACAGTGAAATTGCCCGTGTCGGTCGGGATCTGCAGCAGCAGAACGAATCTATCGTACTGATCGGTATGCCCGGCTGCGGAAAATCCACCGTAGGTGCCGCACTGGCAAAAATAACAGGCAAAACCGCCGTGGATCTGGATGGGGAAATTGAACGCATGGCAGGAAAAACCATCCCCGAGATTTTTGCGGCAGAAGGCGAGCCTGCCTTCCGTGCACTGGAGCATCAGGCGGTGTTGGAATGGTCGCAGAAGCGCGGTATCATTCTGATGACAGGCGGCGGTGTGGTACTGGATCAGGCAAACCATGCACCGCTGCACAGCAACGGCAGAATCTACCGGCTGCAGCGGGACCTTGCACTGCTGCCCACCGATGGCAGACCGCTTTCTCAGCAAAACCGTCTGGAGGAGCTGGCAAGAATCCGTACCCCCCTTTACAAAGCTCTGGCACAATACAGCGTGGAAAACAGCGGCACTCCCGAAGAAACGGCAGCCGCCATTATGGAGGAATACAATGCATATACTTGTTCTCAATGGACCGAATCTGAATCTGCTGGGCTTGCGTGAGCCGGAGCATTACGGTACACAAACCTATGCGGATCTGGTCAATCTGCTGGAAGCAGAAGCAGAAAAATGCGGCATCACCATCGAATGCAAGCAATCCAACCATGAAGGCACTCTGGTGGATCTGATTCAGGAAGCCTACGGCAAGGCAGACGGCATCATCATCAATCCGGCCGCCTATACCCACACCAGCGTTGCCCTGCTGGATGCTGTCAAAGCGGTACAGATCCCCACCATTGAGGTGCATCTCACCGACCCCGATACCCGTGAGGATTTCCGTCATGTATCTTATATCCGCAAGGGCTGTATACAAACCATCTGCGGCAAAGGTTTTCAGGGGTACATTGAAGCCATGCACGCTATGATCGCATACATCAACAACCGATAATCAAACAAGGACTGCTGCTTGCGTGATGCAGGCAACAGTCCTTGTTTTTTACAGATTCTCCTGTAAGGGGCGGCACTTGACAATGGCTTCGGTCACATTGGTCAGTACAACTTCACCCTTTTGATTTCTGGCGCAGATGGATACCTCCACAATGCCGTTGCGAGGGCTGCGCTTGGTCAGTGCGGTGATCTCCGCCACGGCAGACAAAACATCCTCCGCAAACACGGGCTTCATCCATTCTATTTTGGTGGATTTGCCCGCAAGCAGCTCCTCCCCGAAGAAATCTGCCTCCAGATATTTTGCCCATACCGCCATAAAAGACATCACGCCGGGAGCGATCAACTGCCCGAAATGAGTACGGGCAGCATAGGCTTCATCCGTATGCAGCGGAATATTATCGTAATCTCTTGCAAACGCAAGCATTTTATCCTTATGTATAACAGCAGGCGCAGGCTCTGTCCGCATACCGATTTTCAGGTCATCAAAATACATGGTTTTCCCCTTCGGATCGTAGTCTGTCCACCAGTTGCCGTGCCAGCCGTGCAGATCTGCCCCCTCGTTCCAGAGCAAACCGCTCTGCAAGCTGTTCCAGCCGATCATCGGGCAGGGTAACGCCTGCCTCCCCTGCAAGCTGCCGCACAATACGGAGATATGTGGCCTTGTCGGGCTTGGAAAAGGTAATGTGGATCCCAAAGCGTTCCGACAGCGAAAGCTGCTCCTGCAGAGTATCATTGCGATGCACCTCATCGCCCTCCCGATCGGAAAAACGCTCCCGAATGATATGCCTGCGGTTGGCAGTGGCATAGATCACCACATTGCCGGATCTGGCAGTAGCAGAGCCTTCCAGCACACCTTTCAGATGGTTGAAGCTGTCATCATCCTGCAAAAAGGATAGATCGTCAATAAACAGCACAAATTTCAGGGGATTCTCCGAAAGCACATCCAGAATACGAGGGATAACGCTTAGCTGATCCTTGCGTATCTGGATCAGACGAAGACCCTCCTGCCAAAGCTTATTGACCACCGCTTTCACCGAGGAAGATTTTCCCGTGCCCGCATCGCCGGTCAGCAGAATATTGGCAGCCGGTCTGCCGGCAAGCAAAGCCCTTGTGTTTTCCAGAATGATCTGTCTTTCCCGTTCATAATCCACCAAGCTGTCAAGAGAAACGGGATCGGGATGCCCCACAGGCACGATCCTGCCCTGTTCATCCACATAAAACATAGGGTTCTGTGCATAAATGCCGTAGCCGTATCTGCCGATATGCTCGGTACGGTGCAGATACCACTGCTGCAGCTCCACGGGGGAGGAAGTAAAATCCGGCAGAAACCCCTTGTATGCCATCAGCGTACAAAGTGCTTCCCGATCCAGCGCAGCAACCTGCTGCAATACCTGCAGCTCCGCCGTCAAAGCCGCCTGCATATAGGGCGGCACCTGCTCTCCCCGACCGATGGTCTTTACATACACATTGCTGCTGTTTTGGCAAAGGGTCTGAATATGTGCCGCCAGATCACCGCCGTTTGCTTCATACAAAGCGGCTGCAAATCTTGCATATGCCGCCGGCTCCGGTGATTCCAGATAGCGGTACAGCCCATCCAGCACAGCATCCCGCAGCAGTTCACGGAAGATGCAAAGGGTATCCAGTTTTTGTTTCAGCTCGTTCATATCAGTTCAGCACCGCACCGTATGCACCGCCGGAAACCATTGACGCATACCGCCTGAGATAGCCTGAAAGTTCTTTTTTCTTAGGTACAAAATGCCGCATACGCTCTGCCAGAACCGTATCCTCTACCTGCAGCGTAATGGTGTTTTCGGGGATATTGATGCGAATGATGTCGCCCTCCTCCACCACACCGATCACACCGCCGGAAGCAGCCTCGGGGGTCACATGACCAATGCAGGCGCCTCTTGTGGCACCGCTGAATCGTCCGTCGGTGATCAAGGCAACGCTGTTGCCGAGACCCATACCCATAATGGCAGAGGTAGGATTCAGCATCTCACGCATACCGGGGCCGCCCTTGGGACCTTCATATCGGATGACCACCACGTCACCTGCCACAATCTTGCCTGCACAGATGGCTGCTTGTGCATCCTCCTCACAATCGAATACTCTTGCAGGGCCTTCATGTACCAGCATTTCGGGCAGTACCGCAGAGCGTTTGACCACACTGCCTTCCGGCGCAAGATTCCCTCGCAGCACGGCAATACCGCCTGTTTCGCTGTAAGGGTCATCAATGGGTCGGATGATCTCAGGGTTTTTGTTCACACAGCCTGCAATGTTTTCACCCATGGTTTTGCCCGTTACGGTCAGGCACTCGGTATGCAGCAGATGCTTCTTCTGCAGCTCATGCATCACCGCATACACACCGCCTGCCGCATCCAGATCTTCCATATAGGTTCTGCCGGCAGGTGCCAGATGACACAGATTAGGCGTTTTTGCACTGATGGCATTTGCTACATCCAGATTCAGATCCACACCGCACTCATGGGCAATGGCCGGCAGATGCAGCATACTGTTGGTGGAACAGCCCAGAGCCATATCTACCGTCAGAGCGTTCAGCAGCGCTTTTTCCGTCATGATATCTAAGGGTCGAATGTTTCGGCGAACCAGCTCCATAACCTGCATGCCTGCCCGCTTGGCAAGCTCAATACGGGCAGAATACACCGCAGGAATCGTACCATTGCCTTGCAGACCCATACCCAGTGCTTCCGTCAGGCAGTTCATGGAATTTGCCGTATACATACCGGAACAGGAGCCGCAGGTGGGACAGGTTTTACACTCGTATTCCCTCAGCTTCTCCTCGTCGATCCTGCCTGCATTATAGGCTCCTACAGCCTCAAACATGGCAGAAAGACTGGTTTTTTCTCCGTTGACTCTGCCTGCCAGCATGGGACCGCCGCTGACAAATACAGTAGGAATATTCACTCTGGCAGCAGCCATCAGCAAGCCGGGAACGTTCTTATCGCAATTGGGCACCATAACAAGACCGTCAAAGCCATGTGCCAAAGCCATTGCTTCCGTCGAATCGGCAATGAGATCACGGGTCACCAGAGAATACTTCATACCCGTATGCCCCATGGCGATGCCATCGCATACTGCAATGGCAGGGAACACAATGGGGGTACCGCCTGCCATTGCCACGCCCAGCTTGACCGCTTCCACGATCTTATCCAGATTCATATGGCCGGGAACGATCTCATTGTAGGAGCTGACAATGCCGATCAGCGGACGGGATTGTTCTTCCTCCGTCAACCCCAGTGCATGAAACAGGCTGCGGTGAGGGGCGTTCTGTACGCCCTCCACAATATTTTCTTTCCCCATAAAAACGCCTCCGTCAGTTGTTGATGAGCTTATCCTCATCGCTCCAGCTATACAGCTTGCGGATATCCGCACCTACGATCTCGGAAGGATGCTCTGCCGCCAGCTTACGCATAGCGTTAAAATGCACCTGACCGCCTGCGGAGGACATATCCAGCAGGAAATCTTTGGCAAAGGAGCCGTCCTGAATGTTCTTCAGCACCTGCTTCATTGCCTTTTTGGTCTCCTCGGTAATGATCTTGGGGCCTGTGGTGTAATCGCCGTACTCTGCGGTGTTGGAGATAGAGTACCGCATACCCGCAAAGCCGCTCTGGTAGATAAGATCTACAATGAGCTTCATCTCATGGATGCACTCAAAGTAAGCATTTCTGGGGTCATAGCCTGCTTCCACCAGTGTTTCGTAGCCTGCCTGCATCAGAGCGCACACACCGCCGCACAGCACAGCCTGCTCACCAAACAGATCGGTTTCGGTCTCGGTACGGAAGGTGGTCTCCAGCACACCTGCACGGGCACCGCCGATGCCCAGCGCATATGCCAGACCCAGATCCCATGCGTCGCCGGTAGCATCCTGCTCCACGGCGATGAGACAAGGCACACCCTTGCCCGCCAGATACTCGCTGCGGACGGTATGACCGGGGCCTTTGGGAGCGATCATGATAACATTGACATTCTTGGGGGGCTTGATGCAGCCGAAATGAATGTTAAAGCCATGGGCAAATGCCAGTGTTTTGCCCTCGGTAAGATTCGGCTCGATGCTTTCCTTGTAGAGAGCTGCCTGTTTTTCATCGTTGATGAGGATCATGATCAGATCCGCAGCCTTGGCTGCTTCGGCAGCGGTCATGACCTTCAGACCCTGTGCTTCAGCTTTTGCCCAGCTTTTGGAGCCTTCATACAGACCCACGACCACATCTACGCCGCTTTCCTTCAGGTTCAGGGCATGGGCATGACCCTGGGAGCCATAGCCGATGACAGCAACGGTTTTACCGCTGAGCTTCTGCAGGTCACAATCCTGCTGATAAAAGATTCTTGCCATTGTAATCTACCTCTTTCTGATTATAAATTGATGATCTGACGAATGGTGGTACTGCCTTTTTCCAGAGAAACGCTGCCGGTACGGCAGATCTCCAGCAGGGTATATTCCCGCAGCAGATTGATAAAGTCATCAATTTTGCGGGAAGTATCCGCAAGACGGAAGGTAATGTAATCCTTGGAGTAATCCACAGTCACGGCACCGAAGGCTTCGGCAGCACTACGGATATCATCCCGGGTCTCGGGCTCGTTTTTCATTTTCACCAGCAGCAGCTCACAGCTTACAGAATTATCCTCATTAAACTCCTTGATGGAGCAGACATCCGGCAGCTTATACAACTGATTGATCAACTGATCCTTTGCCACCCGATCACCGCTGAACACAACGGTAATACGGGAAAGCTCACTGGTTTCGGTTTCGCTTACGGTAAGGGCACTGATGTTGAACTGACGGCGGCGGAACATACTGGTCACACGGTTCAGCACGCCGAACTGGTTACGCACCAGCACCGCAACGGTATACCGGTTCATGGGGTCACCTCCAGCTTTGTGATGATATCATCCATACTGCCGCCGGGTGGAAGCATGGGCAATACAAACTCATCCTTATCAATACGGCAATCAATGACATAAGGACCCTCGGCGGCAAAAGCGGTCTGCAATGCCTGTTCCAGCTCCGCAACGGTGGAAACTGCCTGACCTGCTGCGCCAAAGGCACAGGCCAAAGCGGAAAAATCCGTTTTGCGGTTTAACACCGTATTGGAATAGTGTTTGTTGTAGAACAAGGTCTGCCACTGACGCACCATACCCAGCACGCCATTGTTCATAATAAGAATCACCACGGGCACCCGATAACTGACAGCCGTGGCAAGTTCATTAAGGCACATACCAAAGCTGCCGTCACCGGTGATCAACACACTGCGCTCACCCGTACCAAAGGCAGCTCCGATGGCTGCACCCAGACCAAAACCCATGGTGCCCAGACCGCCGCTGGAAACAAATCTTCTGGGTGTACAAAAGCGCAGGGTCTGCGCCGACCACATCTGATGCTGGCCCACATCGGTGGCAACAGCGGTGTTTTCACCCAGGTATCCGTTCAATGTATTGAGCGCACGCAGCGGTGTCAGACCCTCACGTCGGTCAAGCTGCTCCGCTTCCTTCTCACGGAACTCCGCAACGGTCATACTCCACTCCGGCTTGGTGCCTTCGTGCACCAGCGGCAGCAGCTTCTGCAGCGTAGGCTTCACATCGCCCCGCAGACCGCACACCGCACTGACGGTTTTATTCAGCTCCGAACCGTCCACATCAATATGAATGATACGGGCACCTGTGGCAAATTTCTGACGGTTGCCCGTAACACGGTCATTGAACCGCACACCCAGCGAGATGATCAGATCTGCATGGTGCATGGCCATGGATGATGCATAATGTCCGTGCATACCCTGCATACCCAGAAAACGAGGGTGATCCGTGGGGATCGCCGAAAGTCCCATTAAAGAGCATCCCATAGGTGCGTCGATTTTCTCGGCAAGCTGCAGCATTTCCTCCTGGGCTTCTGCGGTAATCACGCCGCCTCCGAAGTAAATATAGGGCCGCTTTGCCTCATTGATGTATTGTGCCGCCTCCGCAATGCGGAGCTCCTTGGCAGCCTTGGGTGCTTCCTTTTGGACGGGAGGCTGTGGTTCGTATTCGCAGCGGGCGATCTGCACATCCTTTGGCACATCGATCAGTACAGGGCCCGGTCTGCCGGATTTGGCAAGCACAAAGGCCTCCCGAATGGTATCTGCAAGATCTTCCACCGCACCCACAAAGAAATTATGCTTGGTAATGGGCAGGGTGATACCTGTAATGTCGATCTCCTGGAAGCTGTCGGTGCCGATCTGTGTGGTAGGCACATTGCCGCAGATGGCAACCAGCGGAATGGAATCCAGATAAGCGGTGGCAATGCCCGTTACCAGATTGGTGGCACCGGGGCCGGAGGTGGAGATCACCACGCCAACCTTGCCTGTGGTTCTTGCATAGCCATCGGCAGCGTGTGCCGCACCCTGTTCATGGGCACTCAGCACATGGGTGATTTCATTCTGATAGGTATACAGGCTGTCATACACATTCAGGATCTGACCGCCCGGATAGCCGAATACAGTATCGCAGCCCTGGTCGATCAAAGTACGCACCAGGATATCTGCGCCGGAAAGCATCATGTACAACACTCCCTTCTGAGATGTCTGAGAATATGGTCGCCGCATTCCTTGCAGCCTATCTGCTGCATACCTTCGCTCATAATATCGGCAGTACGGCAGCCTTCATCCAGATAATCGGAAACCGCACGCTCAATGGCATCTGCCTCGGCAGGCAGATCAAAGCTGTACCGCAGCATCATGGCAGCGGAAAGAATGGTGCCGATGGGGTTGGCAAGATCCTTGCCTGCAATATCGGGGGCAGAGCCGTGAATGGGCTCATACAGACCGCAGGTGGATGCACCAAGGCTGGAGGAAGGGATCATACCGATAGAGCCCGTGATCATGGAGGCTTCGTCGGAAAGGATATCGCCGAACATATTCTCGGTAACGATCACGTCAAACTGTGCGGGATTTTTCACGATCTGCATGGCACAATTATCCACCAGCATATGAGAAAGCGCAACATCGGGGTATTCTTCCGCCAGACGGCACATCACCTTTTTCCAAAGGCGGCTGCTGTCCAGCACATTGCTTTTTTCCACGGAGCAAAGCCGTCTGCTGCGTTTTCTTGCGGTTTCAAAACCAATACGGCCAATACGCTCGATCTCGCTTTCGGAATATTGCAGCACATCGGTGGCGGTATCGCCCACCGTTTTATGCTCACCGAAATAAATACCGCCGATCAGCTCTCTGACAATGATAAAATCAATGCCCTGTGCCACAATGGAAGGCTTCAGCGGAGAAGCCTCTGCCAACTGCGGCCAGATTTTTGCGGGACGGTTGTTGGAATACACGCCCATACCCGCCCGGAGCCGCAGCAGTCCCTTTTCAGGGCGCATATGGCCCGGTACATCGTTCCATTTTTCACCGCCCACGGCACCCAGCAGCACACTGTCGGATTCCACACATTTTTTCAGTTCTGCTTCCGGCAGCGGATCTCCATAGGCATCAATGGCGCAGCCGCCCATGGCCACATCTGTGTAGCGGAATGTATGACCGTACAGCTCTGCAACACGATCCAGCACACGCAAAGCCTGCTCCACGATCTCCGGTCCGATGCCGTCGCCGCGGATGACTGCAATATTCTTAACCATGGTTTGCACCTTCTTTCAAAGAGCGAAGTAAACCACCGCAGCGGATGATATTCCGGATAAAGGGCGGAAAAGGCTGTGCCTGATAGGTTTTGCCCGTAGTCAGGTTGGTGATGGTGCCGGTATCGAAATCCACCTTCACCTCATCCTTTGCAGAGATCTCCTCGGCAGCCTGTTCGCACTCCAGAATGGGCAGACCGATATTGATGGCATTGCGGTAGAAGATCCGCGCAAAGCTTTTGGCGATGACGCAGCCCGTACCGCAGGTTTTGATGACCAGAGGGGCATGCTCACGGGAGGAACCGCAGCCAAAATTCCAGCCTGCCACCATCACGTCGCCGGCAGCAACCTGCTTGACAAATTCGGTATCAATATCCTCCATGCAGTGCTGTGCCAGCTCCTTGGCATCCGGTGTATTCAGGTATCGTGCGGGGATGATCACATCGGTATCCACATTGTCCGGGTATTTGAAAACTTTTCCTTGGGTTTCCATCCTCTCATGCCTCCTTATATTCGGTGATAAAGCCTGTCAGCGCACTGGCTGCGGCAGTGTGGGGTGATGCCAGATACACTTCACTTTCCACATGACCCATACGACCCACAAAATTACGGTTGGTGGTGGCAATGCAGCGTTCCCCTGCTGCCAGAATACCCATATATCCGCCCAGGCAGGGGCCGCAGGTAGGGGTGGAAACTACCGCACTGGCATCAATGAAGGCGGTATACCAGCCACGCTCCACGCATTCTCTCAAAATCTGCATGGTGCCGGGAATGATGATGCAGCGAACACCCTCTGCAACCTTTTTTCCCTTAAGAATGTTGTAGGCTGCTTCCATATCCTCCATACGGCCGTTGGTACAGGAACCGATCACCACCTGATCTACGGAAATATGATGCAGCTCTGCGGCAGGGTGGGTGTTTTCCGGCAGATGGGGGCAAGCAACCGTCGGTACGATCTGAGAAAGATCTATGGTAATGACCTTTTCATATTCCGCATCCGCATCGGCAGCATACACCACAGGCTTGCGCTCGCATCTGCCCTCCAGATATGCCAAGGTCACATCATCCACAGGGAAGATACCGTTTTTGGCACCGGCTTCAATAGCCATATTGCAAATGCAAAGGCGGTCATCCATGGAAAGTCCGTGTGCGCCTTCACCGGTAAACTCCATACTTTTATAAAGGGCACCATCCACACCGATCATGCCGATAATGGTAAGAATCACATCCTTGCCGCTGCAATTGGCAGGCAGCTTGCCCTGCAAATCAAAGCGAATGGCAGAAGGCACCTTGAACCATGCCACACCTGTTGCCATACCTGCGGCCATATCTGTGGAGCCGACACCGGTGGAAAATGCACCCAAGGCACCATAGGTACAGGTGTGGCTGTCTGCACCGATGATGCAATCGCCTGCGGTCACCACGCCCTGCTCCGGCAGCAATGCGTGCTCGATGCCCATTTTGCCTACATCATAAAAATGACTGATGCAATGGGAACAGGCAAAGCTGCGGCAGGTTTTGGATTGCTCTGCGGCCTTGATATCCTTGTTAGGTACAAAGTGATCCAGCACAATGGCGACTCTGTCTTTATCAAAAACCGAATCAAAACCTGCTTTCTGAAATTCATTGACTGCCACAGGGGTGGTGATATCATTTCCCAGCACAATATCCAGCTTTGCGGAAATCAACTGCCCTGCCTCTGCTTTTTCCAATCCTGCATGGGCTGCAAGGATCTTTTGTGTCATGGTCATACCCATTTTTGTTTCCTCCTCTGATCACTGATATCGGCGATCACAACAGCTTGAACCCTTCATTTTGCAGGGTTTGTGTGATCTGGTGAACGTGTTCGTAATCTCTGGTTTCCATTTCGATCCGCAAAAAGCAGCCGTTGACGCTTTCGGTATGGCCTTTCTCATAATGCACACCGGTTACGTTGCCGCCGCAATCCGCAATGATGCGGGAGATCTCCTTTAACTGGCCGGGCTTGTCGATGAGCTCAATGAGCAGACTGGTGGAACGACCGGAATTCCGCAGGCCGCGGTCAATGACACGGGAAAGGCTGGTAACATCAATATTGCCGCCCGATACCACTGCAACCACTCGCTTGCCTGCCAGATCAAATTTGCGGAACATAACTGCCGCAACGGCTGCGGCACCTGCACCTTCTGCGATCATTTTCTGCTTTTCGATCAGCGCAAGGATCGCACTTGCCACTTCATCGTCTGTCACCAAAGCCAGCTCATCCACATACTCGCTCACCAGAGCGTAAGTATTTTCACCGGGCTGCTTTACGGCAATGCCATCGGCAATGGTAGAGACCGAAGGCAGACATTCCACGGCACCATGCTGCACGGAATTATACATACTCGGTGCGCCGCTGACCTGCACGCCGTATACCTTCACCGCAGGTCGGATCTGCTTTACGGTATAGGCAATACCGGAAATCAATCCGCCGCCGCCCACAGGCACCACAATGGCATCAATATTATCCAGCTCGTTCAGAATCTCCAAAGCAATGGTACCCTGCCCCGCAATGACATTTTCGTCATCAAAGGGATGCACAAAGGTGTAGCCCTCCTGCTCCTTCAGCTCCAGTGCCTTGGCGTAAGCGTCATCATAGCAGCCTTCCACAAGACAAACCTCTGCGCCAAAGCCTTTTGTTGCCTCCACCTTGGAAATGGGTGCGGAATCCGGCAGACAAATCAGAGAACGGATGCCGTTTTTGGCGGCTGCCAGTGCAACACCCTGGGCGTGGTTGCCCGCCGAACAGGCAATCACACCTCTGGCTTTTTCCTCCTCAGAAAGCATGGCGATCTTATAGGCAGAGCCTCTTACCTTAAAGGAACCGGTGATCTGTAGATTTTCCGGCTTCAGGTACAGCTCACAGTCGGGAGCGATGCCGTAGGAACGCACTGCATTGGTTTCCCGGATGATGCCTTTCAGTACGGTCTGCGCTTCAAATACCTTGTCAAGAGTCAACATTTTCTTTCCGCCTTTCTCCATTCAGGTTTTTCCTTGCCGATATACTGACGGCTTCAGGCGAAAAAAACAAAACCCGCCTCAAAGCCCATGTTTGCTTTGAGACGGGTGTGAATCATCAGCACTCGCGGTACCACTCAAATTGCGTCACATCCCGGGATGTGTCCGCCACCTCTTCGAAGTCCAATAACTTCTATGCACTAACGTAGCACAAACGGGAAACGCCTACTGGGTGTTGGAACCTTTGGGGCTTCCGGCTCAGAAGGGATGGGATCTTCTACTGCATTTTATCGGGATCGCACCACCCCCGACTCTCTGGGAAAACGACTCATAGAATCCGTCTTCATCAACGCCTTTATTCATATTCAATTTTCTGTATTATAGCACTTTCATTTTCGGATGTCAAGAGGTTTTCAAAATTTTTTGCGTTTTTTCTCAACAGTCAACATCATCAAAAAAGCTCTGTATCGGCTTTTCTGGGATCTTTGCCAGCCCCCACAGCTCAATGTCGGAGACGGTTCGGGTCTGGTCTTCTATTCCGGAAACGGAGCCGCGGCAGATATAAACCGCAAGGGTTTCCAGCTTTGCCGAAAGCTGCTGCCAGCTCATTTGCTGTTCTACACGAAATCTTCTGACCTGCTTGCCTACCAGATTCATTTTCTCGCCGTCGATAATTCTTGCCATCTTCCTACACTCCCACCAAAATTCCCCCAAATGACTGCCGAGATCAAGGCTGTTTTGTCTTGACACAGGACGATTATTATGATAGACTAAAATTGTCGCTTTGTTGTCCTGTTATAAGACAATCAGAAATTTCATTTGCCCGTATTTGTAAGGAAAGGGAGAAATCATGGCAAATATCATTGAGATCAAAAACATCACTAAGGAATTTAAGGTACTGAATCGTCGGGAAGGGCTGATGGGCAGCATCAAGGATCTGTTTTCGGGCAATTATACCACAGTCCGTGCGGTGGATAATATCAGCATGAACATTGAACAAGGCGAGATCGTAGGCTACTTGGGGCCAAATGGTGCAGGAAAATCCACCACTATTAAGATGATGACCGGTATTCTGGAGCCGACTTCCGGAGAAATACTGGTAAACGGCAGCATCCCCTACCGCAACCGCACCCGGAACGCAGGAGAGATCGGCGTGGTATTCGGGCAGCGTTCGCAGCTTTGGTGGGCATTGCCGCTGGTGGAATCCTTTAAGCTGCTGAAAGAGATCTACGAGGTCAGCGATGCAGATTATGAAGAAATGCTTGCACTGTATCGCTCTTTGGTAGATATGGATGCACTGCTGCATAAGCCGGTACGGCAGATGTCCTTGGGACAGCGCACCCTCAGCGATATTCTTGCGGCTTTTCTGCATAACCCCAAAATTGTTTTTCTGGATGAGCCTACCATTGGTCTGGATGTTTCCATGAAGGCAAAGATCCGCACCCTGATTCAGGCACTGAACAAGAAAAAGAATACCACGGTCATTCTGACCACCCATGATATGGGCGATGTGGATGCTCTCTGTCAGAGAATTGTCATCATTGACAAAGGTAAAATGCTGTATGATAACGATATCGAACATCTCAAAGGCTTCTTTGGTTCCTACCGCACCTTAAAAATCCGCACCGATGGCGATATGGCACAAATCGCAGAAGAGATCCGTCATGCTTTGCCGTGGGCTTCCGTTGCCGCAGATGACCACTGGATCTCTGTTCTGGTGGATGAAGAAAAAGCCACCGTAATGGAGGTGCTTGCAAAGCTGCAGCAAGCCTATACTATACGGGATATGCAGTTGGAAGAGATCTCTACCGAGGAGGTCATCAAAAAAATATACGAGGAGGGCGTGCAATGAAGCTCAAAAAGTTTCTGACCCTGACTCGTGCCGGTATCATCGAATCTCTGCAATTCCGGCTGGGTACTTTGGTGATCGTTGCGGGTAATCTGCTGTATCTGATCATTGTATACTTTTTGTGGAAGGCCATTTACGCTTCCGCAGGTACCGATGTGGTCAACGGCATGACCTTTTCCGATACGTTGATCTATCTGGTACTGGCAACTGCATTGTTCCAGTTTATGGAAATGTACATCGTATGGGAAATGGGCAGGGGTATTCAATCCGGTAAAATCGTACTGGATCTGCTGAAGCCCATGCCCTACCGCCGATTTATGTTCTGGTCATACTCGGGTACTTTTGTCACGCAGTTTTTCTTTACCTTTCTGCCCACATTTATTGTGGTTGCGGTTGTTACCCACGGTGCCATCCATCTTGGTCTGAACCTGCTGTTTTTTGTTATATCCGTTATGATGGCAGTATCCATCAATTACAGCATAGATTTTCTGGTGGGCACCATTTGTCTGTATACCGAATCCATCTGGGGCATCAACATTATGAAGCAGGTCGTGGTCATGCTGCTTTCGGGTGCTACCATCCCCGTTGCGTTTTTCCCGGAGCCGCTGAAAACCATTGCAGGCTATCTGCCCTTCTGCTCCATTTATAACGCACCCCTTTCTGTCCTGCTGGAGAGTGACCCTCAACCGCAGACCTTGCTGACAACGTTAGGCATCCAGTTATTCTGGTGCATTGCCATGGCAGCCATCAGTAATCTGTTCTGGCGGGTTTCTCTGCGGCAGATCACCGTGAACGGAGGTTGATGATATGAAAAGAAAAACCCCCGGCTTCTACCTGCGGATCTACGCCAAAATTCTGGCACAGGATCTGAAAAGCAAAATGAGCTACCGTGCGGATTTTATCATCTCCACCATCGGTATGATCTGCACCAACATTGCAGGCTTTATCAGCTTCTGGATCCTGTTCCGCAATTTTCCTTCGGTAGCAGGCTGGAATTATTACGAAATGCTCTTTTTGTACGGATTCTCTCTGGTATCCCTGACACCGGTGCAATGCTTCTTTGATAATAACTGGAGTCTGCGTTCCTATGTGTATTCCGGCGATTTTATCAAGTATTGCTTCCGCCCCATCAATCTGTTTTTCTACTATCAATCCGAAGTATTTGACATCAAAGGCTTGGGACAGTTTGCTTTTGGCATCGGCACCATTGCCTATGCCTGGAGCAAACTGGGGCTGGGCTTTACTCCCCTGATGCTGCTGAAGCTGATGATCTTTCTTTTTTCCGCTTCCCTGATCATGATCGCGTTGCAGAATGCCGCAGCGGCTACCTGCTTCTGGATCCAGAATTCTTTTTATGTGCTGGATCTGGTAACACGCTTTAAGGATTATGCAAAATATCCCGTAACCATTTTCAGCCCTGTGTTTCGTTTTCTCTTTACATTTGTAATGCCTATTGCATTTATTGCGTACTATCCCAGTATTGTGATTCTCCGCCCGCAAGAGGTACCGCTGCTTTCATGGCTTTCTCCCGTGATTGCACTGGTGTTTTTCTTCTGCAGCTACAAGTTCTGGATGTATGGCGCAACCCGATACAGCGGAACAGGATCATAAAAATAACGCTCCCGGAAGACTTTGCTCCGGGAGCGTTTGCTTTGCAATTGCAATAGAGGGATGAAAAGAATCCCTCTATTACGAGAGAAATGATGAAAAACGTGAGTATCCAAAAGATTGTTTTGAACCTTGCCTCGCCCACCATTTCATATGCATTCAGAACGACTGCAAGGGCTTCTCGTCGTCGTTCGTGCCAAAGTTGCGTCGTTCGTGCCAAATATCACATAAATACTTGACACTTATAATTACACATGATACAATGAAATCGAAAGGTAAATGTATCCGTGCTTCAAGGGGGGGTAAAACCAATGTGCTAAGAAATGTGCACAACCTTTGGTAAACCATTTGTACGAGGGCGAAAGCCCACCCACACTAAACTATAAACAAATCAAAGGTGGAGTTTTCTATGGGAAAAATGAGAAGAATGCAGGTTGCCTCTGTTACAATTCTAATGGCGGCACAGTGCAGTATGGTCGGCTCGGCTGCTTCCCAATCGGATAATGACCTGGTTTGCTTGATGGAAGATCTGTATTACACCCAAGCCCACCCCAGCATAAGTGCCATTAATCCTCCGGAGGGCGAAGTGGAAGGCGAAATGGTGACAAAGTACACATGGGAAGAAGTGGAAGGCATCGCTGTATATTGTGAGGATGTTTCTCTGTTGGATGGTGCAGCGATTGGAGATTTTACACTGGCACTTGCGGATAAAGCAACCAATAACGATGTGCCGATTCGCTCCTACGAAGAAATGCTGACAGTGCTGAATCAGAGTAATCCCACTGATGATGACTATACCATAACCATGGAACTGCCGGCCATTTATGCACTACATACGGAAAATATTTATATTCTTTGTACCCATGATTCTGATTTGGCTGTGGCTCTGGAAGATCAAAGCCTTTGTACGCCCATCGGTGTATTGACATCTTGGCAGTATACCTATGGCGGATTCTATGGTGCAGAAACCGATATTTATATCATGGCAGAGGCATGGGGATTTGATACCACAGCACTGGAAAATGTCACCGAATACGAACTGGTTTCTCGTGAAAAAGGAAATGGTGACTGCTTGGATGTGTGGGTGCATTATATGCGCTTTGCTGACCAAAATGCAGAAATCACCTTGGAGGAAGCCATTGCCCTTTGTGAAGAGCTTTCTGCATATCCCGGTGTACGATATGCTTGGATTGCAGGACAGTATCTACCGAATGCCGAATATTATTATACTACCACGGCAACAATACGCGGACTTTATGATTATGATTTAGGTGATATCGTAGCAGATGACACAGTAGATACTGTGGATGCCTTGGCAGCCTTGCAGGAGTACTGTTATAGTCTAACCGGAGAGACTCGATTGACTACGGAGGAATTGGTGCGTGCCGATGTCAACAACGATGCATTAATAGATACTTTGGATGCGATCCTGATCGCACAATATTATAATCAATACATCATCATGGGCAATACCGACATCACCTTCGATCAACTGATAAATGAGTCTTAGAACCCGCTGGATGAATACAACAATTTACAAAGGAAAACCGTCCCAGAAGAACACACTTCCGGGACGGTTGCTTTTACAAGTTGCTGACAGGATATGAAGCTGCGACATTTCATTGCATACATAAAAGACCCCCCCCCGGAAACAGCGTATTTCCGAGAGCACAAATCCCTCCATTATCTTTTGCTGAGAAAGGCAAAAAGCAACCCGGCTTTGATTGTGCAACAAAAATAGACTCGTACACATCACACCAAACCGGACACAGCAATCTGTGCCCTAGCGAAAAGTATGATATGTACGAGCCATGCGGCTCAATATGAAAATTGCCTATGTGAGAGAGGGTTCCTCTCCGTAATTATTGCAGCATCGTTGGATGGATTTGTCAACCACACTGCAAGATGCACCACACACGATCAAAACAGCAATGTTGCAAATCGATTTTTTTGATCCAAAAATACAGATGTCCGCAATCACCGAACATGATCTCGCCTTCATCTGTGGGAATGGTTCCCATCTGAAAAAGTAAGATCCATTGGGATGCTTTGGCCTTGATATCTGCTTTTTCCGCATCGGGAATTCTTGCATCATCCTCGGGGCAGCCTTGACGATATCCTCTGGTAACTGCTTCACACTCCGTTTCCATGGGCGATTGTATCACATCGGGGAACCCCAGCAGCTTTGTCACATCGCCCATTTCATCCGATTCATAGCCCAAATCCTCACAGCACTCCTCATATTCATCCCAATCAAAATCAGCATCATAGAGATTTTCAGGGTATGGTAAACTGATATGCTCTTCAAAGGCAACAGCAAGTGCAGGAATTTCCGTTTCCTCTTCCGGCTGTTCGGGTGCATCCATAGAAATCAGCTCTGTTTCATCGGAGAAATAGTAAATGCGGGCAGCACCCTTATCCTTTGGATCAAAGCCCCATGGCATGGCGTATAAATCATAGAAAAAGCTCAAAATGCCTTTTTTCGGCAGCAAACCTTCCTTATCATATTTCGCAGTTTCCTTCAGATTGATCTGCGCCATAAATGAAAGCGGTCGGGATGTGCCGTCCTCATCCGTGTACATAGGCCAGATAAAATCGACAGGTACCGCAGGATTCCCGCCAATTTTACTGCTGCACAGAGCAATCGCTTCTTCTGCGCTGTAAGAAATACGGATCTCATTGCGGGCAATTTTCAATAATTGCTGTTGCAATTCGTGATTCATTTTGAGGCCTCCGTTTCAAGGGTAATAGGTGTTTATGGTAAATGCGTATCTATGCGGATTCCTATGATTTATAGTGGAATCCCATATTCCAAAGTACATCTTGCGCCAGTAGAAATTATAGCCAAGTATTTCGGCATACCGTTTTCAAACGTCATGTCAGCGATTTCCCGCAGCACCTGTGTACACAAATCCGGATAATGGTGAAACAAAATACACGCAACATCGTAACGGATGGATATACTGTCGGATTCTAAGAAAGGAGCTATTTCGTCCTGCCGATTTGCCTCTATGAGTTGTTTTGCGTACTGTATCATCCTATCAAAATAGTGATTGTATTTTGATACAGATTGTCCCTTTTGCAGAATCTCTTCTCGTTTCTTCAATGCTTCCATCAGCAAGGTAAGATCGTCTTTGAGAGTCATATTTGATGTAACCTCCGACAAACAGAAATCATGTTATTTCGGGTTAAAGAAAGTAAGAATCTTTCATTCTCGTATGCAGGCCGCTTGTCATAACACAGTACCGAGATGATAATAGGTGTTTATGGGAAATTCGTATGCACACCGTATTTCAGTGTGTCCCTAGCCGTAACAACAACTCTGATAAAACACTTCGGCAGTCCATTCTGCGGTGTCATAGCAGCAATTTCCTGCAAAACTTGTGTACACTGTTCAGGGTAACAATGGAATAACAAACCGGCGATATCACTTCGAACAGAAATGCTTTCGTTCTCTAAATAAGGCAATAACGCTTCCTGACCGTTCTCATCAATCAGTTTTCGGGCATATTTTCTCATGCGGTCAAAATACAAATTGTATTTGCCGACAGATTCACCGTTTCGCAAATTGTCCTCTCGTTTACGACAGCATTCCAGCACTTTGACAACGTAATCCACATTATTCATTATGGTTCTCCTTCAATCAATTGGGTATCCAAACCATTTCATTTGATCTGCAACCAAACAGTTTTTCACCTTAGAAAACCTTCATCTGTGGCTAATCTTTCCAAGATTAATTTAGAATCTAGCCTCACATTACCAAGATACTTCGGCAAGCCGGTTTGTACCGACATCTGACTGATTTCTTCAAATATCCGTGTGCATTTATCGGGGTAATAGCGAAAAAGTAACCCTGCAACATCAAAACGGATGGATATACTGTCGGATTCTAAGAGAGGTGCTATTTCGTCCTGCCGATTTGCCTCTATGAGTTGTTTTGCGTACTGCATCATCCTATCAAAATAGTGATTGTATTTTGATACAGATTGTCCCTTTTGCAGAATCTCTTCTCGTTTCTTCAATGCTTCCATCAACAAGGTAAGATCGTCCTTTTTTCCCATATAACATGACACCCTTTCTCATGCAACGTTTCATAACAGATACCATAAATGAATGATTTGCATTACTGGTACAGATTGATTGAAGAAACCAATCGCCGTTCTTACGCTTCATTAGCCGAGCTGCAGGATGCTTTGTTTCGTTACATTCATGGTTTATAAAGCCCGTTTTTCAAGGGACGTAATCATGGTTTTACAAACTTGCATCCTATGGCAAATTTCTCAAAAATGGCAGGCAAGATTTCATCCAGCTTTTTTCTTCGGTTTGGCTGAGGTAAATTCATGCAGCATTCCAAGAGCATTCCGTCACTCAACGCTGTAAAATAAGCAATGCGATGCACTTGCTTGTTCTTTATTTCAGCTCTCACGGTATAAATGCCGTAATTGACTTCACAAACATCAACGCAGTCGGCTTGTCCGTATGTATTTTCCCACGCTGAGCGAATATTTGCACAGGTCAAAGTATCGTATATTTCCGGTGCCACACTCAAATAAAAGTCTGCTGAAGAATCTGCGCCCTCTTTGGCCAGATACGAATAAACTTGGTACAACTCGCCAACGCCGCCATCTTCAAAATCCGCAAAATGTCGGTCTTGTGGTGCTGAAACTTCCACAACAGATCCATCCAACAATTCAATTATTTTGGCGGGGTAAAAGTCACCTGACATCCGGGCTGCCATTTTCCTGCTTCGTTCAAATGCCTCAAGCACCATCCATCCCAGTCGTTCGGGTGTGATGCCATCATCAAATTCAAGCGGCACATCAAAAGTGAGGATACCTTTTTCTCCGGTAGAAGGCGAACTATCATTCCAATATTTTCTGCCTTCTCGATATACAAAAGACAAACCAAAATTGTATTTTTGTGTGGAAGTTTCGTATTCGATATAGCAACCGTCGTAATTGCGACGCAGATCCTCAACGTTTTTTGCTCCCATGAATTCAACTCGTTTATTTATCATTTGGTCGCTATACTCATCAATATGCAGATGCGTCAACTGTTGAAATTCTGCTAACGACAGATCACTGAGCTGATGAAAGTAATGGATCAACTTTAAAGTGAAATCCCCGATCTGACTTTTGGCTTGAGATGCTTCTGTTTTAAAGAATTCACAGTATGTTCCTGCACGATACCCATCTTCACAGGCAACGGCGATCTGTAGTTGGAAATAGATCATCCCATTTTTTTGAAGCAATGACAACGGAATTCTTTTTTGAAAGCAATCCTGCAATTTCTGTTTCATAGTTACTCCCATCTTCGATGTTTCAATTAGTTACAACCGTAATCAAAATATCAATACCATACTGATCCTTGCAGTCTTTTACAAACTGATTCAGTACTTCTTTTTGTACTTCCGTTAATGGTACATCAGGAAATGCCAATTGTAACTGTCTGCCGAGTATTTCGTAGTCAATCCCCTTATATTTTACAATGCAATGGCAAAACCTCCGTAAGAGATTCCATATCTTTAAATCTAATTAGTCGTAATGTATCAAATTGCACAGTTTAATCTGTATGCTTGATTTCCAGCATTTCGCTATACACACTTTTTCCATCCGTTCCACGCTCGGAAATATGTACCTTTACTGCCTTTGACTTTGTGATGGTTGCGTTTTCTGATAGTATTTCTTCTATTATATCACATTTTGCGACTTTCTTCAATGCTGTTATCGTTACATTTTCATTTTGTGTGACTCTTTATCTGCAACTTGAGGGGAGTGGTTTTATACATAAAAAGAAACCTCGGAAACAACGTATTTCCGAGGTTTTTCATTGTCAATACGTGACGAAATTGATCACCGCCGAAAGCCACGATTCTACGAGGTTTTTCAAGCACTCCATTGCTTGGAGAGCTTATTTTTTTGCTCAATGGTAACGACTTCTGAACCCCCGACCTCAGTTGTTCTGGGTGTCTTTTTTTGCAATCAAACAAAACCCCTCACTTTCCTCAGCAAGGTATTCGTACAGATCTTCCGGTGAGGTCAGCAGATAAACTTCGAGTTTGTTGCCCTTGGGAATTCCAAAGAAGTA
>SVNP01000013.1 GCA_015066805.1 Ruminococcus sp. | reverse complement strand
ATCATATTCAAGGGAGGGTACGAGGTAAAGGCAGAGGTTGAGAAGAAATAACGAAAAAGCGGAAACCTGTAAAAAGGCTTCCGCTTTTATCATTATTTCAGTTTTTCGTAAGCATCACGATTTTGTTCGATGATTTTCTCTGAAACAGCAGAAACTTCTTCATCATCGGCAATCTGTGTATAGCTCATACCAAACAGCTGGCGGCAGTAATCACGGCGACCATTCATGACACGATAAATGGAAATTATGTCATCCTTTACCTTGTAGAAAATGAGATAGGTTCCGCACACAAGAAAACGATAGTCAGTTTTTACCTCAAGAACTGAATCAAGCGGTGCTCCGATAAAAGGTGAAGTTTTCAGCCCTTTATATGCAGAAACAATCCTTTTTGCAATGCGGTCAGCTGCAGTTGGATTGCAGAGTTCTTCACGAATGTATTGCTTGATTTCTGCGATATCTTCAATGACTTCAGGGTTAATTCGCAGTTTCATCATAAGCTGTCAATTGCGGCATCGGCCTCTTCTTCGGAAAGCCAGCCTTTCTCCTCTGCAGTCTTTTCAGCTTTAGAAAGTGCAGAAAGCAATTTTAAAGCGGCATGCTGATTCTCGTAATCTTCCATATCGACAATCACATAACGACCTCTGCCGTTCTTCGTGAGAAAAACAGGTTCACCAACAGCAATGTCACGGAGAACCTCAGTATAGTTTCTCAAATCGGATACTGGTTTGATATTCGGCATATAAAAACCTCCTTTGAAAGTGGGTAATGATTCTTGCTGTTATTATTATAGCATAATTCTTCGAAAAAATCAACGGCAAATTGAGAAAGAAGGTGATAAATTGGCAGGAAATTTTGAAGGCATTAAGACAAGGAACTTCGGGATTGAAATTGAAATGACGGGACTCACACGATGTCAGGCGGCAAAGGCAATTGCAAAGGTGCTTGGTGGTACAGCTTTTCACGAGGGCGGCAGCTACGACAAATACACCGTCGATGATGAGCAAGGCAGAACGTGGTCAATCGTATACGACGGCAGTGTTAAGTGTGTGGATGCAAATGGCAACAGTGCGTCGAAATCATACAGTGTAGAGCTGAACAGCCCAGTGCTTGGCTATGAGGATATTCCGCTTTTACAGGAGGCCATCCGAGCATTACGCCATGCAAAAGGCAGATGCGGCCCGGAATACTGCTGTGGTACACACATTCACATCTCTGCAGATGACTACACACCACAGCAGATCAGAAACCTTGTGAACATCTTTGCAAGTAAAGAGGATTTCCTGTGGGATGCCTTGCAGGTATGTTGATGCGCTCTCAAGTAATGTGGTTGGTCTGATGGGCGAACTGCTGGAGTTCACTTCTGCAACCGAGTTTGATTCGGCGACCATCTCTTTCGCCATTGACCAAAGCAAGTTGGGCGATACTGCGTTTGACAACCTCATGATTCTCTGGTATAATGAGGAAGAAGGCATCCTATATACCAAGAACATTGAAAATAAAGTGTATCTTCATTCCTGCAATGGAGGAACATTAATCAAATTGTTTGCGCCGGGCGGAGTTTCATATGAAACGAGTGCCGCTCATTTTATCGCTCAAACTTGTCCCAACACACCGATTGTTGCATTGCAAGATGATTTAGTTGATTTTTTTCGCATAACATTATATCCGGAAGATGCAGAATTGATAGAATATGTGTTGCTATTACCGCTTCTTCCAAGCATTAATATCATATCGAATATTCACAATTATTTATTTATTTACTATCCTGTGATGCATTATAACAAAGGACGATGGATCACAGTAATTTTTGATGCAGAATCGCAAACCATACATGAGGGAGATATTGGTGAAAAATGGATGTTATAAAACTGAAAACAAAAATACTGAGAGCTTTCATCTTTGCATTGTTAGCAATTTTGTGTGTGGTAATTGTACAACAGTGTAAAAAATGCTTTATTGATTATAGCAAATATAATACGCAGAATGCAGATGCACATACACTATATACTGCTGCCGAAAGTGCTCTTGAAAAACTGCGACAAGAAGGGATTGAAGTGCCTGAGAATCTGTCAATTGTTTCTGGCAAATTCGAAAACGATTCATTTGAATTTTTGTTTCAACAAGAATTGGCAGAATTACTGGTGAGTGCTGAAATGCATATAAAAGATGGAATTTGGTATGTAGACATTGTAAATGGGCAAATAAACGCCGCTGTGTATGCTGATCATAGTTGGTCTGGCTTTGTTGGGTGCTATCCCAACGAAAACACAACGTACCGATCTTTTAACGATGTTATCAAGGAGCTTCAGCGCGAAAGCGGCAATTGACAGAGCATTGCAGAGGATAACGATTCCGGTGTACATTACCGAGTGATTCTTCTCACGCACAGCGATGAAACGCTTTCTTTTGCAGATTCTTATGCCACGGCAACTTGGGAGAACACCGAACTGTGCATCGTAAACTGCGGACCGAATCGGACGAATCCAGTAAATCCGGTTCAATGTAATTATGTGCATCGAGATTGGTGGAATACGATTGGAGAATCGGGCACCGCAATTGTTGCAGAAATTTCGCGTATGGGTAATACCTATTCAATGAATTATAAATATTATGTTTCTGACCTTTACGAGTGGGCATTCCACTATGATAAGGATCCACTATCATACATTATGCACAGTTACCATGAAACAGGCGATGCACAAGAATATAAAATGACTGGTTCCTTTAGTGGTACAGTTTCTTGGGAAGTCGGTGAAACTGCATATACAATGGATGTATTCAATCAAATTCAGGATACTATGAAATATTGGCAAAGTGCGGAACAATGGAAAAGAAGCAATGAATACGCTCGGTTCGTTGCTGAAGCAAAGAATTTTATCAACAACACTGGTTCTGAAGGAGGCTGGACTTGATGCAACGTACAATACGACTTACAGCCATGGTGGTGCTGATTACATTGCTGCTGTTGTTCGGCGGCTTTGTTTTGCTGCTTCAAAACAAGCAAATGAAAGATAATATTCCATCAATTAATACGTGCGCTCGATTTCATTATCAAAACTTTACAAACGGGTTTATTGACCTTGGAAAATATACGGATATTCCTCCGGAGGGTGATTATATTATTACCGGAGAATGCCATAACTTTACCATTTATACAGCATATGCAGGCGATCTTTTTGAACAAGACACAGACTTATTTGACCATGCAACAAAGAAACCAAATGGCTATTGGGCAATTCGTATTCATGATGGAGTGATTACCGAAGCTTGGTCGGCGAATTATCCGTTGGAAGAAAGCCAGTTGCGTCCTTATTCAGAAGAGGAACAATATCAACAAATGCGTCTGTTTGAAAAATTCAGTGAGTCAAGGGCGATCGGGTACTACACCATATCTGCGGAATAGCTTTTGAATCCCCGCAAGCGTTCCCCAAAGGCTTGCGGGGCGTGCTGTAATGCCACCGCCGAAACTGCAGCCTACAAAACCATGTTGGAAGTATCCTCATGGGGAGAGAAATATTATATTGATTATTCAGAATATTCCAGCTATCTTACGCCGTTTACCAACATACTATACATTCATTGAGGGTTTGATATGAGAAAAAATTGTGTTTGTTATCGTGGCACAGCATTAGCGATTGCCACTGCTATGATGTTTCTTTTCAGTTCCTGTGGCTTTCTGCAATCCTATTCATACACAGAGCATCCTGACTGCAATGGTTTATATAAAGCCATATTGGAGGCCTTGTCTTCGAATGTTTCTTTACGCACAATTTCTGTTGATGAGGCTGATTGCGCTATAACCGCTTATTTCGGGTTAAAGGAAGATGACTCGTATGTCTCCGATGCATATGAAATAGCGCAAGCTGCAAACGATTATCTCAAGGCAAATGATGATGCCCCTGAACATCGGTATGATGTTGAATTGTGCTTTTCTGATATCAATGATGCGACACCTGTTTATATCAGCATGACCAATTTTGAGCGCTCCAACGATGGTGAAACGTTGCGTTACAGTGGTATTGGATACGGAAAGTTCTGTTCATATCTGATTGACCTGCATCAACTGAAAGATTATACATGGCTGCAAAGTGTCATGCTGTTCGATTGTAAGCAATCGGATGATAGCGGGATATTTGATTCTTTTGATAGCCTATCACGTTTGCATGTAAATAACGATGCGCTATCGGAAGACCAGCTGCAAATGATAGCTGAGAATCATCCCGATTGTGTCATTATCGCAAACGGCAGAACCTTGCAGCAAGGCGAGTAAACACCGATCAAACTACAGCCCACAAAACCATGTTGGAAGTACCCTCATGGGGAGAGAAATTTTACATTGACTTTGAGGATTATTCGTCAGTATTATCACCGTTCGCCAATGTTCTGGAGATTATGGAGGAATAAAAGATGCATAAAAAAGGAGTCATATTTGCTATAGCTATTACTATAGCGGCGTTGCTTCTCTGTTGTGGCATTCGCTTGTATAGGGATAGAGATGAAAGGAAGCTGCGGCAGTTTTTGGAACAGCAGGCATATTCAGCTCTCGAATTGGATTCAGTCCGATTTGTCAAAAAGGATGGCGAAGTGTATATTGAGTATTATATTGTTGAGGATCAAACTGCACTTACGGAAGCGTTACAATTGCGACATAAATTGGAAGAATATCTGAAAGAAAACACATCGGTATATTCTGATATGCAAGTTGGTGTTCGTATATTTCGCCCCAATTCGACCCTTGGATTTGAATTCTACAATTTTGATTGGTTCAACGATGACCATCGCTTTCCACCGGAAAAATGCCAAAACTGTTTTGATTTGCATTATACTTATCTGTTAGCAAGCCATACAGCATCACTATCACTGTTGACCAATGAAACTGACTTTGAGGAATTGGTACTGTCAGGCTTTACTGAATATGATATTGACGCCCTGAGCAATATGGAGAATCTCCGCTATTTAAGCATTGCTGATGAGAATGCTCCCGCACATTTATTTGAAGCAGAAACTTACTCGGAGCTTCCGGAAGATTGCGAGGTCGTCGTTAATAATCATCATGATATACGATGAAAATGGCCCCAATTGCAGCAGCATCATAAACGGCAAAACCTTGCAGCAAGGGGAGTAAACACCGATCAAACTACAGCCCACAAAACTGTGCTTGAAGTATCCTCATGGGGAGAGAAGTTTTACATTGACTTTGAGGATTATTCGTCAGTATTATCACCGTTCGCCAATGTTCCGGAGATTATGGAGGAATAAGAGATGCATAAAAAAGGAGTCATATTTGCTATAGCTATTACTATAGCGTCGTTACTTCTCTGTTGCGGAATTCGCTTGTATAGGGATAGAGATGAAAGGATACTTGTACGTTTATGCAACGGTCAAACTACCGAAATTGATGCTGAATCCTGTTCTTTGATTGTTCAACTTGCCTGCACGGCCGAAATATGACAAAAAACAGCCACCGTAATCAACCCGATTGCGATGGCTTTTCAATGTATGGATGCAAAAAAAACAGGTGTTACTTCAATGCGAAATAACACCTGTTTCGTATTTTTTCTGGTGGAGCATACGGGATTCGAACCCGTGACCCCCACACTGCCAGTGTGGTGCGCTCCCAGCTGCGCTAATGCCCCATAAATATGGCGGAGATGGTGGGATTCGAACCCACGGAGCGTGTTACCGCCCAAACGATTTCGAGTCGTTCTCGTTATGACCACTTCGATACATCTCCGTAACGAGGGTACTGGACACAGCCCGGCGTCGTTCTCCCTGACGAATAATAGTATACCATACCTTTCCGAAAAAATCAAGAGGTTTTTTGAGATTTTTTTGAAAAAATTGGGGTCTTTCTCTTGTAATTTTCTGTGAAGTGTGCTATACTGAATAATGGCGTAATTTTTGTGCGCTATGAAAAAAGGAGGGTTAATATGCAAATCAACCGGAAAAAGGGGCGGATCGCCGCATTGACGCTGGCAGGTATGCTTACCATGACCGCAATGCCCATGCAGGCATCGGCATTGGTAACGGATCCTGCGGGGGATTACGACAATTTCGCCAAAGCACTGCAGTATTCGCTGCACTTTTATGATGCCAATATGTGCGGCCCCGAGGTAACAGACAACAGCCGTTTTGCATGGCGTGCCAACTGCCATACCTATGATGCCGCCGTACCGCTGATCCCCATGGATATGAATGTGGATCTGAAATCGCGGGTAGGCACCAATCTTTCCGCCGCATTTATTGAGGCCAACTACGATATCCTCAATACCGGTACCGAAGACGGTACCGTAGATGTATCGGGCGGTTATCATGATGCAGGTGACCATGTCAAGTTTGGTCTGCCGGAGGCCTACGCAGGTACAACAGTATCCTGGGGCTATTATGAGTTCCGTGATGCTTATGTGGAATGCGAGCAGCAGGAGCATGTAGAAACCATCATCCGCTATTTCTGTGATTATTTCATGCGCTGCACCTTCCGTGATGCAAATGGCGATGTGGTAGCATTCTGCTATCAGGTAGGTGATGGTGATGTGGATCACGAATACTGGCAGCTTCCGCAGAACGATACCATGGTTCGCACCGCATGGTTTGCTACTGCGGAAAACCCCACTACCTGTAATGTCACCAATACCGCAGCCTGTCTGGCCATCAACTATCTGAATTTCAAGGATACCGACCCCGAGTATGCCGCAAAATGTCTGGATTACGCCGAAGCTCTGTTTGCCTTTGCCAATGCCAACGATAAGGCAATTGCAGATATCGAGCAGGGTCCCAAGGCATATTACGGTTCTTCCAAGTGGGAGGATGACTACTGCTTTGCAGCCTGCTGGCTGTATCTGACCACCGGCAACAAGCAGTATCTCACCGATGCGCTTCCTCTGGTGGATTTCTATGCGCCTCCCACCTATGTATATTGCTGGAACGATATGTGGAACGGCGTGATCCTGCTGATGGGCATGATCTCCGAGAACTATAAGTCCGACAAGAGCTATTCCGAGGCAGAAAACCCCAACGGCCTTTGCGATCTTGCCATGGATTATATTTCCGCAACCGGCAAAAGCCCCTATGAGGAGATCGACTTCTGGGCTTGTGCGGCAAAAGCCATCAATACTTACATGACAGGCGGCGTGGGTACCATTACGCCTCAGGGGTATTTCTGGCTGAATACATGGGGCTCTGCCCGTTACAATACCGCAGCACAGTTCTGTGCGCTGGTGTACGATAAGTACAACAAGGGCAAGGATAAGTACAACAGCTCCAATGCCGATTACGCCCTTTCCGCATGGGCAAAGGGGCAGATGGAGTACATTCTGGGTAAGAATGAAACTACCTATCTGGAAGGCGAAGGCGGTTCCGGCAGCAGATGCTATCTGGTAGGCTATGATGAGAATTCCGCAGCATACCCCCACCACAGAGCATCCTCCGGTCTGACCAAGTGCGAGGATACGGATCAGCAGTTGTATGTGCTGTTCGGTGCCCTCTGCGGCGGCCCCGATGCCACCGATTCCCACATGGATGTGACCTCTAACTGGATCTACAACGAAGTGACCATTGACTATAACGCAGCCTGCCCCGGTGCGGCAGCCGGTCTGTATCTGCTGTACAAGGATGACTACGCACAGTCCATCACCCCTGATTTTCCCCCTGCGGATGACGGCGGCAGAGCAAGCTCCGGCGGCGAAAACGGCGAGGGCGGCACAGCAGGCACTTGGGTAGAAGCCTGCGGCATTGACGACCTGAATGCAGACGGTGCCGGTGTTACCAAGATTTCTCTGATGGTGCGCTCTACCAGCGGGCAGGCACCCGAGAATATGACCGTCCGCTACTATATTGATACCACCGAGCTGGCAAGCCTCAGCAATGTGGAGGCAAAGATCCTCTACGATCAGGTCTCGGCAGAGGCAGCTCCCGCCGCAGCAACCATTTCCGCACCTGTTGTGTGGGAAAGAGACAGCCAATATGCCTATATTGAGCTGAACTGGGGCGACTACAACTTTGTCAACTGCGGCAAAAAGGTGCAGATCTCCATTGGTTTTTATTATGGCGATACATGGGATCCCACCAATGATCCCAGCTATCGTGATCTGACCATGTTTGAAGATGACGGTGCCTTCTTCGGTTCCGGCAATGAGGTCAAGACCGATTATATCTGCGTCTACGATAACGGCGTGCTCATCGGCGGCATTGAGCCGGATGGCACTACCGTTTCCGCAGGCTCCGAGGGTACCGACACTCCCTCCAACCCCGTGGATGGTGTGCTGTACGGCGATGCCAACTGCGACGGCATTGTCAAGATCGGTGATGTCATCCTCTGTAACCGTTACATCTCCGAGGATACCGCTATTACCATTACCGAGCAGGGTCTGACCAATGCAGACTGCGACGGCAAAGCAGGCGTGACCTCCGATGATTCGGTTCTGATCCTTAAGCTGATCGCCGGTATGATCAGCGCAGAAGAGCTGGGCGGTTAATGCTGTCCGTGGGACTGTCTGCCCGATGCAGGCAGTCCCTTTTGATTGAATCCCAAACCGGAAAGGATGTTGTTATGATGCAAACCAATTCCCAAACCGTAAGCAGTCTGCGGAGAGAAGCCAAGGCAAAGGGTCTGTTTCTGCCTGTGTGTGATTCTGCCGCTGCACTGGAAAGCACTGTGGAGCTGCACGGATATACCGTTGCAAACCGCCGTTCGCATCAGCTCCCCCTGACCTTTGATGCAAAGGGCGGTATGCCCTCTGCCGCAACCAAGGCGCGTTATACGGCAGCCGCCAAGGCAGGTTTTGGCTTGCTCTGGTCGGAGCCTATGGCAGTCTGT
The DNA here is from genome assembly GCA_015066805.1 of Ruminococcus sp. Classification (GTDB taxonomy): domain Bacteria; phylum Bacillota; class Clostridia; order Oscillospirales; family Ruminococcaceae; genus Firm-04. The sequence goes on along the minus strand of SVNP01000013.1, from coordinate 55,007 downwards.
GAGGAGGGAAAGCGTCATGCCGATCAGCTTACCCTGACCGAAGCAACGTTGCCTGCCATCCGCGAGATGGTGCAGGCCATGAAGCAGGCAGATGGCGCACAGCCCTCTCTGCTGATCGCTGTGCTGGATCACGGCGGACGCTATGCCGTTGACCCTGCCCCCGTGGAACGCTGCCCCGTGCGGGATGCTGCTCTGGGCTACACCGCACCCCTTGCAGAGGATATGACGCTGCGCCGCCTGATCGTTACTGTGGGCGAAGCCGCACGCCTTGCGGAAGCAGCAGGCTTTGATGGCATTGCGCTGAATGCCGAGATGCAAAGCCTGTTTGGAGAAAGCCTTGCAGCCTTTTCCCGTGACGGCGTGTTCGGCGGCGATTTTGAAGACCGTACCCGTTTCCTGCGGGATTGCTATACGGCTGCCAAGCTGACCACGGAAAAGGCATTCCTCTGTATCCGTCTGCATCTTTGTGATATGATCCCGCAGCCCCACGGCTGGGGTATGGCCTTTGAGGATTTTGATGCTCCCGATATGTCCGAGCCTGCCTTGCTGCTGCAGATCCTCCACGAGCTGTATGATGTAACGCTGGTTGCCTGTGAGATGGCTCCCGCAGCGCATGACGATGCTGTTTTGGCAATGAGCCAAGGCTGTACCTGCACCGCTATGGTAGACAGTGCCCTGCAGCAGCAGGTGCATCTGGTGGTGCCACCCTGCAAAGAACTTTCTCATCTTGCAGCCAATGTGGGTGCTGCCATGGTGGATGAGGCATTTGCCTCCTTTGCTGCCCTTTGATCGCAAATATTCCCTATCCCTTAAAACAGAAAGGAACCGATTATGGCGTTAGATGGCGCATTTCTTTCTTGCATACGCCAAGAGCTGCTGCCCCTGATCGGCAGCCGCATTGAAAAAATCCACCAGCCTGCCCGGGATCTGCTGATCCTTTGCCTGCGGGGGAAAATGGGTGCGGTTCGGGTCTTGTGCTCTGCCTCGGCAGATGCCGCACGCATTCACATCACGCAGCAGCCTGTTGAAAATCCGCCCCAGCCGCCTATGTTTTGTATGCTGATGCGAAAGCATCTGGGTGGCGGTAAGCTGGAGGCAGTAAGGCAGGATGGTCTGGAGCGGATCCTGATGCTGGATTTCCGCTGCACCAATGAGCTGGGCGATTCGGTTCTGCTGACCCTGGTCTGCGAGATGATGGGCCGCTGCTCCAACCTGATCCTGCTGAATGAAACCAGTCGTATCATCGACAGCATCCGTCGTGTGGATGAGGACATTTCCCGTGTGCGGCTGGTGCTGCCCGGTATGGAGTATGTGGCTCCCCCCAGAGAGGAGCGGCTGAGTTTTCTTACTGCCCAAAGTCAAGAGATCCGTACTGCGCTGGAAAACGCCCCGCCCCAGCCCCTTGCCAAGGCACTCATCCGCCTGTTTGAGGGCATTTCGCCTATCATTGCAAGAGAATGGGAGTTTTATGCCGGCAGGGGAGAGGCTTTGATGCTTCCCCTTGAAGAGGAGCATTTGCAGCGGCTGCTGTTTGTCATCAAGCAAAGCCGTGAAATGCTGGTGAACGGCCAATGCAGATTTACCACCGTACGCACCAAGGACGGTCTGCTGAAGGACTTTGCCTTCCGTCCCATTGAGCAGTACGGCAGCCTGATGATCACTGCGGAATATGCTTCCGCAGGAGAGGCTTTGGATGAGTTTTTCTCCCGCAGAGACCATGTTGCCCGTATGCGGCAGCGTGCCAATGATCTGTTTCGTTTCCTGGTCAATGCCACGGAGCGTATTACCAAGCGTCTGGCATTGCAGCGGGAGGAGCTTCTTGCCTGTGATTCCATGGAAACCGACCGCAGAAGGGGAGATCTGCTTTCCGCAAACCTGTATCGGCTGCAGCGCGGCGATGCCGTTGCCGTGGTGGAGGATTTCTATGAGGAGAATGCCCCTACCGTGCGGATCCCTTTGGATGTACGCATGACTCCTGCCCAGAATGCGCAGCATTACTACAAAAAGTATCAGAAAGCCTGTACGGCGAAAAAAATGCTCACTGCACGCATTGCCGCAGGTGAGCAGGAGCTGGTCTATATGGACAGCGTGTTTGATGCCCTGACCCGTGCCGAATGTGAATCGGATCTGGTGCAGATACGGCTGGAACTGGTAGAACAGGGCTATCTGAAGGAAAGCAAAAAAGGTGCCAAGCCGCCCAAGGCATTGCCGCCCTTGCGGTTTTGCTCCTCGGATGGCTATGAGATCCTGGTGGGCAGAAACAATCATCAGAACGATAAGCTGACCCTGAAAACCGCCGAGAAAACCGATATCTGGCTGCATACCCAAAGCGTCCACGGTGCTCATGTCATTGTGCTGACAGGCGGAGAGACCCCTCCTGACCGTACTCTGGAGGAGGCTGCGATTCTGGCGGCATACCACAGCCGCGGCAGAGATTCTGCGCAGGTGGCGGTGGATTATTGCCTTGCCAAGTTCGTGAAAAAGCCCGCAGGCGGCCGCCCCGGTATGGTGATCTATACCAATTATCAGACCGCTTTTGTAACACCGGATGGCGAGCTGTGTGCATCTCTTCGTCGGGAATGAGCAAACACCACAATTTCCCTTGACAAAAAACGAAAAATATGGTAAAATAGAGTTGTTGCGTGCAGAGATGTACCGACAACTCTGTTTTATTTTGATATGAAAAAAGGAGTGTTTGTATGTTCAAGACCTTTGAAGAAGCAAAACAGTTCTGCGCCGATCATCAGGTGCGGATGCTGGATTTCAAGATGGTGGATCTGGATGGCCGCTGGCGGCATATCGCTATCCCCGAAAGCCGCTTTGTGCCCGAGCTGATGGAGTCGGGAATCGGCTTTGATGGCTCCAACTATGGCTTTGCCCCCGTGGAAAAGAGCGATATGATCTTCATTCCCGATCTGTCCTCCGCTGCTCTGGATCCCTTTGCAGAGGTGACCACCCTTTCCATGATCGGTGACGTGTATGTCATCGCTGAGGAAAACTACCGCTTTGATCAGGACCCCAGAAATGTGTCCAAGCATGCTGTGGAGTATCTGAGATCTACGGGTATTGCCGATGAGATGATCATTGGTCCCGAGTTTGAGTTCCACATCTTTGATAATGTGACATACAGCACCAAGCCCGAGGAGATGTCCTTTGCGGTAGATACTCACCAGGCTTCTTGGAATTCCAACTACTGTGACGGCAACAATAAGGGCTATATCACTCCCGGCCACCGTGGCTACCATGCCGATCTGCCCAATGATATCACCTATGACCTGCGCAGCCGTATCTGCCTGATGCTGGAGGAGCGCGGCATTAAGGTGAAGTATCATCACCATGAGGTAGGCGGCTCCGGTCAGGTGGAGATCGAGGTAGAGCTGGGCGAAATGACCAAGATGGCAGATAACACCATGACCATCAAGTACATGGTGAAGAACGCTGCCCTGCAGGATGGCAGAACTGCTACCTTTATGCCCAAGCCCCTGTATAACGAGGCCGGCAACGGTATGCACGTTCATATGCTGCTGTTTAAGGATGGCAAGCCTGTGTTCTATGACAAGAACGGCTATTCCGAGCTTTCCGATGAGGCATTGTATTTCATTGGCGGTCTGCTGAAGCATGCTGCATCCCTGTGTGCCTTTACCAACCCCTCCACCAACTCCTTCAAGCGTCTGGTGCCCGGTTTTGAGGCCCCCGTGACCATCGGCTATGCAACCTCCAACCGCAGTGCCGTGGTGCGTATTCCCGCCTATGCAAAATCCCCCGATAAACGCCGCTTTGAGCTGCGCTGCCCCGATGCCACCTGTAACCCCTACTATGCCTATTCTGCCATTCTCATGGCAGGTATCGACGGCATCCAGAACAAGATCGATCCTTCCAAGTGCGGCTGGGGTCCCTTTGATTTCAACCTGTATAACCTCTCCGATGAGGAAAAGGCAAAGATCCAGTCCCTGCCTCGCTCCATGGAGGAGGCTCTGGATGCACTGGAAGCCGATCATGAGTATCTGACCCGCGGCGGTGTATTCCCCGAGCGTCTGATTGAGATCTGGCTGAAGAAAAAGCGTGCCGAGGCAGCAAACATCAACAAGATCCCTCATCCTGCCGAGTTCGCATCCTACTACGACCTGTAAGAAAAACGAAAGCACCTCCGTGAAAAACACGGGGGTGCCTTTTTTGATCATACAAACCGTTGTGCATAGGGGCATCTGCGGCAGAGTTCTTCTGTGGCACAGCGGCAGGCAAAGCCGTTCCGCATGGCAGCGGCTCTGGGGCTTTCCAGAATATCCGTCAGGGAGCGTTCTGTTATGTTGCCAAGAGAAATGGTACCCTCGCTGTCCAAACAGCAGGGAACCACCGTACCGTCACAGAGGATCCCGAAATGATCCTTCAGCCCATAGCAGAAGAATCGTTCGCCCTGTATGGGAGCATCGGCATCGGGCCAGCCAAACCGTTCTCCCCATTCCAGATGCAGCTTTGGGCGGATACGGATCCCCTTGGTGTTTTCAGTCCATTCACCGGGTAGATGCTGCTGCAAAAAACGGATGATTTCGGCATTTCTGCCGCCATCACAGCCCTGATTCCAAAGACGCAGTACGGTAATGGTGCCTGCATCCGCAGCTTTGGCGGCAAAATCCGCAGCTCCCTGCAAATAGCGCAGAAAAGCTTCCTCATCGCCATCCTCAAAGCTGTGCAGAGAGATACTCACCTTATGTACCCCCGCCTCCAGGAGCGCATCGCCATGCATGGGCAGCAGAGTGCCGTTGGTGGTGATCACGGAGCGGAATCCCTTTTGTGCAGCCAGCCGCAAAAAATCGGGCAGCAGGGGGTGGGTCAGGGGTTCTCCCATAAGATGATAGTACAGGTAGCTCGTTTTGCCCTTCAGTTGCTCCAGAATATGGGAAAAAGCAGGCAGCTCCATTCTCTGGGGCGGGCGGCTGTGCCCGTGGCAGAAGGAACAGTGCATATTGCAGATGTTGGTGATCTCCACATACACCCTTGCATAAACGGCGGTCGATTGTACAGCCATGGCGTTCTCCCGATGCTCAGGCGGGCACATGGCAGAGTACATAATCCAGCAGCTTTTTTGCGCCGCCTTCGTTCAGGTGAATGCCGTCTTCCAAGGCGTTGGCGGTATCCAGCTTGTTTTCGTTGTTTTTCAGGGCAGTGTTGGAATCCACAAAATACACATTAGCACTGTTTGCCAGAGAAAGCAGCATGGAGTTATAGGCATCAATGCTGCTGTTGAGCAAAGCGGGCTCAGCGGTTTCCGCAGCCTCAGTTACGGGAGGAACGGAAAGCACAAAAATATCCGCATCGGGCGCGGCGTTTTTGATAGCGTTCAGCAGAGAAGAAAAAGCATCGGCAGCCTCCTCAGGAGTCTTTTCTGTCAGAGAATCCGTGCCGAACATGAGATAAATGGGACTTTCGGCACCGTTGATCGCACTGAGAAAATGCACCTGAGAGCTGCCGACCGGTACATAAGTATCCTTGTAGGTATCCAGCGTCAGAGTGTCGGCGGAGTAGACGTTTTTCTTGTCCAGATCGCCGTTTTTACCCATCTGATATATTACGCTGTCGCCCAGGAAGGCACATTCGGTCAGGTAGCTGCTTGTCATTACGGTGCCCTTGGGTACGGGATTGGTCTTTACCCGCACTGCCTCACTGTCGGCAGAGCTGCTGCTTTCTTCCGTTACCCTAGAGGATGCAGTGACTTCGCTGTCGGCCTTGGGAGCTTCTTCGGGGAACAGATTTTTGCCGATCATATAAGCGGCGAAGCAGGAGATGAAGCAGATCATCCAGATGAATACCAGCATACTCATGCGGAATACCACCGCAGGTCTGCGGCGGCGACGACGCTTTTTGGGTGCAGTGCTTTTACGGATGGGTTCTCCGTCCGAAGTGCGGCGTTGTGTGATGTTTTCTTCCATTTTTTTATCTCCTTTCGGCGGCATTTTGTCCGCAGATGTATCTCTATCTATCATTATAAAGCAAATGGCGTTCTTTTGCAAGTGCTTTTGCATTTTTTTTCAAAGAATCCGAAAAAATTTCGCAAAACCTATTGTTGAATCGGAAAAACTGTGCTATAATATATGATATAGCCTGTATTTTGTAATGGGAGGTCGCTCACTATGAAACAGTTTGTCAAGTTTTTCCTGCTGGCAGTGATCCTTTGTACTGCCGTGGTATCCGTCAGCTATGCGGTGCAGCTTTACCGCACCAAGTATCGTCCCCGCTATTTTAATGGCAACGCCTGCTGATGCCGCAAGGTATCCGCAGAGAACATTTTTTCAGAAAAGAGGAAATTACAATGGAAATTCGTTTTGAAAAGGCAGCTTCTCTTAAGCAGAAGCCTGCCGATGAAACCAAGCTGGGCTTCGGTCAGATTTTTACTGACTATATGTTCATCATGAACTATAAGACCGGCAAGGGCTGGCATGATGCACGCATCGTGCCCTACGGCAACCTTTCTCTCAGCCCCGCTGCCTTGTGCCTGCACTACGGTCAGGAGGTCTTTGAGGGTATGAAGGCATATCGCCGTGCCGATGGCGGCATTCAGCTCTTCCGTCCCGAGGAGAACTTTAAGCGTCTCAACAGCTCCAACGAGCGTCTGGTGATTCCGGAGCTGCCTGTGGAAATGGCAATGGAAGGCCTGATGGAGCTGCTGAAGGTGGAGAAGGATTGGGTTCCTTCCGCTGATGGCGCAGCCCTGTACATCCGTCCCTATATCATCGCAGTGGATCCTTTCCTGGGTGTGCGTCCCGGCGATGAGTATATGTTCATCATCATTCTTTCTCCCTCCGGTGCATACTATGCTTCCGGTCTGAACCCCGTTAAGATCTATGTGGAGTCCAAGTATGTCCGTGCAGTCCGCGGTGGTATGGGCTACACCAAGACCGGTGGCAACTACGCAGCATCTCTCATCGGTCAGGATGAGGCACATAAGGAAGGCTACTCTCAGGTGCTGTGGCTGGATGGCGTGGAGCAGAAGTATGTGGAAGAGGTCGGCGCAATGAACATCTTCTTCATCATCGACGGAGAAGTGATCACTCCTGCACTGCAGGGTTCCATTCTGCCCGGTATCACCCGTAAGTCTGTCATTGAGCTGTGCAAGAGCTGGGGCATGAAGGTTTCCGAGCGTCGTATTTCCATTGAGGAAATCGCAGCAGCCTATGATACAGGCAAGCTGGATGAGGTATTCGGCACCGGTACCGCAGCAGTAATTTCTCCTGTGGGCCACCTGAAGTACGGTGATAAGATCATGGAGATCAACGGCAACAAGATCGGCCCTGTTTCTCAGAAGATCTACGATACCATGACCGGTATGCAGTGGGGCAAGCTGGAAGATCAGTTCGGCTGGATCGTTCCCGTGGAATAATCTTGCAATCAACAGCGGCGCAGTGTCTGATGCACTGCGCCGTGTTTTGTATCCTATGAAAAACAACGCCTGCACGGAATGCACTGTGCAGGCGTTTTGCGTTATGGTCTGATGTAAGTGGTGTTGCCATCCTGTGTCTTCAGCAGGGTGCCGCAGTAACGGCAGACATCAAAGCCGTCCTCATTGGGGGCACCGCAGGCAGGGCATTGCCCGTACAGCGTAACATTTTGCGGTGTGGGCGTGGGAGCAGGCATAGCCGGCGTACCAATGGGCATCTGATTCTGCATACCCATGGGCAGGTCGGAAAGCTGATCGGGATTCTGACGGAAATACCGGTACGCATCGTTGCTTTTTTTCATACCACTCAGAAGGCTGTAATAGAAGATGCCGTAAATGGGGATGATAAACAGGAAAACAGGCAGAGTCGACCATTCAAAGGTGGTTTTTGCCAGATGGGGCATAACGTCTGTCCAGGCATTTTCCAGTGCAGCCGCCAGATTTCCTCCTGCCATGGACTTGTGAAACCGATCCAGCAGCTTATCAAACGCAGGATCGGAGAAGCATTTCACAGTGTCATCGCCGCAATACATATCATACACCCAATCGGTGAAGCCGTCTAAGTCCTCCTGCGTAAACAGAATGACCATAGCGTCTTCTTCGTAGCCCAGAGCGTAGTACAGCTCCTCGGAGTACACCTCAATGGAGGTATAGTGTTCCTTCCAATCAAAGTCATCGGTATACAGGGTGATGGGCATACCGGATTGATCGTAAACCGAACGGAACACTTCCAGCAACTGCTTTTCTTCTGCGTTTGTCAGGATGTCGATACGATCATCAATGAAAATACGGTCTGTATTGCCGCTGACCTTGCCGCCGAACTGTATTGCGGAAGCCAGTGTGCCGCCAACCATCATAAACATGTGGAATGTAATGAACAGCAAAGCAAAGATAACGCCGATACTCCAGCCGCTTTTGGTACCAAAACTGCGGCTGCTGGTATAGCAGGCGTGAAATCTGCCGCGTCTGTCGTAATAGGAACGGTTATAGCAGCCTGCAAAGGGCTGTTTGGATGTTCTGACCGAAGAACGTCCGCCGCTGCGGGAGCCGCTTCTGGAGCCACCGCTTCTGCCGCCGCCGCCTCCACGGGAACCGCCGCCATGTCTACCCATTTTGAATCACCTCATACATAAATTTTGAACTTGAAAAACGATCATTCCAGCCATTTCAGCCAGATGTCCTGTGCTTCGCCCACCGTCGCCTTTTGTCCGTTGCGGACAATGGGTGTGCGGAGCAGCTTAGGCTCTTCCAGCAGCTTTTCCACCTGGGCATCGGGCAGCAGGTACCGCACCAGTGCCGCATCGGGGTGTTTTTCATCCACCAGCAGAGAAAGATCCCCCACAGCATGGAGCACACTTTCCAGCTCACGGCGGCTCAGTCCCTTTTTGGGCAGATCCACCGACTGGAATTTGATGCCTCGCTCCCGAAAGAAGCGTTCTGCTTTTTTGGTGGCAAAGCACTTGGATTTTCCGAAAATCTGAATATTCATACGATCTCCTTAGTCATTTAAGATGCGCCTAAGGCACGCCCGATGGTGGAATCGGGATAGCATTCACCGTACAGCTCCAGGATCTGCCGCACCATATACTTGGCGTTTTTGCCGCCCTCAATGGCAACACAGAAGGCTACCTCGGGGTTATTGGCGGGGGCATAGCCGATGACAAAGCTGTCGGTACCTCTGGGGGATTGGGGGGTACCCGTCTTGATCGCCGTAGAGAATCCCAGCCCGTTGAGGCTGTATTCGGCAGGCATGGTTGCGGAAGCAGCACCGATCATACCCTCCTCGATGGCAGCAAACACGCCCTCATATTGCTGGGTGATGGTATGTGCCACCTTTGGTTCGGTTTCGGAGATCTGCTTGGTCATGGCGTTATTCCAGACGGAATCAATGAGATGGGGCTGATACCGTACGCCCTCATTGGCGATGGTGCTTGCCACCACGGCCATTTGCAGCGGCGTGACCTGCACCTCCGATTGCCCGATGGAAGCCTGTGTGATCTCACCCACATACCAGTTCATGCCCAAACGGTCAAAGGTTTCGGGGCAGGCGAGATATCCCGCACTGTCACCGGATTCCAGTCCCAGTGCAGTTCCCAGACCAAACTGTGTTTCGTAATCCACCAGCTTATCAATGCCCAACCGCAGACCGACTTCATAGAAGAAGCAGTTGCAGGATACCCGAATGGCTCTTGCTACGGAGATATACTGATGGCGGCCGGTGCAGTGGTAGGTGGTATCAATATAGTGGTAATCTTTGTTGCAGAAAAAGCTGCTGTTTTGGTTGATGAGTCCGCTGTTGAGACCTGCCGTTGCGGTAATGGTCTTAAAGGTGGAGCCGGGACGATACAGACCATCGGTTGCACGGTTGACCAGCGGTTGATTTTTCATCTGCATTACCGCATTATAGTCCTCCAGCAGCGCATTGAGATCATAGGTGGGAGCCGTTGCCATACCCAGCACCGCATTATCGGCAGGATCCAGCACTACCACAGCACCGCAGTACACATCTTTGCACTCATCCACATTGCGCCGCAGATAGGTGCAAAAGTCCTCCAGCTCCTGTTGCAGTCCGGTCTGGAAGCGGCTGTTCAGGGTAAGCCGGATGGTGTTGCCGCCAACGGGTTCTTCGGTTACGGCAACATCGGTCACAACGCCATCGGTCAGGGTGATTTGTTTGGTGCCGTTGATGCCACGCAGCAGGGCTTCGCAAGCAGATTCCAGACCTGTTTTGCCCACCTGATCGGAAAGGCGGTAGTCCTCGTGGCCGTTTTTCAGTAAAGCTTCGTATTCTTCCTTGCTGTAAATGGGGCCTACATAGCCGATCTCATGGGGCAGCACAGAACCATTTTCCACGGTGCGGATGGCTTCCTCCACGATATTCACACCCTTCAGCACCAAGCGCAGCTCCTTGATCTCCGTTACAATATGGATATCCACATCGTTGGCCAGGTAGAACACATTGGACATGGAAAAGCTTCGCAGCAGCATCTCATAGCGGATGCCTGCCAGAATCCGTTGCTCCTCAGGGGAAAGTGCGGGATCAATGGCGTAATCCTCCATGAGCTTATCCATGCAGTTTTCCGCAGTGGCGTAGTCATTCAGCTTCAGGTTGCTTTTTAACTTTGCGGCGGCGGCATCGCTGTCCGGCAGAAATTCATAGGGCGTGGTTTGGGTAATGGGCAGGGTGTCATTCCAGCGGCAGTCTGCTTTTTTCAGGATTGCCACGGTTTCCAGCAGGACACGGTTGCCTTCGGCGGCATCGGTGGGGAAGTAGGCTTTTTCTACGATCAGATTATAGCCGATCTTATTGGAAACGATGGCTTCTCCGGTGATGTCCACGATTTCGCCTCTGGTAGCGGCCATGACCTGCGAATATACGGAGGTCTGTACCGAGGGTGCGGGGGGGGCATCCGTATCCATGAGCTGTACTTTCAGCAGCCGATGAATACCCAATGCCGTTGCAGCAAGGATCAGCAGGATAAAAAAGCTGTTTCGTATCAGCTCCGAGAGCTGACGGAAAATTTCTTTCATGGGCAAGCCCTCCTTAGGGCAGGGGAGCCATCAGCTCCGGGGATCCAGCAGATTTTCCAATGTTTCGTCACGGAACATATCAGCCAGTACGATGTCGTTGTAGGCATCCTCAAAATCATCGCCCAGAGAAATGGGGATCTGTTCTCCGGTCTTCATATTTTTGAGCTTTGCCTGCTTGGTAGCCAGCTCATCGGAGCCAAGCACCAGCAGATAGTCTGCCCCCAGCTTGTCAGCATATTTCATCTGTGCCTTAAAGGTACGGTTTGCCAGATCATATTCCACACGGCTGCCGCTCTGACGCAGGGTCATGGCAAGGCGCATGGCTTCGGGGCGTGCGGCTTCATCCATTGGGGCAATGTACAGCTCGCAGCGGGAAGGCTCCAGGAATTCGCAGCCCTGGTGTTCCATGGTCAGGATCAGTCGCTCCAGACCCATACCAAAGCCCAGTGCAGGCACAGCCTGTCCGCCAAGCTGCTCGATGAGACCATCATAGCGGCCGCCGGCGCAAACGGTGCCCTGTGCGCCGATATCGGTGGTAATGAACTCAAAAACGGTTTTGGTGTAGTAATCCAGACCACGCACAATGGTAGGATCCACAATATACTCCACGCCCATGGCATCCAAAGCACCACGGAAGGTGGCAAAATGCTCCCGGCACTCCTCGCACAGAAAATCTGTGATTTTGGGTGCATTTGCGGCGATCTCCTTGCAGATGGGGCTTTTGCAGTCCAGGATCCGCATAGGATTGCGCTGCATTCTGCCCTGACAGGTTTCGCAGAGCGTCTCGGTATAATCGGAAAAATAAGTACGCAGGGCATCAAAATACTTGCTGCGGCACTTGGGGCAGCCAATGCTGTTGATGTGCAGGCTGATATTTTTCAGGCCCAGAGTATCCAGGATCTGCTTTGCCACCATGATGACATCGGCATCTGCATAGGGGGAGGCGCTGCCTGCCATTTCGATGCCGAACTGGTGAAACTCACGGAGTCTGCCGGCCTGAGGACGCTCGTGACGGAAGCAGGAGAGGATATAGAACACCTTCTGGGGGAGAGCCTCTGCCAGCATACCGTTTTGCAGCATGGCACGGATGGTGCCTGCGGTACCTTCGGGACGGAGGGTGTAGACGGTTTCTTTGGCGGTCACGGAGTACATTTCCTTCTGCACCACATCGGTGGTTTCTCCCACGGAACGCTGGAACAGCTCGGTGGTTTCAAAGGTAGGCACACGGATCTCGGAAAAACCGAAGCACTCGGCTGTTTCACGGACAACTTTTTCCACTGTCAGCCATTTGTGGATGTTTTTAGGGGTTACATCCTCGGTGCCGTTGGGGCGTTTCAGGTAATTAGCCATAATGATTCAATCCTTTCTTATAACGCAGAAATTGCCCCTTTGTGGAAAGGGGCAATGAAAATATGAAAACAGGTTACATGGGGTTGCCGATCTCTCGCCAATCCAGATCGCCGCGTTCCAGCGCAAGAATCAGGGCTTCGGCCGTTGCAATGTTGGTGGCAACGGGTACGTTGTGCACATCGCACAGGCGCAGGAGATTCAGGTCGTTGGGGTCGGTCATCTTGGGGTTATTGGGATCACGGAAGAACAGCAGCACGTCGATCTCATCGCAGGAGATACGGGCGCAGATCTCTTGCCCGCCGCCCTGTGCGCCGCTGAGAAAACGCTTGACCGGCAAACCGGTTGCCTCGCTGACCTGTTTACCGGTAGTACCGGTGGCGCAAAGGGTGTGGCGCGAAAGTACGCCGGAATATGCTGTGCAGAATTGGATCATCAGTTCTTTTTTTGCGTCATGGGCGATCAAGGCAATGGTCATGGGGGGTCATCCTTTCTATACTGTAATAGTTGCTGCGGTAAGCTGCCGCTGTCAGCCGATCTTTACGGTAAGGGGGGCGTTTTCGCCGCGCAGACGTTTGGAGATGGCATCAAAGGCAGCAAGGCTGGGTGCGCTGGAAGGAATTGGCTCACCCTTGCCGGTTGAGATCACAAGATCGTAGTCATCGGGCACCACGCCGATGAGCTGCACACCGATGGTGTCGATGATCTCATCCAGGTCACGCACAAGCTCTGCGCCGATGGCACGTTTGCTGACCTTGTTGATGATCAGACGCTGACGGCGGTTGCCGCGGGAGTAGAACTCATCGGACATCATCTGTGCATCACGGACACAGATGGGGTCGGGCGTAGTCACAACGAGGATCAGGTTTGCCTGCTCAACGATATCGAACACATGGTTGTTGATGCCTGCGCCGGTATCAATGATGATGTAATCGTAATACTTACGGATAGAACGGCAGATCTCGGTGATCTGCTCCACCGTTACGGACAGGAAAGGATCCTTGGGGGCGCACAGCACGAACAGGTTGCTTGCCATGGGCACTCGGGTCACGGCGTCCAGCGCAGAGATCTTACCGGCCAGCACATCGCCCAGGTCATGCTTGATCTGACCTGTCATGCCGAAGATGATATCAATGCAGCGCAGACCAAAGTCCAGCTCAATGATCAGTGTACGACTGCCCTGCTTTGCAAGGGTATAGCCGATTCCGGCGCAGATGGAAGACTTACCGGTACCGCCTTTTCCGGAGGTTACGGCGATCATTTTTGACATAAAGATTGCTCCTTTCAGGACGCTGTGGTGATGTGTTGCGCAGTCGTCCTCTCCGTACAGAAAACGGAGAATTAGCGTGTTGGTGATATATTGAATGCAGTGCTTTGGAAACATCATACAAACTGCACACGAATACCTTATTACATTATACCACAAATATCGGATTTGTCAAATCCCTTTTGAAAAAAATCCGAAACTTTGTGAGAATAGTGCACTTTTTTGGTGCTGTTTTGTGCAATGTGACGAATCAAGACACGGTGGTTTCGCTTTTGGATGTTGTGGTAGTGGGTGGTGCCGTATGAGTGACTGCGCCTTCGGTGTTTTCCGGGGGCGTTTCGATCTCAATGCTGTCAATGGCGGAACGGAACATACCGCGGTATTGCAGATACGTTTCCGCCTTGCTTTTACAGGTGATGACGTATGCGACATCGTGGTGGAGCATAACAGCCACCATTGCCTGCAGATCCTGCCGGGCGTTTTCCCCGATGAGCGCATAGCTGAATTCCAGGATCACCGCATTGGTACCGTTGATGGTCACCGTGGATTCATCCTGCAGACGGTAGTCATCGGCCGTCTGCTCGTAGACCTCTTTGATTTGGGCGGTGTAGTGTTCCAGCCGTTCTCCGGAGATGGCAATGGGGTCATCGCTGATGATGATGGAGGCATCGTTGAGAACGTAATACTCCTCGTAAGCGGCAGAGGAGGTTGCGGTAAATCCGGGGGGCAGGGTGATGGTAAAGTTCTCGGGCAATGCGGAGGGAATGAGGATGATGCTGTCGGAAGCGGAGCTTTCCGGTTCTGCCAAAGAGGATTGGTCGGGATTGGTCATACATCCCGTGCAGCCAAAGGCAATGACGGCCCCCAGCAGAATAGCGTGCAAACGGCGCATAGGGCTTTCCTTTCTGTTTGAAACATCAAAGCCGATGCGGAAAAGAGCTTTCGCATCGGCTGCGGTGTGTGACCAGACTTATAAGCCGGGTTCTGTCGGGTGCAATCATTTATCTAGCCGGTTCGTCGCCGAACCGTTCAAGCCGCCTTTGTGCCGCATCCATCGAGCAAATGTTATGACGTGACACACCAAATCAGCGTTGCATCGGGTAGGGTTTACATGGCAGCGTACTCTCGCACGCTCCGGTGGGCTCTTACCCCACCTTTCCACCATCACCGGCAGATGCCGGCAGTCTGTTTCTGTTGCACTGGCCCTGGAGTCGCCTCCGGCTGCCGTTAGCAGTTACCCTGCTCTGTGATGCCCGGACTTTCCTCGTCGGCTAAAACGCCGCCGCGATTGCACAGTCTGCTCACACAGATATTTTATCACATCCGCAGGCGGTTGTCAAGGGCTAACGCAGATTTTGCCCCTTTCGCCGCCGAGATTTTGCCGCCTCTTGCCAAAGAGTGATTTTTGTGGTATAATAGACCATACTATATTATTACGGAGGACCCCTTATGCTGGAAGCCCTGCTGCAATTTGCCTTAAAGCTGATGCCCAAGCCCATCAAAAATCTGTTTTACAAGTATGAAAACGGCCTGCGCTACTGTTACTACGGCGCATGGACGACCTTGCTTTCCATCATCACCAAGCTGGTGGGGGAGTGGCTGTTTTCTCTGGGCGGCTACACCATGGAGATGGACATTCCCAACATGGTCAACACTGCGGTTTCATGGGTGATCTGTGCCACCTTTGCTTTTGTGGTCAACAAAAAGTATGTGTTTATGAGCAAAACCGATACTACCGCTGATCTGCTGCGGGAAATGCGCGGTTTTTACGGTGCCCGTCTGGTTTCCTTTTTCATGGAGCTGTTTATTATGTGGCTGACCGTTACCCGCTTCAAGTGGAACTTTGCGCTGATGACGGTTCTGGTGCAGGTGATCATTCTGGTATCCAACTATCTGTTCAGCAAGCTGGTGGTGTTCCGCAAAAAGAGCGACCCCCAAAAAGAGGCGGATCCCTCTTGATTTTCCGGCTTTTCTTTGCTATAATAATGGATGTATCTGAACAAAATCAATTCATCGGAAAGGATGTATGAAATATGAATCAGGCAGTAATTCTGGCAGGCGGACAGGGTAAGCGTATGAAAGCCCCCATCCCCAAGCCGATGTTCAAGGTTCTGGGCGAGCCTATGCTGGAGTGGGTATTGGGTGCCTGCGAGCAGGCGGGGCTTTCCCGCATTTGCGTGGTGACCGGCTATGAGGCGCAGCAGATCGAGGACTATCTGGGTGACCGCTGCCGTACCGCATTGCAGGCAGAGCGTCTGGGTACGGGTCACGCGGTGCAGCAGACCATTCCTTTTCTGCAGGAGGATACCGCAGGCAGCACATTGGTGCTTTGCGGCGATGCCCCCTTTATCGACAGTGAGACCATTGCGGATTCTCTGGCACGCCATGAGAAAGAAGGCAATGCGGTCACTGTGATCACCGCCAATGTGGAGCAGCCCTTCGGCTACGGCAGAATTCTTCGTACCGACAGCGGCATTGCAGGCATTGTGGAGGAAAAGGATGCCACCGATGAGCAGCGCCGCATTACGGAGATCAACTCCGGCTGCTATTGGTTCCGCACGGCGGATCTGTTGAAGCTGTTGGGAAAGCTGGAAAACAACAATGCCCAGAACGAGTATTATCTTACCGATACCATTGCCATTGCACTGAAGGATGGTCTGCGTGCAGGTGCTTATTGCTCGCATAATCCCGATGTGGTGCTGGGTGCCAATGACCGTAAGGGCCTGCTGAAGCTGAATACCGCCGCCAGAATGGCAGTGCTGCATCAGCATATGGCAAACGGCGTGGGCTTTGCCTGTACTGACGGCATTATCATTGAGCGCAGTGTAAAAATCGGCGCAGGTACGGAGATCCTGCCCAATACCATTCTGCGCGGCAATACGGTCATCGGCGAAAACTGCGTCATCGGTCCCGGCTGTGTGGTTGAGGATACGGTCATCGGTGATCGTGTGACCCTGAACACGGTGCAGGCCTATCAGTCTGTCATCGACAGCGATGTAAAGATCGGACCCTTTGTGCATATCCGTCCCGACAGCCATATCTGCAGCGGTGCCAAGATCGGTGACTTTGTGGAGATCAAAAACACCACCGTGGGTGAAGATACCGCCATTGCTCATCTTGCCTATCTGGGTGACAGCGATATCGGCAAAGATGTCAACATCGGCTGCGGCTGTGTGACCGTTAACTTTGACGGTGTGAAAAAATCCCGCTGTGTCATCGGCGATCATGCCTTTGTGGGCTGCAATACCAACCTGATCGCTCCCGTGGAGCTGGGCAAGCACGCTTATACCGCAGCAGGTACCACCGTCACCACAGATGTGCCCGACTATGCACTGGCCATCGACCGGGGTGTGCTGCATATCAAGGATGGCTATACCCTGAGAAAATTCGCCGTAAAGGGCAAGAAGGGCAGCGACAGCAGCAAATGAGCAATATTTTCGATTTATTCAAGCAGATTGAATCTTCCCGCCCCGCACCGGCAGGGCCGCCCCAGTGGATCATCGTGGGGTTGGGCAACCCGGGGGCGCAATATACCAATACCCGCC
This sequence comes from Ruminococcus sp., assembly GCA_015066805.1. GTDB lineage: Bacteria > Bacillota > Clostridia > Oscillospirales > Ruminococcaceae > Firm-04. Next base: position 37,885 of record SVNP01000013.1, on the reverse strand, counting down.
ATAACGCAGGCTTTATTGCCATAGATGCTTTTGCTGCAAAGCATGGTGCCAAGTGGCAGAAGCATCGGTTCCATGCGGTTTGCACCGATGTGGAATGCGAAGGCGTGCGCTGCCTGCTGATGAAACCCGAAACCTTTATGAATCTCAGCGGGCAGGCGGTGCAGGAGGCAATGCAGTTCTATCACATTGACCCTGCTCATACGCTGATTTTGTATGATGACATCACTTTGCCCGTAGGCGGTCTGCGGATCCGTAAAAAGGGCAGCGATGGCGGACATAACGGCATGAAGAACATTATCTATCTCAGCGGTGCCGATGATTTCCCCCGTATCCGCATCGGCATCGGCAAAAAGCCCCATCCCGAATATCCTTTGGCAGACTGGGTGCTTTCGGCCTTTACACAGCAGGAGCTGGAAACGCTGGGGGCTTCGGCACAGCGGATCGCAGAGGCGATCCCCATGATCCTGCAGGGAAAGACTGATCTTGCCATGAGCCGTTACAACGGCAATCCTCCTGCACCGGAGCAGCCAAACTGACCCTCTTTTGATGATACAGAAAGTTTGAGGAGACCATGCGCTTTTTTACCGAAGTCTGTGCATCGCTGCCTTCCGTGCGGGAGCTGCGGCGATGCCTGCAAAAGCATATCACACCTGTTGCCTTTTCCGGCGCAGCACATATTCACAGGGCGCAGATCCTGCTGACATTGTCGCAGGATGCGCCCGTTTTGGCCGTTGCGGCAGATGAGGCTGCTGCCCGTCTGCTGTGTGAGGACATCAACTTTATGGCGGGAAAAAAGCTCGCCCGCCCCTATCCCTCCAAGGAACTGAATTTCTCGGAGGTAACGGGTATTTCCCGTGAATATGAGCAGCTTCGCATCGCGGCACTTTCTGCGCTGCAAAGCGGTGATTGCCGTGTTCTGGTTGCCTCTGCGGAGGCTGCATTGCAGTATACATTGCCGCCGCAGGTGCTGCAGAGCCATACCGTTACGCTGCAAAGCGGAGATGAATGCAGCCATGAAGAGCTGGCTGCAAAGCTGGTGGCTATGGGCTATGCACGCACCGAACAGATCGACGCACCCTGTCAGTTCTCAGTGCGCGGCGATATTTTTGATGTGTTCCCCGTGCAGACGGAGCTGCCTGTGCGTATTGAATTCTGGGGCGATGAGATCGACAGCATCTCCTGCTTTGAGCCGGAAAGTCAGCGGCGTACCGATGGGGTGGAGCAGATCTGCATTGCGCCTGCCATGGAAGCTCTTGGTGATCCCGCATTGCTGGCACAGCGGATAACTGCGCTGGCAGCCACCGTACGAGGCAAGCAGGCGGCTGTGGCAAAGGAAAATCTGCTGGCAGATGCCGAAAAGCTGCAAAACGGTGTGAGGCTCCCTCATATTGATAAGTATTTTCCGCTGCTGTATGATGCCCCCGCCACTGTCTTTGATTACTGTAACTGCATCACCGTGCTGTGCGAAGCACCTTCTGTTGCGGAAACCATGCGCGGTGTCTACCAGCGGGTACATGAGGATGTAAAGCTGCTGCTGGAGGACGGCACTCTCTGCCGCCGTCTCAGTGATTGTATTCTGGAGCCTGCTGCATTCAATGCCAAGGCGATGGAGACCGGTCTGGTCTGTATGAATGCCTTTTTCGGCGGTTCCAATCTGTTCCCCTATCAGAAATTGCTCAGCGAGGAAACCTTGCAAAATGCCCCGTGGGGCGGCAGTACCCGTCTGCTGACGGAAGATCTGAACGAGCTGCTGGCCCAGAAGTATGCGGTGATGGTTTGCGGCGGTACCGAAAAAACACTGCCCATTCTGCTGGATGACCTGCAGAAAAGTGATATCCCCTGTGCCATAGCCGATGCGGATACTCTGCCGCAGCCGGGAAAGGTTTTGTTGTGTGCAAGTGGTCTTTCCGGCGGATTTTCGTATCCCATGGCGAAAGTGGCCTGCATTGCACAGACCAAGGCACAGAGTACTGTTCTGCGGAAACGCCGCTTTAAAAAGGGACAGGAGATCCGTGCCCTTTCGGAGATCGCAGAGGGTGATCTGGTGGTGCATGCAAGCCATGGCATCGGGCGGTTTATGGGCATTGAAAAGCTGGAGATGGAGGGCATCACCAAGGATTATATTGCCATTCAGTATGCAGGTACGGATAGCCTTTATGTGCCTGTGACCCAGTTGGATCAGGTATCCCGCTACATTGGCGGCAAGGATGACAATACCGTAAAGCTGAACAAGCTCAGCTCTCCCGAATGGCAAAAAACACGGAGCAACGTCAAAAAGGCGGTCAAGGATATGGCGGCTCAGCTCATTAAGCTGTATGCTGCCCGTGAACAGGCACAGGGCTTCCGTTTTGATCCCGATGATACCATGCAGCGGGAGTTTGAAGAACGCTTCCCCTATGCGGAGACCGACGATCAGCTTCGCAGCATTGCAGAGATCAAACGGGATATGGAGCGGGAACGTCCCATGGATCGTCTGCTGTGCGGTGATGTAGGCTTCGGCAAAACAGAGGTAGCCTTCCGTGCCGCATTGAAATGTGTGCTTTCGGGCAAGCAGTGTGCCATACTTGCACCTACCACAGTGCTGGCATATCAGCATTATACCACGGCTTTGCGCCGTTTTGAGTCCATTCCGCTGCATATTGAGCTGCTTTCCCGCTTCCGCACCAAAAAACAGCAGAACGAGGTTCTGAAAAAGCTGGCAAGCGGTCAGGTGGATATCGTCATCGGCACCCACAGACTGGTACAGCAGGATGTGAAATTTGCAGCACTGGGTCTTGCTATCATTGACGAGGAGCAGCGGTTCGGCGTGGCGCATAAGGAACGCTTCAAGGAGGCTTTTCACGGCATTGATATGCTGACCCTTTCCGCAACGCCCATTCCCAGAACCCTGAATATGGCATTGTCGGGCATCCGTGATATGAGCGTGCTGGAGGAGCCGCCTCAGGACAGATATCCCGTGCAGAGCTATGTGCTGGAGTATACCGACGGCATCGTTGCACAGGCTATTCAGCGGGAGCTGAAGCGGGGCGGACAGGTGTACTATCTGCATAACCGTGTGGAGACCATTCAGAAATGCGCTGCCAAGCTGCAGGAGATGATGCCCGATGCCCGTATCGCCTATGCTCACGGCAAGATGAATGAGCAGGAGATCAGCGAGATCTGGCGGCAGTTGATGGAGCATGAGATCGACATTCTGGTATGCACTACCATTATAGAAACGGGTGTGGATGTGCCCAATGCCAATACGCTGATTCTGGAAAACGCCGACCGCTTCGGGCTTTCGCAGTTGTATCAGCTCCGTGGCAGAGTGGGCAGAAGCAATCGCCGTGCCTACGCCTATTTCACCTACGAGAAGAACAAATCCCTGAATGAGGTGGCGGAAAAGCGTCTGGAGGCCATCCGTGAGTTTACCCAGTTCGGCAGCGGCTTCCGCATTGCCATGCGGGATCTGGAGCTGCGAGGTGCGGGCAGCATTCTGGGAGGACAGCAGCACGGACAGATGGAACAGGTGGGCTACGAAATGTATATGCGTATGCTCAATGAAGCCATTGCTGAGGAAAAAGGCACGGTATCGCCCACACCGCCGACCTGCTCCATTGATATCCAGATGGAAGCCCATATCCCCGAAAGCTACATTGAAAGCATGACCTCCCGTCTGGAGATCTACCGCCGTGTGGCACTGATACAGAACGAAACCGACAAAATGGATATGGTGGATGAGCTGATCGACCGCTTTGGTGAGCCGCCCAAATCCATGATGGGTCTGCTGGAGGCGGCTTTGCTGCGGAATACCGCAGGACAGCTCGGCATCAAGGAGATCTCCCAGAAGCGAGGAGCGTTGTTCTTCTATATGCCTTCACCGTCGGCAGCGCAGATTTCCGCTATGATGCGCCATTATTACGATCGTATCGCCTTCAATGACCGTGAAGTGCCTTACTTTATCGCCGTGCGTCTGAAGAACGGAGAACGCTCTGCCGTACTGATGAAGGAGGTTTTGGGCATTCTTGCTGAAAATGCAACAAAATTGGCGTAAATTTAACGGAAAACGGTTGATTTTTGTGCGATTATGAGAAATATTAGAAGCATACTTTCCACATCTTTGTGCAAAATGTGAATAGCTTTTTTGGGCAAATGATGATATAATGTGGATATGAATTTAGTGTCCGTCTTTGTGGGCACAAACTATGGAGGATGATTACTATGAAACTGAGAACTTTCCTGGCAAGCATCTCTGCTTGCGCAATCGCTGTGTCCGCAATGGCTATCTCTGCTTCCGCAGCTGTCACCAATGCAAACTCTGACGGCGCATACGTTGTTGCTGTAAACGAGATCGCAGGTCTGGCTTGGAACGGCGGCATCAGCGGTGCTGTTGTTACCATCACCCCCGCAGCCGGCTGGAACGAGACCGGTGTTGGCGGCGGCGTTATTTTCCAGGGCGACGGCGTTGATTGGAATACCGGTGCTAAGGAGTTCGGCGTATCCGGTGAAGGCACCGATGCTAAGAACGTTGAGGGCATGACCATCGCTACTTCCGGCGATCAGATCACCCTGACCTATGATTTCGGCGGCGCAATCTTTGCTGAGTCCGCTACTTGGGCACAGCTGGTTGTTCAGTCCTGGTGGGGCGCTGACTTTACCGTTGACGAGGTTGAGTACCTGGATCTGGACGGCAAGGTAATCGGCGAAGAGGCTCCTACCACCACCACCAATGCTGCTCCCGAAGGCGGTGACACCACTACCACCACCAAGGCCGGCAGCAATGCTACCGGTGATGCAGGCGTGGCTCTGGCAGTTGCAGGTCTGGCAGTTGCAGGCGCTGCTGCTTATGTAGCTCGCAAGAAGGACTAATTTTTAGCCCACATCTTACGCTTTGACAAGGGATGCCCTCTCGCTTGCAGAGGGCATTCTTTTTGAAAACAAACAAGGAGGAATTTCCAATGAAACTGAAGAAGACCCTGGCTCTGCTCTCTGCACTGACCATGATGTGCGGCTTCGCAGCCTGCTCCGATGATAAGGCTGATGAGAGCTCCACCACCACTACTACCACCACTACCACTACCACCACCGCATCCACCACCGCTGCAACCACCACTACCACCGAGCCCGTAAAGCTTGAGGTAGATGCAAACGCTATCACCTTTGATACCGCATCTCTCTACACCGGTCACTGCATGGCAGAAGCCGACTTCACCAACGACGAGTCCAACTGCAAGCTGACCATCGAGGAGATCGACGGCGACGCAAAGCTGCGTGTGCAGGTTCTGGATAAGAAGGACGACGGCACTTACAAGATCCCCAAGATCGTGTTCAACATCGCTGAGCTGATCGGCGCAGAGAACACCGGCGAGATCGGCCAGATCTCCATCGACTTTACCTGTAAGGCAGAAGGCCCCTGGATCAACGATGACGGCACTGAGGCCATGGTCGTTGGTAATTTCCTGGGCGCAATTGCAGGTAACATTGCTGCCGAGAAGGGCGTGGATGCCGAGGGTATCACCACCCAGAACACCTGGGCAACTCACTACGAGTTCGCACTGCAGGATTGGGAGAACGATCAGCAGACTTTCCGTGTAGACGCTAAGGTTCCCCAGTTGCTGGCTGTAAACGGCTACGCAGATAACTTCGCAGAGGCAACTCTGGTTATCATGCGTTGGGGTCAGGCAAACCAGGTTGATTTCTACATCGACAACATCACCATCTACGATAAGGACGGCAAGTCCATGCCCATCATCTATGATGCTGAGGCAAACCTTGCAGGTGAGGATGCTCCCGAGGAGACTGACGCTCCCGCTGCTGAGTAATCTTTTATGTATGCAAACGCACTCTGCTTCGGCAGGGTGCGTTTTTGTTTTGGATTTCCCCCTTGCCAATCGTGGCAAAATGGTGTATAATATAGGGGATTGTGAAATGCTGAGGAAAGGGGGTTACTGCAATGGCGGAACATCTGCATGAGGGACATCGGCAGCGAATGCGGGAACGTTTTTTACGGGAAGGCTTTGCCAATATGCAGGAGCATGAGGTGCTGGAAATGCTGCTGTTTTATGCCATTCCCCGTGTGAATACCAACGAGCTTGCCCATCGGCTGATAGATACCTTTGGCAGCCTGTATGGGGTGCTGACTGCGGAGCCTGCAGCGCTGCGGCAGGTAAAGGGCGTTACCGAAAACGCCGCTGTTCTGCTGCAGATGATCCCCGCTTTGTATCCTATGTGCATGACAGATTCCGCTGCGGCTGTGCGGCTGCCGCATTTTGATGCCTGCTGCGAGTATTTCCGCAAGCTGTATTTGTTTGATACCAAAGAGGTTCTGCGCATGGCCTGCGTGGATGATAAGCTGCTGCTGACCCATTGCGTGACCCTTCAGGAGGGCGATTGCAGCCACATTGATGCTTCTCTGGCAGAGATCGTGCGGCATTGTATGCAGCGGCAGTGCAGCAGTGTGATCCTGGCGCATAATCATCCCTGCGGCTCTGCCCATCCCTCCGCCCGTGATCTGGCTGCTACCCATGCGCTCCATGAAAAGCTGGAACAGCTTCACATTGACCTGCTGGATCATATTATTGTGGGGCAGGATGAGACCCTTTCCATGCGGAAGCTGGGGGTTTACCATTTCCACAAAATTTACCGCTGAGGAGGAAAAATCGTGAAGGAGCAATGCTTTCGTCTGCACGCACCCTATGCCCCTGCGGGCGACCAGCCCCGTGCCATCCGGGATCTGATCGACGGCTTTGAGAACGGCCAAAAGGAACAGGTTCTGCTGGGCGTAACGGGATCAGGCAAGACCTTTACCATGGCAAATATCATTGCGGCACGCAACAAGCCTACGCTGGTGCTTGCCCATAATAAGATCCTTGCGGCACAGCTTTGCACGGAGTTCAAGGAGTTTTTCCCTGAAAATGCGGTGGAGTACTTTGTATCCTACTACGATTACTATCAGCCGGAGGCCTATATTCCCAGCACCGACAGCTATATTGAAAAGGACTCCGCCATCAATAACGAGATCGACCGTCTGCGGCACTCTGCCACTATGGCTCTGGCAGAGCGCAATGATGTGATCATCGTTTCTTCGGTGTCCTGTATCTATTCTCTGGGTGCCCCCGAAGAATACCGACATCTGACCATTTCCATGCGGCCCGGTATGGAGCTTTCCCGTGAAGATCTTATTGCATCGCTGGTGGCCATTCAGTATCAGCGCAATGATATTGCTATGGAGCGCGGTACCTTCCGTGTACACGGTGATGTGGTGGATATCTGTCCGGTGCAGTCTACGGAAACGGCGGTACGCATTGAGTTTTTCGGTGATGAGATCGACCGTATTGCGGAAATTGAGATCGTTACGGGAGAAGTCAAGGCTGTTTTGCAGCATACGGTGATTTTTCCTGCCAGTCATTATGTGGTCTCCGAGGACAAAATGGAGGCTGCCATTGCGGAGCTGCAGGAAGAGCTGGCACAGCGGGTCGCCTTTTTTGAATCGGAAAATAAGCTGATCGAAGCCCAGCGCATTGCTCAGCGTACCAATTATGATATCGAAATGCTCCGTGAGATCGGGTTTTGCAGCGGCATCGAGAATTATTCCCGTGTGCTTTCCCGTCGTGAGCCGGGGGCCAAGCCGTTGACTCTGCTGGATCATTTTCCCGATGATTTTCTGTTGATCGTGGACGAATCTCATGTTACGCTGCCCCAGGTGGGCGGTATGTATGCCGGTGACCGTGCCCGCAAGCAAACGCTGGTGGATTACGGCTTCCGTCTGCCCAGTGCTTTTGATAACCGTCCTCTGAATTACAACGAGTTTACCCAGCGCATCCGTGAGGCCATGTATGTGAGCGCAACGCCCGGAAAGCTGGAAAAAGACCGCACTCCCGTTATTGTGGAGCAGCTCATTCGTCCCACGGGTCTGCTGGATCCTCCGGTAACGGTGAAGCCTGTAGAGGGACAGATCGAAGATCTGCTTTCCCAGATTCATCTGCGGGTGGAGCGCAACGAGCGTGTGCTGGTTACCACCCTGACCAAGAAAATGGCAGAGGATCTGACTGCGTACCTGCAGAATATGGAGGTGCGTGTGCGGTATCTTCATCATGATATTGATACCATTGAGCGTATGGAGCTGCTGCGTGATCTGCGTATGGGCGAGTTTGATGTGCTGGTGGGCATCAATCTGCTGCGAGAGGGCCTTGACCTGCCGGAGGTTTCTCTGGTGGCGATTCTGGATGCGGACAAGGAGGGCTTTTTGCGTTCCGAAACATCTCTGGTGCAGACCATCGGACGTGCGGCCCGTAATGCAGGCGGTGAGGTCATTATGTATGCCGATTCCGTTACAGGCAGCATGGAGCGTGCCATTCTGGAAACAGAACGCCGCCGCAGCATTCAGATGGCCTTTAACGAGAAGCACGGCATCGTGCCAAAAACCATTGTGAAAGATATCCGTGATGTACTGGAGATCTCCACCAAGGAGAAGACCGAAAAGGTGACCGCACGGCAGATGAGCCGTCAGGAGAAGGAAGATCTCATTAAAAAGCTGACTGCCCAGATGAAGGAAGCGGCAAAGCTGCTGGAATTTGAACACGCAGCCTATCTGCGGGATAAGATCAAAGCATTGCGGGGAGAATAACAGGAGGATCCTATGGCGTTCGGAGGAATATTGCTTTTTCTGCTGCTGTTTTTTGCATTGGGCATCGGCGTATTTTTGCTGTCACTGGCAATGTGGCTGATTGCAAGAAGCAAGTACAAAAAGTATTACGGGCTGCAAAAGCAGATGGAAGCCGCTGTGCCCACTGTGGGAGTCATTATGGATTGCCGTCAGCTTCACGGCAGCGGTACGGCATCCAAGAACGGCAAAGTAAAGAACTACAAGAAAGGGGCATATCCCTTTTTGTATGAGTTTTCCGTGGCATACCGCTGTGAGGACGGAATGCAGCACATCTCATTCTTTGGGGTGCGTGCCAAAGAGCCGCTGCCCTATTCCATAGCGGATTCTGTTTCCATGTGGCGGTTTCCGCAGCCGTTGGCTCCCGTTCCGCAGTGGATTTTTGACGAAGGCCGCAGCGTAGACGGCAGATTGCCGCAGCAGGTGTTTCATCACGCATGGTACGGTGTGCCGGTGGATGAAACAGCTACGGTCATGCTGGAGATCCATCGGGAGGCTGTGTTAAAAACATTTCGTCGCCGCAGAAGGATCGCCTTTGGGTTTTACGCAGCGGCTATGGTGCTGCTGATCATCTGCGTGGTTCTGGCTGCTGCTTTCTGGCTGGCATAAGCCGGAGAAAGGAAAATTCGGAATATATGTTGGATAAAATCATTGTACGGGGAGCCCGTGAGCATAATCTGAAGAATATCAGCGTGGAGATCCCCCGTGATAAGCTGGTGGTCTTTACGGGGCTTTCCGGTTCGGGCAAATCCTCTCTTGCCTTTGATACCATTTATGCAGACGGACAGCGGCGATATATGGAGAGCCTTTCTTCCTATGCCCGTATGTTTCTGGGGCAGATGGAAAAGCCCGATGTAGACAGCATCGACGGACTTTCACCCGCCATTTCCATTGATCAGAAAACCACCTCCAAGAACCCGCGTTCTACGGTGGGCACGGTTACGGAGATCTATGATTATCTCCGCTTGCTGTACGCCAGAGTGGGTACGCCTCACTGTCCTGTCTGCGGCAGAGAGATCACCCAGCAGACCGTAGACTGCATTGCAGATACGGTGCTTGCCATGGAACCCGGCACCAAGCTGCAGATCATGGCACCCATTGTGCGAGGCAGAAAAGGTGAGTATACCAAGGAACTGGAGGCTGCAAAAAAATCAGGCTTTGTGCGTGTGCGTGTGGATGGCAGCATTTATGATCTGGGCGAAAAAATCAAGATGGACAAGAACAAAAAGCACCACATCGAAATTGTGGTGGATCGTCTTGTGGTAAAAGAGGGAATCCGTACCCGTCTGACGGATAGTCTGGAAACGGCGACCAAGCTGGCGGAGGGACTGGTGCTGATTGATGTGATCGGCGGTGAGGAGCAGCTTTATTCGCTTTCCTACGCCTGTCCGGACCATGGCTTTTCTATGGAAGAAATGAGCCCCCGTATGTTCTCCTTCAACAATCCCTACGGTGCCTGCGAAACCTGTACGGGTCTGGGCGTGTTTACGGAATTTGACCCCCAGACGGTCATGCCCAATATGAATCTTTCGGTGCGGGAGGGTGCTTTCCGTGTGCCCGGTTGGAATACACAGGATGAAAGCTCCTTTGCTACCATGTATTATCGAGCCATTTCTCAGGCCTATGGGATCTCCTTGGATGTACCCATCTGTGAGCTGACCGAAGAACAGCGTAATGTGTTCCTGTTTGGCACCGGTGAGCGCAAGCTGGAGCTGCACCGTCACAAGAGCTATGGCGGCGGTGTGTATTTTCAGCCTTTTGAAGGTCTGATTCCCAATCTCAAGCGGCGATATGCCTATGCTTCCCCTTCGGTAAAGGAAGAGCTGGAGGCGTATATGTCCAGTGTGCCCTGTCCCGATTGTCACGGTAAGCGTCTGAAGGCGGCTTCTTTGGCAGTAACGGTGGGCGGCTTGGATATTGATGATCTGTGCAGTCGTTCCGTATCGGAGCTGGTCAGCTTTTTTGAGGCGGTTCCTCTGACTGAACGACAGATGCAGATCGCCAAAATGATCGTCAAGGAGATCCGAGCCAGACTGGGCTTTTTGCAGAGCGTAGGTCTGGGCTATCTGTCCCTTTCCCGTGCGGCAGGTACGCTTTCCGGCGGTGAAAGCCAGCGTATCCGTCTTGCGACGCAGATCGGTTCTTCTTTGATGGGCGTGCTGTATATTCTGGATGAGCCAAGCATCGGTCTGCACCAGCGGGATAACGAAAAGCTCATTGCCACTTTGCAGCGTTTGCGGGATTGCGGTAATACGGTCATTGTGGTAGAGCATGATGACGATACCATGATGGCGGCGGATTATATTGTGGATATCGGCCCCGGTGCAGGTGTCAACGGCGGACAGATCGTATGTGCCGGTACACTGCAGGAGCTGCTTGCCTGCGAGGAATCGGTAACTGCTCAGTATCTCAGCGGAAAAAAGAAAATTCCGCTGCCTGAGCAGCATCGCGCAGGCAACGGAAAGGAACTGGTGGTATATGGTGCCAAGGAAAACAATCTGAAGGATCTGACGGTACGGTTTCCGCTTGGCAAGCTGATTTGTGTCACAGGCGTATCCGGTTCGGGCAAATCCTCACTGGTTAATGAGGTGCTGTACAAATATCTGGCAGCCACCTTAAACCGTGCGAAAGTACGTCCCGGCAAATTTAAGCGCATAGAGGGTGTGGAACACCTGGATAAGGTGATCTGCATCGATCAGTCGCCCATCGGCAGAACGCCCCGTTCCAACCCTGCCACCTATACGGGTGTGTTCGGAGATATCCGCACCCTGTTTGCCCAGACAGCGGAAGCCAAAATGCGCGGCTACGGTCCCGGAAGATTTTCCTTTAACATTCGTGGCGGCCGTTGTGAAGCCTGCGAGGGTGACGGTATCGTCAAGATCGAGATGCATTTTCTGCCGGATGTATATGTGCCCTGCGATGTCTGTAAGGGCAGACGGTATAATCATGAAACGCTGGAGGTCAAGTACAAGGGCAAATCCATTCATGAAGTGCTGGAGATGACCGTAGAGGAAGGCTGCGAGTTCTTTTCTGCCATTCCCAAGATCGCCCGCAAGCTGAATACGCTGCGTGAGGTGGGTCTGGGATATATCAAGATCGGTCAGCCTGCCACTACACTCTCCGGCGGCGAGGCGCAGCGTGTCAAGCTCTCCACGGAGCTGCAGAAGCGTTCCTCCGGGCAGACCATCTATATCCTGGATGAACCAACCACAGGTCTGCATAATGCGGATGTACACCAGCTCATCGAGGTGCTGCAGCGTCTGGCGGATGCAGGCAATACGCTGGTGGTGATCGAGCATAATCTGAATGTCATTAAGGTTGCGGATCATATCATTGATCTTGGACCGGAAGGCGGCAACGGCGGCGGCACGATAGTGGCAGAAGGCACACCGGAAGAGATCGCAGCCGCGGAAGGCTCCTATACGGGTAAATTTCTGGCTCCTTGCCTGAAGGATTCACCTATTACAGTCCGTCAGAAACCGAAGCGAAATCGGCGTAATGCTCCATAAGCACCTGTGTCTGAATGGTGCCGCAGGAGATCTCAACAAGACGTGCCTCCAACAGGGGGTGCGTCTCTTTTTTGATATCGATGCAAAGGGTAACAAGCTCACCGAAGTCGCTGCTGACCTCCAGAATGCCGTATTCAGGCAGCAGATAGCTTACCTTGCCGTACAGGGCGTAATCCATGGTGATCTGCAGGCGTACTGCCTCGCAAAAGCACTGGATCTTGGCATTCTGCACAGCCAGTGCGGCAGCAGCGGAGTATGCTCTGGTGAGACCGCTTGCCCCCAGCAGCACACCGCCGAAATAACGTGTGACAACGCAGCAGACATCGGTAAGCTGTGATTTTTGCAGTACACTCAGCACAGGCACACCGCCGGTGCCCTGGGGCTCTCCGTCATCGGAATAGCGCACGGCGCCATCGGCACGCAGACAGTATGCCCAAACATTATGTCTTGCCTTGTGGTGTTTGGCTTTCGTCTGTTCCACAAAGGCAGCGGCTTCCTCCACGGTGAGAACCGGCTGAAGCTGTGCAATAAATTCCGAGCGTTTTTCGGTGATGCTGCCCTCACAGGGGGCGGCAATGGTACGATATTCCATGTGTTTTCATCCTTTGCTGATTGCGATTTTTGCTCTGTAATCCGCATCGGCAGGGGCGATCTTGCCCAGTGCCAGCCCGTATACTGCGGTAGCCTGTGCTTCCAGCTCGGCAATGGTGCAACTGATGTCATTGAGCTCTGCCAGCTTAGCGGGTGAGGTGGAACAGGGCAGCTTGCTGCCTGCCTGCTTGGCTGCTGTCAGGATCTCCGAGCCACGTTCATTCAGGGCGAGAATACGGGCATAGGGCGGTGCGGTGGCAATATGCTCCTTGCGGATACCCAGCAGAATATGCAGCATGATCCGCCGCAGACGGGAAAGTGTATACCGTTTGCTCTTGATGGCGGCAAACATGGCATCCAGAGAGGTTTCGTTTCTTGCGGCAAGGATCTTGTTTTCCAGCCCGTGGGCCACTTCGGGGGAAGCCAGCAGTTCTTCGGGGGTGGCAGTCCGCAGACGGTACAGCAGCACACGCTCCAGATTGATAAACCGTGCAATATTGCCGCTTGCGGCACAGCTTCGGATGCTTTGTGCGGTGGCAGCGGGGATCAGCTTTTCGTAATCCTGCTTGCCATCCAGCAGCATACGCCGCACATGAGAAGCACTGGTCTGGTCATCGGTGATGGTTGCGGCATCATGGGGGACCAGCCGCCTGACCGTGAAGGGCTGCATAGAAGCCTGCAGCTTATCAATGGCTCGCAGATATTCAATGGCAAGCACGTTGTTGGGGGTATCAAACAAGGCGGAAACAGCATCTCCGTAGTTCTGGCGGATAAGGATCCGCAGTGCCTTGGGGTAGGAGTTGCCCAGCCGCAGCAGTTCTTCCAGTTCGGGCTTGTCGGCACATTCCGCAGAGGCTTCCATGGCCTTTTGCAGCAGGGGAATATCTCCGCACTCACTGCCAAAGGAAAGCTCACTGACACAGCACAGGTTATCCAGCAGGGAAACTGCGCCCCTTGCGAATACCTCTGCGGCACCCAAAGCGTAGGGCACCGGCAGCTCCAGCACCAGATCGGCACCGCAGGTCACGGCAGTTTTGGCACGGGTGAATTTATCCATAATGGCAACATCACCCCGCTGCACAAAGTTGCCGCTCATGACCGCAACAATATGCGTGGCTCCGTTCTTTCGGGTTTCACGGATGTGATGCAGATGGCCGTTGTGAAAGGGATTGTACTCGCAGATAATACCGCTGATCTTCATGGGAATGCCTCCTTTTTTCTTCCTGTTTGTGACAAATACTCCAAAACTCGCCGCAGAAACGACGGTTTTTTCGGTAGCGAAATTCGGGATTTTTGCAAAAAGCCCTTGAATGTTTTGACGATTTCGTGTATAATAGGAATGTTGACAGCCCTGAAGTCTTTTGCACGGACTGTCGTGAAAAATATTATACTGTCATCACGAAAGGATGTATGTTTTATGTTGATTCTCGTAGTAAACGCCGGCAGCTCTTCTCTGAAGTATCAGCTGCTGAACATGGACGACGAAAGCGTTCTTGCAAAGGGTAACTGTGACCGTATCGGCATTGACGGCCATGTGAGCCACAAGACTGCCGACGGCCGTACCGTGGATGCAGACTGCACCTTCCCCACCCATACCGAGGCTTTCCAGAAGCTGGTTGAGGTTCTGACCACCGGCGATGCCGCTGTTATCAAGAGCATGGATGAGATCTCTGCTGTGGGTCACCGTATCGTGCAGGGTGCCGAAGTGTTTGACCGTCCCTGCCTGGTCACTCCCGAGATCATCGACCAGATTGATGAGCTGCGTGAGCTGGCTCCCGTACATAACCATGCACATGCTCTGGCTCTGCGTGCCTGCTCTGCCGTGATTCCCGCAACCACACCTCAGGTCGTTGTATTTGATACCGCTTTCCATCAGACCATGCCCCCCAAGGCTTATATGTTTGGTCTGCCCTATGAGGATTACGAGAAGTACCATGTCCGTAAGTACGGCTTCCACGGCACCTCTCACCGTTTTGTATCCGCTGCACTGGCTGAGGCCATGGGCAAGGATATCAAGGAGCTGAAGATCGTTTCCTGCCACCTGGGCAACGGTTCTTCCATTACTGCCGTAGATGGCGGCAAGTGTGTGGATACTTCCATGGGCTTTACTCCTCTGGATGGTCTGCTGATGGGTACCCGCTGCGGTGCCATTGATCCTTCCGCAGTCACCTATATTGCTGACAAGCACGGCTTTACTCCCGATGAGATGAGCCAGTACATGAACAAGAAGTCCGGCTTCCTGGGCGTTTCCGGTGTTTCCTCCGATAACCGTGACCTGACTGCCGCTGCTGCCGAAGGCAACAAGCGTGCACAGCTTGCAGGTGATATTCTGGCATATCAGATCCAGAAGTACATCGGTTCCTACACCGCAGCCATGAATGGTCTGGATGCAGTGCTGTTCACCGGCGGTATCGGTGAGAATTCCTGGGAAGTGCGTGAGAATGTCTGCAAGAACATGGAATTCTTCGGCATCAAGATCGATGAGGAGCTGAACCGTCAGTCCAGAGGCAAGCTCATTAAGCTCTCCACCGCAGATTCCAAGGTTGAGGTGTGGATCGTTCCCACCAACGAGGAGCTGCTCATTGCCCGCGATACTCTGGCAGTGATCTCCCAGTGATCGCAAAAGCGTATACCCCATTATAGCATATTGCAAGGGGGATATGCAAGTACTTTTTACCATGGACGGAAAGTCGGGATTTTATCATGAATCCCGACTTTTCTTGCACAGAATACAGAATACGGACCGGAGTAATGACAAAATAAAAATGTTCGGAACAAGAGATACACCAAAACGAAAGGAGCAATGTGCATGAAGCGATTGGTGTGTATGCTTTGTGCTGTTTTGCTGATGATCCCCCTGTGGGGCTGTGAGCGAAACGAACAAAGCGGCAGCGGCGCCGGACATTCCTTTGCGGGTGTGCTGGCGGGGAATCCCGATACGTTGGATCCGCAGCTTGCCGTTAATGATTCTGCCCGAACCGTGCTGCATAATCTGTTTGAGGGCTTGTTTGTCATAGGAGAAAAAGGTGCGGTGGAACCGGGTGTAGCCAAATCCTATACCGTTTCCGAGGACGGCCTGACCTATAACATACAGCTTCGGCAGGATTCCTACTGGTATGCCGTCACAGAGGACGAAGCCATCACGACCCTGCTGGAAGCTCCTGTCAATGCTATGGATTTCGTATATGCCTTCCGACGGTTGTTTGACCCTTTGTATAAATCCCCCCACAGAGAGCAGTACCGCTGCATTGCCTATGCCGATGCCATCATCAACGGCCAGCAGGATCCTTCCATGATCGGTGTATACGCCAAAAAGGAGTATGAACTGGAGATCCGTCTGGCACAGCCCAATGCAGATCTGCCCTATTTGCTGGCACAAACCCCCGCTATGCCCTGCCGGCAAAGCTATTTTGAAGCCTGTAAGGGTCGTTATGGTCTGGATGAAGCATCCATCTGCGGCAATGGCAGCTTTGCCATGCAGCGTTGGTTGTACGATCCCTACGGCAAGCATAATGTGATCCAGCTTGGGCGCAATCGAAAGAATCATGAGGTGCAGCGGGTGTATCCCGCAGATTTGACCCTGTATATTGAAAATTCTGTTTCCGCAGCGGAGCAGCTCTACACCGCAGGCAGCATTGATGTGCTGATGACTGCAAACGGTGAGCTGGCATCTGGGGCAAAGGGTACTGTACAGGGCGTTTATTGCCGTACACTGGGGCTGGTTGCCAATCCGGATTCTCCCTATGCACATAAGCTGGTAAGACAGGCGTTTGCCTGTACAACAGATCTGAGTGCATTGGGTGCTTTGCCCCAAGGATTACAGGCAGCATATGGAGTTCTGCCGCCGGATGTGCTGCTTGCCAACAAAAGCTGTCGTGAACTCATTGCAGAAAGCCGCAACCATAGTACAGACCGCACACAGGCACAGGTGGATTTTGCCCAGGGTCTGGCAGAGCTGGAGCTGGAAGAACTGCCGGAAGGCAGGATCCTTATGCCGGCAGGCTGGGTGGATGACGATGTGATGCTCCAGCTCATCGACCAGTGGAAAAACACTTTGGGCGTATATCTTTCTTTGGAGGAGGTTTCTGAGGAGGATTACGCATCCCGCTTGAAAAAAGGGGATTATACCCTTGCTGTTGCTGCGCTGCAGGGCACTGCAAATGATCCCGAGGAGCTGTTCCGAGCCTATTTGCAGCATCCTGCCATGGATTTTACCGACGGCGCACAGGATGTAATGCGTCTGGTTTCCCTGCTGGAGCAGGCAAAGTCTGCGGATTCGCCTGACAAGCAGGTAGAGCTGTATCGTACTGCCGAGCAGCAGGTGCTGCAGGATGGCGTTTTTCTGCCATTGTTTTACGGGCAGCGGTATCTGCTGTGCAAAGAAAGCATTGCGGATGTTGCGTGGGATCCCTTTGGCGGTGTTACAAAGTATTCCCCGGCAAAATGCTTTGATTGAAAAAAAGGAGGATGTATTATGAAAGCTGTCACATGGAATGTAAACGGACTGCGCGCCTGCGAAAAAAAAGGCTTTGCCGATTTCTTCCGCAGCATACAGGCGGATTTCTTCTGCATTCAGGAAACCAAAATGCAGACCGATCAGCTTTCTCAACTGCAGTTCCAAGCAGAGCAGGAGGGATATTTTGCCTACTGGAACAGCGCAGAGAAAAAAGGATATTCGGGTACGGCGGTGTTTACAAAGCATCAGCCCATTGCTGTTACCATGGAAATGACCACAGGCGGTGTATCCAACGAAGGCCGTGTGCTGACCCTGGAGTATGAGAACTTCTTTCTGGTCAATGCCTATGTGCCCAATGTCCGTCGGGACCTGGAACGGATTCCCTTGCGGATGGAATGGGAGGATGCGCTGCGGGCGCATCTGCTGGCTCTGGATGCCCAAAAACCCGTGCTGTACTGTGGTGATCTCAATGTGGCACATCAGCCCATTGATTTGAAAAATGCCAAGCCCAATGAGGGCAATGCAGGCTACACCTTGGAAGAGAGAGGCAAATTCACACAGTTATTGCAGGCAGGCTTTTCGGATGCCTTCCGTGTGCTGTACCCCGACCGTACCGATGCCTATACCTGGTGGTCATACATGGGCAGAGCCCGTGAAAAGAACGTAGGCTGGCGCATTGATTACTGGGTGATATCGGAACGGCTGGCACCTGCGCTGCGGGATTGTATCATTCATGCCGATGTGATGGGCAGCGATCATTGTCCTCTGGAATTGCAAATTGATTTGTAAAGCAAAAGCGCATTCATGCTGTAAACATGAATGCGCTTTTGTTTATGATGTAGTTGTGTATCAGCCAACAGGCTCAAAGATCCAGCTCTGACAGCTGCTGCCGTTGACCTTCATCTGCTGCACATTGGCACCGCTTGCCGTAGAGGCATCTGCGACCTCTACACATTTGACACCGCCGGTATAGGTGTTGGTGTGAATGACATAGCTGCCATCGGCATTTTTTGTCATGGTGAACTGCTGCCCGCGGGAACCGGATTTCTCCCAGATCTGTACATTGGTGCCGTTGGCAACATCGCCGCCGTTGATATCCAGGTAATAGGTTTTGCCGTCACCAAGCTGAGAAATCAGATACCAGAAGCCGTTTCCGTCATCTACCAGCTTCCAGGTGTTATGTGCGGAAGCACCGTTTGCACCCCACTGTTGTACATTGGTTCCGTTGGCTGCGGTACCGCCCTGTACCTCCAGATATTGTCCGCTGTTTACATTTTTGATCATGTAGACCCCGTTGTTTTCCAATGCGGACTGCCCGATGATGCAGATATCGGGGATCTGGGTGGGCTCCATGCCGTAGCCCAGGAAATAATCCAGTACATTGGCCTGATAGTAACCCTTGGCAGTCATGCAGTTGCGGTATGCAGGATTCTGTGCCAGACAGTAAATACGCTCATCAGAGGCGTGGGTGGTGGTGTAGATGACCAGTTCATCGGTATCATAGTTGACGTGCACGGATTCCTCACGCCAGTCACCGATGATATCTGCGTGCAGCATACCGACACCGCGTTCGCTGCCGCTGCCGCCGTAGATCTTCCAGCAGGTATCCACACGTTCCACGCCCTGTGTCTGATAGTTCCACTTTTCGATTTTTCCTTCATTGTAGGATTCGCTGAACAGATCGCCGTCCCAGAACAGGCGGAATACGGGATACATATAGCCGGTGGAGATCAGCTTGTTATCCATGGAGTAAGTACCCTGGAACGACCAGACTTCCAGACCGTCATAATTGGGGTCAATATCACCGATGTTGCCGCGCCCTACGTCAGCGGTACCTTCCGCAGCGTAGTGCTCCCAGATCAGTTCACCGGTGGAGGCATTGTAGAAGTATTCCAGCAGACCATTGGCGTTATCCTGCTGAATACCGTAGCCCATCATTTCGTTGTTATTGTTATCGTTGCAGAAAGAACCCACATACCAGCGGTCGCCGTGAACCACATTCTTTACGGTATAGCGGTGAGAACCATCGCCATTGAGGGCATAGCCCATATGCAGCACTTCATCCTTGCCGTCGTAGTCCACATCGGCAATACGGATGTTATGAGCCTCTGCGCCGTAAGCACCCGCCACCCACTGCTGCACGAATTTGCCGTTTTCATAGGCATAGGCTACATTGTAGCTGTTGAAGGACTTATCATCGTTACGGTTTTTGATCCAGCATACCAGAGAGGGCTTTACGCCGTCTAAGTAGCCGATCTCCATCATACAAGCCTTGGGGCCTGCTTCGATCTTGTCATCGGGTACGGGAGCAGTATCCTGCAGCTTGCCTGTCATGCCATCCACCACAGCAATGGCCTGACCGTTGGTAACGCTGTTGGAGTAAACGGTACCGTCACCAAAGACCACACCATCTGCAATACGGATCATGACTTCCGCAAAGCCATCGCAGTCGATATCGTAGACCGTTGCGCCATCCCACATACCCACATCAATGGTAGCGGCACCCGGCTCGATCTGATAACGGTCTACGCTGTTGGGACCCATATCCACTGTCCAGAGGTAGGTACCGTCGTTGAGGTAGGCTTCCAGCTTCTGGGTTTCTTCATCGCAGCGGTCAATGAGGTAATCATAAGCACCATCGCCGTTGAAATCACCGACCCAGACAAAATGCACGGTACCGCCATCCCGGATGGGTACGGTATAGTATGCGCCTGCACCCTTGTTGGCTTTCAGGGTAAAGCTGCCTTGGGTATCCCATTCCACATCATTGTACACGGTTTTGACGAAATAGGTGTTATCCTTGGAAAGATCGGCAGTGGTGTCGGTAAAATTGGTGCCGCCGTACAGCACATCGCCGTTGACCTTGGTGGTAACGCCATCGGTGGTGCGGTAAACATTAAAGCCCATGTCTTTTTCATCGGAAGCCAGCAAACGCCAACTGATGAATGCGCCCTTGCCGGAATTGACTGCCACCACACCTCTGTCCAGATATTCCATCTGGCGGCTGCCTGTCAGCTTGATGTTGCCATCGTAGACAACAGGCTCCTGCGGTGTGTAAACGCTGCCTGCGGGAAAGCTGTCGATCTTGGTCAGCAGATAATCCGTCAGCATGGTCACATCGGCGGAATCAAAGGCACCGCTTTCATCCAGGTCACACAGCTCCTGCTGTATGGATGTGACCTGTCCGCTTGCCAGCAGACGCTTCATCAGCGTCAGATCGGCGGCGGTGAGAATGCCGTTTTGGTCGAGATCACCGTAATAATAGGCACCCTCGGCGGCACCTGTGGGTGCGGCAGGCGATGTCTGTAAGAGCATCGCGGCACATAGCAGTACCGAAAGACTGCTTGTCCTCCATTTGTTTGACTTCATTGCAAATTTCCTCCCAATCCTGTTTTTCACAGTAGATTTATATGACAGTATCACATCACGGCGATACCTACTTTTAGGATACCATACGGCGTTTTACTTGTCAAGTGCGTAATGTGCTGAATTTATGGATGATTACAGCAGATTTGTGCATATGGAATATTTTTGCAGCCTTTGGTGCATACTCAGAGAGAAAGGAGCGATGGTCATGCTTGGATTAAAAGGTGTCAGCAAATCGGTGGTGGAGCTTTCCATCAGCGACCATGCCTATTTTGAACGTGCGGTGTTTTATCTGAAGCCCAACTTACAGGGGATTCCCGCCCGTGCGCTGCATCAGGAGGCACAGCAGTGGGTGCAGACCATTCTGCCTGCAAAGCAATATACCGCTAAAAGCATCGTGCGTCATTTGCTGTGGATGATGGGCTGCGGTGCGCTGGGAGCCTGCATTGCGGCGGCTGTGATCCTGCTGCGAGGATAAAATGAAAAAAATCTTGCTTGCATCTTGTTATTTTGCTGCGGGTATGATATAATAAAATAGTCGATGTGTGTCATATCGGCAAAGAATCGTAAAATGATGAGGAAATTGCTATGTATGAACAGAACGAGCAATCGTTGATATACGGAAGAAATGCGGTTATGGAGGCCCTGCGAGCCGATACTCCGCTGGATCATATCTATGTGACAGCCATGGGCGGCCCTTTGGGTGCCATTTGTGCGGAAGCCAAAAAACGGGGTATCGTGGTAAAGGTCACCGACAATCGCAAGCTGGATGCCATGACCGAAAATGCCAATCATCAGGGCGTATGTGCACAGGGTGCCTGTGCCGCATATGTTTCCGTGGCAGAGCTGCTGCGCCGCAGTGAGGAAAAGGGCACTGCTCCTTTTCTGATCCTGTGTGACGGCATTGAAGACCCCCATAATCTGGGTGCTATTTTGCGTACTGCCGAAGCAGCCGGTGCCGATGGTGTTATTATCCCCAAGCGCAGAAGCGCATCTCTGACACAGACGGTGTTTAAGACCTCCGCAGGTGCCGCCAGTTGGATCCCCGTGGCAAGAGTGGGCAATCTGGCAACAGAAATGATCGCTTTGAAGAAAAAGGACTTCTGGTTCTTTGGCGCAGATATGGATGGTTCTCACTACACCCAGACAGATCTGAAGGGGGCGGTGGGGCTGGTCATCGGCTCCGAGGGCTTTGGCCTTAGTGCCCCTGTAAAAGCTCAGTGCGATGGTATTTTAAGTCTGCCCATGTTCGGCAAGGTCAATTCGCTGAACGCTTCGGTGGCAGCAGGTATTCTCATTTACGAAACTGTAAGACAGCGCAGCTCAGCAAAATAACCCATATCGTATAAAGGGAGGAGGTCGTTCTGTATACGGACGACCGAGAGAATATGTCATTCAAAGAAAGTGATTCCATTGATGCGCTGATTGCCACCTGCCAACGGGAATCGGATGCTGCACAGCGGAAGGAGGAGGAGATCTCCGAAGCTGCTGCCGTTTCCGAACATGCGGACTCCTTGCAGGAGCAGCCTGCGGCACCTGTTCCAAGAGCAGAAGAAGGCGTTTCTGCCGAAGCCGAAACAGAGCAGGCGGAAGTTTCTGCGGAATCCATGGCAGAAGCAGACGGCGTGATCTCTACATCCAAAAAGAAGAAAACAGTGCCCGTCTATGGTAAGCATGGGCGTGCCCTAAAAACCGATCCCTATGGCAATCCCATCCGCAAACGTAAGCAGGGTGCCCCCTTGCGAAGCCGTACACCTGTGGATACGGTTACGCCTGCGGATATCCAAAAGCCACAGGTTTCCTTTATGAACTCCGTTGCCAATGTGGAGCCTGCATCCCGCTCTGCGTGGACAGGTGCTACGGCGCATGCTTATGATCATGCCATTCTGCGGGAGGACGGCGCAGAGGAGGGCACCTCCGGATACAGCCCCAAAATCCGCCGTATGCGGGATTCTACCCGTGCCAAGGAGCTGGCAGGCCAAAAAAAACGCCGACGCAGCAAAACAACGGTGCCCTATGAAAAGGATACTCCTGTGGCATCGGCTGCTGCGCCTGTGAGAAGAAAGAAATCCAAAGGCAAAGGGGAGGATAAGGCCAATCGGATCCCCGATGCATTGATGGAGCAGCCCTACGAGGAATCTGCACCCATCCGCTATATGGAAAAGGCCGCCCAGACCCGTATTGATCTCAGCAGTACCGACGATGCAGCGCAGAATATCGACATTGATGTGCATTACGATGAGGAACGCCGCCCCCGCATGGATCTGCCCAAGCAGGAGAAAAAATATCGCCGCAAGGAAGATGGCACCACCATCCGCAGCGATATTGCAGAGCTGCAGGTGGCATTAACGCTGCGGCTGATCTTTTTGGTGCTGGCAACGATATGCAGCAGTGCCCTTTCGCTGCTGAATCTGTTTCCGGTGCCGCTGCCGGCGTTTTTATCCGCAGAGCGTTCCCCCATGAGTGTGCTGCTCATTCAGATCCTGCTGGGTCTGCTGGCGGCCGCCTTCAGCGGAGAACTGCTGAAAAACGGCCTGATGAAGCTGATTCGTCTGCGGCCCGATTGTGACAGCATGGCATCGGTTTCGCTGATCTCCGCAGAGCTGGCAGCGATCCTGACCGTAACGGCAACGGGAATGCTGCGGCAGCATACAGTCTCGGTGTACATATCGGTTGCGTTGCTGGCAGTCTGCATCAATACCATTTCCCGCCGTATGATCGTCAGCCGTGCCCAGCGTAATTTTGCGGTGCTCAGTGATGGCGAACCTAAATTTGCCGTGCATTATGTGGAAAACGAATCCCGTGCCGAAAACCTTACCAGAGGTACCGGAGGAGAATTTCCCATTCTGGCAACCATGCGCCCCGCACAGCAGATCAGTGATTTCCTGCGGTACAGCTTTTCCAGTGATCTGGGTGACCGTATCTGCCGCTATGCCGTGCCCATTGTGGGTGCTGTTGCCCTGCTGCTTTCGGTGTTTCTTTCGGTGCTTCGCAGTGATCATCTGGAAAGCCCTGTTTGCTACGGATTATCCGTATTTGCTGCTTGCTTTTCCGCTGCGGCCTGCGTGGCAATGCCGTTGGTTTCCAATCTGCCTATGGATACAGGTACCAAGCGATATGTACGCAATCACGGTATGCTGCTGGGATATCAAAGTGTGGATGACTTCTACGATGTCAACACCGTTATGGTAGATATCACCACATTGTTTCCTCAGGGAACGGGCAAGCTTTGTTCCATCCAGGTCATTGGCGAAAGCCATATGGATGTAGCATTGTGGTATGCGGCTGCTCTGACCAAACAGGCAGGCAGCGTGATGAAAGATCTGTTTGCGGCCGCCATTGTGGCAGAGCAGCAGACCTTACCTCCGGTTGAAAACTATGCCTACGAGGAAGGCAAGGGAATCAGCGGTTGGATCGACAACAAGCGTGTGCTGCTGGGTACCCGTGAGCTCATGACCGAGCATAATATATCCGGGCTGCCCCCTTACGCCAAGGAGCTGGAGCTGACAGGTAAGGGCAAAGAGGCTGTATATCTTTCCGTATCGGGAACGGCGGCTGCTTTGTTTATCATTGAGCTGAGTGCAAGCCGTTCCGTGATCCGTTGGCTCCATGAGCTGGAACGGGAGCATATCTGCCTGCTGATCCGCAGCAATGATGCTTTGCTGCCCCAGCGACGGATCGCTAAGATGTTCAATTTCCCCGAGCAATTGCTGAAGGTGATCCCTTCCCGACTGGAAGCGGATTTTGAAGCGGAAACAACACCTTTGCAGGAGGCTGTGCCTTCCATGATCTGTGCAGGGCGGCTGCCGGGATTTATTCAGACCTTGGTAGGCGCAAAGCGAATCCGCCGTGCGGCAACACTGGGCGTGATCTTGCAGGTGGCTGCTTCCGCTTTGGGATTGCTGTATGCCGTGATCTTTGTGATGATGGGCGCAGAAGAATATCTGCTGGATGGTACTGTGCTGCTGTATCAGATGATCACCGCATTGATCTCTGTTTCAGCCGTGCATCTGAAGGAAGTATAACAAAAAACCGCAGGTTCTAAAGTGAACCTGCGGTTTTTCTTATTGTCTGCGAGGCTTTTTCAGCTCATCGGTATCCAGCCAGATGGTAAAGGGACCGTCATTGCACAGAGCTACCTGCATATGGGCACCGAATTCGCCGTTTTCCACCTGCAACCCCAGAGCACGACACTGCTCTGTAAAATACCGATACAGGCGATTGGCTTCATCGGGGGGACCTGCCTTGGAAAAACTTGGGCGGGTACCTTTTCGGCAATCGGCACACAGCGTAAACTGAGAAACCACCAGCAAACTGCCGCCGATATCGGTGACAGAACAGTTGGTTTTATCGTTTTCATCGGCAAAAATACGCAGCTTGCAGATTTTCTCTGCCAGCATACGGCATTCTTCTTCGGTATCCTCTGCTGTTACACCCAGAAAGATCAGCAAACCATTGCCGATTTTTCCGATGACAGCATCCTCTACCGTAACCGATGCTTGCGCGACCCGTTGAATTAACGCTTTCATATGGACTCCTTACAGGGATTTGCCGCTTCGCCGTAAACCACACGGGCAAAATCCACAGTTGCCTTGGCATCCTTGGCGTAGCAATCTGCCCCGATGGTCATGGCATATTCTTCTGTCAGCACGGCACCGCCCACCACGATCTTGCATTGAGGCAGCTTTTCGTGCAGCAAACCGATGGTTTCTGCCATGGCAGGTACCGTCGTGGTCATCAGTGCGCTGAGCCCCACCAAGGAAACATCATGCTCTGCTGCGGCATCTGCAATGCGCTGCGGAGGGACATCCTTACCCAGATCAATGACATGATAGCCGTAGTTTTCCAGCAGCAGTTTTACAATATTCTTACCGATGTCATGAACATCGCCTTGTACCGTTGCAATGACGATACTGCCCTTGCTCTGAGCATCCTCACGGCCTGCAAACCGCTGCTTCAGCACCGCAAAGGCGCTTTGGGCAGCCGTTGCAGCCTGAATCAACTGAGGAAGGAACATAGTGCCTGCCTCATATTGTGCGCCTACCGCATCCAGAGCGGGGATCAGGTGCTCATTGATGATGGCAAGGGGTTCGGTATCCTGCAAAGCCTCTGCCGTCAGTCTGGCGGCTTCCTGCTTCATGCCATGTGCCACAGCTTCAGCCAGTGTAAAGCTGCCTGTGGAAACGGGTGCAGCAGCCTGCACATCTCGGTAGCATTCGATGTATTGTGTGCAGTTGGCATCATAGCCTGCCAGCATACGATATGCCCGTACCGTATCCATCATATCCTGAGCTTTGGGATTGATAATAGGCAGGGTCAGACCCGCAGAAAGTGCCATATTCAGGAAGCAGCGGTTGACAATGGGGCGGTTGGGCAATCCAAAGCTGATGTTGGAAACACCAAGAACAGTCTGTAAGCCAAGCTCCTCCCGTACACGGCGCAATGCACCGAGAGTTTCGGTGGGGCCGTTTTCACCGGTAGATGCAGTCAGGGTCAGGCAGTCGATGTACACATCCTCTTTGGGGATGCCGCAGGCTAAGGCACGCTGCAGGATCCGTTCCGCAATACGGAAGCGTTCGTTAGCGGAATGGGGAATGCCGTTTTCATCCAGCGTCAGACCCACCACAGCCGCACCGTATCGCTTGACCAGAGGAAGGATGGCAGAAAGAGATGTCTCCTTGCCGCAAACGGAATTGACAATGGCCTTGCCGGGATAGATCCGCAGGGCAGCCTCCAAAGCGGCTGCATCGGAAGAATCAAGCTGCAAGGGCAGATCGGAAACTTCCATTACAGCAGACACAGCAGCAGGCAGCATAGTGACCTCATCAATGCCGGGAGTGCCTACGTTCACATCCAGCAGATCAGCACCTGCCTGTGTCTGGGCAATGGCTTCGCTGCGGAGATAATCCATATTGCCGTCTTTCAAAGCCTGCTGCATCAGCTTTTTGCCTGTGGGATTGATTCGCTCACCGATGACTCTGGGCATATCCAGCTCCACGGTACGAGTCGCAGAGCAAACAGCGGAGCGTTTGCGGAAATGCAGGCGGGCACGGCGTTTTTGATTCAGCAGTGCGCTCAGTGCGGAGATGTATTCGGGTGTGGTGCCGCAGCATCCGCCAAAGAACTGTACACCGCAATCGGTAAAGGCGGCAACACAGCGGGCAAAGACCTCGGGCAGCACATGATAAGCACCGGTAACGGGATCGGGCAGACCCGCATTGGGCTTGACCGCCAAAGGCAGAGCAGTCCATTCTGCCAGTTCACGGATCATGGGCATCATTTCCTCGGGACCCAGGGAGCAGTTGATGCCGATGACATCGGCTCCCAGACCCTCCAGAGTTATGGCCATGGCAGAAACAGGACAGCCGGTAAAGGTACGTCCCGTTTCCGTAAAGGACATAGTACAGATCACAGGGAGGCTGCTGTTTTCCTTGGCAGCCAGCAATGCGGCACGCATCTCGGAAAGATCGCTCATGGTTTCAATGACAATGAGATCGGCACCGGCTGCCGCACCTGCCATAACCGCTTCCTTGTAGCAGTTGTAGGCATCTTCAAAGGAAAGGGTACCATTGGGCTGCAGCATTTGTCCTGTGGGGCCCATATCCAGAGCCACACAAGCTACATCGCCCACAGCTTGCTTGGCAATGGCAACTGCCGCCCCAATACATTCTGCGGCATTGAGACCGGTATCTGCCAGCTTGATGCTGTTTGCGCCGAAAGTATTGGCATATACCACATTGGAGCCGGCCTTTACATATGCCTGATGAATGGCAGCAATGCGTTGGGGATCTGTCAGATTCAGTGCCTCGGGGATCTCACCGGGTGTCAGGTTCAGCATGGTACCCATGCCGCCATCCAGCAGAACAAACTCCTGCATCAGCAGAGTACGAAAATCCATTGTATCACACCTTTTTTCAGTTTTCGGCAGTGCCGCATCGGGAAGGACAGGTGTCCTCTTGGGGGCAGCCCTTGCAGTTTACACCGCAGATGCCTTTTCTGGCATCCTGTACAGGGGAATGAGAGCATCCCAGTACAGCGGTAACAGATTTTTGCGGCAGCAGAATATGCTGTGCCGTTGCGGTTATGCCCAAGGTACGGCCTGCATCCAGCATACGCAGCAAAGCGGGCTGGGTATGCAGGGGCAGATCGCCGTAGCCGGGGCTGAATCTTTGGGTTACAAAGGGGTAGGGCACATGGCTGCGGATCTCTTGTTCGGTTTCCTCGCAGAGCTGTTCCACCATAGCGGCAGCAACGGCATCGGCAACCACTGCCAGCGCCATATCTTCCGCTGCCATGCGGCGCAAAGCGGTTTCTGCGGAAAAAGACAGGGTAGCCCCCATGATCACGGCGGCTTCACAGCCCTGTAAATGCTTGCGGATATCCTGTCCCTCCAAGGGCGTGGCACCGAGCAAAGGTGCATGATCCTGCCATGTGATAGGAAACATCCGCCAAAGACGCTTGGGTGCTGCTTGTGCTTGTAAATGGGCAAGAGCCTGCTCTGTCAGCCTTTGGCTTTGAGAATCAAGGGTATGACAGCCCATATTTCGTCTGATCTCCGCCCACAGTGCCTCAGTATTCATCGGGGCATGGCATCTCCGATGGCGGAAACGATATACCGTGCCACATCGGGGTTATTCATCGTATACAGATGGATGCCGTCAACGCCGTTTTTCAGCAGATCCAGGATCTGTTCAATGGCGTATTCCAGACCCGCAGCCTTCAGGGAGGCGGGATCATCGGCATATCTTGCCAGCAAACGGGAAAGTCTTGCGGGCATACCGGCACCGCACATGGTCACCATGCGCTCAATGGATTTTTTACTGGTAACCGGCATAATGCCTGCCTCAATGGGTACGTTGATGCCAGCCACCGCAGTCAGCTCACGGAAGCGGTAGAAGCTGCGGTTTTCCAGAAACAACTGGGTAATAAGATGCGAAACGCCTGCATCCACCTTTTCCTTCAGATGACGCACATCATCAAAGGGGTCGGCGGCTTCGGGGTGTCCTTCGGGGTAGCAGGCACCGCAGATGTCAAAATCACCCTGCTCACGAATGAAAGAAACCAGCTCTGTAGCATAGCGGAAATCGTGTTTGGGTTCCAGATCGGGGTTGCGGTCACCCCGCAGTGCCAGGATATTCTCCACCCCGTTTTCCTTTAACTGTCGCAGCTTTTCTCTCACGCCCTCTTTGGTATCGTTGATGCAGGGCAGATGTGCCATGGAAAGAATGCTGTGCTGCTTTTGTACCGTTGCACAGATCTCACAGGTAGAGGCACCCGGTGTGGATCCGCCGGCACCGTAGGTCACGCTGATGAAATCCGGAGAAAGCGTCTTCAACTCCTCCAGGGTATCGTAGATCTTATCAATGGGCGTGGTGGGCTTGGGTGGGAAAACTTCAAAGGAAAGTACGCATTTCTTGGAAAAAAGATCAATGGCTTTCATGGCAGAATCCTTTCTATGTACAGCAAATAACGGCAGTTACGCTTTGTTACGGGTCGATATGCCAGTCAATGGGTGCAATGCCCTTTTGCTCCAAAAAGGCATTGGTTTTGGAAAAATGCTTGCATCCGAAGAAGCCCTGATATGCCGAAAGGGGACTGGGATGCGCACAGGTCAGTACCAAGTGGTTTGGGTTTGTGATAAGCTGAGCCTTGGCACGGGCATTGGAGCCCCAAAGCAAAAACACCACGGGCTGCTGCCGCAGATTCAATATGCGGATGACTGCATCGGTGACCTGCTCCCAGCCTTTTCCACGATGGCTGTTTGCCTGTCCCGCACGGACGGTAAGAGCAGCATTCAGCAGCAGCACGCCCTGCTTTGCCCAGGCTGTCAGCTCACCGTGCTTTCCCAGATTATCCACGCCGATATCATCCTTGATCTCCTTGAAGATGTTGACCAGGGAAGGGGGCGGTGCAATGCCTTTCCTTACAGAAAAGCTGAGCCCATGGGCCTGCCCCTCGTTGTGGTAGGGGTCCTGCCCGATGATGACAGCCTTCACATCCTTACAGGCGGTGTATTTCAGGGCATTAAAGATATCATACATATTGGGATAAACCGTATGGGTGCGGTATTCCTGTATGAGAAACTGTCGGAGCTGCTGATAATTCTCCGATTGAAATTCGGCAGCCAGCAGGGTATCCCAATCATTGCCGATGTTGACCATAATTATTCTCCTTGAATAAAATCCGTATCCAGCAGATTATCGGAAACGCCCACCATAATACCGTGGCGCAGGAAAAACCGGGGCACACGCTCACCAACGGAGCATACGATCTCGTAGTTGATGGTATCGGTGCAGGAGGCAATGGCATCTACCGTGCAAAGTCCTGTTTCATCGCCGAAAACCGTAACAGTCTCACCCACCGAGAGCCTTGGTGCATCGGTAATATCCAGCATAAGCTGATCCATGCACACTCTGCCCAGCAGGGGACAAAGGTGATCTCTGATGAGCATTTTGCATTCACCCTTGGCGTTGGCACGCCAGAAGCCGTCTGCGTAACCGATGGGCACGGTTGCCACTACACGATCCTCCTGTGCGGTATAGGCACGGCCATAGCTGACGGTATCGCCCTTGCGTATGGTTTTGATGTGCGAGATCACGGATTTGAGTGCCATAACAGGCTTTAACTCAGGCAAATGCCGCATTTGCTCCGAAGGTGCCAGACCATACAGCACAATGCCTGCCCTCACCATATCCAGATGATATTCGGGGTGATCAAAAATAGCGGCACTGTTGGCGCAGTGGCGCAGTGCAAAGCTGATGCCCTTCTGCTCAAGCTGCTGCACCGCATCGGTAAAGGCCGCAAACTGACTTGCGGTAAAGGCATCGCCGTCGGTGCCTTCATCTGCGGAGGCAAAATGGGTAAAGATGCCCTCCGGCACCAGACAGGGGAACCGACAAACCGCAAAGGCATCGCCCAGCTCCGAATGGCTGTGATGATGCTGAAAACCGATGCGTCCCATGCCCGTATCAATTTTAATGTGGATCATGACCCGTACACCCGATGCCATGGCAGCCTGGGAAAGGGCTTCACCATAGCTGCGGGAGTACACACACTGGGAGATCCGATGTTCTGCCAGTACGGCAGCGCATTCGGGGGGCGTATAGCCTAAAATCAACACCGGCAGAGTAATATCATGCTGTCGGAGCTGCAAGGCTTCCTCCAGATTGGAAACCGCCAGCCAATCGGCACCCAAGGCGGTGTAGAGCTGTGCAAAGCGGACTGCATTGTGTCCATAGCCGTTTGCCTTGATGACACAGCAGATCTTGGCATCTTTGTCTGTATATTCACGCACCTTTTGGTAATTCCATGCGGCATGATCCAGATTGATCTCCGCCCAGGTACGTTTCCGGATTCCGTTCATAGGGTCAAAGCTTCCTTTCAACAGGATTTAATATATCATTATACCATATTATGGCGAATTTGTAAAGCCTCTTTTTGCACCCCTTGCAATTTTTTTGGATTTCTGCTATAATAAACAGATATCGTATGAAAGAAAGGAATTGCTGACTTCATGTACATATATCTTGTACTGATTTTGCTGCTCATTGCCTGTTCATCGCTGTTTTCCGCCTGTGAAACGGCTTTTTCGGGTGTAAACAAGATCCGCCTGAAGCACCGTGCCAAAAACGGAGATCGTTCTGCGGCCAAGGCACTTGCCATCGCAGAACGCTTTGACCGTGCGCTTACTGCCATTCTCATCGGCAATAATCTGGTGAATATTGCATCCGCATCCATCGGTACCATTCTGTTTACCAAGTGGTTTGGGGAAAGCGGTGTGGGTATTTCTTCTCTGGTCATGACCGTTCTGGTTCTCATTTTCGGTGAGATCCTGCCGAAATCCTATGCCAAATCCCATGCAGATGATCTGGCCATGCTGTTTGCCGCTCCCTTGCAGGGGCTGATGTGGCTGCTGACCCCTGTGATCTGGATGTTCCAGTTGCTGGCAAGGCTGGTGCAGAACAAAAATGCGGACCCTTCCGTGACCGAGGATGAACTGAAGGTCATTGTGGAACAGATCGAGGAGGAGGGTGTGCTGGAGGAGCAGGAAAGCGATCTGGTGCGTTCGGCACTGGATTTTGATGAGATCTCTGTTTCCGAAGTGCTGGTGCCCCGTGTCAATGTCACTGCCATTGAGCGGGATATGCCTTTGGCTGATATCAAGGAACTGTTTCTGCGGGAACGGTATTCCCGCTTGCCTGTGTACAATGAAACCATGGATGACATTGTAGGCTTTATCACCGACAAAGACTTTTTCGCTCTGCTGGAATCTCATCAGACAAGCATCGGCGGTATCCTGCAGGAGATCCCCCGTCTGCCGGAATTTGAACGCATCAGTGATGCGCTGCGGAAAATGCAGCGCGCCAAGGCACATATGGCTGTGGTAGTGGATCAGTACGGTGGTACCAAGGGCATTGTTACGCTGGAGGATATTCTGGAAGAGCTGGTGGGCGAGATCTATGACGAAGCCGATGAGGTGGTGCAGATGATCGTGCCTGTAACAGAGAATGTATTCGATATCGCAGGAGAGTGCAGCATTGCACAACTGCGGGAACAGTTTTCTCTGGCCGATGATACGCCTGTGACGGAATGCACCTCGGTGGGTGGTTGGATCACCGAACAACTGGGGCATATTGCGGCCGTAGGCGAATGCTGTGAGGGCGAGTGGTTTTCCGCTGTGGTCACTGCGGTGCAGGAGCAGAAGCTGCGTATGGTGCGGCTGACACTGAAATCTCCTGCCGAGGAGGAAGCATGAACCGTTCTCCGCTGCTGCCGCTGACGGTATGTGCATTGTGTGCCGCATGGCTTGCGGTCTGCAGTTGGATCGCCTTGCCCGGTACCGTACCTGTTACGCTACAGAGCTTTGCCTTGTTTCTTATGCTGATGCTGTTCCCCGGCAAAATCCCCGTGATCTCGGTGGCGGTTTATCTGCTGCTGGGTATGGTGGGATTACCTGTGTTTGCGGGTATGCAAGGGGGCGTTGGCGTGATCCTCGGACCCAGAGGCGGA
Source organism: Ruminococcus sp. (assembly GCA_015066805.1). Taxonomy (GTDB): domain Bacteria; phylum Bacillota; class Clostridia; order Oscillospirales; family Ruminococcaceae; genus Firm-04. The sequence continues at coordinate 5,313 of SVNP01000013.1, read as the reverse complement.
TTTTTGCTGGGCTTTCTGCTGATGACCTTGCTGGATCGGGGTATTGCTCTTTTGTGGCAGAAGCGAACCGCGGCAGGGCAGTTGGCTTGTATAGCGGCTGAACTGCTGCTGTGCTATGCTGTGGGTACCCTTTGGTATATGAAGATGACGCATACTCAAAGCATTCTTGCGGCCTTGAGTGTATGCGTATTGCCGTTTCTTCTGCCGGATGCCGTAAAGCTGGTGCTGAGTTTTGTCGTGCAGCATCCCATCCAAAAGCGGCTGGGACATATGCTCCATACAATAAAAAGAGGTTGAATCGGCTTCACCCTCTTTTTTGATGGATCACAGCATACAAGGGATTCCGCCCAGGCCGTCAATGAGGGCTTCCAAAGCGGAAACCACAGCCTCGGGTCGGGGCAGATTCTCTTTGGTAGGAATATGCAGGAAAATACAGTTGACTTTTTCCCGCAGGCAGACAAAATAGGCATGGTTGCAGGCAGAATTGCCGCATCCCTTGGAGAGATATGCCTTGCAGCCTGCCTGTGTCAGCAGATTGCGGATCATGGTGCAATCCATGGGAGTGTGCAGTACGGTATCGTTTATCATGGCAGATGGCTCCACGGCGATTTTATCGCAGATCACAGGTTTTTGTCCCAGCATGATCACGCATACGGGCTGCTCTGCACGGATGGTTTCTTTCAGCATTTCTTCCGCATCTGCATCGTTTGCGGGCAGCAGCAGCTTGCGGCAATCCCGCTCTATGGCTTGCAAAACCATGGCGGAGGTATTCTCGGTGCCTGCAAAGGCGGTTAGCAAAATGGGCAGCATAATGGGATTCCTCCTTGCAAAGATTTGGAGTTTGTGCTATAATAGAATCATGCACAGAAGTGCAAAAGAGAAAATGGGAGGCTTCTGAATATGTCACTTGACACAACTGTCATTGCGGTACCCTACGAAAACGGGCAGATTTTCCAGCATTTCGGGCATGCCGCAGCATTTAAGCTCTATGAGGTGGGCGAGGGAAAGATCATCCGTGCCGAGGTAGTTTCCACGGTGGAAAGCGGACACGGTGCATTGGTTGCGTTTCTCACGCGGCATAATGTAGAAACGCTGATCTGCGGCGGCATCGGCAGCGGCGCACAGAACGCATTGCTGCTTTCCGGCATTAAGCTGCACGGCGGTGTAAGCGGCAGCGCGGATGAGGCAGTAGATCGTTTCATTCGCGGCACCCTTGGGTACACACCGATTCCCAAATGCGGACATGATCACGGCAGCAGTCACAAATGCGGTACCCACGGCTGCGGCAGTCATGATTGTCGCTGATATGAAAAAAGAGCAGTATCTGCAAAAGATACTGCTCTCCTTTTTTTGTACAGTTGTACAGTGGTAAGAACGATCAACCGCGGTTGTAACGCTTGTTGAAACGATCCACACGACCACCGGTATCCACCAGCTTCTGCTTGCCGGTGAAGAAAGGATGGCACTTGGAGCAGATTTCAACCTTGATGTCCTTCTTTGTGGAAAGCACCTCGATCACGTTGCCGCAGTGGCAGGTGATGGTGGTCTTTTCGCACTGAGGATGGATGCCTTCTCTCATTGCTGTTTCACTCCTTTTCCTTGGAATTATAGCAAATTCACATAGCAGCCCATCCTACATCTATGGTTCAGACAGTAGTGCTACGGTATTATCGCTCAAGCATTATAACATATTTTGCCCCGGAATGCAATAGTTCCGGGGCAAAAAGCGCAATTTATCAAAAAACCTCACATTTTCTGCGGGATTATTGTGCAATCAGTGCCTGCATATCCTTACGCAGCTTTGCTTCCATCTCAATGGCGGTTTCCATGTCGGGAGCAGTTGTGGTGTAGTATGCCTTCACCTTAGGCTCGGTACCGGAGGGCCGCACGATGACGCTGGCACGGTTGGGCAGGAAGAAGGAAACCACATCGGATTTGGGAAGATTGAGGTCACGGGTCTCGCCGGTCTTGGCGTCGGTAGCAACGCCGGTCAGGTAATCGGCGGACTCCAGCACTTCCATGCCGCCAATCACGGTAGGAGCCTCGGTACGCAGCTTCTTCATGATCTCCTGCATTTTGATCATGCCGCTGACACCCTCAAAGGTAAAGCTCTCCTGGGTGTGACGGAACACGCCGTACTTCTTGTAGAGGTTTTCTCTTGCCTGCATGAGAGAAATGCCCTTGGTGCGGTAGAAGGCAGCCATCTCTACGATGAGCATGGAAGCCACAACGGCATCCTTATCACGCACATAGGAGCCTGCCAGATAGCCGTAGCTTTCTTCAAAGCCGAAGATATAGCGATCTACCTGACCCTGCTGTTCCAGCAGACCGATCTGCTCGCCGATGAATTTGAAGCCGGTCAGCACATCAATGAGCTGTACGCCGTACTGCTCGGCAATGGGCTTCACGATATCGGTGGTCACGATGGTCTTAACAGCAACGGGATCCTTGGGCATGGTGCCCATGGCGGTTCGCTCTGCACAGATATACTCAAACAGCAGTGCGCCTACCTCGTTGCCGGTGAACAGTGCATAGCCGCCGTTGCCATCGGGCACGGCAATGCCGACACGGTCGGCATCGGGGTCGGTAGCCAGCAGCAGATCGGGCTTTACCTCATCGCACAGGCGCAGACCATACTCCAGAGCCTCACGGATCTCGGGGTTGGGGTAGGGGCAGGTGGTAAAGTTGCCATCGGGATGCTCCTGCTCGGGCACAACGGTCACATCGGTGATGCCGATGCTGCGCAGCACCTCACGGACAGGCTTGTTGCCGGTACCGTTGAGAGGTGTATACACCAGCTTCAGACCGCTGGTACGGCAAACATCGGTATGAATACCCTGCTTGCGGACTTCCTCGTAGTAAGATTCAATGAGGGACTGGGGAATGGTCTTGATCAGACCGGCAGCCACAGCCTCATCATAGGGCATATGCTTCACATCATTAAAGAGATCAACAGCGTTAATGCGGTTGATGATCTGCTCTGCGACTTCCAGTGTGATCTGGCAGCCGTCATCGCCATACACCTTATAACCGTTATACTTGGAAGGATTATGGCTTGCAGTAACCACTACACCGCCGTTGCAGCCCAGTGCACGCACAGCATAGGAGCAAGTGGGAGTGGGCATCAGTTCATCATAGATATGCACGGTAATGCCGTTTGCGGCAAATACCTCGGCGGCAGCCTTTGCAAATACATCGGACTTGATGCGGCTGTCATAGGCAATGGCAACAGAGGGATTCTTGCTGCTGTCGTTCAGATAAGAGCAGAAGCCCTGGGTGGCACGGCGAACGGTATAGATGTTCATACGGGCAGTACCTGCACCGATGACACCACGCAGACCGCCGGTACCGAATGCCAGATCCTGATAAAAACGCTCGCAGATGGCCTCATCGTCACCTTTGATGGATTCCAGTTCGCTGGCCAGATCCGCATCATCACGGGCATTTTCGCACCAGAGTTCGTAGAGAGCCTGTTCTTTGTTCGGCATAAAGGATTCCTCCATACATGAAAAATATCGTACGACAAACCGTCGCACGGTTGTTTTTGAACATACACAAAGTATTATACCACAAATCCACAGATTTGAAAAGGGGCAGAATACCGAAATTTCAGGGGCTTTTTGTCGGAATATGGTGTAAAAGGATGAAATTCAACAAAAGGACTTTGCGAACAGCGAAAAAACGTATATAATAGTATAAGAATGTATTGTCACTGAAGGAGAAGACATTATGGAAAAGAAATTGCGCCTGCGTTTTCTGCTGATCACCTGGGGACTTCTGCTGTTATTATTTGGTGCGCTGTGTCTGGGTGTCTGGGCGTATTATGATACCCGTTCGGGAAGTGCGGAAGCTGCACTGCATCATGTCATCGAAGTCTACGATTATGATCATCCCAAAGATGACAGCGAGTTGTTTGATCCTGCGCTGGGCATGGCAGCTATTTATCTGCGTGCGGATGGTGTCATCGCAGATCTGCGATTGGGTCGTCTGGCGCTGACGGATGATATGGCAGCACGCATTGCGGAAACTGCCGCAGAAGGAGAACGGGATATTCTTTGTACCGCAGATGTGGACGGAATTGTGTTCCGATACATATACCATGCAGAGAAAGACGGTTCTGCCTTGCTGGCGGTAGCAGAAGGAGAGACGGATCATGTGCAGCAACTGGGCAGATACTTCATTATATTCATATTACTGGCGGCGGTACTGTCGCTGGCGGTCAGCGCACTCCTTTCCCGATGGGCGACCAAACCCATTGCAGATGCGTGGCAGAAACAGAATGATTTTGTTTCCGATGCTTCTCATGAGTTGAAAACGCCGCTGACGGTCATCAGCACTAATACAGATGCGGTGCTATCCAATCCGGAAGCTACGGTCAGCAGCCAGGCAAAGTGGCTGGGCAGTATCGGTGGAGAAACCAAACGAATGTCGGGACTGGTTGCAGATCTGCTGTTTATTGCCAAGGCGGATGCCGGAGAGATCCGTCTGAACATAGAACCCTTATCCATCAGTGAACAGATGGAGGGGCTGTGTATGGAGTGGGAAAGTACCTTCTTTGAGCAGGGCAGGCGATTTGAATATGCTGTAACGGAGCACATGATGTATCATGGCGACTGGGAAAAAATCCGGCGCATGACAGAGATCCTGCTGGATAACGCTTTGCGCTACACGCCCAAAGGTGGATCGGTGCGATTGGTAGTGAACCGTACCCGTAAAATGCAGTTGCAGATCATGGTGTCCAATAATGGCCCTGCATTGACTGAGGAACAACAGCGGAAGGTTTTCGATCGTTTTTATCGTGTGGATGCTTCCAGAACCAGAGAATCCGGCGGTTACGGCCTGGGGTTGTGTATTGCTATGGCCATTGCAAGGCTCCACGGCGGTATGATACAGGTTTCGTCAGAGGGCGGAATCAACGTATTTACGTCGATTTTGGGAGATGCCACTGCGAACACGACAAAATAACCAAAATTATGATATGAAATTCGATTTTGTTTGGCACGCGAAAAGCTTGACATTTCCCGCGAAGTATGGTAAACTAAACAAGTCGCCCGCAAGGGAGGGACGGATCGCAGAAGAGAGCGTGCAAAAACTTTTTGAAAAAGATTCAAAAAGGGGTTGACAAAGCTCGCGAGATGTGATATAATAGATAGGCTGCTTGCGAGAGCGGCAGCGAGATCTAAGCAACGGCACCTTGAAAATTGAACAATGCTTTACAAGAAAAACCCTTGAAATTCCGATCTAATCGAGAGATTGGATCAAGCCAAGCACAGGCTATAAGAAGAGTTGAGAGCAAAAAGCTTAAGATGGTGC
>SVNP01000035.1 GCA_015066805.1 Ruminococcus sp. | reverse complement strand
AGGCCGCAGGAGAACCGGATCATGCCGGCGTTGATGCCGGCCGCCACAAGCTGCTCATCGGTGAGCTGGCGGTGTGTCTCGCTGGCGGGATGCAGCACACAGGTACGGATATCCGCAACGTGCACCTCGTTGGAGGCCAGCTTCAGTGCATCCATAAAGTGCATTGCCGTCTCTCTGCCACCCTTGATGACAAAGGAAATGACACCGCTTGCACCATCGGGCAGATAGATCTTGGAACGCTCATAGTAGGGATCGTTCTCCAGACCGGGATAGGACACAGACTCGATCTCGGGGCGGCTCTGCAGGTACTCTGCCACGATCTTGGCGTTGATGCAATACTGCTTCATACGCAGAGCCAGCGTTTCCAGACCCAGATTCAGGTAGAAAGCGTTGGTTGCGGAAGGATAGCAGCCAAAGTCTCTCATCAACTGCATTCTGCACTTGATGATATAGGCAGCACGGCCGAAGCTCTCTACATAGCGCACGCCATGATAGCTTTCATCGGGCTCGGTGAAATCGGGGAACTTGCCGTTTGTCCAGTCAAAGTTACCGCTATCCACGATCACGCCGCCGCCTTGTACCGCATGGCCATCCATGTACTTGGTGGTGGAGTGGATCACGATATCGGCACCGAACTCAATGGGACGGCAGAGAATAGGTGTGGGGAAGGTGTTATCCACGATGAGCGGAATGCCGTTGGAGTGTGCAAAATCCGCAAACTTACGGATATCCAGTACTGCCAGAGCGGGGTTCGCAATGGTCTCGCCAAACACGCAGCGGGTGTTGGGCTTAATGGCCTTCTGCAGCTCCTCAAGGCTTGCTTCCTGATCTACAAAAATGCACTCAATACCCAGACGCTTCAGGGTAACGGCAAACAGATTGACCGTACCGCCGTAAATGGTGCCTGCGGAAATAAAGCTGTCACCGGCAGAGCAGACATTCAGGATAGAAAGCAGGCTGGCAGCCTGTCCGCTGGTAGTACACATAGCGGCTACGCCGCCCTCCAGGGCTGCAATTTTCTTCTCAACCGCATCTACGGTGGGGTTGGCAAAACGAGAATACAGCGGCTCGGTAGGCATATCAAACAAACCGGCAATATGCTCGGTAGAATCAAAGGTATAGGTGGTGCTCTGTACAATGGGCACAACACGGGGATCGCCATTGCCGGGAGTATAGCCTGCATGGAGGCATTGTGTTTCGATCTTCATAACATTCATCCTTTCTATGGATACGGTTTATCCGATGCAACTATTATAGTATATTTTCGCACGGTTGTCAACTGTTTTCTGCGGGATCCTCCCGAAAAGCTTTCCGCATACAGGCTACTTTTCATCCCTTTCTTCGGGGAAAGGCTTGCATTTTGCGATGCAGTCTGCTATAATATAAGGTATGTACATCGTCAGATGAAAGGAGGCTCCCATGGCCGAAATCAATACCACGGAAGGGCTGCAGCGTGCATTGGCTTCCGAGTTGTTTACCCGCTGTATTTCCGCCGATGATCAGGGCTTTACACTGCATCGGTATCTGGGTACATACCGCCAGCATTTTATCCGCACCCAAAGCGGCTGGCAGTGCGACCGCAGCACCGATACGGCACCCGTTCTGGCACTGACCGCACAGGTGCGGCAGTTTGTTGCCCGTTTTCCGGAGCTGCAGGCTGCTTATCCTCATAAAGTCGCTCAGGATGAACGCAGCATCACCCCAAAGGATGAAGCATGGGTGATCTCCGAAGCGGCGGCGGAAATTCAAGTGCCTGCCGCTTTTGTCAGCCGATACAGCGGCAGTGAGTATATGCAGCAGCTCATGCAGGACTCCCCCGGTGCCCTTACACAGCTCTGCGAGGCCGTAAAGCAGCGGCTGCAGCGGTATGAGATCCGCACTGCCCGTATGTTTCCGCAAGGGGGCACGCACCTGCATATCGGCTTTACCGTGACGACAGATGCCATTGAAACGCAGATCTGGCACCTGCCCACCGAAGCATTTGGTCTGGCCCCGCTTTTTCAATCTCACCAACGCTGCGGTCTTGCCCGTGCAATGGCTCAATCGCTTGCGGACGCACTCTCCTGCCAAGCCGATGTATTCTGTAGTGTTCTGGGAGAAGAAGAACATTCCTACACCGTACAATTGACCATAAAGGATCTGTAAATATGACTGTTGTGACCCATTCCCCTGCCGAGACCCAGGCCTTTGCCCATAAGCTGGGGCAGCAACTGAAGCCCGGCACCTGTATCGCCTTTGCCGGCGGACTTGGGGCAGGCAAAACCACCTTCACCCGCGGGCTTGCCCTTGGCATGGGACTGCCCGATACCGTCAGCTCCCCTACCTTTGCGCTGGTAAACGAATACCACGGCGACGGTGCGGTTTCCATGTACCATTTTGATATGTACCGTGTGACATCACCGGAAGCGTTGGAGACCACAGGCTTCTGGGATTATCCGCTGGAAGATGGCGTGTTCGTCATCGAGTGGGCAGAAAACATTACCGATGCCCTGCCTGCACAGACCATTCGCATTACCATAGAGCCAATAGATGACACTACCCGTCGCATCACCGTGGAAGGAGGCGATTTTTCATGCTGATTTTGGCTGTGGATACCTCCGGCAAAACAGCTTCCGTTGCCTTGGCAGAGGATCACACCCTGCTGGGGCTCCGCATGGTCTATACCGCCCGTGCCCATTCCCAGATCCTGCTGCCCATGGTCAAAACACTGCTGGCAGATACCAACCGGAGCATCGGGGATGTGGATGTATTTGCTGCGGCAAACGGCCCCGGCTCGTATACGGGTCTGCGGATTGGTGTGGCAGCCATGCAGGCCATGGCCTTTGCACAGAAAAAACAATGTGCGGGCATCAGTACGCTGGAGGGTCTTGCATGGAATCTCTGCGGAACCAAAGGCATTCTTTGTGCCGCTATGTCTGCACGGCAGAACCTACTGTATGCCGCATTTTTCCAAAGCGATGGTGTCACGGTAAGCCGCATCACCGAGGATACGCTGATCTCTGCGGAGGATTGTGCCGCACAGATCGCTGCCTATGATGCTCCTGTTGCCATTGTGGGCGACGGCATCTCTCTGCTTGGGGCACTTGTACCCCAGGCTGCCCCTGCCCCCATGCATCTTGCGTTGCAGTCTGCGGCAGGTATTTGTATGGCTTCCCTGCACAGCGCACCCGTTGCTCCTGCCGAACTGTCGGTACGCTATCTGCAAGAAGTAAAAATCGGCTGAGACCGAAAATCAGAAAGGATGTTTGTATTATGAGCAAGTTCCGTGTTCTGGGTGCCATTGCGCTGGTCGCCCTCTTTGTAGGTATTGGTCTGGTTATGCAGATGCCTACCTACATCAAGCTGCTGAAGGGTGACACCATCAGCATCAACTCCGTGCCTGCACATACGCTGGAAAAAGGTGATGTGGTAGACGGCATCATTGATGCTTCTCTGGGCTGCTGCGCCGAGGAGTATGAGACCAATTTCGGTTTCCGCACCTCCGATGACAGCACCAAGCTGTACTATGTACTGTGGCTGGATAACGACAACTTCATCGTATACGAAACCGGCAGCAAGGAGCAGTACACCAAGCTGGATGCCATCACCGACAGCACCTACGATTATCTGGATGCCGTTGAGGCAGGCGATGAAAACGCTGCTCTGAACCTTACCATGGAGATCGAAGGTGTGGTGGAAAAGCTGCCCAGCGACATCGAAGGCTTCTTCAAGGAGTGGTACGATGATGACGCAACCTTCTCCCAACGCTGCGAGGGTGTTATGATCACCAACGCAAACTTTGACCGTGTAGGCACTATGGTGTACATCGGTGCAGGTGCCATCCTGCTGGCCATTGTACTGGGTATCGTGCTGCTGGTCCTGTGGCGCAAGGAGAAGAACTCCAACTACGGCTATTGATCACAAGGTTCATGAATGAAGGGGGAAAACATCATGAAACTGCATATCCGCAATACACTGACGGCAATGGTGACCGCCGCTGCCATGCTGACCTGTACGACCTCGGCAGCGGTACCTGCCGCCGCTGACGGCAACACCTACACCGATCCCGATACCGGCATCACCTACAATACGCAGGACGACTGGCTGCACGTGGAGGGCAATCAAATCATGGATGCGGCAGGCAATCCTGTCTGGCTCACCGGCTGCAACTGGTTCGGCTACAATGTAGGCAGCCAGGTATTTGACGGCGTGTGGTCACAGAATATGCACGATATGCTGCGGCAGATCGCCGACCACGGCTTTAACGTGCTCCGTGTACCTATGTCTACGCAGATCCTGCTGCAATGGAAGAACAATGAACCCGATGATCTCATTAAGGTGAACACCTACTCCAACCCCGAGCTGACGCTGGAGGGCATTGAAGGCGGCACCTGTATGTACAGCTTTGACATCTGGAACTATGCCGTAAAATGGTGCCGTGAGCTGGGTCTGAAGATCTTCATTGACATCCACAGTGCAGAAACCGCTTCCGCAGGCCACCAGGTCAGCCTGTGGTATACCGATCAGTATTCCACCGAGGACTGGCTGGAGGCACTGGCTTGGTTTGCGGATTACTACAAAAACGATGACACCATCATCGCCATTGACCTGAAGAACGAGCCCCACGGCACTGCCGACACACCCGATCTCATGGCAAGATGGGATGGCTCCACCGACCCCAATAACTGGAAATATGCGGCTGAACGGGCTGCGGCTGCGGTTCTGGAGCAAAACCCCAATCTGCTGATTCTGGCAGAGGGTACCGAGGTGTACCCCAAATTTGAGGACGGCGCCGACTGGACTTCACAGAACATCGATTATTCCCGTTATCCGTACAGCTATTATCATCATACCTGGTGGGGCGGCAACTTCCGCGGTGCTGTAGATTACCCCATTGATCTGGGCGAGCATCAGGATCAGCTTGTGTACTCTCCTCACGATTACGGCCCTCTGGTGTATGAGCAGACCTGGTTCTATGAGGGCTTTACACAGGAAACCCTTATGGAAGATGTGTGGTACGACAACTGGTTCTTCCTCCACGATCAGGGAATTGCCCCCCTGCTGATGGGCGAATGGGGCGGATTCCTGGATGAGGAGCACGATGCCGACGGCAGAAACCGCGCCTGGATGACTGCTCTCCGTGATCTGATGATCGAGCATAAGATCCACCATACCTTCTGGTGCTTTAACGAGAACTCCGGTGATACGGGCGGTCTGGTGTATGACAACTTCGGCAAATGGGATGAAGAAAAATACGCCTTCGTGGAGCCTTCTCTCTGGCAGGATGATGCAGGTGTTTACATCAGCCTGGACCACGAGATCGCACTGGGCGCAAACGGCCAGTCTTTGAGCGACTACTACGGCGGAGGTACAGTCACTACTCCCGAACAGACCACTGCCACTACTGCACAGCCCGACAAGCAGCCCGGTGATGTGACCTGCGACGGCAATGTGAAGATCGAGGACGTGATCCTGCTGAACCGTTATATCGCTGAGGATACCACCATCACCATTACTGCAAAGGGACTGACCAATGCTGACATGAACAACGACGGTTCTTCTACCTCTGACGATGCCATTGCCATTTTGCGGCTGCTGGCCGGATTGTCTGTCTGACAGGAGAGAAGCACCATGCAGATCTATACCATTACCTACAAGAAAAAGCTGGGAGTCAACCGCTACTCCGAGGAAATGCCTGTAGGGCAGATCGACGCTGCCCTGCTGGGCGAAGCCAAGCGGGATGCCGGTGAGTATATTCATCACTGGCTGCAGGACAATATGTGCAAAGTCCGCACCAAAGAGGAGTGGGAGCTGGATCGGGAAACCGACACCCTTACAAGAGAGTATTTCGTTTCCGAAGGCGCTTTGCCTGCTACCTACATCTTCATTGTCCGCGCAGAAAGCTGAAAAAATGCCTGTAAGAGCAATCTTACAGGCATTTTTCATTGTGTATTGTTTAGGTTTTCAGCCGATGACGTTGCAGCCGGTTACCACAGAGGAGGTAACAACAGAGATCTGCACGCAGACCGTTTCACCGGGGGCAATGGACTGACGGGTGCTGACATAAGCGTTTCCGCCGTTGACACTCACATTCCAGCCATCAGTCCTGCTGATAGCGTAGGTAATAGCCGAGGAAGGCGTTACGTTAATGGCAAAGGATGTGCCGGTTGCAGCAGCGTCGCCGTAATTCTTCAGGTAAACCTCGACCACGGAACGGTAAGTGCCGTTAGCGGTCTTTTCGGAGCTGATAACGCCGGTACGAGCCACATCCACATTGGCAGAAGGAGCGGGCGTTGTGGTGGTAGTGGTAGTTGTGGTGGTGGTAGTCTTTTTGGTGGTAGTAGCTGTGGTGGTCACAGAAGTGGTGGTCGTGGATCTTCTGGTGGTACCGGTCGTGGTAGTTGTTGTGGTGGTGCTGGTTTTCTTGGTCGTGGTAGTCACACGGGGCGTAGTGGTGGTTGTAGTTCTCTTGGGAGTAGTAGTCTTACCGGTGCCTGTGGTGGATGCAGTCGTCACAGTGGTCTTTTGCGTGGTGGAAGTGGTAGTAGTCAGCAGGCTTTCTTCCGTCTCGGAATACAGCGGCAGAGTGGTGGAAATGGCAGGATCTTCCACATAGGTGGTAGGCTCTGTGGTGACAGAGGACTGTTCCTCGGCAGTGGTGGTAGCTGTGGTTGCGCTGCCGTTCGCCTCATCCTTGGGCTGATCGCTGCTGCTGCCGTCGGTAGTCTGGTTGGTGCCCGAAGCCACGATCTCATCACTGACAGACTGATTGGGATCCCGCAGCTGATCATCATTATAAGCAAATCGTACGCCTGCTACCAGAGCGGTAACAAAGATCGCACCCAGAACAATAAACACAAGGGCACGCTTGCCCTGCTCTGCCACGGCATCCAGATTGATGGCACGGCGACCCAGAGCCTTGCGCTGGCCTTTCATAAAGACCTCTGTAGCTCTGTCCAGATTGTCAATGTCGGAAAAATCAATTTTTGAACGATCGCCTTGGTTGGTATTATGTTTGTCGGGTGTGTTGTACATAGGTTTTCCTCCTCTCAATGGCATAGCGGTGCGAGGCTGCTCCGCAGATGCAGTTCGCATACCGAACAAGCATCCCTTTTCCCTTTCCGTTGGAAACCCCACAAATCAAGATGGTGCTGTGCTTTCTCTTTATATGTATGCGGATATGCGTCAATATTTGCGGACGGTACCATGTACCGCCCTTTCCCTGATATCATCATACCACAAATCATGCGAATTGTCAATAACTTTGTAACAAAAGGCGTTATCTTTTGGATAGTTCTCCAAAGATAACGCCTTTTCTCTGTGCATATTGCTGATTTTAAGGATCCGCACGTTTTTCCAGCAGCGATACCCGCAGTACCAGATATTCCACATCTTCGCCGTGGTGGCTGCCTGTTTCCCGCTCCAGCTTACCCTCTACGGTAATGAGATCGCCTGCCTCCAGACCTGTGAAATCCGACCAATCCAGCTCCAGACCCAGACCTGCACCACCCTTTTCACAGTAAACGGAGTAGATGTTTTCGCCATCCTCCGTATCATTGTGTACATACAGCTCCCCTACCATATGATATTGCTTTCCCACATACTCGTCAGGGTAGGAATACATATCATACAGGGTATCATACATCACAGCGGTTTTCACATACTGCATGGAGTCCTCATTTTTGCCGCAGCCCCAAAGAAAACCACCGCACAGCATCGCTGCCAAAAGACATTTTACACCGCACTTCATCATGCACCGCCCAAGGGCATGGGCGTTACCAGCAGCACAGCCCGCTTTACCAACGAATAATCCGTAATATCCAGCACACCGTCACCGTTGAGATCGGCAGTCACATTCCAATGCTCGGTATCCAAGGGTGTTTCACACACCAGATGCTTTGCAAACAACACGATATCCGCCATAGAAAGGCTGCCGTCCTCATTGACATCGCCTGCCTTATATGCATCGGGCACATCCTCTGCCAGATAAATGGCCTCTGCCATGGTTTCTGCCCAGATCTTCCGCATCGCATTGTAGCCTTCACTGTTGGGATGAACACCGTCGCCGCTGAGGTATGAGGGATTTTCCTCAATGATACCGTAAAAATCGGGTCCTTTGATCACAGAGGGATATGCCTCATAAATAGCGTACACCTGTGCGTTGTAGCTTTCGATGTTGGCAGTAATGCCCGGCTCTGTGGAATAGGGAATGGTAGGCAGCACGGCAACCTTGCCCGCTGCTTCAATGGCTTCGATCATATAGGCGAGATTCTCATAGTATTTTTCCGCACCGGTCTGATTGCCCCAGCAATCGTTGGTACCGTAGGCAATGCTGACATAGGTACCGGGGAAATCCGCCAGCCAACGGTCGATGTTGTTTCTGCCATCGGTGCTGAAAATACCGCCGATACCGCCGTTTTCCTGTGCGGGATAACAGCCTGTCAGATCATACACATGGTCGGCAAAGTTGCCATCTCCGGTAGAGAATGTGGTCATGCCGCCTGCGGTAATGCTGTCACCGTAGAAGATCCAGCTATCCACACCGCTGCTGCAATCATGAATATCCACATTCAGGGAAACGCTGCCGCTGCTCTGGGCAGTTTCAATGGAGATCTGCACCCACCGATAGCCCTCCATATCCACCAGATGCTGACGGGAATGGTACACATTCTCGGTGACCTTAGCCACCTCTACCCAGCCCTCGGTGGGATAGCTGCCGCCCTCTGCGGCATTTACGGAAATGGTATAGGCCGCCGGTGCCGCCTGACCGCTTTCCTTTTTGACGGTATAATCATAGCTGTTCCAAGCGGTAGAGTACCATGCAAAATCCACCAGCTTTCTCTGTGCTTCGGGCACTTCGGAAAGATCAAAGGCAAGATAGCTGCCCTCTACGCCCTTCCATGCATCGTAGTAAACATCGTTGCAGGCAGCATATGCCGTGGACTGCTGATCGGAATACACCGAACCGTTACGATTGATAATGGGAGAGGCCGGTGCAGCGGCGGCAGCAGGCATTACAGGGAAAGCTGCTCCCGTCATAGCGGTCACTGCCGCAAGACAAAGACAAAAAATCGGTTGTTTTTTCATAGTAACGCTCCTTTTCAATGTGAAATATCTCGCTGATATCATTTCAGCAACCGACGCAGCATTTCATGGCAAGCATCAGATTCCGTTTCCAATACTGCCACATCAAAAGCCACACCGCGTTCCATATAACAAACGATCCACTTGCCCTCTTTTTGTTTCAGGCAAACCCGCTGATCGTCATTCCCCTTTTCCTCTAGATGATAGTAATGTGCCGGCACAGCACGTTCCATCAACACCTGTTTCAGTTCATGAATATTCATCCGGCATCCTTTCAGCCCACGGTATCAAGGAACCGCAAAAAGCCTGCCAAGCCTTCCTCGGTACGGGGATACACACCGCAATGGGTCAGCACCTGCAGGAACACCTTGCCTACCTCATCCCGAAGAATGGCTTCATAATCCGATGCATCGGGGTAATCAGGCAGCCACTGCTCTACCCAGTCGGCGTGTTTGGCAGTTGCTTCATGGGCACGGAGATCTCCGCCGTTTTTCAGCAGGGCATTCAGTTGCTCCAGCTCGGATTTCAATCGGGCAGGCAGCACCGCCAGACCCATAACTTCAATGAGGCCGATGTTCTCCTTCTTGATATGATGCAGCTCTGCATGAGGATGATACACACCCATGGGGTGCTCTTCGGTGGTATGATTGTCCCGCAGCACCAGGTCCAACTCATAACGAGTACCTCTGCGGCGGGCAATGGGGGTAATGGTATGATGGGGAACACCCTCGGTTTCTGCAAAGATCTTCATGGCAGGATCACTGT
>SVNP01000012.1 GCA_015066805.1 Ruminococcus sp. | reverse complement strand
TGTGTTGATGTCAATACTCTTTCTTCACGTAATCCAGAACCATTTTCAGTTGAAGAAAGGATGTTATTTCATGTAACACGAGCTGTTGAATGGTTAAAATCCGCCGCTAATAATAGTTTAGTAACTGACAAGGAATTATTTGAACTGCCAGAATTTAACGATAACATTTTACTCAACAGGCAACTTGCTTTTTCTGAGGACACCGTATCTTATATGCAGTGGGAGGATACTGATTGTAGATGTGGTATAGTTGATATTGATTGCTATAAATCGAAGTCTACGATCTATTATCCTAAAACTTTTTATTCGTTTGATAATAAGCCTGTTCATTACTCTCATTGGGGAACTGCTTTAGAAGAACAGAATTCCATGAAGATAGTAAAATCGCCATGGGTTTTATTAAAGAGTGTTCCTGTGCTACATGATTGGCAAGTTCCCGAAACATGGGCAGAATTACTCGAAGTTTGTGAATCCCAGGGCTATGATATAAAAATGCTACTTAAGGAGAGTTCCAAATATTTGCGTGATGGAATGCCTCGCTTATTCCTTTTGGGATTTCCAATACCGAAATATTGGTTTCAAGAGAATGAGATTATTTACTGGAAAGCCTTTCTTCTTCCTACACTTTCACATGGCCGTCAATGCCCAAAAGGTTTCAGAAATAATATCACAGGATACTGGCACAGAGATATTACTGAAGTTTTAAAAGCAGATCTTCCGATAAATTGGATTTTTTCTGAGAATTGGAGCCAAGACGATATCTCTCAAAGAGGAAAAATGCCACGAATAATGCTAGGAAAAAGAATCCTTTTGATAGGTGCTGGCTGTATTGGGGCTTCTATTGCTGAAATACTTGTTAGATCTGGAATATATAATCTATCAATAGCAGATAGCGATGTATTTAAAGTTGGGAATCTATCAAGACATACGCTCAGTCTTAAGTCCATTGGGCGTAACAAATGCAATTCCCTATGCTCACATCTGAATGTTATCAATCCTCATGCTGAGATAAAACCAATCAATAATACTGTATCGTTGATTATCGATGGTGAGGGACTACATGCAAGCATAGAAATAGACCACTATGATGTAATTATAGATTGCACTGGTGAAGATAGAGTTTTGGAGACGTTTAGAAGCGTTGAATTTGAAAGCCCTCATTGTTTTATATCTGTTTCTGTGGGCTTTGGTGCCAAAAGGCTGTACATCAATATGCAGAACAATAGAGTTTATAGTTTTGATGAATTCTATCGGTTTATTTCACAGTATATTATGATGGATTTGAAAGAAGTTGATGAAGATAAATTGCCTAGAGACGGAATCGGTTGTTGGCATCCTACGTTCCCTGCTCGGAGTGATGATATTTGGATGGCAGCATCCATTGCTGTGAAAAATATTGAAAAATTCATTAGCATGGGGGAATCAAAACAAATATCTTTGACATACGAACAGCAAGAGGATGATTATTACGAAGGTTATTCTTTAATTAATAAATGCGAGAGTGATTGAATTGACTTTAATTAATTCTGATGCCAATCTAAAGATTGAGCTGCCAATTGCACAACTCAACATTTTACATTATTTATGTGATGAATCAAATCCATATGAAACAGGGGGTATTATAATAGGTAAGTACTCAGATGATGGATTAACTGCACATATTTCAGAAATCTCTAATTCTCCTGCTGATTCTGTTAAGAAAAAAGCATTTTTTAAGAGAGGCATTAAGGGATTACAAAAAAGACTGGATACACTATGGAAAGATAACTATTATTACTTGGGAGAGTGGCATTATCATCCTAATTCAATGCCTACACCAAGTAGTTCGGATATTAAACAGATGATTTCACTCTCGCAAAACAAGAAACTCAATTGCCCCGAGCCCATTCTTATAATCATTGGCGGAAATAGAGAACATTGGTTGCAAACTGTTATAGTCGTCGCAAATGAAACAATTATTCCGTTCTATGAAGCGATTTGATATGACAATTTGATATACCTCCAGATTAGGTGGACAATCTGTATATTGAATGCCTTGCTGAGGAAAGTAAGGGGTTCAGTGCGATTGCAAGAAAAGAACTTCATACCAACTGAGGTCGGGGGTACGGAAGTCTTTACCGTTAAGCAAAAAAGCTCTCCAAGCAATGGAACACTTGAAAAACCTCGTAAAACCGCCGCTTTTTGGTGCCATCTATTTCGGGCAAGAGTGACATCTAATCTCCGATGCATAGCGCATCGGAGATTTTTTATGGGAATCAAAAGCGGACAGGCAACTGTTGCAGTGTGCCCTTGATACATATAAGTGTCGTAACCTCTGATGAAATCCATCAGAGGTTTTTGCTTTCGTGGAAACGGATTGAAAAAACGTACGGAGAGCGTGGCAAATTATATGCAGTATATGGCAGAGGCATGACAAGCTATGATCTGATGGTGGTAGCAGTACCCAATGACCTGAATTTTACCGAAGTTGAGTTTCATACCCAAAGTGTTACCTTGATTGAATAAGAATCATTGAAAACACCATTGAATCCAAGACGTATTCTCTTGGAGTTCGATGGTGTTTTCTTGCACATGAGGTTGCTTGGGAATGGACTTTCTTGCGGGGCGGCAATAACTCAGGTCTCGTTATGGCAATATGATCCAAAAACCTAAGCTCTCCACTTGAGCGGAGCATAAAAGTGCAAAGAATACAGCGCATTTTTGAATTGCAATTCAGTCGTATATCCGTTATAATATAAAAGGCGAAATCGGTTTGTGATACGGACGAAGCCCAAAAAAACATCCATCCGACGAACAACCGATCAGCCGTACAGATCATAAAAGAAACAAGGGGATTTGCGTATGAGAAACAGAATTTTGAAATATGTTGCATGTGCCATGTCGGCTTTGCTGACGGTGGTATCCGTACCAATGGCAGAGATGCAGCAGAATCTGCCCAAGGCAGTGGCTGCTTCGGTGGTATCCAATCCCATTATCTGGGCGGATGTGCCCGATGTGGATGTGATCCGTGTGGGGGATACCTATTATATGGTCAGCACCACCATGTATTTCAGCCCCGGTGCGCCCATTATGAAATCCAAGGATCTGGTTTCCTGGGAGATCTGCAACTATGTGTATGATACCTATGCTGACGGCGATGTGCAAAATCTGACCAATGGCAAGCATGATTACGCCCATGGTCAGTGGGCCACCAGCCTGCGGTATCACAACGGTACCTACTATGTGTTCTTTGGCAGCTATGGTTCGGGCAAGTCGTATATTTATCAGACCAAGGATATTGAAAACGGCACATGGACCCGTTCCGAGATCAACGGAATGTACCATGATGCCTCTATCCTGTTTGATGACGATGGCAGAAACTATCTGGTCTATGGCGGCGGCGGTGAAATTAAAATCAAAGAGCTGAACGCCGAAATGACAGGCTTTAAAAGCGGCGGTGCAGAAAAAACATTGTTCAAAACAGGCTTGGATGGCTTGAGCGGCGAGGGCGCTCATATCCAGAAGATCGGCGATTATTACTATGTGTTTATCATCGCATGGCCTTCCGGCAGCGGCAGAATCGAGCTTTGTTATCGCAGCAAGGAGCTGCTTGGCACCTATGAGGGCAAAACTGTGCTGAATTCCGGTGTGGGAAGCTATGGCAGCGGTGTTGCTCAGGGCGGTATTGTGGATACACCCGACGGTAAATGGTATGGTATGCTGTTCCAGGATCATGGTTCTGTGGGCAGAATCCCCGTGCTGGTGCCTGTAAGCTGGCAGGATAACTGGCCTATGATGGGCGTAAACGGCAAAGTTCCCGTGACTTTGACGGTAGATGGGGATTTTACAGGCACACAGCTTGCAGTCAGTGATGACTTTTCCTATGATGCCAATAAGCTGGCTCTGGAGTGGCAGTGGAATCATAACCCCGATCACACGGCATGGTCTGTGACAGAGCGTGCGGGATATCTGCGGCTGACCAACAAGACCCTTGCCAATCATCTGCTGAATGCCCGCAATACGCTGACGCAGCGTACCGAAGGCCCCGCCTGCAGCAGTGTCATCAAGCTGGATACCAAGGGCATGAAGGTGGGCGATTATGCAGGACTTTCCGCATTCCAGTTCAAATACGGCAATGTGGGCGTTTATGTGGCAGATGACGGCTCCAAAAAAATCTATATGTCCAACAACGGCGGATATTCCGGCAGCTCTGCCGTAACCGACAGCTACGACCGTATTGTGGAGCAGGTGAACCTCAACGGTGATACGATCTACCTGAAAGTGGATTTCCTGTTCAACAACATTACTTCCGATGGCAGCAGCTCCAATAATATTGATAAAGCTAATTTCTATTACTCATATGATGGCAATAGTTGGACAAAAATCGGCGAAGAGCTGAGCATGGTCTATGATCTGAAGCTGTTTACAGGCTACCGCAGCGGTATTTACAGCTATGCCACCAAATCCACCGGAGGCTATGCTGATATTGATTCCTTCTCTTACAGCCGCGCCGATTGGAATCTTCCTACGGTGGTGGAGCCGGATGCAAACGGTTATTTCTTCCACAGTACCTTTGAAGGCGATCTGGATAGCTGGCAGGGACGTGGCGATGCATCCCTGATGACCAGCGGCAGAGTGCCTTATCAGGGGGCGGAAGCCTTGCTGGTGCAGGAGCGCACTGCCGCATGGAACGGTGCCATGCGTCCCATCAGTGCCAATGCTTTTCGGCCGGGCAATGCCTACAGCTTCAGCGTGTGTGCCCGTTATGTGGATGGTGCCCCCACCCAGTTGTTCTATCTGAAGCTGCAATATGTGGATGCTGAGGGTACCACGCAGTACAGCACCATTGCCGAAGCTACTGCGGTAAAGGATTCCTATGTGCAGCTTGCCAATACCGATTATGTGATCCCCGCAGATGCGACCGATATGCAGATTTATGTGGAAACCGCCGATAACACCATGAACTTCTACATTGATGAAGCCATCGGTGCAGTGGCGGGTACAGTTGTGGAAGGCCCTGCTGCCGTACAACTGATCCTTGGTGACGTGAACTGTGACGGTATGATCGGTGCAGCCGATCTTTCTGCGGCAAAGCAGGGGGTCCGTAAAGGTGCATTTGCAAGCTCTGTGGCAGAGCTTGCCGCCGATGTGGATCAGAGCGGTGCTGTGGACGCAACGGATGTACAACTGATCTGCGACTATATTACCATGAAGATCACGGAGTTCCCCGTGGCGGAAAGGCAGGGGATGCGTCCTATGTCGGAATATACTCCCATTGCCGCAGCAACCGTTGTGGAAACAGAACCCGCATCCTCTCACAACGAGGTAGCGGGCAGAGCCTATGGCACCGTGCAGTCGGGCACATATTATTCCACCACCTGTAACCGCAATAAGCCGTATAACATTCTGCTGCCCGCAGGCTATTCCGAAAGCAAGCAGTATCCTGTGCTGTATGTGATGCACGGCTACTGGGAAAACCAGGACCGTATGATCCTGACAGGCAACGGCACCATGTATACCCGCCAGATCATCGGCAATGCCATTGCGGAGGGCGCAGCCGAGGATATGATCGTAGTGTTCCCGTATATCTATTCCAGTGCCACACAGGATAGCTGCAATGCCATGGATGATGCCAATAATGCAGCCTATGATAATTTCATCAATGACCTGACCAAGGATCTGATGCCTCATATCGAATCGACTTACAGCGTAAAAACAGGCAGAGAAAACACTGCCATTACCGGATTTTCCATGGGCGGCAGAGAAGCTCTTCTCATCGGTATGCAGCGTGCGGATCTGTTTGGTTATGTCGGCTCCATCTGTGCGGCTCCCGGTGTTACGGGAAGCTTCCAATGGAACAGCGAGGCAGAAGCACCCTCCCTGCTGTTTATGACGGCCGGCAGCAATGATACTGTGGTATATTCTTCTCCGGAAGGGTATCACAACTCCTTTACAAGCAATGGCGTGCCTCATATCTGGCATTATGTCAACGGCGGCTATCATGGCGATAATTCGATCCATGCCCATATCTACAACTTTGTCCGTGTGATCTTCAAGGCGTAAGGATGTACGCCGTACGTCTTGTGCAATCATGCGGCAAGCCCTCCCTTTAGATCCCATAACAAAGCCCCTAAGCTCTGTATACGGTGCTTAGGGGCTTTTTTCCTTATGATCACGCAGGTATATGCTATTGACTTTTGCGGTGCCCTGTGCTAGAATAGAAAACAGAAACGGGAGCTATTCTATACGAAAGGAACACGATTATGGAACAGAAAAAAGCGAAATTTCATCTGCCCGGATTTACCGTGAATGCAAAATTCAACCTTGTGTTTTTCAATATGTATCGCAATATGCGGGAATTCTTTCGGGATGAGGTAGAGATCGCCTCATTTTATGATGCTTTTTCACCCGCTATGTGGAACGGTGGCCGTACCATTGGCGGTTACACCTGTGATGAAGCCAATATGCGGAATATTATGGCGGCCTTCAACAATCTGGGTGTACCGCTGCGCTTTACCTTTACCAATCCTATGATTACCGAGGAGCATTTGCAGGATGAATTCTGCAACAAGATCCTGCGGCTTGCCAATAACGGCCTGAATGAAGTCATCGTTACTTCTCCTGTACTGGAGGCCTACATCCGTGAGAAATACCCCAATTATATGATCACCAGTTCTACCTGTAAGCGTATTACAGACCCCGCTGTGCTGCGTGAGGAGCTGGAACGGGATTATCATGTGGTGGTGCTGGATTACGACCTGAACAATCAGTTTGATATCCTGGAGCAGCTCCCCCACAAGGATAAATGTGAGCTGCTGATCAACTCCTGCTGTGTGCCGAAATGTCCGTTCCGCAGCGAGGAATACCGTCTGGTAGGCTTGCAGCAGATCGCTTACAGCGAGCATATGCGTCTGCACCCCAATGAGCCTTTCAATATGTCGGATTATTCTGTGGATACCGTAAAGAAGAACATCAAATGCCCCTCCAACGGCAATAATATTTTTGATAGCAAAAAGCGTTCGCATCACATCAGCCCCGAAGCCATTTGCGAAAAATATCTCCCCATGGGCTTCCGCCATTTCAAAATCGAAGGCCGTACCGCCAGCAGGCTGTTTTTGCTGGAAAACTATATGTACTACCTCATCAAGCCCGAATGCCGTGATGAGGCGCGATTCCTTTTCCTGCATAATCTGGAGCGCAACGGCCTGATTCAGATCGGGTAAAAAGGGCTTTCAGCTATATTTTTCTGTCAGCAGCCGAAAACGACTGCGTTCGCACGCAATGATGCCCTCTTTTTTCAGCTTGCCGATCTCCGTGGAAAGACCGCTTCGTTCCACCTCCAGAAAATCCGCCAGCTCCTGACGGTCAAAGGGAATGGTAAAGCTGCTGCTGCCGTGTTCCTTTTCCTGCAGCAGCAGATAGGTCATCAGCTTTTCACGGGTGGTGCGTTTAGAGGTCACCTCGATTTTCTGATGATACAGCAGATTTTTGGTGGCAACAATTTTCATCAGATTGAATACGGTGCGGTTGTGAAAATCACAAACATTGCAGCATGGGCTTAATACCCGTCTGCCTTCGATCTGCAGAATAGTGCAGTCCTCTGTGGCGATGGTGCTGACAGGCATTGCCTGTACCTCCGCACATACAAAGGATTCTCCGAACAACTGCGGGGGGCGGATATTTGCCACAATGCTGCGGTTTCCGTAATAATCCATGCGTACCAACTGAACACTGCCTGAAAGCAACACACCGATGTGTGTTGCTTTTTCGCCTTCTGCCATAATGATCTCGCCTTTTTTGCAATGCTGCACCCTGGCTCCCAGACAGCGCAGCATTGCCTGCAAATTGTTATCCGCAACGCCTTCAAACAGCATACATTGACGGAGCTTCTCAAAATATTCTTGCATGATTTCCTCCTCTTGTTGAAATTTCAACATACTTTTCTTCTATATTATACTATAATGGAAGCATAGAAGTCAAGGGTTTGCCAAATAATAACGGAGGGATGTCTGATGCTTCGCAGGATCGTTACCATAGATGAAGAAAAATGCAATGGCTGCGGTTTGTGTGCGGCTGCCTGCCATGAAGGTGCCATCGGGATGGTGGAAGGCAAAGCAAAGCTCCTGCGGGAGGATTACTGTGATGGCTTGGGAGATTGTCTGCCTGCCTGCCCCACAGGTGCCATACGCTTTGAGGAACGGGAGGCTCCTGCTTACAATGAGGCGGCGGTGCTGGCTGCCAAAGCACAAAAACAGCAGGCCGTAAAGCTGCCCTGCGGCTGCCTCGGTACGGAATCCAAAGCCATTTTTCGGGAAGGTGCACCTGCTGCAACTGCTGCACCGGCTGTCAGCCGATTGTCGCAATGGCCGGTACAGATCAAACTGGTGCCTGTAAATGCCCCCTATTTTGAGGGTGCCAACCTGCTGATAGCCGCAGATTGTACCGCTTACGCTTACAGTCGGTTCCATGAGGATTTCATTCGCAATCGGGTTACGCTCATCGGCTGCCCCAAGCTGGATGAAGGGGACTATACCGAAAAGCTGACGGCGATCCTTAGCCAAAACAACATCCAAAGCCTGACCATTGTCCGCATGGAAGTGCCCTGCTGCGGCGGCATTGAAAACGCAGCCAAGCGTGCGCTGCAGGCAAGCGGCAAGTTCATTCCGTGGCAGGTGGTCACGATCTCCGTGGACGGCAGACTTCTTGACCGATAAACAAAAAATCACTGTTTTGGGAATTGCACTTTACATTTCCGTGCAAATATGCTATAATAAAGGATAGAGCTGTGCGGTTTCTGTACAGCATAACACCAACAATGGAGGAACTGCTATGCATATCACAAGTGATATCCGCTATATCGGTGTAAACGACCATAATATTGATCTGTTTGAGGGACAATACATCGTTCCCAACGGTATGGCATATAATTCGTATGTCATCATGGATGATAAAATTGCCGTGATGGATACCGTAGATGCAGCCTTTACCCATGAATGGCTGGACAATCTGCAGAATGCACTGGGCGGCAGAAAGCCCGATTATCTGATCGTGCAGCATATGGAGCCGGATCATTCCGCCAACATTATGCAGTTTGTGAAGGCCTACCCGGATGCAAAGATCGTGTCCTCTGTCAAGGCATTTGCCATGATGAAGAACTTCTTCGGCACGGATTTTGCAGAGCGTCAGGTAGTGGTGGGCGAAGGCTCTGTGCTGGAGCTGGGCAAGCATACCCTGCACTTTGTGGCAGCTCCCATGGTGCATTGGCCGGAGGTCATTGTGACCTATGACAGCACCGATCGGGTATTGTTTTCGGCCGATGGCTTTGGCAAGTTTGGTGCACTGGACGTGGATGAAGACTGGGCCTGCGAAGCCAGACGCTACTATATCGGTATTGTGGGCAAATACGGCGCGCAGGTGCAGGCTTTGCTGAAGAAGGCCGCCGGTCTGGATATTCAGATCATCTGTCCCCTGCACGGCCCTGTGCTGAAAGAAAACCTGGGCTACTACCTGAATCTTTACAACATCTGGTCGGGCTATCAGCCGGAAGAAGACGGTATCGTCATTGCGTATACTTCCGTGTATGGCAATACCAAAAAGGCTGTTATGCAGCTTGCGGAAAAGCTGCGCGCCAATGGCTGTCCCAAAGTGGTGGTCAATGATCTGGCCCGATGCGACATGGCAGAAGCCGTGGAGGATGCCTTCCGCTACAGCAAGTTGGTGCTGGCAACCACCACCTATAACGCAGAGATCTTCCCCTTTATGCGGGAGTTTATCAACCACCTGACAGAGCGCAACTTCAGCAACCGTACCGTGGCATTTATTGAAAACGGAAGCTGGGCACCGCTGGCGGCCAAGGTGATGAAGAGCATGCTGGAAAAATCCCGTAACCTGAAGTATGCGGAAAATACCGTGCGGATCCTTTCGGCACTGAATGAGGAAAGCACGGCACAGCTCAACGCCCTTGCCGATGAACTGACCATGGAATATCTGGCAGTACGCAGCGATAACACCAATACCAACGATCCCTCTGCGCTGTTCCGCATCGGCTACGGTCTGTATGTGGTCACCTCCAACGATGGCAAACGGGATAACGGCCTGATCGTCAACACGGTGACCCAGGTGACCAATACCCCCAACCGTGTGGCTGTTACCATTAATAAGGAGAACTATTCTCACCATGTCATCAAGCAGACGGGCAAAATGAACATCAACTGCCTGACCACCGATGCTCCCTTTGCTGTTTTTGAGAAATTCGGCTTCCAAAGCGGCAGAAATACCGATAAATTTGCAGAGTGCGAACCGCTGCGCTCCGGAAACGGCCTTGTGGTGCTGCCCAGACACATTAACGCCTTCCTTTCTCTGAAGGTGGTGCAGTATGTGGATCTGGATACTCACGGTATGTTTATCTGCGAGGTGACGGAAGCACGCACCATTTCCAATGATGAAACCATGACCTATACCTACTATCAGGATCATGTGAAGCCCAAGCCCGAAACTGAGGGCAAAAAAGGTTTTGTTTGCAAGATCTGCGGCTATGTGCATGAGGGCGATACCCTGCCGGAGGATTTCATTTGTCCGCTGTGCAAGCACGGTGCTGCCGATTTTGAACCCATTCAATAATATTTATTTATGGAGGATACGATGATGAAAAAGTTTGTTTGTGACGCTTGCGGCTGGACTTATGACGAGGAGCAGGGTGCTCCCGAGCTGGGCATTGCTCCCGGCACTAAGTTTGAGGATCTGCCCGAGGATTTTGAGTGCCCGCTGTGTGGCGTGGGCAAGGATATGTTCAGCGAAGAATAAGTGAAGGGAGGTGTTATCATGGAGCAGAAGTTTTATATTTGTGAGCATTGCGGCAAGATCGTCGCTTTGGTAAAGGAAAGCGGTGTGCCTGTGATGTGCTGCGGCCAGAAGATGAAGGAGCTGATCCCCGGCACCACCGATGCCGCCGTGGAAAAGCATGTTCCCGTCTATACCGTGGAAAACAACATTGTCAAGGTCAAGGTAGGCGAGGTTGCACACCCCATGCTGGAGGAGCATTTTATTGAGTGGATCTCCATTCAGACCAAGCAAGGCAATCAGAGAAAGGCTCTGCATCCCGGTGAGCAGCCGGAGATCTGCTTTGCTCTTTGCGAAGGTGATGCAGTGGAAGCCGTTTATGCCTACTGCAATCTGCACGGCCTCTGGAAGGCCTGAGCTGTAAGGCTTGCCAACCGTTCCAATATGGAAAAACTCTGCTTTTCTCTTGTGAGAAGGGCAGAGTTTTTTGTATTTGCATCCTGCGGAGAAATATGCTATAATGGTGAGGATATAAAAAATAAGAATAGGAGGCAGGCATGAAGCAGATCACAGTGGGATTGATGGCACATGTGGATTCCGGCAAAACCACCCTTGCCGAGGCTTTGCTGTATCAGACCGGAGTCATACGGCAGCAGGGCAGAGTGGATCATGGCAATACCTGGCTGGATACGGATTCCATGGAGCGCAGCAGGGGAATCACTATTTTTTCTCATCAGGCAACCATAACTGTGGGCAATGTCAATATCACACTGCTGGATACCCCCGGCCATGTGGATTTTTCTGCCGAAACGGAACGCACCATGCAGGTGCTGGATTATGCGGTTCTGCTCATCAGCGGCACCGAAGGTGTACAGAGCCATACCCGTACCCTATGGCAGCTTCTGGAGCGTTATGAGATCCCTGTGGTACTGTTTATCAATAAAATGGATGCCGCAAGGCATACCGCAAAGGCACTTTTGCAGGAGGTGCAGGGGAAGCTGTCTTCCAATTGTGTGGATATGGCGGCATCTTCGGAGATGCTGTATGAGCAGGCGGCCACCTGCAGCGAATGGCTGATGAATCAGTATTTGGACAGCGGTGAACTGACGGAGCCGGAGCTGGCAAAGGCTATTGCAGGGCGTGAAATCTTCCCCTGCTGCTTTGGCTCGGCACGCAAAGGAGAAGGCATTACGCAGCTATTGGAGCTGCTGGAGCGTTATACACTGCAGCCTCCCGCAGGGGATGCCTTTGGTGCCCGCGTGTTTAAGATTTCCACCGATGCCAAGGGCAATCGTCTGACTTTTATGAAAATCCAAAGCGGTACGCTGAAAAACAGAGATGAACTGGAATATCGGGGCAGCGATCACCGCACTTATCAGGAGAAGATCAGCGGCATTCGGTTTTATTCGGGTGCCAAATATCGTGCCGCAGAGCAGGCTGTCACAGGTGAGATCTGTGCCGTTACGGGGCTTTCGGCAGCCTTTGCGGGGCAGGGCTTGGGCTGCCTCACCGATGATACCCGTGGCTTTTTGCGCCCTGTCATGCGCTACCGTGCCATTTTGCCGGAAGATATGCTGCCCACCGACGGTCTGAAGCATTTTCGGATGCTGGAGGAGGAGGATCCTCGGCTGAATGTGCTGTGGAATGAGCAGTTGCAGGCAATTTTTGTGCAGTTAATGGGCAAAGTGCAGCTTGAGGTGCTGTCTGCACAGATCAGGGAGCGTTTTGGGTATGCTGTCAGCTTTGACAGCGGCACCGTGACTTATCTGGAAACCATTGCCGCTCCTGTGGAGGGCGTGGGGCATTTTGAGCCGCTGCGCCATTATGCGGAAGTGCATATCCGCATGACGCCCTTGCCTGCGGGCAGTGGTCTGCAGTGGGAAAGCCGATGCTCCGAGGATGTACTGAGCCGCAACTGGCAGCGATTGATCCTGACGCATATAGAGGAAAAACAGCATCTTGGTGTGCTGACAGGCTCTCCCATTACCGATATGAAGCTGACTTTGGTTGCAGGTAAGGCGCACCTGAAGCATACCGAAGGCGGAGATTTCCGTCAGGCGACCTATCGTGCCATCCGTCAGGGGCTGGCATCGGCGCAAAGCGTGCTGCTGGAACCTTATTATGATTTTGTTCTCACGTTGCCTCAGGATGCATTGGGTCGTGCCATGCATGATATCCAGATGATGCACGGCAGCTTTGGTTCTCCGGAAACCGAGGAGGGCATGGCTGTCCTGACGGGCAGTGCCCCTGTTGCAAGGCTGGCGGATTATGCAGTGGAGGTCATGAGCTATACCAAGGGGCAGGGCAGTCTTTCCCTGACGGTTGCAGGCTACCGTCCGTGCCATAATGCCGAGGAAGTCATTGAGCACATGGGATATCACTTTGAAAGTGACCTTGTCAATTCGCCCGATTCGGTATTCTGTTCTCATGGCGCAGGCTATACCGTGCCGTGGTATGAGGTGCCGGAGCATATGCACCTGCCCTTTGCCGATGCCAAACAGACCGAGGAGGATGAAGAACTGCTCCCTATGCCAAAAGTTTCTTCCTATGCGGCGGCAGGGGATGATGAATTGATGGCTATTTACGAGCGCACCTACGGCAAGATCAACCGAGATACCCGTAAGGCCATGCGGCGGCACCGCCATGAAGAATCCGGCCCTGTGCATACCACGCCTGCCAAGATCGTGACCAAAGGCCCCGAATATTTGCTGGTAGATGGCTACAATATCATTTTTGCATGGGAAGATCTGAAACAGCTTGCGGAGGATCATCTGGAGCTGGCACGCAATCAACTCATCCATCGGCTGGGGAATTATCAAGGCTGGCGCAACTGCCATATTATTATTGTGTTTGATGCCTATCGGGTCAAGGGTAAGGATCGCACTGTGGAGCAGCACGGTGCGTTGCACGTCGTTTATACCAAGGAGGCGGAAACTGCCGATAGCTACATCGAGCAGGTTTCTCATACGCTGGCCAAGGAATATCGGGTGCGTGTGGCTACCTCTGACGGGTTGGAGCAGATCATTGTGCTGGGCAACGGCGCACAGCGGCTTTCTGCACGGGAACTGCTGGCAGAGGTGCAAAGTGCAGAGGCAGAGATCCGTGCATTTATGGAGAAACAGAAGCATTCATAAAGCAAAAGCCCCTTCTGGTTTAGAAGGGGCTTTTCTTATAGCACAAACAGAAAACCTCTTTGCCGAAGCAAAGAGGTTTTTTCTAAGCTGTTTGCCGGATTTGAACCGGCGACCTCATCCTTACCAAGGATGTGCTCTACCAACTGAGCTAAAACAGCATCGCTTGCAGATCTCGCTGACTGCTTTATAATTATACTACATCTGACAGGAAAAGTCAAGGATTTTTTTAGGAAAACAGAAGTTTCGTCGATGTGCATAATAGTTTTCTACTTGGTTTGTATATACCGACAAAGTGTTCAAAAAACGCTTGCCAATGGATGTGGTTTGTGTTATAATGGGAACACGCTCTCCGATAGGGGGAATTGTCGGTTGGCGTATGAAACACAAAATAACTCAAAACAAATCGGATTCCATATAGAAAAAGGAAGAAAAACATGGGTTGAGATAAATGAAAGAGGTATCATTATGAAAAGGAAGACAATGCTCTCCAGAACGCTGGGTGCTGCTATCAGCAGCCTGCTGATGATATCGGCCTGTGCCGCACCCGTATCTGCTGTGGCAGATACCCTGACCGATCTGAACGGTGACGGTGTGATCAATGTGTTTGACCTGGTTCTGGCCAAGCGGGAAACGGTGGAAGCCGCCAATCCCATGATTTTGGATGCTACCGATTGCTCCGCTATGCCCGGTGATACCGTGACCATGCAGATCAGCCTGAAAAACAACCCCGGCTTTACCTCCGGCAGCTTTATGCTGCATTATGATACCGCCTGTCTGGAGCCGCTGTATGCAGAGGATGCCATCTCCTATACCTATGATGCAGCCCTTGCGGATGTCAGTGCCATGGTGCTGCCCAGCAGTATGCACGGTACTTTGGTCTGTATGGCAGATGCTTCTCAGGCTGTGGCACAGGATGGCAATTTGTTCTCCATTGATTTTGTAGTGCTGGAGAACGTTCCGGCCGATGCTGTGTATTCCGTTACTGTTTCCGACCCCATGTTTTACGGCGCAGAGGGCGAACAACTGACCTCTCTGCTGCTGGAAAAGGGTTCGGTGGCCATTCCCGCCCATGCCGCAAACGGCACCAAGAACAATCGCAAGCCTTTCTCCTTTGGTATTGATGTATCCAAGTGGCAGGGCGATATTCGCTGGGATGAAGTGGTGGAAGACAGAAAGGACATTGAGTTCGTTATGATCCGTGCCGGATCCGGCTCCGGTGATCCTTCCTTCCGCAGCGACCCTTACTTCGCACAGAATTATGAAGGCGCAACGGCAGTGGGTCTGCCTGTGGGCGCATATTGGTACTCTTATGCACTGACCCCCGAAGAGGCGGTGGCTGAGGCTGAGACCTGTCTGGCAGTGCTGGGTGACCGTGCATTGCAGTTTCCCATTGCCTATGATGTGGAGCTGAAGGCGCAGTGGGAGATGTCTCCTGAGGATTTTTGCGCCATTATTGATGCGTTCTGCTCTACCATGGAGGCGGCAGGCTGTTATGTGACCGTTTACAGCTCTGCTTCTCCCCTGAATACGCTGTATACAGAGGAAATGCGGCAGAAGTACGGCGTGTGGGTGGCACAGTATGCGCCGGATACCGTCTATAACGGTGATTACGGTATGTGGCAGTATTCCTGTACCGGTCATGTGGAAGGCATTGATTCCGATGTGGATATGAACTACTGCTACTATGATTACGCATCTATTATCTGCAACGGAGGGTTCAACCACTGCACCCCTGCAAACGAATAATGAAAAAAGCCACTTCGGATGTACAGATCGGAAGTGGCTTTTTGATGGAAGGAGTCTGTTATGGTGATTCATAATGTGGGTTATAATCATACCCACGATGCGGATTTTTATATTGATCGTCCCGAAGGCAGCGGGGATTATCTGCTTCTGCTGCTGAAAACCGAAGCTCTGTTTGTGCTGCAGGGCAAGGAAGTGCTTGTGCCTGCCAATTCCGTGATGCTTTACCGCAAAGGCACGCCCCAGCAATATCGCTGCTGTCGGGGGCAGATCTTTTCCAATGACTGGGTGCATTTCCTCTTTGAGGACAACGAGGAGGAGACATTTTTGCACCACGGCATTCCTTTTGATACGCCGATCTCCATGGAGAATCTGCACTTTCTCAGCTTTTGCCTGAAGTGCATTGCCGGTGAGCAGTATTCCAACAACCGGAACAAGCACAGCAACATCGGGCATTACATGGCACTGCTGTTTTCCAAAATCGACGAACAATTGCACGCCGAGCCAAAACCCTTCGGTGATACGGGATATGAGATGCTCTCCACCATACGTTACAAAATATATAGCGAGCCGTACATCCAGCGTACTGTGGAATATGCCTCCCATGAGGTGCGTATGAGCCGTTCTGCCTTTCAGCATTTGTATCGGGAGCAGTTCGGGGTGTCCTTTGTGCAGGATCTGATCGAAAGCCGCACCCAGTATGCAAAGATGCTGCTTTCCACAACCAACCTCTCTGTTCATGAGGTCGCATCCCAGTGCGGCTACCGCAGCTATGCTCATTTCTCCAGACAATTCAAGGAGCGAACTGGCATTACCCCCTCGGAATATCGGCTTTCCTGCAGCTATTCCCATGCTTTGCACGAATTGTGATAGATTGTGCACAATACATCATTGCATTGATGCATAAATTTTGCTAAACTAAAGATGCACGTTCTGTGTGCACATACAAATTTAATGAGAGAGGGTTTATTTTATGAGAGGCAAAGTTTTGCAAAAGAGTGTTGCAGCTTTGACCGCCTGTGTGCTGGCATCAATGGGGATGATGTCCGCAGCGCTCACAGGCAGTGCGGCAACCAACATTATCAAGAACTCCACCTTTGACAGCGGCGTATCCGGCTGGGGTACCTACAAGGAAAGCGGCGGAAGCTGCAGCATCTCCGCAGACAACGGCCGTCTGGCGCTGAATATTACATCGGTGGGCACCAAAAACTACGCCGTGCAGGTGTACTACGACATCATTCCTTTGTACCAGAATGGTGTGTACCACCTGAGCTACGAGATCTCTGCCAACGTGGATCGTTATGTGGAGGGGATGATCCAGCAGAACGGCGGCACCTATCAGGCTTATACCTGGAAGGGTCTGAACCTGACCTCCTCCCCCCAGAAGGTGGACTACACCTTCACCATGACCAAGGAAACCGACATCATGTCCAAAATGGTGTTCAACTGTGGATTGCAGGAGGGCGAAAATCTTGGAGCACACACCATTTATCTGGACAATGTAGTGCTGGAGCTGGTAGATGACAGCAATGTGCATTATGAGGACTTCGGCCCCTATGAGCCTTCCATTATGACCAACCAGGTGGGCTATACCCCCGAAGCACAGAAGATCGCAGTGTTCCGCGATGTGACCAATGAAACACAGTTCTCCGTGGTCAATGCAAGCGGTGCTGTGGTGTACACCGGCCAGCTTTATGGCCAGACCCAGAACAGCTCTGCCGATGAAGTGGACTATCTGGGCGATTTCTCCTCTGTGACCGAGCCCGGTACCTATACCATCACCTGCGGCAATCTGGATGCTTCTTACCCCTTTACCATTGGTGAGAATGTATACGATGCCCTGATGGATGATACTGTAAAGATGCTGTATCTCCAGCGCTGCGGCTGCCAGGTACAGGATGCTTCTTTCGGTCACCCTGCCTGCCATACTGCACGAGCTACTGTCTACGGCACCAATGAAACCATTGATGTGACCGGCGGCTGGCATGATGCAGGCGACTACGGCAGATATATCGTGCCTGCTGCCAAGGCTGTTGCGGATCTGCTGTATGCCTATGAGGCCGATCCCACCATGTTCAGCGACAATATCGGCATTCCCGAAAGCGGCAACGGCATTCCCGATGTGCTGGATGAGGTGCGCTTTGAGCTGGAATGGATGCTGAAGATGCAGGCTTCTTCCGGCGGTGTGTACCACAAGGTGAGCTGCGCTACCTTCCCCGGCTACATTATGCCCCAGAACGAAACCGGTCAGCTCATTGTGACTCCTGTTTCCACCACTGCAACCGCAGATTTCTGTGCGTCTATGGCAATGGCATATGAGTTCTACAAGGATATTGACGATGCCTTTGCACAGAAGTGCCTGGATGCTGCCAAGAAGGCATGGGATTTCCTTTCCCAGAATCAGAATCTGATCTTTGTGAATCCTTCCGACATTGTGACCGGTGTCTACAACGATACTACCGATAAGGATGAGCGTTACTGGGCAGCCGCACAGATGTATCGTGCAACCGGCGACAGTACCTATGCTTCCTATGCGGAAAGCAACGGTCCCCGTAACGGTCTGGATTGGTCCACGGTCGGAGATTATGGCAATATTGCTCTGCTGACTATGGATGGCATCGACAAGAGCAGCTCCCTGTATACCAAGGCTCTGAATGCCGTAAAGACCCAGGCAGATATCTTTGTGAATGTATCCAACAACAGCCCCTATGGTGTGTCGATCGCCAGATTTAACTGGGGCAGCAACATGACCATTGCCAATGCAGGCGTGATTCTGGGCATTATGTATCGTGCTACCGAGGATGAAAAGTACATGAAGGCTGCACTGGAGAATCAGAACTACCTGCTGGGTAAGAACCCCAACGGTGTGTGCTATGTCACAGGCTACGGTACCGTTTCTCCTCAGAATCCTCACCACAGACCTTCCATGGCAGTGGGCAAGGCAATGGGCGGCATGCTGGTAGGCGGCGTAAACTCTAACCTGGAGGACAGCGCAGCAGAGGCATATCTGGCAAATACGCCTGCCGCAAAGTGCTATGTGGATCATGCCGAGAGCTACTCCACCAACGAGATCACCATTTACTGGAATTCTCCTCTGACCTACCTGCTGGCACTGACCCAGGGTGAGGTGCAGACTGATATACCGCTTGTGCGCGGTGATGTAGATGCTGATGGTCACTTCCTGATGAACGATGTGGTCATGCTGCAGAAGTGGATCGTTTGCGGTGGGGAAATCAACAACTGGGCCGTAGGCGACCTCAATGAGGATGATCAGATCAATACTGTGGATCTTTCTATCATGAAGCAGTGGATGCTGGCGTAAATCCAAGAGCAAACAATAAAAGCGGGCGATGATTCGCCCGCTTTTTGTTGCATATTGCTGTTACAGCTCCAAGGTATCTCCCGTGCGGAGATAGGAAAGCCGCTGCCCCATTTTTTCACGGAGATATGCGTACTGGGCTTCTCCCGTACAGTGGCAGGTATAGTATCGGGTGGGCAGGCGGAGCAGCTTTGCCGCAATGGCATCCAGCCGTGCAGCATCTTCTGCCGCTTGGGGATCCAGCTTGGAAAGATGCAGCCCGCCAATGAGAACATCGGGGCGAAAATATGCCGCCAGATTACACACGCCCTTGTGGGAACATCCGCTGATGAGAATACGCTGCCCCTTTTCCTCAATCAGCAGATATTGTTCGTGCAGAAAATCATCGGGCTGCAGCCTGCCCTGCCTCATGATCTGCAAACCAAAGGGCTCCACGGGTTCAGGAAATGCTGCGTCATTGCAGGAAAAAAGCGTCATGTGCGGGCAGAGCGCAAAGGAATCCCCCACGGGGACCAGCCTGTTTTCTTGCTGCAAGGCAGGGTTCAGCCCGATGTAGCGGTTGACGGCGTTGTAGTGTTCTCCAAAGGCGTGGCGGCTGTGGTAGACCTTCGCCTTGGCATTGTGCTGTAAAAAAGCGGCAATTCCACCGCCGTGATCATAATGCCCATGGGAAAGCACAGCCAGATCCACGGCGCCGAGATCCACGCCCAGAAAGGCAGCATTGGCGATCAGCGCATCGGTCTGTCCGGTATCAAACAGCAGCCGCAGATCCTTTGTTTCCAGATACAGACTCAGGCCATGCTCAGCAATGAGATGAGGGCTGCCGGTGGTGTTTTCCGTTAATACAGTCAGCTTCATAAGATGGTTGCTCCTTTCGGTTGATCCTCTGATTATAGATTATAACACAGCCCAAAGTGGATTGCAAGTGCCTGCACTATCCTTGACAAAAGCCGTTGTGCGGGTGTATAATGAGATATCAGAAATAGTATGACAATATGCCATGGAGGATGTATCATGCTTTGGACTGTTTGTCTGGCGATTTCCATCTGGATGGCCATAGTGCCGCCCATTATCGCCATTGCCATTGAAGCCAATAAAAGCCGAGGGATCCACGCACCTGTTTTTCGGGTGGGCGTGGTCAGCATTCTGATCTCTGCGGCTGTTGGGTTTTTCCCGTTAATGTCCGGTGCGGAATCCGGAACCTTTGCGGAAACCGCCAAAGCGGTGCTGCTTGCAGCTCTGCACGCCATGAAGGCCTTTGCCATGGGTGTGGAGTTCGGTGAGCTGGCATCGGGGATCGAACGCTGCTCGGCAGAGCTGGCAACGGGCTACCTCCTCTGGGCGGCTGTGCTTGTGGTGCTTGCCCCCATGTTCACCTTCGGATTTGTACTTTCGCTGTTCCGCAATCTCTCTGCAAGGATCCAGTATGCACTGGCAAACGGACGGGAAATGTACGTCTTTTCCGAGCTGACCGAC
This sequence comes from Ruminococcus sp., assembly GCA_015066805.1. GTDB lineage: Bacteria > Bacillota > Clostridia > Oscillospirales > Ruminococcaceae > Firm-04. The sequence continues at coordinate 43,850 of SVNP01000012.1, read as the reverse complement.
AAATCCATGATCCTTGCGGCCGATTTGAAGCGCAATCACCCCAAGGCAGCCTTTGCATTTGCGGAAGCGACGGAAAAGGAGTCCTCCGAAGAACTGATGCGGAAAGCCAACAACCTTGGCGCAATCTTGTTCCGTGGGGATATTGCTTCCATTGCCCGTCTGGGGCATTCCGAAAAGAAAGGTCTGTGGCTGTTCGCCATGGGCGAGGACGAAGATAAAAATCTGGATATGGCCCTGCAGCTCATCGAAATTTGCAGGGAACGCCCCAATACCAACCTCTATGTATCTTCTCTTTCCGCCGAAAGTGAGCTACTGCTGACTGCTGTGGAGAAGGGCAAGGTGCGCCTGCGCCGCATCAATGAGGTGCGCTCCATGATCAACCGTGTGCTGTATCAGGATGGCCACCGCCTGTTTGACAATGCCATGCCGGCTGAGGATGGTGTGAAGGAGATCCATGGCGTGATCGTGGGTATGGGACATCACGGTACCGAAATGCTGAAGGCCTTGGCATGGTACGGTCAGATGGATGGCTATCGGGTGCATATCCATGCCTTTGAAAAGGATCGGCTGGCGGAGGAAAAAATCACTGCGGATGCCCCTGAGCTGCTTTCGCCTGCCTATAACGGCGTAATGATCGAAGGCGAAGCGCAGTATCACATTACGGTGCATAGCGGCTGTGATGTGAATACCGCTGCCTTTGCAGAGAAAATATCCGAGATCCGCCGTGCGAACTATGTGCTGGTTTCTCTGGGCGATGATGACCTGAATACCCGTACTGCCGTGCGCCTGCGGATGCTGTTTGAGCGCATCGGTGTGCATCCCATTATTCAGGCGATCTTGTACAACAGCCGCCGCAAGGAGGCTCTGACGGGTATTACCAATTACCGCGGGCAGCCCTACGATATCGAATTTGTGGGTGATATGGAGTCCTCCTATACGGAAGCGGTGATCATCGACTCCGCATTGGAGCAGGAAGCCCTGCAGCGGCATCTGAAATGGGGTAAGGCAGAAGAATTCTGGAACTATGAGTACAATTATCGTTCCTCTGTGGCTGCTGCTCTGCATATGCACGCCCGCATTCATTGCGGGATCCCCGGGGCGGAGCTGCCGGAGGAGCAATTGGAAGGCGAAGCGCTGCGTCGGTTTGAGATGCTGGAGCATCGCCGCTGGAATGCCTATATGCGTGCCGAGGGGTATGTGTACAGCGGTTCTCCTCACCAAAGCAGCCGGAATGATCTGGCAAAAATGCACCACAATCTGGTGGTCTTTGATGAGCTCTCCGAAAAGGATAAACACAAAGACAGCCGTGTGGGCCTGAAGTAATCTACCCTGTGTATCAAAAACGGATGCGGAAGCCTTGTTCCGCATCCGTTTTTTGCGTTTGCAAGGGGAAATTGTAACCGAATTGTAGCCTTTTCCCCCTTGATTTTCACATGAAAATATGATATACTATTTAGATGAATCAATGTATACTCGGCGTAGTATGCGCCGATCTCATATGAACTGCAACAGGAGGTTTCTCATGCCCAAGAGTATGACAGGCTATGGCAGAGCACAATCCATGACCGATGGCAGAGATGTTTTGGTGGAGATCCGTGCTGTCAACCACAGATATTATGAGTTTTCTGCCCGTTTACCCAGAGCATGCATGTATCTGGAGGAAAAGCTGAAGACCTTCCTTAACGGCAAGGTGGCCAGAGGTAAGGTGGAAGTCAGCGTGACCATTACCCGCCCCGACGGAAAGGACGCACAGATCGTTGTCAACCGTTCCGTGGCCGAGGGCTATGTGAATGCGCTGCGCTCGCTGAATGAGGAAATGGGTGAAAACGGCAGACATTGGCTGGAGGATGATGTTCGTCTTTCTGCCCTGCTGCGGCTGCCCGATGTGTTTACCGTCACCAAAGCCCAGGATGACGAGGATGCTATCTGGGCGCAGGTGGCACAGGTAGCAGAGGAAGCTCTGGAGCATTTTCTCTCCATGCGCCGCTGCGAGGGCGAGCGTCTGGCAGCAGATCTGCTGGCAAAGCTGGATGGTCTGGAGAATATGCTGGGTCAGGTGGAATCCATTGCCCCAAGTGTTGCGGAAAGCTATCGGGAGCGGCTGTTTGCCAAGCTTACCGACCTGCTGAAGGATACCAACATCGACCAGCAGCGTGTGTTGACCGAGGCAGCCATTTTTGCGGAAAAAACCGCCATTGATGAGGAAACCGTGCGTCTGCACAGCCACATTGCCCAGTTCCGTTCTCTGCTGGCAGAGGATGCCCCCGTGGGCCGTAAGCTGGACTTTTTGGTGCAGGAGATGAACCGTGAGGTCAACACCATCGGTTCCAAAGCGCAGGAACTGACCATTACCCGCCTTGTGGTGGATATGAAATCCGAGATCGAAAAGATCCGTGAGCAGATCCAGAATATTGAGTGATCCCCTGCGGACGGAAAGGATGTTACTATCATGCGACTTATCAACATCGGCTTTGGCAATATGATCTCATCGTCCCGTCTGGTGACCATTGTCAGCCCCGAATCGGCACCCATCAAGCGAATCATTCAGGATGCCAGAGATCGCGGCAGACTTATTGATGCCACCTACGGCAGAAGAACCCGTGCCGTCATCGTGATGGACAGCGACCATGTGATCCTTTCGGCGATTCAGCCGGAAACCATCGGCGCAAGACTTTCCGGTAACGGCGGTACAGAGGAGGAACAGGAAGATGACTGAACGCGGAATGCTGATTATTCTTTCGGGGCCTTCGGGCTGCGGTAAGGGTACCATGCTCAAAGAGGTGGTAAAACGCACCGCCTGTGAGGTTTCCGTGTCCGCAACCACCCGTGATCCCCGTGAGGGCGAGATCGACGGTGTGCATTACCATTTCTTCACCCGTGAGGATTTTGAAAAGCGTATTGTCGGCAATGAAATGCTGGAGTACGCACAGTACTGCAACAATTACTACGGCACCCTGAAGGAAAGCGTGGAGTCCATCCGTTCACAAGGCAAGCATGCCGTGCTGGAGATCGAGGTGCAGGGTGCTCTGAAGATCATGGAGGAGCATCCCGATGCGGTGACGATTTTCACCTTGCCGCCCACCCTTGCAGAGCTGCGCCGCCGTCTGGAAAAGCGCGGCACTGAGACACAGGAAGTCATTGAACAGCGCATTGCAAGAGCCATTGAAGAGATCCCTTTTGCGGAGCGTTATCAATATATTGTGTGGAATGATAAGCTGGAGGATGCGGTGGACGATTTCTGTGCCATCGTGCAGGCCGAGGCAAACCGCACAAAGTATTCAAAAGAAAGAATAGGAGCGTTTACAAAATCATGTTAAGACCGTCTATGAATCAGATCATTTCCAAGAATGACAACTATTATGCTTTCGTGCTGGGCGTTGCCAAGCGCGCAAGAGAGATCGCCGATACGCTGTACGAGAACAAGCAGCGTCTGGAGGAGAAGCCCGTAAAGACTGCCGTGGAGGAGTTTGCGGCAGGTAAGTATAAGATCGTGGAGCAGGCTGAGCAGGCCGAGTAATGATCCTGCTGCACCAAGGCTTGCCGGAGAGGAGGATGGGTGTGTCCCGCTTGACAGAGCCAATGGCTGTACAGGTGGCGCTAAATGCCGCCGCCCCCGGATATGACCGTCTGTATACCTACACGGTACCGGCTGCGCTGCAGGGGCAGATCCGCCCCGGTATGCGGGTGGCAGTGCCCTTTGGCAAGGGCAACCGCCGCAGAATGGCTATGGTGCTGGCGGTGACTCCGCTGCAGGAAGAACAGACCGCCGACGGACGGCCGATGGTGTATAAGCCGGTAACTGCTGTGCTGGATACCGAGCCCGTTCTGACAGATGAACTGCTGGCCTTGGTGGAATGGCTCTATGAGCATACCTTTTGCACCCGCTATGATGCGGTGCGTGCCGTTTTGCCCGGTGGTATGCAGATGCGGCTGGAGGAACGGTATCTCCCCGTGCCGCCGCCTAAAAATGTCGTGCTGACCGAGCAGGAGGAGAATCTTCTGCGGATGGTGCGGCAGTCCGTCTCCGAAAAGGAACGGGATGCACTGCTGCGCCCCGATGGTTCGGCGGAAAAAACCGCTGTGCTGGAAGCCCTGACGGAAAAGGGCTGTCTGGTCAGTGCTGCCGAGGGAAAACGTGCCGTCAATGACAGCAATCGCCGCATGGTGCGGCTCTCCGATGCCTTTCTGGCCAATGAAACGGATTTCCGTCCCACGGAAAAACAACGGCTGGCAGTGGAGATTCTGCGGGAGCATAAAACCCTTACCCCAAAAGAATGCGCCTATCTGGCAGGTGTCAGTGAAGGCGTGGTGATGAATCTGGTGAAGCATGGGATCGCCGTCAGAGTGGAGATCCCCCACCTGCGCGTGCCGAGAGATGCCGTAGTGACCGTATCTCCCGAAAATACCGTGCTTTCCGAGCAGCAGCAGGCAGCCTACGATGCCGTGGCTGCTTCTGTGATCTCCCGTACCGCAGCGGCATATCTGCTGTACGGCGTAACGGGCAGCGGTAAAACCGCTGTATTTGAACAACTGATCCATCTTGCGCTGAAGCAGGGCAGACAGGCGTTGCTGCTGCTGCCCGAGATCGCACTGACCCCACAGGTAGTGCAGTATTTTCAGGCAAGATTCGGCAATCTGGTGGCGTTGATTCACAGCGGACTTTCGCTGGGACAGCGGCTGGATACCGATAAACTGATCCGCAGCGGAGAGATCCGTGTGGTCATCGGCACAAGAAGTGCTGTGTTTGCCCCCCTGCCCGATATCGGCGTGATCATTCTGGATGAAGAAGGGGAGCATTCCTATAAAGCGGACCAATCTCCCCGCTATCATGCGGCAGATGTGGCCAAGGAACGCTGCCGCCGTCACGGTGCGGCGTTGGTGCTGGCTTCCGCAACACCTTCTCTGGAAAGCCGCTATCTGGCGGAGCGAGGGGTGTATCATCTGCTGAAAATGACCAAGCGATATAATCAGGCACCGCTGCCGCAGGTTACGGTGGTGGATATGAACGAAGAACGTGCAGCCGGCAACGGCGGGCCGTTCTCGCTGGCATTGGCCGATGCTTTGCGTGAGAATCTGCAAAAGGGTGAGCAGAGTATTTTGCTGCTGAACCGCCGCGGATATCATACCATGCTGCAATGTGCCAAATGCAATGAGCCTGTATACTGCCCCAATTGCTCCGTGCCCATGACTTTCCACAAGGCAAACGGCAGTCTGCTGTGCCATTATTGCGGTCATGTGCAGCCCCCTGTCAGTGCTTGCCCTGCCTGCGGTCATGACCGTTTGCGGCAGCTTGGCTTTGGCACCCAAAGGCTGGAGGAGGAGCTGCAGCTTCTTCTGCCACAGGCCCGTATTCTGCGGATGGATGCCGATACCACCATGACCCGTGATGCCTATGAGGCAGGATTTCGGGCATTTGCCGCAGGAGAATACGATATTCTGGCAGGTACCCAGATGATCGGTAAGGGGCTGGATTTCCCCAATGTAACGCTGGTGGGTGTTGTTTCCATTGATAAAGCTTTGTACGCAGGTGATTTCCGCAGTTATGAGCGTACTTTCTCTCTGATCACGCAGGTGGTGGGCAGAGGCGGCAGGGGAGAATCTCCCGGCAGAGCCATTTTGCAGACCCATATGCCGGATCACTATGTGCTGCAGCTTGCGGCACAGCAGGATTATGACACCTTCTACACAGAAGAGCTGGCCATGCGCCGTACTTTGATGTTCCCGCCGGTATGTGACCTGTGTGTCATCGGTTTTTCCGGCCTGTGGGAAAATCATGTGGCTGCAGCAGCAAAGCTGTTTGTAAAGATATTGGGTCAGGTCGCCGCCAGAGAGCAGCTTCGGCTGCCGCTGCGTGTGCTTGGGCCTGTTCCCGCAAGCTATGGCAGGCTCAACGGAAAATATCGCTACCGTGTGCTGCTGAAATGCAAAAATACCGTAGATATGCGTAAGTTTATCCGTAGAGTGATGGCAGAAGCCCTTGCAGACAAACAGTTCGCATCTGTGCAGATGTTTGCCGATATGAACGGTGACTGCGGTGTATGAATTACAGGAGAATATCATGAAATTATTTCCCGCAAAACCGACCCGACGACAGTGGATTCTGTGTGGGTGTGTACTGGGGGTGCTGCTGGCGGCAGGCTGCGTGATGATGTATCGTCGCGCCTGTCCCACATGGCATCATCGACAAGTGACTGTGGAGATCGACGAGCTGACACTGAAATCTTTGGAATCGCACACGCTCATCGACCCCAACGGAATGACGCAGGAAACCCGTATTCTTCCGCCGGAGGGCTACACCCGAACCCCCGCTGCGGATGACAGCTTTACAGCGTTTCTGCGGCAACAGCCCGTATATCCTTCGGGCAGCCCCATATATTATCATAATGGCACGACCCGTTCGTCTATCGGTTACGGGGCTGTGTATACCATGGATACCGGCACTGCCGATCTGCAGCAGTGTGCCGACAGCATCATAAGGCTGTACAGCGAATATTATTGGCAGCAAAACCGCAAGGATGAGATCGCTTTTCATACCACAAGCGGCTTTCTGCTGGATTATCCGAGCTGGCAGAAGGGCAAGCGTGCATTGGTGCTGGGCGATTTTGTCACCTGGCTGCCCATGACGCTGCCGGATGAGTCCTATGAACAGTTTCAATCCTACCTGATGACGGTGATGCGTTATGCAGGTACCCTCTCGCTGACAGAAGAATCCGCCCCTGTTTCCCTTACAGAGGCCGGTGTGGGTGATTTTTTCTGTAAGGGCGGTTCCCCCGGTCATGTGGTACTGATCGTGGATGAAGCCGTGAATGCGGAGGGCAAACGATGCTTTTTACTGGGGCAGGGGTATATGCCCGCCCAGAGCTTTCATATTTTATGCAATACAGATACCGACCCCTGGTATTATGCGGATGCGATCGCCTTTCCTTTTCGGGCGGATGCCTATACCTTTGAGGAAACAATGCTGCGCCGTTGGGGTCAGGGCTTTGAATAGGGAGGAACATGATACATGGCAATTCGGAATATTGTAAAAGACGGCGACCCGGTGCTGGCAAAACGCTGCCGCCCGGTAGAACAGTTTGATGCCCGTCTGGAGCAGCTTGTGGCAGATATGAAGGAAACGCTGAAAAAGGCCAACGGTGTTGGTCTGGCGGCTCCCCAGGTAGGCGTGCTGAAGCGTGTGTTCATTATTGATCTGGGCGACCGCATGATCGAGGCCATTAACCCCGAGATCGTAAAGACCTCCGGCAAACAGAGAGAGGTGGAAGGCTGCCTCTCCGTACCCAACCGCTGGGGATATGTTACTCGCCCCAAGCACTGCACCCTGCGTGCCTATAACTGCAAGGGTGAGCAGTATGAGATCAAGCTCAGTAACCTGGAGGCACGCTGTGCCTGCCATGAGTACGATCATCTGGAGGGTCAGTTGTTCACCCGTCTGGTGGATGAGTTCGTGACCTTTGAAAAAGAATGAAGACTCTGCCTGCCTGAGAAAGGAGCTGTCGGTATGAATCCCCTTTCCATCGTATATATGGGTACGCCCCATTTTGCTGTGCCTGCGCTGCGTATGCTGCACGATGCGGGACATCGCATCCTGGGCGTGTTTACCCAGCCCGACCGCCCCAGAGGACGGGGGCATAAGCTGCAGCCTTCTCCTGTAAAGGCCGAGGCCGTGGCTCTGGGTCTGGAGGTTTACCAGCCCCTTTCCCTGCGTCGGGGAGCGGATGCCGAGGAGGCTTTTTCCGTGCTGCAAAAGCTTTCCCCCGATCTCATTGTGGTGGCTGCCTATGGGCAGATCCTGCCAAAAGAGATCTTAGATCTGCCCCGATATGGTTGTATCAATCTGCACGCATCTCTGCTGCCCCGCTGGAGAGGTGCCGCACCCATTCAGCGTTCCATTCTGGCAGGCGATGCCGCAACCGGCGTGACTGCCATGCAGATGGCGGTGGGGTTGGATACAGGCGATATGCTGTATAAGCTGGAAACGCCCATTGCTCCCGATGAAACCGCCGATACCCTTCATGACCGTCTGGCGGAAATGTCCGCACAGGTATTGCAGGAAACCCTGCGCTGCCTGGAGGAGGGGACTCTGACCCCCGAGGTGCAGGATGATGCACTGGCCTGTACTGCCGAGAAAATCACCAAGGAAATGAGCCGGCTGGACTTTACTCTGCCGGCACAGACCGTGGACAGAACCATCCGTGCCCTTTCCGGCTACGCTATGCTGGGCGGCAAACGCATTAAGCTGCACGCCTCTGTGCTGAGCAATGAACGCTCCGATGCAGCACCCGGCGAGATCGTGGATGAAAAAACCATGCGCTTTGTATGCGGCGACGGAATGTGTGTGACTCCGCTGGTGGTGCAGATGGAAGGCGGCCGAGCCATGGCTGTGGCAGATCTGCTGCGGGGCTTTGGCCTGAAAAAAGGTGATTTCTTCCAAATGGCAGAATGATCCTGCCGTTTCAGAGAGAAAATCGGGATGAAGGCTTTCGCTTTTGCATATAATGCAGAAAGAAACCAAGCCATGTCCCGCCTTTGAAAGGAGCATCTCTTTGATTTTTCTCATGTTGATCTCTGTGCTGATCTCCGTAGCGGCATCCGTTGGGGTGCAGACCACTTTTGCGAAGTATAAAAATGTGGATGCAAACTGCCGAATGACCGGTGCGGAAGCTGCGGCACATCTGCTGGAGGCCAATGGTGTGACCAATGTCCGCATTGAGCCCTGCCGCGGTCATCTGACCGACCACTACGATCCTTCCGCCAATGTGATCCGCCTGTCGGAATCGGTTTATCACAGCAGTGGCATTGCAGCCATCGGTGTTGCCATGCACGAGGCGGGCCATGCGGTGCAATATGCACAGGATTATGCCCCCGTGCGTCTGCGTAGTGCCATTGTGGGCGTGACCAATTTTGCCTCCGGTGCGTCTTATCTTATGGTGCTGCTGGGATTTCTCTGGGGTTGGACCCGCCTGCTGGATCTTGGAATCATCCTGTTTTGTGCGGTGGTGTTTTTCCAGTTGGTCACGCTGCCTGTGGAATTTAACGCCAGCAGCCGTGCCATGGAAAATATGGAGCGATCCATGCTGTTTGAGGCGGACGAGCTGCGGGTTGCCCGTAAGGTTCTGTTTGCGGCAGCTATGACCTATGTAGCGGCAGTAGCGGTATCCTTGCTGCAATTGCTGCGCCTGCTCCTGATGCGAGGAGAACGAAGATGAATGGACTGCAGCCTCGCCTGCTGTGTGCCAAAACGCTGCTGCGGACATTGCGCTCCGGCAGCTACAGCAATCTGGCATTGCAGGCGGCATATAAGAATACATCCCTGACTGTGCAGGAACGGGCACTTTGCACCTCTGTCTTTCAGGGAACATTGGAACGGCTGCTGACCGTGGATGCCTGTGTGGCTGCTCATGTGAGTCGTGCTCCGGAAAAACTGGATCCCGCAGTGCGCTGTGTACTGCGCTGCGGTGTGTATGAGCTGCTGTATCTGGCAACACCGCCCTCGGCGGCAGTGAATCTGTGGACAGAGGTTACCAAATCCATGGGCGTAAAAAGTGCCGCAGGAATGGTCAATGCCGTGCTGCGCAGCTTCTTGCGAAGCGACAAAGCCGTGCCTCTGCCCAAGGAGCAGCTTGCTGCTTATGCGGTACAGTATTCGGTGCCTCGTGATCTCATCGCCCAATTGATGGACGAATACGGCGAAGAACGAGTGCTGCCTTTTCTGGAGGACGCAGGCGGTGAGCCTCCCGTTTACATCAGAAAGAACCCCTTGGTCTGCGATGATGCTGCACTTGCTGCTGCGCTGACCGAGTTTTCTCCTGCGGCTGTGCCGCAGATCCCCGGTGCTTTTCGGCTGAGCCGAAGCGGTGCCCTGACCGATACCGAAGCCTTTGGCAAGGGTATGTTCCATGTGCAGGATCTGGCATCGCAGTTATGCTGTATGGCTTTGGATGCCAAGCCTCATGAAACGGTGCTGGATGTTTGTGCCGCCCCCGGCGGAAAAACCTTCACCATTGCACAGATGATGGAAGGCACGGGCTGTGTGTATGCCTATGATCTCCATGAGAATCGTGTGAAGCTCATTCGCAGCGGCGCGCGGCGGCTGGGGCTGCAAAATGTGGCTGCTGCCACAGGCGATGCCGCAAGGCCCGCAGCAGATCGTCCCATGGCAGATCGTGTATTGTGTGATGTGCCTTGCTCCGGCTACGGCGTGATGCGCCGCAAGCCCGAGGTACGCTATAAATCGGCAGAGGATGTAGCAGGACTGCCTGCCATCCAGAGAAAGATCCTGGAGGCTAGTGCTGCTTCGGTAAAGCCCGGCGGTGTGTTGGTGTATTCCACCTGCACGCTTTCCAAGGCGGAAAATAATGCCGTTGTGAAGGATTTCCTTGCAGTACACCCTGAATTTTCTTTGGAGCTGCCTTGGGAATCTGCCCCGTGGAATGCGGATTTTGCTGCGGAGATGACTACTTTGTTTCCGCAGATGCTTGGCTCGGATGGATTCTTCTTAGCAAAAATGCGCCGCAGCCAATGATTGGAAAAAGGAGCGTTGGGTATGCAGCAAACAGAAAAAATCGAGTTATTGGGCTTGCTGCCCCATGAGCTGACCGACGCTTTGCAGCCCTTGGGTGTGCCGAAGTTCCGTGCGGCACAGCTATTCCGATGGATGCATCGGCAAAAAGTGGCAGATTTCGACCAAATGACCGATCTTTCTAAACAGTTTCGGGCAGATCTGCAGCAGCAGTTTTATATAAACCGACCAAATATTGCCCAAAGGCTTGCATCTGCCATAGATGATACGGTAAAATATCTGTGTAGGCTTTCGGACGGCAACTGCGTGGAGGCTGTCCGCATGGTGTATCGCCATGGCGTGACTGCTTGTATCTCCACACAGGTGGGCTGCCGCATGGGATGCAAGTTCTGTGCCTCGGCACCGCTGGGGCTGGTGCGGAATCTGACTGCGGCGGAAATGCTGGGGCAGATCGACCTGATGGATGCGGAGTTCCCTGCCGATCAAGCGGTAACAAGCATTGTGCTGATGGGCATTGGAGAGCCGTTGGATAACTACGACCAGGTGCTGCGCTTTTTGCGGCTGCTTTCCTGCAAGGAGGGCAGAGCTATGAGCCTGCGCCATGTGACCCTTTCTACTTGCGGGCTGGTGCCTATGATCGACCGGCTGGCAGAAGAAAATCTGCCGCTGACACTGTCGGTTTCGCTGCACGCCCCCGATAATGCTTCCCGCAGTGCGCTGATGCCTGTGAACCGGAAGTACCCCTTGGAAGAGCTGCTTGCCGCCTGCGGAAGATATTTCCGCAAGACCGGCAGAAGACTCAGCTTTGAATATGCGCTGATCCGTGGAGAGAATGATTCCCGCAGAGATGCACAGCGTCTGGCAGATTGCCTGAAGCCTGTGTTCCCGGGAATGCGCCCCCATGTGAATCTGATCCCCGTAAATCCCGTGGGAGAAAACGGCTTTCAGGCAGGCAGCGCAAAACAATTTATGCAGTATTTATCCGAGGTCGGCGTGAATGCAACCTTGCGCCGCACCCTTGGGGATGATATTAAGGCGGCCTGCGGTCAACTGCGCCGCAACGCCATGGAGGATGACTCCCATGAAAGCAGAGAGTGAGGTGAGTCGATATGGAATTGGGACAGTATTGTGAGATCGGTCGTGTGCGGGAGGAGAATCAGGATACCATTGCAACCCGTGCGCTGCCCGATGGCCTGCTTGCCGTGGTTTGTGACGGCATGGGCGGTATGCAGGGCGGAAAGGAAGCCAGCGTGATCGCTGCTGCGGCCTTTACCAAGCGTATGACACAGGACTATCGTGAGGATATGAACGATGATGCGCTGAGCGAGCTGATGTATGCTGCCGCAGGTGATGCCAATCAGGCGGTATATACTGCTGCGGTTGCGGCAGATCTGCGGATGCGGATGGGTACTACGCTGGTGGCGGCGGTGCTGCGCGGTCATCAGTGCAGGGTCATCAATATCGGAGACTCCCGTGCTTATGTGATCTGTGGAGAGGGTGAGACCACCCAGATCACGGTGGATCATACCGCGGCACAGTATCTGTATGAACGGGGAGATATCGAAGCGGAGGAGCGTGCTACGCACCCCAGACGCAACGAACTGACCCGTGCTGTGGGCGTAATGCCTCATGTGCTGGCAGATTGCTTTGCCTGCACCTTGGAAGAAGGACATCGGCTGCTGCTTTGCTCCGATGGACTGTATGGTATGCTGGAGGATGCCCTGATGGGCCGACTGGCAATGGCAGCTCCCCCTGCGGATGCGGCAAAGCATCTGCTGGATGCAGCCAATGAACAGGGCGGCAGAGATAACATCTCTGTGATACTCATTGCCCCTTGATTTTGCAGTCAGACCGAGTTTTTCGGTTGACCATAGATAAGCAACCAGCCATATTGAGATTGGTCGGCTTCGGCCGGCTCGGAGGTTTATAATGGAAAAAGATCGCAACGACAAGAACATCGGAAAGAAGCTGGAAGGCCGCTACGAGATCGTAGAACGCATCGGCGAGGGCGGTATGGCAGATGTTTACCGTGCCAACGATGTGGTGGACGGCAAGCCGGTGGCGGTGAAGATCCTGAAGAAGGAATTTGCCGAGAACGAGGAGTTCCTGCGCCGCTTCCGGAATGAGTCCAAGGCAACCGCATTGCTGAGCCATCCCAACATCGTAAAGATCTACGATGTTGGCTTCTCGGATCGCATTCAGTTCATCGTTATGGAGTACATCGACGGCATTACTCTGAATGAATATATCGAGCAAAGCGGTGTACTGGACTGGAGAGATGCCGTGCATTTTGTTACCCAGATCCTGCGGGCATTGCAGCACGCACACAGCAAGGGCATTGTGCATCGGGACATTAAGCCCCAGAATATCATGATGCTCCGTGACGGCACCATCAAGGTCATGGATTTCGGTATTGCCAAGTTTGCCCGTGAAGAAGGCAAAACCGGTACCGATAAGGCCATCGGCACCGTACACTATATCAGCCCCGAGCAGGCAAGAGGTGCCGCTACCGATGCCAAAAGTGATCTGTATTCCGTGGGCGTTATGCTCTACGAGATGCTGACCGGCAAAAAGCCTTTTGATCACGAAAACCCCGTCAGCGTGGCAGTGATGCATATGCAGGCAGACCCTAAGCGTCCCCGCAGCATTCAGCCGGAGCTTGCTTTTGGTCTGGAGGAGATCATTCTGAAGGCAATGCAGAAGGACCCCGCCGATCGGTATCAGTCTGCGAGAGATATGATGGATGATCTGGAAACCTTTAAGGAGAATACCGCTGTGGTCTTTGGTTATGTTACACCCGAGGAGGAGGCTGCCGCCCCCGCTGAGGATGCTGAAAATGAGAAGAACCGATTTGCAGGTGCCGTGGTGACCGAGCCTGCTGATGCCGAAGATGATGGCTATGCCGAAGAAGATGACTACGATGAGGATGAGGACGAGGATGACGATGAGTACGAGGAGGAGGACAGACCTTCTCTGTTTGTACCCATCATCACTGCCGTGACCTGCGTGGTGATCGTTATTGCTGTGATCCTTGGCGTCAAGTTTATCATCGACTTTATGAATAATCAGGATGATCCCATCTCCGAATCCTACAAGATGCCTTCTCTGGTAGGCATGGATTACGAGGAAGCCAAGCAGCAGTACGGCCATCTGCTTCAGATTCAGGTGGAAAGCTACGAATACTCCGAGCTGGGCAAGGATAAGATCTTCTACCAGAGCATTCCCGTAGATGATCCCGTAAACAAGGGTGAAAGCGTAAAGGTTAAGGTCAGCAAAGGCTCCCGCAAGGTGACTTTGCCCGATTATGTGGGCTGGGACTTCGTTACTACTTCTCAGCAGATCGTGAATCTGGGACTTTCGGTGGATGAACGCTATACCTTTGATGACAACATTGAGGCCGGCAAGATCGTTTCTACGGATCCCCCTGCATTTACCGAAATGGAGCCCGGCGATTATGTTGTGGTTTACGTCAGCAAGGGTAAAAATAAGGATACCGTACCGGTTCCCAACTTTATCGGCATGACCTATGAAACGGCTCTGGATACCGCTGCCGCCTGCAAACTGGAGCTGGTACGCATTGAGGGCAACTCCAATGCACCCAAGGGTGAAATCGTTTCCCAGAGCATTAACCCCACAGAGCCTGTGGTAGAAGGCACTACCATTACCGTTACCGTAAGTAACGGCATCCCTGCTGAGCAGGAAGTTCAGGTTTCCTTTGTGATTCCCGAGGATGCCATCGGTACCTTCCACATCATCTTCTATGAGGGAGGTGTGGTGCACACCACCGGTCCCAGCTTCAATGTGGATTACGCTACCGGCACCACCAAGGTTTCCGTATCCGGTACAGGCGTGGTTGATTTCTTCGTGCGTCTGGTGAATGATACCAATATGCTGAATACCACCATCGGTACCTATAAGGTGGACTTCGACAACAACACCGTCACCGTCATCGAGGCGGATATTGAAGCCGCATTTGCTGCCGTAGGCGGTCTGAAGGTGGAAACCACCACTACCACTACGGAGACCACCACCACCACTACAACAACCACCACCGGTGAGGCAGACACCACCACAACAACTACCACTACCACCACCACTGTTCCCGATCCTGCTGAGGGCGGCGAAGGTACGGAAGGTTAATATGACAGGATTGATTCTGAAAGCTGTTGGGGGACTCTACACTGTAGAGTCCCCCGATGGTATTATCACTTGTAAGGCAAGAGGCATTTTCCGTAAGCATGGGCTTTCCCCCTGTACCGGCGATCGTGTTATGGTGGAAAACGACTGCATCACAAAGATCCTGCCACGTCGCAATGTACTGATCCGTCCGCCGCTGGCTAATCTGGACAAGCTGTTTTTTGTGGTCGCTTCCTGTGAGCCTGCCCCCAATGTACTGCTGCTGGATCGTTTTTTAGCGGTGTGCGAGTATAAACAGATCGAACCGATGCTGGTATTTACCAAACTGGATCTGGCAGATGCGGCTTTGTTTATGGAAACTTATCGCAAGGCAGGCTATCGGGTGTATGGCGTGGATTATCAGGATCCCGCCTGTGTGCAAGCCATTGCCCGGGAGATGCAGGGGTGCATCAGTGCCTTTACGGGCAATTCCGGCGTAGGAAAATCCACCCTGCTGAATGCCATTGACAGCCGCTTGCAGTTAGAAACAGGAGAGATCAGCAAAAAACTGGGTCGTGGCAAGCATACCACACGCCATGTGGAACTATATACGCTGGAAAACGGCGGAAAGATCGCTGACACGCCCGGTTTTTCCACCTTTGAAACAGAGAGCTATGCGGTGATCCCACCCAACGAGCTGGCTGACTGCTTCCCGGAGCTGCGGGAAGTGGAGGAGCCTTGCCGTTACGGAGATTGCCGTCATCTCCATGAGCCGGATTGTGCCATCCGTAAGGCGGTTGCGGCAGGAGAGATTCCCGAAAGCCGCTACGAAAGCTACGTTATTATGCTGGAGGAGGCCATGAAGCAGAAATCATGGGAACAGAAGAAATGAAAGACATCTGCTGGATTTTGGCAGGCGGCCCTGAAGAGGCTTTGCCCTGTGAGCCTGTGCCAAAGGATGCTTATATCCTTTGCGCTGACAGCGGACTGCGGCTTGCGGAACGTCTGGGTATAGAGCCTGCTTTGGTGCTGGGGGATTTCGATTCTTTGGGGAGGCTGCCCCAAATGCCCTATATTCAAGCGCCCGTGGAAAAGGACGACACAGATACCATGCTGGCCGTACGCCACGGTCTCGAGCAGGGGTACCGCCGCTTTGTCATCTGCGGTGCCTTTGGCGGCAGATGGGATCATAGCTATGCCAATGTGCAGACATTGCTGTTTTTGCATCGGCATGGGGCAAAGGGCACGCTGGTAGGTGCCTCGGATATCATTACGCTGGTGGCGGAGGGAGAACCCGCAGTCTTTCCGTACAAAGAAGGCTTTTCCCTCTCGGTATTTGCCATATCGGAGATCTGCGAGGGTGTGACCATTCAAGGGGTAAAATATCCTTTGGAAAACGCCTTTCTGACCATATATCATCCGTTGGGAGTCAGCAATGCCATTATGGCGGATACTGCGGTGCTTTCCTGTAAAAAGGGTCTGCTGATGGTGGTGCAGTCCCGTTTGTAACAGTTTTTGCTCTTTTGCATATGATGTACTATCACGCAAAGGAGGGCAACCCAATGAAGATCGTAGTTGTACGCAGCCCCAAGCTGCTGGCAGGAATTTTCCGCCTGATGTTTCACATCAAAAAGGAAGAAGAAGCCACGGAATAAACAAAAACAGCCGCTTTTCCTTATCAGGAAAGGCGGCTGTTTTCATATCAGGGGATGGTATGGCTGCTTTCGTATACACCGGAAATTTCAGAGAGAAAAAAGCGATTGACCGCATCCCAGCTTCTGATTTCATCCTTTGGTTGATCTTTCATAACTGCTTCCAGATAGGTGATGCTTTCTGATAAAAAGACATCCATTTCGGCTACGGGAGAAATCCATGTTTTTTCCGGTGCGTGCATTTTGATATCCAATAAATAATTCAAAGGAGACTGAATGGTATCCGGCAATGTGGCAGCAACTAACGAATCAAACAGAACAGGCGGCGCTGTCTGATGCTGCAGCACCCAAAAACAGGCCAAGACAGGTCTGAGTGCGTAAAAATACTTTTTGGGTCGTACCATTTCCCCTTGCAAGTGATCCTTTATGGTGTGACGGGCGGTGTTCAGATAATGGTAAAGCATATGTTTGACTGAAAAGCATTCCTGCATGAGAGGGGAAATTCTCTCTGCAAACTCTGTTTTGCAATAACATATGGGAGATTGCAGCCATTCAAACAGAGTAGGGTTAGACTTGTGCAGCAGCCTTAATGTCTTGTCCAAATCCCACCCGCATACATCCCATGTATCATCCACGGGTATCTCGATCACATCCCGAGAAGCGTTCAACTTCAAGTATTGGTTCATGGCCCGTTTGTAAATGAACCTTACATCAAAGTCACTGTCGGGCGAAGCAAAGCCCCATGCTCTACTGCCGGATTCCACGGCAAGAAGCACCTTAACACCAAATTGTTCTTCAATTTGATGTAGTTTCTGCGGAACAAGAATATTCATTTCATCCTGTGTCATTTTATCCCCCTGTTGTGATTAAAAAAACCGCATTGAGTGTCGTTCAATGCGGTTTTTTTGTTATGCTTCTTCAGATTTCTCGGCATCTGCCTGTGCATTCTGAGCGCCTGCGGCAGGCAAAGATTTCATGGTGGGGAACAGCAGCACATCACGGATGGACTGGCTGTTGGTCAGCAGCATGACCAGACGGTCAATGCCGTAGCCGATACCGCCCGTGGGGGGCATACCGATCTCCAACGCATTCATAAAGTCCTCATCAATGTGGTTTGCTTCCTCATCACCCTGCTGAATGAGAGCCTCCTGTGCCTCAAAACGCTTGCGCTGGTCAATGGGATCATTGAGCTCGGAGTATGCATTACACATCTCACGACCGGTGATGAACAGCTCAAAACGCTCCACATAATCGGGCATATCGGGCTTGCGCTTGGTCAGGGGAGAGATCTCTACGGGGTGATCCATAACAAAGGTAGGCTGTACCAGATGCTCCTCTACATACTCCTCAAAGAACAGGTTAAGGATATCGCCCTTTTCATGGCGATCCTCGTAGTGGATGCCTCTTTCATCGGCCAGCTTTTTGGCAGCAGCGGTATCGGGAATCTCGTTGAAATCTACGCCTGCATACTGCTTCACGGCATCAATCATGGTGATGCGGGCAAAGGGCTTGCCCAGATCGATCATCTCATCGCCGTAGGGCACCAGAGTAGTACCGCAAACGGTCTGTGCCACATGGCGGAACATATTCTCGGTGAGATCCATCATACCGTGATAATCGGTATAGGCCTGATACAGCTCCATCAAAGTGAACTCGGGGTTGTGGCGGGTATCCACGCCCTCGTTACGGAACACACGACCGATTTCGTACACCTTTTCCAGACCGCCGACGATCAGACGCTTCAGGTACAGCTCCAGAGAGATACGCAGCTTTACGTCCTCGTTGAGGGCATTGTAGTGGGTTTCAAAAGGTCTTGCGGCTGCACCGCCTGCATTGGAGACCAGCATAGGGGTCTCCACCTCCAAAAATCCCTGTGCATCCAAGAAGCTGCGGATGGTGGAGAGGATCTTGCTGCGCTTGATGAAGGTATCGCGCGCCTCCTGATTCATGATCAGGTCAACATAGCGCTGACGGTAGCGGGCATCACGGTCGGTAAGGCCGTGGAACTTCTCCGGCAGGGGCTTTAAGGATTTGGAAAGCAGGGTGACTTCGGTGGCATGTACGGAAAGCTCACCGGTGCGGGTGCGAAACAGATTGCCTGTTACACCGATGATATCGCCGATATCCCACTTGCGGAAGTTGGCAAAGTTTTCCTCACCGATATCGTTCATACGGACATAGACCTGCATTCTGCCTTCACGGTCACGCAGATCAATAAAGTTTGCCTTACCCATTTTACGCCAGCTCATGATACGGCCGGCAAGAGTGACGACCATCTGCTGAGAGAGTGCCTCTGCTGCGGCTTTTTTCTCCTCGCTGTCGTTGTCCTCACCGAACTGTGCATTCAGTGCGGCTTCGGCTTCCTCAAAGCGTGCGCGGGATTCGGCAGTGCTTGCGGTTACATCAAAGCGGGTGATCCGGAAGGGATCACGACCCTCCTGCTGCATTTCGCAGAGCTTTTCCAGGCGGATTCTGCGAAATTCGGAAGGATCGCCGGCCTGTTGTTCATTCTGATTCTGCAACGGCTGTTCCATAACCGGTGGTATCTCCTTTCACGACAGAGGGGGAGATCAGTCGATCTCGCCCTCGGAAATTTCCAGAACGGTAAAGGTCAGCATACCTGCGGGAGCCTCTACCATAAAGCGGTCACCGACACGCTTTTTCATTGCGGCCTTACCGATGGGCGATTCATCGGAGATCTTGCCCACGGTATAATCGGATTCGGAACGGCTGACGATCTTCAGACGCTCGATCTTCTCAGGCACATCACCGAAAGCATCACGCTTCAGGGTAACAATGGAGCCGTTGCCCACTTCGTCCACGGAGACATTCTGAATGATCTGTGCGTGGGCAAGGGTGTATTCCAGCTCGGCAATTTCGGTTTCCAGACGTGCCTGTTCGTTTCGAGCCTCATCGTACTCGGCGTTTTCGGACAAGTCACCGTAGCTTCTGGCTTCTGCCAGCTGATCGGCGATCTCCTGGCGGCGGGTACCAACCAGATAAGCCAGTTCTTTTTGCAGCGCTTCGTAATGCGCCTGCGACATTTGCTCCATATGCTCGTGGGCCATGGGAAATATCCTCCGTTTCGCTTATGATATGTGAGTTTAATCGGTAATTTCGCTGTGGAAGGCCTGCAAGGACTTCACGCTCAGCGATGCGGACTGGGAACGGATGGCACGGATGCCCTCTGCGCTGGCCATGGCGGCGGCCATGGTAGTGATATAGGGAATGCGATACTTGATAGCAGCCTTACGGATATAGCTGTCATCGTGAATGCTGTTCATGCCGGCAGGGGTGTTAATGATCAGATCCAGCTTACCGTTGGTCATGGCATCGGTGATGTTGGGTCTGCCCTCATACAGTTTGTTGATCTTCTCGGCGGGGATGCCATTTTCGCTGATCATGGCGTAGGTATTGCCGGTTGCAACGATCTTGAAGCCCAGCTCGTGGAATTTTCTTGCGATATCCACCAGCTCGCCCTTATCTCTGTCGCAGACAGAAAGCAGCACGGTGCCGCCTACGGGCAGACGGGTCTGGGTGGCTTCCTGTGCTTTATAGTATGCCTCGCCGAACTCGGCGGAAAGGCCCAGAACCTCACCGGTGGAACGCATTTCGGGTCCCAGCACGGGGTCAACTTCCTGGAACATATTGAAGGGGAATACCGCTTCCTTCACGCCGTAGTGGGGGATCTTGCGGTCGCGCAGTGCAGATACGGGAGAGGGCTTGCCGGTCAGACCGGAGGTCATGATCTCGGTAGCGATACGCACCATATTGATGGCGCACACCTTGGAAACCAGCGGTACGGTACGGGATGCACGGGGGTTGGCCTCCAGCACATAAACGGTGTTATCCTCGATGGCGTACTGCATATTCATCAGACCGCAAACGCCCATTTCCACAGCGATCTTGCGGGTATAATCCTTAATGGTGGCAACCTGCTCCTCAGTAAGATTCAAAGAGGGCAGCACACAGGCGGAGTCACCGGAGTGTACGCCTGCCAGCTCGATATGCTCCATAACGGCGGGAACAAAGCAGTTGGTGCCGTCAGAGATGGCATCTGCCTCACACTCGGTAGCGTGACCCAAGAAACGGTCGATGAGGATAGGTCTGTCGGGGGTAACGCCCACGGCAGCAGCCATGTACACACGCATCATCTCATCGCTGTGCACGATCTCCATACCTCTGCCGCCCAACACATAGGAGGGACGCACCATAACGGGGTAACCGATGCGGTTTGCGATCTCCAGAGCGTCATCCACGGTAACGGCCATGCCGGATTCGGGCATGGGGATGCCCAGCTTATCCATCATGGCACGGAAGTGGTCACGATCCTCGGCCAGGTCAATGGTTTCGGGAGAGGTGCCCAGAATAGTAACGCCGTTCTTCTTCAGGTCAGCAGCCAGATTCAGAGGTGTCTGTCCGCCAAACTGTGCAATAACGCCCACGGGCTTTTCCTTCTCGTAGATAGAAAGAACATCCTCCAGGGTCAGGGGCTCAAAGTAGAGCTTATCGGAGGTATCGTAGTCGGTGGAAACGGTTTCGGGGTTGCAGTTGACGATAATGGTTTCAAAGCCCATTTCCTTCAGTGCCAGGGAAGCGTGTACGCAGCAGTAGTCGAACTCAATACCCTGACCGATACGGTTGGGACCGCCGCCCAGGATCATGATCTTGGGACGCTCGGTGTTGCAGGGGCTCTTGTCATCTGCAATATGGTAAGAGGAGTAGTAGTAGGCAGCATCCTTAGTGCCGCTGACGTGAACGCCCTCCCAGGCCTCACGGATGCCTGCGGCATAGCGTGCCTCGCGGATATCCTGCTCGGGCACTGCCAGGATCTTGCTCAGGTAGCGGTCGGAGAAACCGTCCAGCTTAGCCTGACGCAGTGTGGAAGCGTTGGGTACTCTGCCCTTAAAGCGCAGCAGATCCTCTTCCTCCTGCACCAGCTCCAGCATCTGCTCCAGGAACCAGTGCTTGATCTTGGTCAGCTTATAAAGCTCATCCACAGTTGCGCCCTTACGCAGAGCCTCATACATAATGAACTGTCTGTTGCTGGTGGGGTACACAAGCTGTGCCAGCAGCTCATCTTTGGTCATGCTGTTGTACTGTGCGGCAAAGCCCAGACCGTAGCGGCCGTTCTCAAGACTTCTGATGGCCTTCTGGAAGGCTTCCTTATAGGTCTTGCCGATGCTCATGACCTCGCCCACGGCACGCATCTGGGTACCCAGCTTATCCTCTGCGCCCTTGAACTTCTCAAAGGCCCAACGGGCAAACTTGATGACCACATAGTCGCCGCCGGGGACATATTTATCCAATGTACCGTACTTACCGCACTCGATCTCATCCAGAGTCAGGCCGGCTGCCAGCATGGCGGAAACCAGTGCAATGGGGAAACCGGTTGCCTTGGATGCCAGTGCAGAGGAACGGGAGGTACGGGGGTTGATCTCGATTACAACGATACGGTCGCTGACGGGATCGTGGGCAAACTGGCAGTTACAGCCGCCGATGACCTCGATGGACTGCACGATGCGGTATGCCTGATCCTGCAGACGCTTCTGCAGATCCTCGGAGATGGTCAGCATAGGTGCAGAGCAGAAGGAGTCACCGGTATGCACGCCCAAGGGGTCGATGTTCTCGATGAAGCAGACGGTGATCATGTTGTTCTTTGCGTCACGAACAACCTCCAGCTCCAGCTCTTCCCAGCCGGTGATGCATTCTTCCACCAGCACCTGACCCACAAGGCTTGCCTGCAGACCTCTTGCACAGACGACCTTCAGCTCTTCCACGTTATAAACCATGCCGCCGCCGGCACCGCCCATGGTATATGCGGGACGCAGCACCACAGGGTAACCCAGCTCATCAGCGATCTCCAAGGCTTCCTCAACGGTATAAGCAACCTGGCTCTTCGCCATTTCCACGCCGATGGCTTCCATGGTCTTCTTAAATTCGATACGGTCCTCGCCGCGCTCGATGGCATCCACCTGCACGCCGATGACTTCCACGCCGTACTCTTTCAGTACGCCTGCCTGCTCCAGCTCGGAGCAAAGGTTCAGACCCGACTGACCGCCCAGGTTAGGCAGCAGGGCATCGGGGCGCTCCTGCTTGATGATCTCGGTCAGACGCTCGCAGTTCAGCGGCTCGATATAGGTGACATCCGCCACATCGGGGTCTGTCATAATGGTTGCGGGGTTCGAGTTCACGAGTACGATCTCATACCCCAGTTTCCGCAGTGCTTTACAAGCCTGGGTACCGGAATAGTCGAATTCGCACGCCTGTCCGATGATGATGGGACCGGAACCGATAATCATGATCTTGTGAATATCATTTCTTTTTGGCATAGCGCAAACACCTCACTTCTAAACATATATTATAGCACAAACCGCCTGCCTATTGCAAGCGATTTCCGCATTTTTTTGAAAATTGGCTATTCGCATAAATCCGTGCGGGTTTTGCCGTTGATTTTTCCACTTACGCCAACGGTCATGCCTTGATTTCCGCCAGCATCCGCACCAGTTGTTTTTTCTGCTCCATCAGAGCCTCAAAGCGCTCCAGATATTCATAGGGGTATTTGCATTCGGTCAGCCGTTCAATGCCTCTTTGCCCGCCGATGAGCTTTGTGGAGGCACCCGAACCAATGCCCAGAATGGTCTGGGAATCGTCCATCATCAGGATGTTATAGGGGCTTTCAAAGCCTTGCTTGGCATAGCCGACATTCTCCAGATTGGCGGCCATATTCTTCTGGCGGTAGAGATAGTAGGGGCGGTATCCCTCGCTGCACAGGGTGCTTTGTGCGTATTCCACCATCTGCTCCACAGCCGCTGCATTGGGCATAGGCAGGCTTTGATAGAAGTCCGCCGCTTTTTTCAGGGAGAGGCAATGCACCGTAATGCTTTCGGGATCCAGTGCAACGGCTTTGTCTATACTTTCACGGAAGCCTTCAAAGGTATCGCAGGGCAGACCGGCAATAAAATCCATGTTGATGTTGCCGAAGCCCATTTCCTTTGCCAGCAGATAGGCCTCCACCGCATCCTGTGCGGAATGGGGTCTGCCTGCGGCCTGCAGCACCTCATCACGGAAGCTCTGGGGGTTTACGGAGATGCGTGTGACATCAAACTGCCGCAGTACGGCAAGCTTTTCTCTTGTGATAGTATCGGGTCTCCCGGCTTCTACGGTATATTCCCGCAGAGGGATGGGGCTGGGCGTGATAATATGCTGCTGCAATGCCGAAAGCAATCGGGTAAGATCGGCAGGCTCCAGCACCGTGGGGGTACCACCGCCGATGTAGACCGTATCCACGGTAAGACCTGTGTCCTTCAGCAGGCTGCCTACAATTTGGATCTCCTGTTCCAGTGCATCCATATATTGGGGCAGCAGGCGGCGCATTTGTGCCACCGAGTTGCTGACAAAGGAGCAATAGCGGCATCGGGTGGGGCAAAAGGGAATGGAAACATAGATGCCCACGGCCCTGTGAGGCGTTTCCGAAAAAACAGGCTGCTGCACCGTAAGGATCTGTTCGGCCAATGCGATTTTTTCTTCTGTGACCTGCCATACATCCCGGAAGTGTGCTTTTGCCTCTGCAATACAGCCCAGACGTTCGCTATGGCGGCGCAGCAGATTGACAGGGCGGATGCCTGTCAGCATACCCCATGCAGGACGCAGCCCTGTTACGGCGCAAAGCTGGGGGTACAGCAGAATACTCAGTTCCTTATCCAGCAGATTGCCTTCTGCGGCAGGACGGTCGGCTTCACTGAGCATGGTTTTTCCGTTCATACAGGTACGGCACACCAGATGCATGGTGCCGTCCTCGTTTTCGGTGATCACCGCAGAGATATAATCGCCTTCGGGCAGTGCCTCTGCGGTGGAAAAAGCAAATTTCTGCGCCGGTACGAATAGCTTCAGCAGTGCCTCCATTTCATAGGTACGGGTATGCCCGTAGGTATGGATGGTCATTTTCTCGGTGCAGCAGGCTTCAGATAGGGACTGTAAGCCTTTTCGCGGGCAAGGGTGGTATTGGCATAATGACCGCAGTAAATGGTGTAGTCACCTTCCATTTCACCCAGACGGTGAAGAGAGGCACGCATTGCCTTCAGGTTTCCGCCGTGGAAATCCACTCTGCCGACGGCATCACGGAACAGGGTATCACCGGTAAAGAGCTTATCGCCCAGCATATAGCACACGCTGCCGGGAGAATGTCCCGGTGTATGCAGAACGGTAAAGCGCAGTGCATCGCTGAACTGCAATACATCGCCTTCCTGCACGGTGTTGCATACAATAATGTTCTGATATTCCACTACTCTGCCCAGATAGTCTGCAAGGCTAAGCTGAATGGAGTGCAGCAGGGGTTCATCCTGTAAATGCAGATAAATGGGGATCTGCAGTTCATCCATAACCGCAGAAGCGGCACCAAAGTGGTCAAAATGGGCGTGGGTCAGCAGAATGGCGTGTACCTTCCAGCCCTTTTCTTTCAATACGGCAAGCAGTCTGTCCGCTTCGGCACCGGGATCTATGACTACAGCATTGTTCTGGTCATCGTATACGATGTGGCAGTTTGCTTCCAGCTCGCCCAAGGGCAGAGTCAATACTTCAACACTCACAAAAAAGCTCCTTTCATCCGTAGATGGCACGGTCGGCAGAGATGACATCCCGCACATGGCGCAGCTTCATCAGCAGCGATTGCAGTTGTTCTGCGGTGGAAACGGTAATGGTGGCTTCAAACACCGTATTGCCGTTTTTCAGGGTACGGGAGGCTGAATGGATAATGGGCACACGGGCATCATGCAGCACACCGCAGATATCATATACAATACCCACGCGGGAGGTTGCCAGTACTTCAATGGCGGCCTGTCGGTCCTTGGGCTGATGCTTGCCTGACCACTTGACCTCTACCCAGCGCTGCAGTTCATCGGGCAGCCCCCGTTTTACGGCAGAGGTATAGTTCTTACAGGTTTTGGTATGTACGGAAAGGCCGTGTCCTCTGGTGATAAAGCCCACTACATCATCGCCGGGCATAGGGCTGCAGCACTGTGCGAATTTGACGGCACAGCTTTCGATCTCATCCAGCACGATCCCATCGTGATGGATGCTGCGGTTCATCTGCTCGGCCAGCAGGGTATCGGGGTTTTCCTCCGGGGCCGGGGGCTGCTTGCCGTAGTGCTTCTGGTACAGCTCCCGGATGTGGGGCATGAGCTTTGCCAGGGTAATGCCGCCATAGCCGATGGCAGCACAAAGATCTTCAAAAGTAGTACAATGGTTCCGCTGCCGGATATCATCTGCCAGCAGTTCATAGCACTGCTCTGCACTGAGAGGAATGCGATTGCGGCGGCACTCGCTTTCCAGCATGGATTTGCCTGTGACGATGTTTTCATCCCGTCGTTCCCGCTTGAACCAGGAACGGATCTTGGAGCGTGCCTCATTGGTTTTTACGATTTCCAGCCAGTTGCGGTTGGGGCCTTTGCCCTCATCCTTGCTGGTAACGATCTCACAGATATTACCGGTATGCAGCACCGTGGAAAGGGGTACCAGTTTTTCGTTGATTTTGGCACCCACGGTACGGTGACCGATTTCGGTGTGGATATGGTAGGCAAAATCAATCACTGTGGCACCGGTGGGCAGGCTGACGGAATCGCCCTTGGGGGTCATAACCACGATCTCATCAGGGGCAATATCGTTTTTGATGGTGTTGACCAGTTCTTCGGGATCATCGCTGTTCTGCTGGGTCTCAATGACCTGTCGGATCCATGCCAGCCGCTGTTCCATGCGGTCTCTGCCCTGAATGCCCTCCTTGTACTTCCAGTGGGCGGCAATGCCGTATTCGGCGTTGGCGTGCATTTCCCAGGTGCGGATCTGTACCTCAAAGGGGATCTTTTCTCTGCCCAGCACGGTGGTGTGCAGAGATTGATACATATTCTGCTTGGGGTTTGCGATGTAATCCTTGAAGCGGTTGGGGATGGGGTGGAACATATCATGGATCAGACCCAGCACGTTATAACACTCGGCAACGGTGGTGACGATGACACGCACCGCATATTTATCGTAGATCTCTTCAAAGTTCTTGCCGCCCATATACAGCTTTTTGTAGATGCCGTAAACGCTTTTCACTCTGCCTTCGATCTGTGGCGGGGTGATGAAGTCCTCTGCCTTAAAGCGTGTGGAGATCCGTTCCTTGATAGTGGCGATGAAGGCTTCACGTTCTTCTTTTTTTGTATTCAGCATCTGTTCGATCTCTGCATAGGCGTAGTGATCCAGATAGTAGAACGCCAGATCCTCCAGTTCCTCCTGCACGGGGGTAATGCCCAGACGGTGGGCAATGGGGGCATAGATGTTCATGGTTTCCAGTGCAGTGCGCTTCTGCTTATGGGGCGGACGGTACTGCAGGGTACGCATATTATGCAGGCGGTCGCACAGCTTGATGATCATGACACGGATATCCTGAGACATGGCCAGCAGGATCTTCATAACATTTTCCGCAACCTGCTGTTCCTTGCTGAAGGTAGGGATCTTTTCCAGCTTGGTCACGCCATCCACCAGCAAAGCAACATCCTGTCCGAAGCGTTTGCGGACATCATCCAGTGTGACGGCGGTGTCCTCTACCACATCATGGAGAAATGCGGCGCAGAGTGTATCGGTATCCATGCCAAGCTCCAGCAGGGCATAGGCTACCGCAACCGGGTGCTGAATATAGGGCTCGCCGGAAGAACGGGTTTGTCCCTCGTGACATTTTTTTGCAAATTCGTAGGCAGTAATGAGCTTGCTGATGTCATATTGTTTGTCCTCCATCAAAATTTTGGAGATCATGGCATCAATGGTACAGCTATGGTCATCAAAGTTGAGCAATACGGCACACTCCTTTCGGCTGCTGGCTTGCAGTATATGATTTATTTCACGGTCATTGCTTGGATATTCTGTAAAATGAGGGATTCGGAAAGATCCCGCTTTTGCTGTACGGGCAGCAGGCGGATGGTATCATTGACCACATCATGGGCGATCAGCCCCAGCTCACTGAGGATATCAGCGCACAGACGGGCACGGCAGTAGTTCATATCCGCATCCTTCAGTCTGCGGCAGAGCAGCTCCATGGGCTGTGGTGTACGTTCCGCTGCCTGATAAAATGCCACCAGCGCATTGCGGTCGGGACACATTTTTGCATAGTAGGCCTCGGGCAGAGCTTCCTTGCGGCAGTAGGCATCATAGGCCTGCTCCGCTGCGATCATCTGTGCCTGCTGCAGACCGGAGACCCGCCATTCCTCCGCACGGACACCCAACTGGGCACGGCCCTGGAACTGTTTGACCTCCGGTGTGACCAGAAAATCATACAGCATACCGGTGCGGATGCCGGATTCTTCGGCGGTACAGCGGAAAATCAGCAGCTCTACGGGGATCTGTCCCTGCACACCTTTCAGCTTGATGTACTTGCCGCCGCCAATGGGAATGCGTTCCTGTACCAATACCTGCAGCAGCGCGAACACGGGCTGTACATTGCCTGCACCGTAGGGCTCCAGCACCCGCAGACCATCAATGTTGCGGGGGTTCAGGTCATTGGCGGAGATGGCACGCTCCGCATGGACAGTCATAGCCGGCATGGTGCCGTGATGGGCCGCTGCGTAGGCTTCCACGGCCTCAGAAAAATCTGAGAGGGCATCTTCTGCCACGGTAAAGCCGCCTGCGCCCGGGTGGCCGCCATAGCGCACCAGATGGGGTGCACAGGCGTGCAGGCACTCAAATACGGAAAAGCTGCCAAAGCTGCGGGCGGAACCACGGTAGCCCTCACCATCCTCACGGGAAAGCAAAAAGCAGGGCTTGCCGAAGCGTTCCATCAGACGGGCGGCAACAATACCTACCACGCCATGATGCCAGTCTTCGCCTACAAAAATGAGGACTCTGCGGCGGAGCAGTTCGGGTTTTTCACGGATCTCGTCCAAAATCTGATCCAGAATCACCTTTTCCGTGGCACGGCGGTCATCGTTCAGGGTCTGGATCTGCGCCGCCAGCAGGGTCGCTTCTTCGGGATCATCGGTCAGCAGCAATCTTGCGGCAATGGAGGCAGAAGCAAATCTGCCTGCGGCATTGATACGGGGTGCAAGCTGAAATGCTGCCATGGTGGAGGTAATGGGCTTGTGGATATCAATGGCGCAGACCGCCATCAGGGAGAGCAGCCCCATTCGTTCGGTATTACGCAGCAGCTCTAAGCCGCGCTTGACCAGATAGCGGTTTTCGCCGCTGAGCTCCACCACATCGGCAACGGTTGCCAGTGCTGCCAGATCACCGAATTGTTCAATGGCGGAATCATAATCGCCGCCCTCCAGTGCCGCTATGAGCTTCAGAACCACGCCGGCACCGCACAGGGGCTTAAAGGGAGAAGGACAATCGGCACGGTGGGGATCCACCACAGCCACTGCATCGGGCAGAACATCTCCGGGACGGTGGTGGTCGGTCACGATAAGCTCCATGCCCTTTTCACGGATATAGGTTGCTTCTTCTATGGCGGAAATACCGTTATCCACCGTAATGATCAGGGAGGTGCCTTGTTCTTTCAACAGATCAATTTGTTCGCAGCGGATGCCATAGCCCTCCTTGCGTGTGGGGATATACCATCGCACATCCGCACCGGCATAGGTAAGCCAATCCACCAGCATTACGGTAGCCGTTACACCGTCGCAGTCGTAATCACCGTACACACAAATGGCCTCACCCTGTTCAATGGCCTGCAGAATCCGCTGCACAGCCTTTTCCATATCCATCAGCAGAAACGGATCGGAAAGAGGCGGTGCCTCCAGAAAGGCTTTGGCTGTCTGCGGGGATGAGATCCCACGGGAAAGCAGCACCTCGGCACAGATCTGTGTAATGCCCAGTGCTTCGCTGAGCTGCGCTGCTGCTTGTGTATCGGGCTGACCCAGCTTCCATTGTTTTTGCATGATCCGATTATCCACCTCCTGCTGTAAATTTCCATTCTTTTCAGTATACCATTTTTTCGGGCAAATTGCAAGGGGAAACAGGGGCTTTTTCCGTATTTTATCGGGGAAAACCGTTTTTGTGTGGGTGTATATCCGCAGCTTTGAGCGAAAAAGCGGCTGCTCCGGACAATACAAAACATCCCGAGGGCAGATGACCTTCGGGATGTTTTACGCAGATCATTATAATGCGGCAATGTTGATGCCGCCCTGGGTCAGGGTAAAGGAGATCTCGTGCATTTGCAGGCCGCTTTGTGCGAAATACAGACGCATGGTGGTAAAACGGGAGAACATGGGGATATCGGTACTGAAAGAAACCGGCTTGCCCTCGGTACCGTTCCAGGTAAAGGTAGTGTGGGCGGTTCCCATGCTGAACAGGGTAACAGGCATCTGTGCCAGCGGGCCGGCCGTGGAAGAAGCCGTTACCGTGATATGATAGTAGCCGGGTGTCGCCACATCCAGTGCAAAGCTGAAGGCAGTACCACGCTCGGCAGCAACCGCATCCAGGGGAATGGTCAGTGCTCCCTCCAGCGGATAGAATACCACATCGCCTTCCTGCGGCTGCCCTTCGGTGGGACGGTTCAGGATCTCTACATTTTCTGCAGTGCCGCAAAGCCGCTGCATGGCAGGGGTGTGCAGAATAAACTCGCAGATATTGGATGCACAACGCTGCAGCTCGCCGCGGGTCAGGGTCTTAGCCTCCAAAGCCTGCATGATATCGCCGTCGGGGGTTTCCGTATCGGAGCATACCATGTACAGATCGTTCTGGGCGGCAACCATCACAGAGGTCAGATCTCTGCGGGGTGCTTCGTTGCGGCGGTTGATATTTGCCCACCAATCGGTCATCACAATACCGGAAAAGCCCCATTCTTCCCGCAGGATCAGGGTAGTCAGATCCAGTGTGCCGGCAGTCCAAAGACCGTTGACAGAGCCGTAGGTGGTCATGATGCTCTTTGCCTTGCCGTATTTCACAGCCAGTTCAAAGCCTTTCAGATACATTTCACGCAATGCACGCTCGGAGATCACCGCATCCAGAAAATGTCGGTTGGTTTCCTGCTCATTGCCGCAGAAGTGCTTCAGGGTGCCGCTGACGCCAACGCTGTGCAGACCTTCCAGTTGTGCAGCAGCCATCATGCCGGTGAGATAGGGGTCTTCGGAGAAATACTCGAAATTGCGGCCGTTTAAGGGGTGACGGTGCAGGTTCATGCCGGGACCCAGCAGACAATCCACATGATTGGCACGCATTTCCAGACCGGTCAGAGTAAACAGCCGGGTCAGCAGCTCACGGTTGAAGGTAGCGGCCAGCAAGGTACCATTGGGCAGACTGCAGGCAGGTGTGCCGCAATCCAGGCGCATACCGGAAGGGCCGTCGGAGCAGCATACCGCTGGGATCCCATAATGCACCAGACCTTTTGCCACGCCGCCAAAGGCGGAGGCGGTACCGGCTGTCACACGGGGGCTGCCCATGCCTTCGCCCCGCACCAGAGAAGAAAGCTCCTCATCGGAAAGCTGGGCGATAAATGCACGCAGTGTGGCGGTGCCGTTTTTCACATCCTGCAGGGTAATGCCCATATCTCCCGTATGGGGGATCTCATAGGGCAGGCGGGTGCGGCTGCGCTCTGTTTCATCCACTTCGGAAAGCGGAACAGGCTCCATGGAGATGACATAGCCATCATCCTCCGCAGCCACAGGGCGAATGCGTTCAAAGGGCAGTACAGGTGCCATACACTGCACGCAGCGGGAGGTCACCTGTGTTTCCTCCAGCAGATGGGTGTAGCATTTGGCAGCAGAACGTACATCGCTGCCCAGATAGAAGTGGTAAGCACCCTCCTCCAGCACATAGCAGTAGGGGTTGCCTGTGGCACCGCTGTCATCATAGGAAGCCAGCTCACGGAGCTTAACGGCAATGGTCAGCAGTTCTTCTTCTCCGGGAGCCAATGTGCGGGTTTTGGCAAAGCCGCACAGCACTCTGGCGGGCTTGCCCAGCTTGCCCTGAGGGGCTTCCGCATATAGCTGCACGACTTCCTTGCCGCAGCAGGCACCGATATTCTTTACGGCTGCCGTAATGGTCACAACATCATCTTCCGCCGCAACTGCTGCGGCAGAAATGGAAAACTCGGTGTAGGAAAGGCCGAAGCCGAAGGGATAGCGCACCTTTTCCTTGGCAAAGGTTTCGAAATAACGGTAGCCGATGTAGATATCCTCGCTGTGGAAATTCCGTTCTCTGTCACCGAAATAGGGGTGCGAGGGATAATCGGTGATCTCATAAGCAATGGTATCCGGCAGCTTGCCGGAGGGACTGACCTCGCCGCTTAAGACGGCGGCTGTACCGCTGCCGCCGGTCATACCGCCCTGCCAGACGTACACAATGGCATCCGGATCGACAGCTTCGATCTCTTTCATATCAATGATGCCGCCCACATTCAGCAGCACGATCATGGTTTTGAAGTGCTTGCGGACGATCTGCAGCATCCGGATCTCTTCATCGGCCAGCAGATAGGAGCCTGCCTCCATACGGTGATCCTGTTCTTCACCCGCAGTACGGCCGATGACGACCACTGCCCGGCTGTGATTTTCCGCACTAGCCGCAGCGATTTCATCGGTCAGGGGCATTTCCTGCTGTGACCAGGGCTCGGCACCCCAGCCGGTGCCCAGATCATAGGGGTGGGCAGCATCCCACTGCCGGTAGATCTCCAGCAGGGTTTCATCCACGGCAATGCACTGTTCCCGCAGGCCATCCAAAATGCCGGTTATCACGGGGGCATTGACCATACCGCCGGAGCCGGTACCGCTTTTGTAATAGTGCAGTTGTATTCTGCCGAATACTGCCACAGGTTCTTCTTTGGGCAAGGGAAGTGCCTGATCTCGGTTTTTCAGCAGCACAACGCCTTCTGCAACGGCATCCGCAGCAGCTTGCAGATATACATTCCAATCCAGAATTGCAGCCATAAAAGACAGCTCCTTGTTTCTCTGTTGATTCTTTGGGGTTATGGGTATGCCGTCCCGATGACGCATCGGGACGGCATATTGGTTGTTGCCGGGGGGGTTATTCGTAATCTACCACATTGACCCAACGCTTGAGCATGGCACGCTCGTCCGCATTGCCCTTGACCGACTGGGAAGCAGCCACAATAGGCATCCAGGACTGGATATACTGCTTGGCGGTATCGGTTTTTTTGCAGAACAGATTCAGGTAGCGGTCAGCGGTTTCCTGTGCGCCTGCCAGACAGAACAGCAGGTAGGTCCTTGCCACATCCGCCGAAGCATTGCCCTGGGTGGCGTGAGACCAGTCCAGAATATAGGGAACGCCTTCGGGGGTAACAATGATGTTGGAGGGGTTGAAATCGCCGTGACACACCTTTTTGTGCTTGGGCATGGATTCCAGACGGGTATGCAGCTCGTAGCGGGTGGTGGCATCAAAGGCACTCTCGCTGATTTTGCGGTTCATTTTATCTTTCAGCTTATTCAGCAGGGGGGATTCCTTGGTATGCACTTCCATCTGCAAAGCTACAAACTGCTCCAGATACTCCTCCATGTTTTGGGGCTGTTCCTCCATCATCTGCTGCAGGGTTCTGCCCTCAATGAATTCGGCGCGGATCGCCCATTTGCCGTCGATCATCAGCACCTCCAGCAAGCGGGGGATGTGCAGACCGGTTTCTTCCACTCTGGCCTGATTCAGTGCTTCATTCAGCACATTGGCCTTGGAATAGGAAGGCTCAAAAATCTTCAGAACGGTATCACCGTCACGGTAGATGGTCTTCTGGCTGCGCTGTGCCAGTACAGCATCATATTGCATTGCCATGAGAAACGCCTCCTTTGAATTTATACTGCGTCATGCTTGCCGTAGTAAGCATTCAGGTACATCTGCTTGATTTCGGACATCAGCGGATAGCGGGGGTTGGCGCCTGTGCACTGGTCATCAAACGCCTGCTCAGTCATATCGTCGAGCCGTGCAAGGAAGTCTGCTTCATCGATGCCATATGCCTGAATACTCTCCTTGATGCCTACAGCGGCCTTCAGCTCCTCCAGTGCGGTAATGAGAGCTTCCAGCTTTTCGGTATCGGTATTGCCCTTCAGACCCAATGCATCGGCAACCTCGGCATATCTTGCCAGTGTATGGGGGTGATCGTACTGGGAGAAGGTACCCATCTTCACGGGTGTTTCAGTGGCATTGAAGCGCAGCACCTGTTCCAGCATCAGCGCATTGGCAATGCCATGGGGCAGATGGTGGAAGGCACCCAGCTTATGCGCCATGGAATGGCACACACCCAAAAAGGCATTTGCAAAGGCCATACCTGCCATGGTGGCGGCATTTGCCATTTTTTCACGGGCGACGGGATCGTTGGGGCCGTTATCGTAGGCACGGGGCAGATAGCCGAACACCATCTGCATGGAACGCAGAGCCAGACCGTCGGTATAATCCGTTGCCAGCATAGAAGCATAGGCCTCCAGTGCATGAGTGACCACATCAATACCCGATGCGGAAGTCAGGCTCTTGGGTGCATTCATCATCAGGTCGGCATCCACGATGGCCATATCGGGCATCAGCTCGTAATCTGCCAGAGGATACTTCACACCGCTGGTTTCATCGGTGATGACTGCGAAGGGAGTAACCTCGGAGCCGGTACCGGCAGAGGTGGGAACTGCAATAAAGTAAGCCTTTTCGCCCATTTTGGGGAAGCCGTATACACGCTTGCGGATGTCGATGAAGCGCATGGCCATGTCCATAAAGTCTGCATCGGGATGCTCATACAGCACCCACATGATCTTTGCGGCATCCATGGCGGAGCCGCCGCCGATGGCGATGATGCAGTCGGGTTGGAAGACTGTCATGGCGGCTGCACCTGCCCTTGCGGAGGCAAGAGTGGGATCCGGCTCGACCTCAAAGAAGGTGGTGTGCACGATGCCCATGGCATCCAGCTTGTCGGTTACGGGCTTGGTATAGCCGTTGTTGAAGAGGAAGCTGTCGGTTACGATGAACACGCGCTTTTTGCCCAGCACAGAGCCAAGCTCATCCAGAGCTACAGGCAGGCAGCCTTTTTTCATGTAGACCTTTTCGGGGGCACGGAACCACAGCATATTCTCTCTCCTTTCCGCAACGGTTTTAATGTTCAGCAGATGCTTGACACCCACGTTTTCGGAGACGGAATTGCCGCCCCAGGAACCGCAGCCCAAGGTCAGAGAGGGTGCCAGACGGAAGTTGTACAGATCGCCGATACCGCCGTGGGAGGAAGGGGTATTGACCACGATGCGGCAGGCCTTCATACGGGCAGCGAACACATCCAGTTTTTCTCTTGCGGTTACGGGATTCAGGTAAATAGAGGCGGTATGTCCGTAGCCGCCGTCCATGACAAGGCGTTCTGCCTTATCCAGAGCCTCATCAAAGCTCTTGACACGGTACATGGCAAGCACGGGCGAGAGCTTCTCATGGGCGAATTCTTCGGAGAGGGAAACGCTTTCCACCTCACCGATGAGAATCTTGGTGGAGGCAGGCACGGTCACATCCGCAAGCTGTGCGATGCGGCAGGCAGACTGCCCCACGATCTTTGCGTTGAGAGAGCCGTTGATGAGAATGGTCTTTCTGACCTTTTCCGTTTCCTCCGCATTGAGGAAATAGCAGCCTCTTGCGGCAAACTCGGCTTTTACCTTGTCGTAGATGGCATCCATGACCAGCACAGACTGCTCGGAGGCGCAGATCATGCCGTTATCAAAGGTTTTGGAGTGGATCACGGAATTAACGGCAAGCACGATATCCGCACTTTCGTCAATAATGGCAGGCGTATTGCCGGCACCTACGCCCAGGGCAGGCTTGCCGCTGGAATAGGCGGATTTCACCATGCCGGGGCCGCCGGTGGCAAGGATCAGGTCGGCTTCCTTCATGACGGTATTGGTCAGCTCCAGAGAGGGAATGTCGATCCAGCCCATGAGACCTTCGGGTGCGCCGGCCTTTACAGCGGCTTCATACACCAGCTTTGCTGCGGCAATGGTAGAGGCCTTTGCACGGGGGTGGGGGCTGATGATGATGCCGTTACGGGTTTTCAGAGTGATCAGTGTTTTGAAGATAGCGGTGGAGGTAGGGTTGGTGGTGGGGATGACCGCAGCGATGACGCCGATGGGCTCTGCAATGCGCTGAATGCCAAAGGCGGGATCGGATTCGATGACACCGCAGGTAGGGGTGTTTTTATAAGCGTTATAGATATACTCGGATGCATAGTGATTCTTGATGACCTTGTCTTCCACGATGCCCATGCCGGTTTCCTCCACTGCCATTTTGGCAAGAGGGATACGGGCCTGATTGGCTGCCATGGCTGCGGCACGGAAGATGGCATCTACCTGCTCCTGGGTATAGGTTGCGAATTTCTGCTGGGCTTTCCGCACGCGGGCAAAGCATTCCAGCAGTGCATCTACGCTGTCAACAACAGGGTATTTCGGATCTTGCATAAGAAAAACCTCCAATCATAAATATGCAATCCTTCATTGCACATAGTATAGCATAAAACCGCTGAAAAGTCAACGACCCACCGAATTTTTCCACCTTTGGAACCATTGGACAAAATTTTTGGTGCGGTGGTTGACGAAATCGAAAAAAACTGGTATAATATATGGGATTGCACTTGATTTTGCTCCGAAGGAATTTTGATTCATGAATAAATACAGGACCCTTGCGGTCAATACCATCGTATTTGCCATTGGCAGCTTTGGTTCCAAGATCCTATCCTTTTTCCTGAATTACCTGTACACGGGGAATATGGATTCCTCCATGTACTACACCAAGGAGGCTC
Source organism: Ruminococcus sp. (assembly GCA_015066805.1). Lineage (GTDB taxonomy): Bacteria > Bacillota > Clostridia > Oscillospirales > Ruminococcaceae > Firm-04. Next base: position 7,837 of record SVNP01000012.1, on the reverse strand, counting down.
TTGAGATCACCGCCAATTTCCTGATACCGGTGGTAACATTTTCCATTACGGATGCCGTGATCCGGTACGGACTGGATCGCAATTACGAGAAACGGTCGGTGTTTTCCAATGCCATCGCCGTGGAGCTGTTCGGCATCCTGGCGTTTTTACTGCTTTCCCCCTTGCTGCTGCTTTACCCCGATGTACGGGACCATGTGCCGCTGCTGGTGGGATATATCTGTATCTCGGCATTTCGTCAGCTTTCCACTCAGTTTGCCCGTGCCAGAGGTCTGGTGCGGCTGTATGCCGCCGACGGCATTTTCTGTACGCTGATGTTGTTTTTGTTCAACCTGCTGTTTGTGGGGCATCTGCAGTGGGGCGTGACCGGCTTTATGCTGGCGGTCATGCTGTCTGATCTCTGCTCCGGCACGTTGGTCTGGCTCATTGCAGGACACAGCAGATATTTCTCGTTCCGTTTTGTGGACCGGGAGCTGCTGCAGGTCATGACCCGTTTTTCTCTGCCGCTGATCCCTACGGCGCTGCTGTGGATCGTTACCGGCTTCTCCGATCGTATCTTTATCCGCCATATGGTGGATGCCGCCGCCGCCGGCGTGTACGGTGCGGCTGCCAAGGTGCCCAACCTGATCTCCATGGTCTCCACCATATTTTATCAGGCGTGGAATATGAGTGCCATTGCGGAAAATGATTCCGAGGGACGAGCCAAGTTTTATTCGCAGGTGTACAATGCCTATCAGTCATTGCTGGTGCTGGCGGCGGGCTTCCTCATTGCGTTGGTCAAGCCCTTTTCCTCGCTTATCAACAACACCGACCTGGATGCATCCTACGGAACGGCATATCTGTTTACCCCTATGCTCATCGTTGCGGTGCTGCTGATGTGTCTGAACCAGTTTTTGTCCAGCATTTACACGGTTTCCAAGCATACCGCCAACAGCTTTTACACCAGTCTGGTGGCGGCGGCACTGAATCTGCTGTTCAATGCGCTGCTGATTCCCAAATACGGGGTGCATGGTGCCATTGCGGCTACCTTTATCAGCTATTTTGTCTGCTACGTCATCCGCTTGTTTGATGCCAGACGGTATATTCCCTTTGCGGTATCTCATCTGCGGTTTGCCGTGAATCTTGGCCTGCTGTTTGCCATGTGTGCGGTGGCCGTCAACGAGCCTGCATGGCTCATTCCCTTCCAGGCGGGAGCGTTCCTGCTGCTGGCTGCGGTCAACTTCCGTTCCCTGATGGATACGGCCAAAAAGCTGCTGCGCCGATGATCGTTTTTCACAGTATGAGAAATACTGTGGCATATTGGCATATCACATTACACTACGTTTAAATTTTAGGAGGTTTTCGTTATGACTATCGACACCCGTTCCGTACTGCTGGCTATTCTGGTGATGATCTTTTTCCTCATCAATTACGCCATTCTCCGTGACCTGATCTACGGAATTTTTCTGGGCAGCAAAAGCAAAAAGACCGCTGCAAAAATCAGAGATGAACAGAGCTTTTTTGCCAAGCTGACCATGACCTATGTGGGTCAGCATCTGAAAAAGCACGAGCAGGCCTATAAAAACTGGCAGCTTGTTACGCTGATCCATGCGATTCTGACGGTGGCCTCTCTGGCTGCATATATCGTTCTCATCGCATTGGGTGCAGAGTTCTGGATCGTGGCGCTGATCTGCGGTGTGATGACGGTGTACAATGCTGCACTGTTCATGGTCATGATGACCAAGACTACTACCTCCGATAACAAGACGAACCGTAAGGGTTCCCCTTGGAAATACGAGCAGTAAATCGTACAGGGCGCTCCCGATGCTGTGACGTTCGGGCGGTGCCCTGTTCTCTTTTGCACAGGATATGCCGCTGCTGCATATCCTGTTACCGAATCCCTTTGATTTTGAGAAAGTGAGGAATTATCATGTCTGTATTGGATCAAGCTTTGGAAGAGCTGTGCGGTGTTGTGGATCAGGCTGCACAAAAAACAGGTGAGGCTCTGGAAACCTCTAAGGGTCAGGTGGAGCGGCTGCGGCTGCGGAATCGGCTCAATGAGAAATATCTGGAGCTGGGAAAGGCACATTTTCTTACCGCCGAGGGTGAAAATGACCGTTCCGAGGAAATGGCAAAGCTGATGGATGAGATCCGTGAGCTGCGGAATGCTTATACTGCTCTGTGCCGTACTTTGCATCGGGGAGGCGGCGTTACCTGCGAAAAATGCGGCAAATATCATCGCAATGCAGGTGCTTATTGCTCCGATTGCGGTGCTGCAATGCCTTCCCGTCAGGAGTAAGCATGCAGCAGCCTTTGGAAAAAAACAGAATCGTCTCCCTGACTATTGACGGCATGACTGCCGAAGGCAATGGTGTGGGCAGATATGAGGGCATGGCTGTGTTTGTGCCCCGTACTGCCGTGGGGGATGTTCTGGATGTGAAAATCGTGAAGGTGTGCAAGCACTTTGCTTATGGCATTCCCGTGACTGTGCACACCCCTTCTCCGGACCGCACAGAGCCGGATTGTCCGGTGTACCGGCAATGCGGCGGATGCTTGTTCCGCCATATTACCTATGCCGCCGAGTGCAGGATCAAGCAGCAGTTTGTAACCGATGCTTTTGCACGCATCGGTGGTCTGCATCCGCAGGTGCTGCCCATTCTGGGAGCAGAGCAGACCAACGGTTACCGCAATAAGGCACAGCTTCCCTGCGGAAAATCCCCTGAAGGAAGCGGTATTGCCTTCGGATTTTATGCGCCTCGTTCCCATCGACTGGTGTATCAGCACGGCTGCTTATTACAGCCGCCGTCTTTTCAGCCGGTGATTGATCGCTGTGCCGCCTTGCTGGCACATATCGCTCCTTATGATGAGACAAGCGGCAAAGGGATCCTGCGGCATTTGTATCTGCGGCAGGGACATCATTCCCACGAGATGATGGTCTGCTTTGTAGTGGCAAAGCCTGTCCGCAAGGAGCTGGAATCCATTGCTGTACTGCTGGCGGAGGAATTTCCTCATATCACATCGGTGATGATGAACGTGAATCCCCGGAAAACCAATGTGATCCTTGGCAGCGAAACCATCTGCCTGTGTGGGAAACCCTATATTGAGGATGTGTTCTGCGGGATCCCCGTGCAGTTGAATCCCCATAGCTTTTATCAGGTGAATACACCGCAGGCACAGCGTTTATTTGCAGAGGTACGTCGTTTGGCACAGCCGCAGAAGCATCATTTGCTGCTGGATCTGTATTGCGGTACCGGTGTCATCGGTCTGACCATGGCAGATGCGGTGGACAAGCTCATTGGAGTGGAGGTAGTGCCGCAGGCTGTGGAGAATGCCAAGGAAAATGCTAGGGCCATCGGGGCGGAAAATGCCCGCTTTTTTGCCGGTGATGCAGGTGAGATCGCGAAACAGCTTGCCGGAGAGAACCTAAGACCCCATATTATTACCCTTGACCCGCCGCGCAAGGGCTGTGATGAGCCGACACTGGATGCCTGTATTGCCATGGCTCCCGATACCATTGTGATGGTGTCATGCAATCCGGCGACTGCTGCAAGAGATGCAAAGTATCTCTCACAGCACGGCTACCGTGTGGAAGCTTTCCGCCCTGTGGATCTTTTCCCTCGGACAGGGCACGTTGAGTGTGTGGTATTGATGTCGAGGGATAAGGCGTAAAAGCCCAGTTTTACGCACTTTTTCAAAATTCAACCTCTTGATTTCTTCCTTGGTACAGGCATTTTGGGTGTGCGTGAGAAGAAATCACGAGAAAATGAACGATGACAACAAATACACGCACACGCATATTTGTGTGGGGATTGGATAACGGGCGTGTGAGAGTGTGGGGTTTGGATGTCGGGAAAATTGATTTGATAAAAAAGAGAACTACTGCGTTACTAGGATTTAATTTGTTCTTAATTGACGATGGAGTGAGTATGAGAAAACATATATGCATTTATTGTAAAAAAGAAAAAGATGAATCTCAATTTAATAGAGAACATGTTGTTCCACGCATGATGGGGACTTATGAAAATGGGTTCGTTTTAAGCAACAATGAGGTGTGCGAGGAAGATAGATGTAAAACAATCAATAGGTACTTATAAGGTGAACGAGGATAAGCTGATGGGCCCGTACTTCATTTCTAAGAAGAATTTGCCGGAAGGCGAAATGTTTGATTCGGCTGTCTTCACTCGAATCTTTAAGAACAAGGTTATTATGTACCTGTTCGACGATGCCGCAAAACAGAAGCGTATTACGCTGTTCGGCGGCTGCGATGAGAAGGCAAAGAACCAGTATTCTAAGATTTGCAGAGAATTTGACACCAAGGGTGTTTACATTTTCTGCGAAAGAATCAGCAGTCAGTTTATTGATAATGTTCCAGAGGATGATGGAGAATGATTTCGGTATTTTTACGAGAACAAAAGCGTTATACCCAGGAAGACCTGGTTAAAGAGTTTCATTGTTCCGAGGAAAAGACTGTCCGCATTTTGAAGCGTCTAAAAGAATATGGTGTTCTGAAGGCTGTAAAAGCAAATGACACACAGAAGGATCTCACCGACCTGTTGGATGAGGACATCGAAATCGCTGATGTTGAGGTCGGCGAAAACGAATATCTGTATGTGTTCACTTTTGTGGGTGTTATTACAATTGAGGGGCGTGTGCTGAAATGCTATCCGAAATATCTGCTTGATGCCACGACCCCCAAAGCAGAACTGAAACAAGTACTGAAAGTTCTGGAAAAGTACAATTCCAAGGAACAGATCATTCGTATGTACAACGATACGAGTGACAGTAGTGCATTCAATATGCTGGCAGTTATGCTGTTCCTCCTCCAAGATTATTTCGAGTATGGTGCCTATACCAACACACAGGACATCATCGAATCCAACGGGTCCGGTGACATTCTTTGGGATAAGACCATCAACGAAACTTTCACTCTCTTAAGCAACAATCGGCCATATTACCCAGAATTGCTGACCATGAAGCGTGTGAATGACGATTTTGATTTCTTCAAGCGCCTACATGAGTGTATCCTTACTCGTTGCACGGAGGAATTGAGAGATGCCGATCTGTTGGATCTGTTCGATATTATGGGTGCCGATATTTCTGACGAACATATCGAGGACTTTGGCGACAAGGAGTATGTTCTGGAACGTATTGTCAAAGAACTCAATGTCCAGTTTAGTACCCGCAAACAGCTTCTGCTGAAAACGCTGTATGCCTACATAGCCAACAGCAGCACGCTGGACGATCTGGACTGCTTCAGTATGTTCGGAACGAACAGCTTCAATCTGGTATGGGAAAAGGTCTGTGCGGAAGTAATGGACAACCAGTTGCAGAAGCCAATCGGCGGACTACGACTGCCCGTATCGTTAGCCGAGCAATACTGTGATATGCGGCATAAAAAACTCATTGATTTAATTGATAAACCACAGTGGGCAGGAACTGCACCGAATGGTGAACCGTTTGTGAAGCAGGCCGAGGCTACGCTCATCCCAGACCTCATTTCCATTGTTAATGCCAATGGGGACTATCAGTTTATCATATTTGATGCCAAATACTATAACATCCAGTTGGAGCATAACAAAAAGCTGCGTGGTCAGCCAGGTATCGAATCCATTACCAAGCAGTATCTGTACCAGTTAGCATATCAGCCTTTTGTAGAAGCACATCAAATCAGCACCGTGCGGAACTGTTTCCTTATGCCGACTGCTTCTATGGAGATAATTAAAAAAGGTACCGTATCGCTTGCGATGTTGAAAAATTTGGGGTTGCAGGATATTCAAGTACGCTTGTTGCCTGCAAAGATAGTGTACAAACACTACATAGAAAACACATTATTTGATATTAAAAAGCTCAAATTATGATACCCCTATTGTTGGAAAACGATTTGTTAAAAAAGAGAGGTGACGGATATGAAACAGCAGACCAATAAATTCGAGTTACTGCGTGACAAAGAGATTATTTCCATTCTTGATGGTGATAAGCAATTTGGGACACTGGAAATTGACGGCAAAGATAGTGGGATAAAGATTGAAATGCCATATTTAAGTGGTCCAACACTGTGTGAAATTTCAAAACGATGTGGTCTACCCGCTTCATATTTGCGAAATGGCAGTGCCCAAAGCAGATGGGTGTATTTTGATGAGTTAATGGATTATTGTATTCAAAATAACCGGATATCTGATTTGCTTTCGTTTCTTTTTTCAAAAGAGCAGTTTATGAACACTTTAAAGGGACGTAGCCCCGCACATATTGAGTACGCACATACTCAGATCGTGAAAACAGTAATAGAGCACATAAATAGCATTCTGTATTTCGGTGGTAATGAACTTGTGCTTATTGGAAAGAAATTTCTGATTAGGGAAATCGGCACAAATATATCAGTTGAAGTCCCAGCAGTTGAGAGAATAACCAGAGAATATATTATCGATCTTTCAAACCGTGCGATGAAAAATGTCGCAGATAGAAACTATGATAGTGCGATTACACAATCAAGAACGCTACTTGAAGAAGTCTTTTGCTATGTTATTGAAAAGAAGGGGGAAACACCATCAGAAAGTGGTGATATTAAAAAGCTTTATAGTCAAGTGAAACAGCTGCATAATATGCATCAAAATAAAGAAATTGATAAACGCATTAATACCTTGCTTTCTGGTCTTGAAAAAATATTAACTTCTATCGCTGAAATGAGAAATATAGGAAGTGACTCGCATGGAGTGGGAGCAAGGCGAATCAACATCGAAGAACACCATGCTCGACTTTTGGTGAATTCGGCCATGACCATGGCAGATTTCATTTTAGCTGTTAGCGAGAAACAACAAAGCATATCATGAAAAATTGGCTTTCAGTTGTCAAATAGGATTCCTGCTTGACTTTTTCAAAAAACGAGTATAATACAATCAGACTTAAAATTTCTCGGAGGTGTGCTATGTATATCAAACGCTTTCTCGAAGAAGAAATTATAAAAAACTTGAAAATATACCCTGTCATCATGGCCTATGGACAGAGAAAGGTTGGCAAATTTACAATGCTTCATCATCTGATGGAGCCGGAATGAAAATACGTGACGCTTGATGACCAGAATGCCAGACGTCTGGCTGAAAATGACGCTGCACTCTTTTTTGAAATCTACGATGCACCGCTGCTGATCGATGAATTTCAGCGTGTGCCGTCCATTCTGCTTGAAATGAAGCGGATTGTGGATGAGAAGATGCTGAACGGCGAGGACTGCAAGAGCATAAGAACTTCAGTGTTTTGGAAAAGCTGAAATTGGAAATCCAGCTGGGAATCAGTCTTTGCATGACGGATGAAATGATACCATACAATCGTGAGGTGTGGTATTATCCTGTGTCGGCGATATAATGAATTACTCAAAGTGCGGTTTAATGAGTATGGATCACATCATTCGAAATTGAATCAAAAAAACCAAATTCAATATTTTTCAAATTAGAACTCTGAAATGGCAAACAGACTTCTTCCCACGCACAGAAACCCACATTCGATTGCTTTCCAAGCACGGATTTCAACGAAATACCGCCATTTGACATCATTTCGGACGTGTCGTGGCACGTTGAGGCGGTTGTTCTTTTAAGCAGGGAAAAGGCCGACGATTATGTCCGCATATCCGTCCATACTAAGGATTTACAATCGAAAGCAAACTAACCGGCAAACTTGAATGTATCTAAAAATAACGAAAGAGGTGAAATGCGTGACGGAATACAGAATTACAAAGTATAATCTAACCAATCGTATCAATGGTGTTTATATGGCAGACGAATGGACAAGCTTCAGCGATATTGGAAAGACGTTTGGCGATACAATACTATCTCAGGATGATTATTTGAAAACAGAGCAAGCATACATAGAT